>PBGP02000003.1 GCA_002720095.2 Methanobacteriota archaeon
TCTGCAAATTCCGAAGCTAATTGTTGGAGCATTTTCTGCTCTTCACTGAGATTAAATTCTACCATGATAGTCTTGCTAATCACTAGGTTATTAATTATTGACGAATTTGGATCCTTTCTGAAGTAACCCATTCATCCCAACTAGTATCAAATCCAATATAATGAATAAGATATCGTTCATCATTTATTTCTATAATAGTTGCATCCCACCAACTACCTCTCCATTCTACCTTAACATCCTGTTCTACCTGAAAATTATTGTTTAATGGATGAGAATTTGGCCTAACTTTCCATCCTCTTGGACCAACAACATATATTGTATTTCTAGTTTCAATTCTGGCAGTAGCATTTTCATCATAAGTGATATTTAGGATCTGAGAAGTTTTTACAGGTCCTTCATCTAATATTGGATGAGCATAAGCATGTCCTCTTAGTATTGGTTCACTGAATGTTTTTTCATCGATTAACGCATCTTTGATAACAACCTCGGTTTTTTGTTGAATCTCATTTTTTTGATTCTCAGCATTTATCAAGAATTTTACTAATTCTCGATAATTAATTTCTGAATCTAATTCTATGCCAAGTTCATTAAACTGATTCCTGACATCCTCTACAGAAACAGGATTATCTCCCATTTCAGTTAAAACCTTAAAATATTGTTTTGCAGAGATAGTTCCATTATTTTCATAATCAAATACTTGAAACGCATTAATTAATTCTTGTTCAGCTTCTGAAATTTCCTCCACATATTTTTTAATATCTTCAATTTCTTCTTCTAGTTTTTCTATTCTACCCCATTCTACATTATCCTCAATATCTCCATCATCAAAATGAATTAAAAAGGTATGATTATCATGTTCCAAAAATATTTTCCCAGGATAATATGTTCCATAATTTTTCCAGTTTACTAATACTCTTTCACCAATTGAAAATGGAGGTCTTGCAGGCCTAATTGTACCTGGTGCAGTTCCAATTACAACTGCAAATTTATTTTCGGTGATTCCACCATCTTTTAGTACATTTATTCTGTAGGTGCCATCCTCGTTTACATTAGTCACGGTACAACGATCTAACCACATTGCATTGGTTGGGCTATGGTACTCTACATGGTCTCCAATATTAAATGACTGAGGTAATTTAATTTCTTTTGAAGCAGGAGGTTGTGAAAACTGTGCATTTTCTCCAATCATCCCTAATTCGTGAAGTGCGTTAATCACTGCGGATGTAACTGTAGTAGTATCATTGTTAATTATGGTATTGTGTACAATATCTCCTTTTACGATAGAATCCTGCATCTTAATCGCGTTTTTTTTTGACTCTTCCACGTTGGAATGTGGAACTGAAATCCATTCATTTCCATCCCACATGAACTTTCCATCTGGACTAAAAATCGTCTTTTCTTCAGGCTGATTTTTCATTATTTCTGAACCTTTTCCATCAGCTAATTTCTGTTCTGTTTGTTGTTTGAGAAATTCTTTCATAACGTCTGAGTCTAGTGCATTATTTTCTGCAGCTAATCGCATCATTTCTGCTTGTATTTCATCAGCTTGAGCCTGTCTTTCTGAATTTAAATTTGCTTTTAATTCCATTCTTTTTCTTTTGTTTTCTTGGACTTGTTCAAACATTGACATTGCCCGTTTTACTTTTTCATCTTCAGCTTTACTATCTAGGATTAGATTATCACGCCTCATTGAAAGTTCTTGTTCGTGTCTAATTTGTAATTCCTCAGTTTCATTTTTTGCTAATTCAATTTTATCTTGGCTTGCTTTTAGTGCAAATTTCCTGTCCATTTCTTCTAATTGTTGAATTAATTCTTTTTCATTTGTTTGTTGTGATTTTAGGGTATTCCATCTTGCATCATCAATGTTTTTTTGTGCATTAATTTCAGCAATTTCTGCGGCAAAATTACGTTGAGCTTCTACAGTAATATCTTGAACATGTATTTGATGTAATAAATCGAGTTCTCTTTTTCTTTTTGATAATGTTGCTTCCATTTCAATTTGTGCTTCTTCATCTATAATCGTTTTGTGTTTTCTTAGATTATCTACTTCGTTTTGCATTGAAATTAAGTTTTCAAATTCAGTTTGATTCCAATTTGCGTAACAATTGAGAAATTGTAGCCCCAAACTTCTCAAAGTTTTTGAAAGATTTGCCCTTAAAATAGCTTTCAAGTCTTCTTGCAAATTTGAATCTGATTTAATTTCTTCAAGTGTGTTGGGACTAATGATTTCTGTATTGACTAGTGAATTCACTTCTGGAGATAAAATCTCAACTAAATTATCAATCCCTATTGTTACTTGTCCTTTGGCTGGGAATTGTAGTAGTAATGTGGTGTCTTGAGTAATAAATTCTACTTTTAGTGAAACTAATCCTGAAATTTCATGACCATCTGAAGTGCGTCCAGAAATAAGTAATAATAAATCATGGGGCCCCAATAAAATAAACATAAATGCTCTATTTGGTTGGCCTTTGCCAAATATTTTTGAGAGAATACCTACTTTTGGATTCACTTCCATTTTTGTTTGTGTGGATATGCCTATAACGTTTCCATTTTCTATTACTACACATGCCTCATTTGGTTTTAATACCACTTTTTCTCCATGTTTGACATGCCTATCTAAATAGTATTGGGCTATAACCCCTGGGTTAGTACGCCACCGAAATCTATTCTTTTCAGCCATATTCTCATTGTGTGTCTAAATAGCCATACATTATGAGTTTTCTCTGTGAAAAGTATTCTTTTGACTTTACCAGAATTTTTCGAATCTCTCTAGAAATAGTATTTAAATCAGACTCTTCAGAATCTGTTTCGATTAGATTAGTTAAATTTTCTATATGATTTTTACATATTTCTAATTTGTCTAATGTATTAAAATCATGTTCAATTAAAACTTTTAATGATTTTTTATTCATCTTTGCAGCAGCAGCATGTTTTGAATTTGTGGAGTGAGACAAACCAAAACGAGCGTCTGAAGTGAATTGATCACATATTTCAATAATGTCTTGTAATGAACTTCTTAAATTTCGTTGTTTATTTCTATGTGCCTTTGTGTATAACATGTCTATTTGAATTCGGAGTCTATCTATTCTTCCTTGAACTTCGGTTCTCAATGATTCATCTGAATCGATTAATTTACCCTTTTGGTATCCATTATAAGCTGTAAATAAAAGTCTAGTTGCAGAAATTGCAGCAGAGATACTTGGATCGGGGAACATTATGCCTGCCAAAAGTAATTCATATACAATAATATTGTTCAAATTACATATCTCTTGAATTTTTTAGGTATGGTTCAAGATAGAATTAATCGAATCTATTATCGTATCTTCCGGATTATATGCTTTAATCTGTAATTTTTCCCAACTATCCCCCACATCATAACTTACTTTAATTCCCAAACTCTTTTTTAACTGTTTTATTGATAATTTTGGATGAAATATTGCCAAAAAGTAAGCAATAAACTTCGGCAATCTTTTAGTAGGCCATCGACCACCTTTTTTCAATTTTAATATTTGACCTATTTCCTTCATCCACATATCACTTGAATGAATCAAAAACCGTCTTTTGTTTTCTCCTAATTCTAGAGCATTTACATGAGCTAAAGCTACATCTCTAACATCTACAAAGTTAATATTAATATCCAATACAAACGGTGGACCACTGACATAATGTTTCAGATATGACATTGAGCCTTCAAGATGTCTGGGATGAAATATTGGACCAAAAACAATTGATGGATGGATTGTAATTAATCTAATATTCCTATTTTCAGCCCATTTCCTAATTCTTCTTTCTGCTTCTGCTTTAGCAAAACCATAGGGGTTTGATTTCAAGGAAGCATCTTCACACCAATTAGAAACTGTAAACACACTATTATTTTCAAATTTAGTTGGCCTAATTGCGGCAATTGATGAGGTATGTACGATTGTCTTGACGTTCTCCATCACAGAACATAAATTTTCAACTCCGACTACGGATGTATCTATAACATCTTTTTGTGGATCTAATTTTCCTACCAATAGATTTGCGGCACAATGAATTACTTTTTCACACCCATCAACAGCATTTTTTAATGATTCCAGATCAAATAAATCACCATATACGACTTCCAGTATTTCGCTGTTCGGAAGTAAATTCTTTAGTGAAGTATCTCTCATCATTGCTCTAGTTTTAATACCTTTTTTTAGCAATTCATTCACAACATGTGCTCCAATAAAACCACTCGCACCAGTGACTAGAACTGGTTGTTTTTGAGCTCCCATATATTGTAATAACCAGTGTAGCAAATCAATTTTTTGTGTAGTCATAAATTATCATTTTACAGGAATTTGAATACTTCTAACATCAATATTGAAGTTGGTTATCTATTAGCGTCAGACATGGCGCTAATGATTTATGATACACGGCGCAGAAAAAAAATCCTATTTAAACCGATAAATAGCGGCAATGTGTCGATGTATGTGTGTGGTGTAACAGTATACGATTTATGTCATCTGGGTCATGCAAGATGTTATGTGGCATTTGATGTAGTTCATAGATGGTTAGAGGCATCTGGATATGATGTGAATTATATACAAAATTTTACAGATATCGATGATAAGATTATTGAAAGAGCCAAGGAAAATGGTGTTGATTTTTTAAAAATAGTAAATGAAAATATTGACGCATATTTTGAAGATATGGATTCTTTAAATATTTTAAGGGCAGATCAATATCCTAGATGTACAGAATATGTTGAAAAAATGATTACAATCATTGAGAGTCTAATACAGAAGAATCATGCATATGTAGCCGCAGACGGAGTTTACTTTCATGTTGAATCATCTCCAGAAAAGTATGGGGTTTTGACAGGTCAGAAAATCGATGCAGTTTTGGATGGAGCAGGTGGAAGAGTTTCTAATTCGGGTAAAGGAAAAAAAGATCGTAAAGACTTTGCATTATGGAAGTTAGCTAAGGAAGGAGAACCAAGTTGGGGTAGTCCTTGGGGTGCAGGAAGACCTGGATGGCATATTGAGTGTACTGCAATGAGTATGGATCATTTAGGAGAGCAATTTGATATTCATGGTGGTGGTCATGATTTAAGGTTCCCTCATCATGAGGCAGAAATCTTTCAGGGTGAATGTCACACTGGAAAGTCTCCTGTTGTGAATTATTGGTTACACAATGGTTTTGTTAATATGAATGGTGAAAAAATGAGCAAAAGTTTAGGAAATTTTTGGACGATTAGAGATATAACTTCTAAAGTACACCCACTTGTTCTAAGATTTGCCTTACTCAATGCCCAATATCGTTCACCAATTGACATGAATGAACAGCTATTACAAGATGCTGGAATAAATCATCAAAGACTTTTGGACTCATACAGATTAGCATTTAATAGTTGGAACGGAACTGAAGAGAAAAATTTACGCAGTTTGCCTGAACCAAATATATCCTCTACTGATTCATTAGCTCACTCTTTGGGTTTAATAGAAAAATTCGCTGAAGAGTTTGCTTTGGCAATGGATGACGATTTTAATACGAGGCAGGCGATATCTAAAACAATGTCTATTGTGCGCGAAATAAATCGTTTATTAAAATCAAATTTAGATTCAAGAGACTTAAAATCAGTCGGTTTTTACGCACTCGAACTGTTTGAACAACAAGCCGGAAATGTGTTGGGTTTACTCCCTGAACGTGATAAAATAAATTTCAAACAAAACTTGATTAATCCTAAAAAGGAAAAAATAATGGAGGCCGTTGAAAATTTACTCACTCAAAGGACTGAGGCTAGGGCTGAAAAAAATTGGAAAGAGGCAGATAGAATAAGAGACATTCTTCTAAACATGGGAGTTGTCGTGAAAGATACGCCTAATGGCCCTGAATGGGACTTATCTTAAGCAGGAGGCTTTCTTGGAGGTAATTTCATTTTTACTTCTTCTGTACTATCCCATTGGCTGAAATCGGAATTATTTTTCCGACTACCTAAAAATAGTGTAACAGATATGATTGTGATGAAAATTAATGCAATAATAATCACGATTAAAGTGGTTTTTTGAGATGATTCAGACTCAAGTGAACTTGCTTGTTCACAAGCTTTTTCGGTACAAACCCAGTCTCCAGAGTTACTACAGACACAATCATTGCAATCTACATTTTTAACTTGTCCAAAACTACAAACTGCATCATTTTGAGAATTTCCGTCATTAGAATTATTCTCAGATTCATCGATACAACCATCTTGATCTACATCTTTATTTGAGGCATCTTCAGAAGGACATAAATCAGAATTATCACCAACTCCGTCATTATCAGAATCTTTAGTTTCGTCAGCATCGTATGGGAAATCATCTTGATCTCCGCAGACACCATCATTATCTGTATCATCTAATGCATCATTTGGGCATGGATCTTTGTTATTTCCAACTCCATCTCCGTCTGAGTCGTACCATTCAGTTGGATCGTTTGGAAATGCATCTGTCCAATCAGAATACCCGTCTTCATCAGTATCTACATTGTTAATTTCAGAATTCAAACGATATCCATTGTCGTTCAATTCAATGTTATAATAAGCAGACCATAAGTCAATATTTCCTAGTGAATTGAAAGGAATCGACTTATTAAGTGTTTCAAAGTAATAATCATCTCCATACGTAAAGACTGAGTCTAAATGAGTCCCTCCAGACAGTCCTGGATATTTACCGTTAAACCAATCTTCGAATTCAGAAAACGTCATGGTGTTTGCATAGTTAAATGAATCATACATTTCATTCATATCGAATTTCATAGCATTTTCTAAATCTTGTGAGATACTTGACCAAGTTTGGCCTCCTTTTGGAACCCCATTAAATGTTATATCTACAGACTTACTAAATCCATTCCCTAAAATTACTTCACTACCTACACCGAGTTGTGTTAATAGAAATTCGTCTCCGAAAAGAGGTAGACCCCCTACAATAGTTAATTTCATATCAGGATCGATTGATTCGATAAGATTTCTGTATGGATCATTTCTGAACGAATCTACAACCATTAAGTCTGCACTTAAACCTACTTTGATTCTTCCAACATGTTCATTCCAATTCATTCCGTCAGCAGGATTACTTGTCACCATTTGAACTAATTCATAATCAGTGAAAACATCTCCAAATCTATTAGAATCTAACCAATCTGCCATTTTTAATTCATGAAGAGGATTCTTTGTGCCTGATGGAGACCAATCAGGGGCAAGTGAAATTGTGACACCTTCTTGTTTAGCAGTTACAACATCTGTAGTATCCCCATATAATAGAAGGTTTGATGTTGGAGACCAAACAAGATCAGCTCCAACATCACCCATTGCGGAAAATTCAGGTTGTCCCAATCCAGTTCCATGGATTAACATTAATTCTCCTACTAATAATTCATTGTTGACTAATATATCAAATTCGGCCCTTGAAGACTCGTCGGTACCTTCGGCTAAATGTAAGAACCATGCATCTAATTCACCAGATTGATTTCCATTTTTGATATGATTTCCAATATAGTCATCTTCTAATTCTGTAACTTTAGTATGCATATAATCTCTACCGAAATTATAGTACTCTATATTTCTGGCTAATATTGAAGCAAATTCATCATCATCACTTGTAGGATTTCCTTGTACTGCAGTTGTTCCACCAGCAATTGCTCGAACCTCGACATATTTCATGGATTCATGTTCTAGATCCCAATAATCCCATCCTTGAATTAATGATTTTGCGCCAGTAACATCTATTGAATACGTTGGATTATTTCTCCATTGATATCTATTTTCATAAAAATCACCATTCCTATGATCTAATGAGTAATCCCATAGTGGAACCATGTTGTAGTGAATGTGATTGTGAGCGTCAATAATTCCAGGATATATTGTTCCAGCTGTTTCAACAATCGGAATACCTTGTAAATTTATTTCAGAAGGTATCGAACCGTCCTCCCATATGGCTTCTATTAGTCCATTAGTAACCATTACATTTCCATAATCAATCACACTACCTTCTGATTCCATGGTTACGATTCTACCTTTGAGAACATATGATCCGTCATGATATAAATCACCTGTATTTGGATAACAAGACCCAATTGGATGATTTGTACCAGGACCTCCATCCTCTGACGGCCAAACTTCACTGTTAGAAATTCCTGGAGTTGGAGGATCAATTTTTGACCAATTACCTTCTGAGTCTCTACCGTAAGAAATATCCCAATCAGAATCATATGCTTCGAAAGAAAAACTATCCAATAAGTTATTCGATGTGTCTAAGACTTTAACAGTATTACCTGTGAAATAATTAAATTCTAGGTCAGAATCCACTCTATAAAAAACCAAATATTCACCACTTGGAAGTATTGTATCCCACCCAATAGAACAGGATTGAGATCCATCTTCACCTGAAACTTCCAAGATCCAATTTGAAATATTTATATCATTAGATGTTGGATTATATAACTCCAAAAACATATCAGTATACAGACCAAATTTACCATCTCCATTCCAATCCGTTCCATTGTAATCTTCTTTGTTTGGTGAAACTAGAATTTCATTAATAACTACATGATTTGGAATTTCTGCGGAAGTTGACCGTATAGTATCATTAGATATTGGAAGTGTTGAAATTAGAAAACTAACTATTACTATCCAGCACATTGAATGTGCATTTGATCTTCTGCTCATACCCCTTCGTATACAAACTAGCTTTTTACTCAATCTGTTAAAAAATTATATTTCTCTAAGGCAAAGTTTCAGGCCCACCGCTTGGCATGCTCGTTAATGGCCCATGAATACCACGAAGAACAGGGCCGTCTGTTAAAGTAGCAAAAATTCCTATATCCCCCGCACTATTATGAGATAGACCGAACCAAGGTCTGCCATATTGATCAACTCCCATGTCTAGAAAGTCTCCTAATCCTCCGCACCTATTGTATCCACAATCTTCAGTTGTATCTAGGGGGTCATCATCATCATTGATTTGTACAGTAGTGAATAAAGGATTTTCACTAAATACATCGGTTGCGACTGTAATGTATCCATTCCAAGAATTATTACCAGTATCTCCAACATATCCAAATGCTACTTTACCACTACCTCCTGCTGTAATAACTGGGAAACCTGTACCAGTAAGTTCTATCGGAGGTGCAATCATCATAGCATTACTCCAGCTATTACCTTCATCCAGCGAATAAGAATAATATGGCATATTATCGCTTCCGTGCCACATTGCATGTACGAAACCTTCATCGTCAATAGCAACTTGAGCTTCTTCGGCATTCCATGTGTCTGCAGTACCAGAAATTTCAGTGGGGAGGGGATGTTCAGTCCAAGTAAAACCACCATTTTCACTCTTGTAAATTGAGTAACCATCACCGCTGCAACCGATATTTCCACGATAGAAATTTCCATTAGGTCCTCCTTCTAAATGCGCTGTTAATCCTCCGCTTTGGCAGTCAATAGGAGCACCAGAAACCTCTGGAGACCAAGTATTTCCTCCATCAAAACTGGTTGAACATAATGGATGTGGTGCATTTCCATTAATACAAAATACCCATGTCGTTGGGTGTAACGCTGCTGGGTAAGGTGCAGAGCTAATAGTTTGATGATCTTGTACCGAACGAATATCTGTTGCTACTGTAGGAGGAGACCATGAGGCACCTTCATTATCAGACCACTCTACTGTCATTCCTAGTAGAGCATGCATATCAAATTTCATTATTCTATCTGTCCATTTATCTACATAAACATATGGATCATTACTGTTAGGTACAGGTGTTAATGGATCATAAGTATTTACGCATGAGTAGTCAGAAATAATTTTCATTTCTATTAATCCTGAACATTGAACAATAGCAGTTGAACCCGCAGGCCCATTACCCCAGCTCGAAATGTAAAGATTATCATTTGAGGTAATTCCAATTGTTGGTTCAAATGTACTCATTCCAATGCTGTAATAACTTCCTTGCGTCCAATAAGGAACATTTTCCCCTGTTAAATTAGCAGTGATATTTGCCTCTAGTACTGCTGATTCATTTAGTGCGTTAATTCCACCAGAATAATGATACCATGTCGAAGCAGGAATATCTCTATCAAAATTAAATGGATTTGGCTCAATAACCACTTCTTCTTGCTCTTTTTCGAAACACCCAGACAAACTTGAGGTCATTAAAAATACGATTAATAGCGCAATCGTTCTTCTCATTGATACGTGCAAAAAGTCAAATTATAACAGTACACCGCTAACTGGTTACGATTGAATCGTATCCCATCCACCAATTGGCAGAGGAGACAATGGTACAAGTTCTCCATATAATGAGGGTCCACTCATCAGGGTTCCTACAATTCCAATTTCTCCAGCTGGATTGTGTGCTAACGCTATCCATGGCCTACCTTCATCATCGATTTCGATGTCAATGAAATCACCGAAACCTCCACATCGTTTATCTCCACAATTGTCATCTAAATCTAATGGGTCATCGGGTTGATTCACTGCTACAGTTGTTATCAATGGGTTTTCATTGAATGCGTCGGTCACAATGCCCATGTAACCATTCCATCCACCTTCGTCTACCTCTTCGCCAATATATCCAAACACAACACGACCTTCTTCACCTGCAAAAATAGTAGGGAATCCTGTTTCAGTAACACTTGGAGGAGCAACCATCCATGGCTCCGACCAAGTATCTCCATGGTCACGAGAAAAAGCGACATATGGCATATGTTCATCAGAAATCCACATTGCATACAGGTTATTCTCTTCATCAACAGCAGTAGCCACTTCATGTGAATGCCAACCATCCTGCATTCCAATTTCAGTTGTAATTGTGTGCTCAGTCCATGTGTATCCGCCATCCGAACTGCGATAAACTGCTGGTCCATCACAAGATGGATTTCCTCGATAGATAGTACCGTCATTTCCTCCTGCGAGATGAGCATGTAAGCCCGAACATTGTGGAGTTCCTATTGGATAACCGGGTCTTTGAATATCCCAAGTTAACCCCCCATTTAAACTCCTGCTACATTGAGGTCCCAATGCAGATGAACCAGTATTGATACAGAATACAAATATTGTTTCATAGATTCCAAGATTATTCACGTCAGGCATTGAAGCAATTGATTGGTGATCTTGAGGAGAATAATATCCTTCAGCAGAATATGGAATACTCCAAGAGTTTCCATCATCATCAGAATATTCCACAAACATTGCTGTCAGTGCGTGCATATCAAATTTAACGATTCTATCTGTCCACTTATCTACATAAACATAAGGATCGTTACTGCTGGGAACCTGACCGATATCAGGGAAAACGGGGTTAAAAGGACCAACATCTTCCCATGTTTGTCCATTATCCATCGATCTAATCATGTGCGTGCCATCTCCAGTACCTCTGTAGTTTGTGAAAACAATTGCGCCATTACTAGTTATTCCAAGAGTTGGTTCAAACGTAGTATGACCAATTGAATAGTACGTAGCTTCTGTAAAAAAAGGACTATTGTTTCCTTCGAGTATTAGACTTCCATTAACGTACATTTCTGCAGTTCCATTAATCCAAGTACCATTTGGAAAATGATAAAATGTAGTAATTGGAATTTCATCTTGAAATTCATCGAATGGATTTTTTAAAACAATTTCTTCAATTATTTCTTCACCAAAACAACCAGAAAAACTAGGCATCATTATAGACACTAGAATTAAGGCTACTAACTTCCGCATGTTTAACCCTGATAGATAATTGATTTAATCATGTCCACTTAACGATTAATTATGACTTAGTTCACCCAATGACTATGCGCAAGTGTAATGTTTGCCTAATTATAGTTTCTATGATACTACCTATTTTCTCTGGCTGTTTTGCAGATTCAGTTGTAATTGAAACAACTGAAGAAAGTGGTTATCCATCTGTTTGGGATAGATATGAAATTGACTATCGTAGTGATGATGAATTTAGTAGGGTGACTATGAATGGTTCATTTGAAACAGATGAAGTAAGGTCCATCTTTGTTGAAGTAGACTTACCCGCATCACAGGGTGGATGTACAACTAATGTTCCAGCTGATTGTCTTGTGCACATGGGGCTATGGCTACCTATAATTGAGGGATGTGATTGGGATTCTGATAATTTAACTGAGGAGTGTAAGGTTCCGGCAATTGCCGAAATTGGTCCATACTATAATGATGGAGATGTAGATGCATTAACTCCAGCTGATAGACTTGGAAGATTTTTGATTGAAAATTATGTTCAACATGGTTATGCTGTTGCACAAGTTAGTGTTTTTGGAACTGGAGACAGTACCCATTGTATGGATTTGATGGGAGTTGATGAACAAGCAGGAATTGATGCAGCTGTAACATATTTGGGAAGCGCTCCATGGTCAAGTGGAAATGTTGGAATTATTGGCAAATCATATGATGGTTCAACACCCTGGGAAGCTGCTACCTTTGGTAATGACTTCCTGAAAACTATAGTTCCAATGTCTGGATTAATTGGAGCACAAGATTTGATGTGGAGGAATGGAAGCATGGAAGCCAGAGGGGCAATTATGCATAATGGTGTTTATGGTTCGTTTGGATTAGATGGAGATTTAGAGGATGTTCAAACAGGTTGTAGAGGTTATGTTGAAGGATATTATGCTGGAATTGGAGCCTATTTGAGCGGAGACGATCTTAGTTGGATTGGCTCTGATTACTGGTCCCAAAGACACTTTTTAACTCGAGCACTGGAGAATTATAATGGATCCGTTTATATCATTCAAGGTATGCAAGATTGGAATGTAGATCCTCACATGGCATTCCCTGTACATCAGCAATTAGAAAATGCAGGAATTGAAGTAAAAACATTGGCAGGGCAATGGGGTCACGATTATCCAGATAGAGATGGGGAAGAAGGGCACGCTTCATTATCCTCTGGTAGAGGTGCTGAGGCTTATCCGTATACACTGAGATGGGATTGGGCAGATGAAATGTTGTTGTGGTTTAATTGGTATCTTAAAGGAGAAGGCAATAAACCATTGTTAAACGTAGAAATGCAAGATAATCTTGGTGGTTGGAGGGTTGAAGAAACTTGGCCAGCGCCAGATACAGAATATCGGCAATTTTTAGCAGGTACTGATATAGAAGATATCAGTGGGGGCTCAACAATTACAGGTACTTCGACAAAAATTCTTTCAATCGGGCCTTTTGAAGAAGATTTGTTAATTGCAGGAATGCCTACATTTCATATTAAATCAACTGTATTAACTACTAATAACGGGCATTTATTTATTGAGATGAGAGATGGAGAATCAGGTATACATTTAGGCCATGCAGTAATGGATTTAAGGTTTCATGCTGGAGGAAAACAAGGATCACAATTGGTTCCATTCCAAACAGTTGTGGCAATGATGGAATTTTTCCCAATGGATGTAGTAGTATCCGCAGGAAGTACAATTGAATTAGTAATTTCTCAAACAGGAGAAGATTATGTTCCAAGTGTTGCATCATTAGGGCCAGTGCAAATAGATTTATCCGATGAAAGCATTTTGACACTACCTCTTGTGAACAGAACAAGTGGAGATTATTTCAAAGCGTCAGGGCATGATTATTCAGGAGAAAATGGTGCTAGGAGTTATTAATTAGCGTATTCAGGTGGTTTTGTGTTGGAAAAAAAGAAGTTCGGTGCTCTAATGTTGTTTTTAGTGATTTTACAACCAATAATTGCAGGGTGTTTTGGGGATGAATTAGAAGAAAATGTACCAGTGGCAGTATCAATTTTTGAAAAGTTTAGGACGTATGATTCAGGATTAGATGATCAAAGAAATTTTACTTCAATAGATTTAGCTATTAATGTATCCACAAATTTATCTTGGGCGGTTTTCGGAAACGAAGAAGGTGGAAATTGTTGTGAACATTATCTGGCAGCAACAAAAGAAGGACTAATTTTGAATTTTGGAGGAGAATACCCTACTTGGAGTGAAGATAGGGGGCATACATGGGATGAATATTTACCATCAATATTTTCTCAATTTGGTTGTTTAGAACCAAAACCAACAGTTCCTGGTCAAGAAGGTTTAGGTGAAGGAAGCATTGTTCAAGCTACAAATGGAGATATAATTTCTATGGGTTGGTTTCCTTACCCAAGTTCCAGCGGAGCAGATCAGTTTTACGCATTCTTTTATGACGCTGAAGCAGAAGAGTGGAGTTGGTGTTTTAATAGAACTCCCGAACCGTTTTATGATAGGTCTTGGCAAGTAGAAGTAATAGGTCCTATCTCTGGAGGAATTTACGGTTCTGGTCCTTGGGCTAGTTTGGTGATATCTAATTTCTGGCATCAAGTTCAGAATGTAGGAGGGCAAATTTCCACTGATGGATTGAATTATGATTATTTTCCATTTCCCGATAGAGATGCAGATTTAGATGTTATTCAGGTTGATTTAAACGCATCTAATTTAGGTATCGAATGGGATTATACTAAACCACATAAAGAAATGAGAGCTTTTCCAGTACCGACTGGAGGATTATACTTTCCTGATTATTTTGTCAATGGTGATGATGCATACCTTGATACAAATTTAGACTGGTATAAAGCTGAAACTATGGGGGGAAATACCTTACCAAGTGAATATTGTGCATTTGATTCTAGTAGTGCATTACATTGTGTAGTTAGGGACGGTTTAGCACTCATACATCAATTATCATGGGATGGTGGTGAAAGTTGGTTAAATCAAACATACAATATTTCTGAAATGGCTTCTGATATTGAGGAATGGGAATTTCACTCAAATGGAGAACATGATTTATTTGTTCTAAATGTCAGATATCAAAGTTCAGATGGACCTGATGTTGATGTTGCATGGCATGTTAGGGACTTCAGTCAATCATTAGTACCAGACCAATTAACCTATCTTGGGTTAGGAGATTTAGATTCTACTTCAGGGGCTGGAAATGATGTCAGATTTGATTTTGCTAGTATGGGTATCCTTCCAGATGGTGGTTCATTTATTGCCTATATGGACAGTAGTGATCCAGATCCTCTATTTGGAGTTGAATTAATGATGCCTGAGATATATGGTCCCATTTCATTTTGACAACCTGTAGATTAATTTTAAATCAAGAAAACCACGGATGTTTCCCAAAATGGTTTCTAGGAACCTTTTCTCTATTTTCTAATACATATTTAAACCCTGAAATCACAGATTTAAGATATTCTTCAAGACGAGGTTTCACCCAAATTTTATGAGGTAAATATGCAATAAAGTTGGGTAACTTTGCTAAAATAAATGGATATACAGTAATTGTTAATTTTGATTTCTCATCACCAATTGACATGATATTCCAGACTACGTATGATTGTGGTCCTCCCTCTTTTCCAATTATGAGTGAGTATCCTGAACCCTCTTCCCATGATTGAAATGATCTGATATAATTCCTTCCATTGAGGTAAATAAGACGATCTACATGGTTATTATCTTCCCACTGAATGACAATATTTGATTTACAGTATGGATGTGAGTGATTAAGATTTCCTGGTTTACTAATTAGTTTCCAAACTTCTTCCGCTTTACATTCGAAATCATCCGAATAACAAACTGATAATCGATTCAAAAACTCATGACCCATACAGCCTCATGACTGATTTTGCATTTTTATTTTTGTATGCTAATACATTCAGTTCACGAGGATTTTTCAATAATATTTAATTTCCTTTAGCAAATCCAATTAGCCTATCAATTGGTAAATGATCTACAGTATCTTTACAGTAATGAGCTTCGAAAACCTTACCATTTTCGTCAATTAGGATATCCACAGGAATAATTGATAATTTTGATAATGACATAGTCATTGGAAAATAACCTTTCAAAGTAGCTTGCATAAAAGTAATTGGTGAACGTACAGCTCCCCACATAAACCTTAGAAATGATTTCATAACAGAGTTTTTCCTAAAGAATTCATATGTTTCATCAGCAACTATTGTGAACGGAGGGTTATGCTTATTCATTCTCTTAGTAAGTTCACCTATTTTCGCGTGAAAAACACCGACCATTACCGTATCTTCAGGAAACTCATTCCATTTTTTGATTATTCTATTTATTCTAATATTACAAAAAGGACATGTAGAGAATCTAAAAAATGTTAAAATAACTCTTTTTCCTTTGTAATCACTCATATTAAATGTTGAACCATCTATTGCTGGAAGTACTATGTCTGGAGCATCTGCACCAGTTGTTAACCTTGTCATGTATTGATGATGATTGGAGCCCATAAAAAATCTTTATTATTAAGTCCGTAACAATAATTTAACAGTCGTCTTTGGACTATTTATGGGTAATTCACATACAAATCTTGCTAAATTTATGCATTGGGGTTTTATTGTACTCTACACTTATGGGATTCTTAAACAAATAGAGGACCTATCTCAATTAGAAAATTTAAGTTTATTAATATTTGAGGTTATATTTGCAATTTTATTTCTAGCCATTGTATTGGTAAGATATTTTTATATGAAAAAATTTAAAACTTTTCTTGGCGCAAATGAACAAATTCCAGTAGTTCATACTTTAATTGCTAAAGTAATTCATTCTTCAATGTATTTATGTTTAATTCTGCTTCCAATTTCAGGTTTAGTAATTGCAGGATTATTTTCACAAGGAATTAAGGATGGCCCAATACAAGAATTTGTGATTGCAATTCATAGTTTTTCAGCTTCTTTAAGTTATATTTTGATATTAGTTCATATCTTTGCAGCTTTTTTTTCGAGAATTAAAGGAGATGGAGTGTGGTCATCGATGGTTCCAATTTTAAAGGAAAAATCTACTAATAGTAGTTCTTTAGTTAAAAAAATCACATTATTTGAGAAAAAAATTTATGAGAAAATAGAGAATTATTTTTCTATACCTGAAAAATAATTTGAGTTATTCCCAAAAGTTATACCACTTCCAGTATTGGAGGTTTTATGCGAATAGCCATAATCACGATTTTAATTTTAGCATCTCTACAACCTTTTTTAATTTGTGAATCACTGCAAGACAAATCAAAAATGAATTTATCTATCTCTTCTTCCGGAGTAGAAATAATTGATGAAATTGAGCCTAATAATGAAAATTCAACAGGTCAGGAAATTTATCCCGGTGATGTTATTCAGGGCACAGTAGATATGTGGCAAGATGATAAGGATTGGTATTCAATTTGGTTAGAACCAGGTCAAACACTTTTACTTTCTCTTTCACATGCTGCTGGAGATGGTGTTTCAATGTCAGTTTGGGATGAAAATAATACATTTTTAGGTACGAGTAATCCAGGAAAAACGAGAGATACTATTTTTTTAGGTGAACAAGAAACTGAAATCGGAGGCAAATTTAGTGTATCGGTTGATGGTATTATGACTGAAGCAGGTGGTGGTGCATATGTTCTTGAGATTGATGCAGGGTATTTGGTCAACTGGTATGCACCTGAAGTTGGATGGTACGTTGTTACAGATATGTATGACGCAAGAGGAAACATGATGTATTCCTCCTCACTGTCCTCATTTGAATTTGCTGAATCAGAATCTTCAACATTTGAATCTGCACCAGTTTGGACAATTGGAGATTTTTGGAATTTTTCTACCACAATTCCGACAACTTTCGGTGTGACTTATGATGAATATTATCAAATGACGGTAATTGGTTCTGAAACATTTTCTGGTAAACAGTGCCATAAAGTTAGTATCAAGGGTAAAATGACTATGAATATTGACTTTGCTGGAATAGAAACCACAACTATTGAAGATATTTCGGGTACTGAGTGTTATACCAAGGATAATCTTGCCAAAATACACGAAGACATTTCAGTGACTACATCTATTGAAACCAGTGGAGGTTTCAATTTTATGAGTACATCCGCTCGTCAAGATGATTGCACTGATGATTTCGGAGATCCAGATGATGATTGTGATGGTGTATCAAATTTTGAAGATGATTGTCCTAACACTTCCCCAGGTGAAGAAGTTGATTTTTCGGGTTGTTCTGAAGAACAGAATAATGGTGGTGACGATGAAACTGATAGTGATGGTGACGGTGTTCCAGATATGGATGATACTTGTCCAGATACTCCCATGGGTGAAAGTGTAGATGTCTTTGGATGTAGTAGTAGTCAAGGAGGTGGAGACGGAAGTGGAGACGGAAGTGGAGACGGAAGTGGAGACGGAAGTGGAGACGGAAGTGGAGATGGAAGTGGAAATGGTGGCTCTTTAGATGAGGGTTGTATACCATCTGGTTTTGATATGAATCAAAAAACAGTAATAAATTCAGACTTAATTTACGATGGTGGTATGAATTATTTTAATTTCCCATTACAAGAAGGTAAAGTTTGGAGTGAAGCTGTTGAAGGTACAGGTACAACTTCCTTATCAATTGAAATGGGCGGTTGTGTTATCTCAACTACGGACATTCCTAGTTCAGATTCATTGCCATTGAATTATCGTCACTTATCTATCCAAGACTTTAGTGTTGATGGAGACACAATTACTGCTCAAGGAATTCAGGTATTTGCTGGTAGGGATGGAAATAACGATTGGGCTACACCTGACTTTACATTACTACCAAGTGTTCCAGATGATGTGGCCAAGATGGGCTTGCCTTTTGCCGTATGGATTAATGTAGTTGGTTTTAATGAATTTAGTTCTTCTGTAGAAATTAGTGCGAATATTGATGCAACAAATGCACCTTTAATGTTTGATTCTAGTACATTATCTGTAGATGAATTAGGTGCAGTAATTGTAGATACAATGAACTTAACCAGTGGTGATTATGAATTAACTATTGTAGGAGAATCAGATGAGTTTTCGCACTCTATTTCAGTTAAATTCACGGTGGATAACGACCCAGATTTTGAAATTTTAACACTAGATCCTTGGATTGTTATCCCTCAAGGTGTCAAATGGAATGTCCCTACTCCAGTGTTCATTGAACCTGTTAATGGCTTTGGTGCTGATGTAAAAATTAGTGTTACAGTTCCAGATGGGATATCTGCCCAATTAGATTTTGGAAGCGGAATTGCGCCATTTATGTCTGTTATCACATTATCAATTTCAGATACTCTAGAATCAGGAGATTATACTGTGATTGTCACAGGAACCTCGGGTTCTAAAGTGCATTCAGATGAAATAACAATTTCAATAACTTCATTACCAGAATTCTCATTGGAAATTGAAAACAGAGAACAAAAAATCATTGATGGTTCCATGGAGATTAATGGTCTGATAAATGCCCATAACGGACTTGATCTTTCCATCGGAGGGGCTATAGATATCATTATTGAACCTTATAACCAAAAACTTCTCGATTCCGCTGAGATTGAATGGAGTACAATTGATTCGAATGGGGATTTACCGTTCACCGTTAGGTTTACAATTGATAGTACAATTCCCAGAAATGAATATACCGTTAATCTTAATGTAATATCTTTAGATGGTGGAATAACACATTCAGCATCTGTTGCTTTTGTTACTGAATCATCTACATTAGACGGTACTGCGGTGGTAGCAGACAATTCGTCGGTATCCACTGGAAATACAAGTCAGCACGATGGTACGGATGATTCTGCAAATAATTTAACAAATAATCAAACCTCGGAGGGTAACTCAATAAATGATAATACTGGAGATACTGATGATAATTCAAACAATCAAAATTCTGCCGCCGATTCCGAATCTGAATCTTCCAATACTTTGCTAATTGTTTTTTCATCAATTATTATTCTTGGAGTTACAGCGGCAATAATTTTTATTACTATTAGAAATAAATCCAGTAAAATAAATTTGGAATCTAATTCAGAGATGTGGACCAATCAATCAAATCTAAATGTAAACCAGAGTATAGATGTTCCTCAAACAGCACAAATACCAGTACAACCTATTTTTGAAACTCAAATTGCAACTGCGCCACCTCCACCTATTCAACCAGTTAGAGTCACTGATTACACTGGATTACCTCCTGGAGGGCAATATGATCAATCTACAGGACAGACAATTTATGTTCAACAGGATGGAACTCGTTGGCAAATGATGAGTGATGGTAGTTTTACTAAATTATAGTAAGGAATATTATTTTATTACTCCGAATAAATAATGCAGTACGTTCTTTGGCACCGATATGGGCAGAGTCTTACTGTACTCTCTTACGATTATCATTGGATTATGGTTTTCAGCTACATCTTGTGGTGGTTTATTACCTGATGACATAGCCGAATGGCCGGTAAATTTTGGCTGTTGGGCAATATTTCTTTACATTTTTAAGCATACCAATCGTAAAGAAAGAATAGAAATGTTAACTGTTTTAGCATTTGCAACACCTATGGAATTATTTTTCAGTGAGGTTTGGAAAATTTATGAATATCAAAGAGGTCTTATGCCTTTATTCGTTCCAGTAGGTCATTATTTTTTATTTGATTTAGGTAGAAAAATTGCTAAAAAAATGAAGGAATCAATGACTTTTCCAATATTAGTTCCGTTAATTCCGTTTGTACTATACGGTTTTTGGAATGGCAGTGATACTTCTGCTATAATTTTGTTAGTTTTAGTTTTATTTTTTATCAGATATGGACCGCAGCCAAGATTGTATGCTTCTATGGTTTGGGCTGCATTATTTATGGAAATTTTAGGGACCAATTTAGGAAATTGGACTTGGGCAAATGAGGTGCCATGGACTGGTCTGACTGCATGGAACCCTCCATTATTAGTTGGTGCTTTCTATTGTTTTGGAGATTTATTAGTTAATTTAACAGTTTCTAGCTTAGAAAAGCAGAATTTATCATAGTATGCTCGAAGAGGATTTCAGAATGCAACTTTCTTTCAATTAGAATTAGTTTAATTTACCTTGAAATAAATTAAACAGTCATCTACCTCAAAAGTTTCAGAATCATCAGCACCTTTACCTAACTTTAAAGATGCATTGGCAGCTCTGGTTTCATTTTTTAGATGTTCCCAATCATTACTCAAAAGTTCTGGATTACCTTCACCCAACCATACTGTTAATTCAATATCTTCTTCTATGTCTAGAGCTAAATCTTTACGTTTTTGCTGGATTCTTCTAATTATATCTCTTGCTAATCCTTTAGACGCTAATTCTGGGGTAATCTGCATATCTAATACAAGACTTACATCTATATCCTGTTCATTTTCTGAAAACATAATTGTTTCTGCGGCGAATCCACTTCGTTCAACTCTTCTTAATTCAATATCTTCTTCAGTAATTTTATATCCAGCTAGAGTACATTTTCCAGCTTTAATTTCACTCCATGTTAAATCTGGGTCTGCAGAAGAAATAGCCTCTAAAACAGATGGTAAATCTTGTCTACATTTTTTACCAAGCATTTTTCTGTTTGGTGATAACTCAATTTTCTGAAATTTATCTAGATCGCCAACGGTAGAAATATTCTCAACATTCAATTCTTCAGCCAGAATCTCATGGAATTGATTTAATTCAGGCCCACCTACAATCCAACCATTATTACATGGAAGTCTTTGTCTTCTCTTTTCTTTAACTCTAATCCTTCTTCCTGTTTCGGCAAGAGAACGAACTAATCCCATTTTTGCTTCTAAATCTAGATCCTGTCTAGGTAATGCTCCATTTTCTTCTGTAGGCCAGTCTGCTAAATGAACAGAACTACCGGTTAAGTTAGAATAAATTTCATCGGCCATAAATGGGGCTACTGGAGCAGTTAATTTACACACAATAGTAAGTATTTCGTGCAATGTATGTTGACATGATTTTTTATCATCACTGGTCGAATCATCCCACAGTCTTCTTCGACTTCTTCTTACATACCAGTTAGATAAATCATTAATTACAAAATTTTCTAAATCTCTACATGCCTTGTGAAAATCCCAGTTTTTGAATTGATAATGATATTTTTTAGCAACACTCGTTACACGTGATAGTATCCAACGATCTAATTCTGACCTTTTTTCAATGGGAAAACTATTGATTTCGGGATCGAAATTATCAAGTGCAGCGTAATCAGCATGAAATTTGTAGACATTCCATAAGGTTAGGAAATATTTTGCATAAGTTTCACGTACTCCATCGGGATCGAATTTTAATGGATTCCAAGGAGCCCCAGCTGTGACCATATACCATCTAGAAGAGTCAGCGCCTTCTTTGTTAAAATGATGCCATGGGTCAACTACATTTCCTTTAGATTTAGACATTTTTTTCCCCTCTTTGTCAAGTATTAAACCTAGACTTAGGCAGCTTTTGTAGCAAATTGAATCAAAAACAGTGGTACTCACTGCAAGTAAGGTGTAGAACCAACCTCGTGTTTGGTCTACTCCTTCGCAAATATAATCAATGGGAAAAGCGTCTGAAATCTTTTCTTCGTTTTCAAATGGATAATGCCACTGAGCAAAAAATGCACATCCAGAATCAAACCAGCAATCCATCACAAATGGTTCCCTTTTCATGGGCTCTCCATTATCTGATATTAGAGTAAAATCATCAACAATTGGTCTGTGCAGGTCTACATCATCAGGGCAATCTGGGTTTTGTATACCTGAATTACTGGCTTTAATAACTTCTTTTTGTAATTCTTCTATAGAACCAATGCATTTCATCTCACCCGATTTACTCTTCCAAACAGGTAGCGGTGTACCCCAGAATCTCTCTCTAGATATCGCCCAGTCTTTTACGTTTCTAAGCCATTCACCAAATCTACCTTCACCAACCCAGTCTGGTGCCCATTCGACTTGATTATTGAATTCTAATAACCGTTCTTTAACAGCAGTCATTCTAACAAACCATGACTCCATCCCGTAGTATAGAAGAGGATGTCCAGTTCTCCAACAGTGTGGATAGTCATGAATATACATTTTTTCTCGATATAGTCTATTCGAATCAGTAAGAATATTAATTATAATATCATCACATTCTTTCACATATTTTCCATCTAATTGGGGATGAATACCTGTAATGAAAGCACCATCCATTCCTACTGTATGTACTTCTGGAAATCCAACTTCTCTTCCTAAATTATAATCATCTTCACCATACATTACAGCAGTATGGACTACACCAGTACCATCACTTGTTGTTACGAAATCTGCAGCTACAACAGTCCATGCAGTTTTACTGTCTCCTCTTTCTACAGCATCTGGAAACAAGGCTTCGTATTCTTTACCTACTAATTCAGAACCTGGAAATTCTGATATGATTTCTACCTTATGTCTCATGACTTCTTTCAGCAAATCCTTAGCTAGTATAATCTCATCCCCGACCTCGCTACCTCCACGCCCTTCCCAATTTTTACCAGCAGCCTCACTAATCTTTATCCTGCAATATGTAACATCAGGCCCCACCGCTAGGCCAACATTACCAGGCAGTGTCCATGGAGTTGTGGTCCAAGCCAAAATAGATGCATCATCACCTTTGAGTTTAAACTTCACATATACAGACGGTTCTTCTACTTCTTTATACCCTAATGCTACCTCATGACTGGAATACGAGGTACCAGTCTGAGGACAGTATGGTAGAACTTTGTAACCCCTGTAAAGAAAATCTTTTTCGAACATTTGTTTCAATGCCCACCACGCAGATTCGATGTAATTATTGTGTAGGGTTACATATGGATTATCTAAGTCAACCCAGAATGCCATTCTTTCACTCATTTTTCTCCAAGCATCTTCATATGTCCAAACTGATTTTTTACATTCTTCATTAAATTCACCCATTCCATAATTTATTATAGCATCATTACTCATTAAATCTAATCTTTTTTGTACTTCAATTTCAACAGGTAAACCGTGAGTATCCCATCCACCTTTTCTTTCAACTAAGTGTCCTTCCATGGTTTTCCATCTACAAACAAGATCCTTATACGCTCGTGCAACGACATGATGAATGCCCGGTTTTCCATTTGCAGTTGGTGGACCTTCTAGGAAAATAAATGGTTTTCCTTCTCTCCTAAATTCCATTGAACGAGCAAATGTGTTTTCTTTTTTCCACCTTTTAATCAAGTTTTCTTCCATCGATACTGAATTATATTCACCGGCTGGATTAGGTGCTACCATGATTACCCGAGTCAAGTTCATGTTTTGAACATGACCATAGATAATAAAAATATAAATGAAAAAATTAAACCCGTAAAAAATTAAACTCACAGAAGTAATTATGAAAAATAACTCTTACCAATAACATGCAGTGGTGGCAAATTACATTAATTTGGTTTCTATGCTTCTACAGTATTTCAATTTTTATTCTGTCATTAAGATTTCCAGAAAAGCATCTCGATTGGAATAAATTAGATTTAGATGATTTAAGATTTCCAAAGGATTTTTGTTGGGGTGTTGCAACTGCATCTCACCAAATAGAAGGGAATAACCATAATAATTGGTCTGAATTTGAAAAAAATAACGGTCTTGAAGAAAGTGGAATAGCTTGCGATCACTGGAATAGATGGAATCAAGACTTTGAATTAATTAAAGAATTAGGAGTCGGACATTATAGATTTTCTATTGAATGGAGTCGAATACAACCTACCAAAGATGTTTGGGATGATCTTATTGTTAAACAGTACTCAGAAATGGTCGATGATCTGATTAGTAAGGGAATCGAACCAATGATCACTTTACATCATTTTTCACATCCAGTCTGGTTTCAAGATGAAGGTGGTTTCGAAATAGAAGATAATGTGTCATATTGGATAAATTTTTGTGAAATAATTTTCAATGAACTTAGTGATAGGGTAAAGTGGTGGTGCACAATTAATGAACCTGCTGTTTTTACTACGATGGGATACGTTCTTGGAGAATTTCCTCCAGGAGCCAGATCGTTCAAAAAAGCACGTTCTGTATCGAAAAATATGATGTCTGCACATGCACAATGCTACAGGAATTTAAAGAAATTACCTAATGGAGAGGACTCTAATATTGGATTTGTCAAGAATATTAATATTTTTGACCCATACAAGCGTTGGAATATTTTTCATTGGATACAAGCTAAAATTCTCGATGAAATGTTTAACAAGTGTTGGTTACGTGGGCTAAAAACTGGTAGATTTAGAGCACCATCATCAATCTTTTCTCAAAAAATTGATGGACTCAGAGGGAGTGCTGATTTTATAGGTGTTAACTACTATACTCATCTTCTTACGACTCCTTTTATGCCAACTAGTGTAGAATTAGAACCTTTAAAAAGACCTTGGGAAATCAGAACTGATTTCAGATATCCGATGTATGCGGAAGGATTGAGACGTTCATTTGAGATGGTGGAAAATCTTGGAGTTCCAATTTATGTAACAGAAAATGGAGTTGCGGATAAAAATGATGATTTCAGACCTGAACATATTAGGAAGCATTTATGGATTACATCCAGAGCTATTTTAGATGGTTTCAACGTGAAAGGATTTTTTCATTGGAGTTTAATGGATAATTTCGAATGGGCAGAGGGGTACGCCCAGAGATTTGGCCTGTATCATGTTAACTATGAAACTCAAAAAAGAACTTTGAAAGAAAGTGGAAAACTATATTCAGGAATTATAAAGAAGAATTCTATGCCTCAAATTGTAATTTTGGCAGGTGGACTGGGGACTAGACTTGGGGACTTGACTGAAAAAATTCCCAAATCTCTAGTTAAAGTAAATGGAAAACCAATTATCACTCACATTTTAAATTGGGCTCACGGACAAGGATGTAGAAATGCTTTGATTTTAACAGGTCATAATGGGCACAAATTTAAAAATTTTAATCATGATAAAATGAGTTTAACATTCAATCAGGAAATAGAACCGTTAGGAACGGGTGGTGCTCTATTCAACTCTTTAGACTTACTGGAGGACAATTTTATTCTTTTGTGGGGTGATGACTACCACCCAATTCAATACGAAAAATTAGTAAATCAACATTTTAATTCAAATTCAAAATTAACAATGACAGTTACAGAATCTCATAAATCAATGAATCTAAAACATTTTGAGGGACGATTAATAAATTATGATAAGACAAATCCACTTGAGGACTTTAATGGATATGAAGCAGGAACTAGTTTAGTCTCAAAATCAATTGTAGAAAAATATGGAAAACCTGGGAAGTGGGGTTGGGAACAGACAATATATTCTAAAATTTCTGAAGATATTTTCATTCATTTGGATAATACCAAGTTTTGGGATATCGGAACACCAGACAGGCTTTCTAAACTAGAGGATTTTTTCAAAGAAGGGGGGGCCAGATGAAATTAACAGATCCCCGGTTAAGATTTCTTCACTTTCAACCAATACGAGTATCATCCCTCCAAAACCACCACCCATCATTCTAGCTCCTAAAACCCCTTTTTTATTTTGAATTTTGTTTACCATTTTGTCAATAGAAGGTAGGCTTACCCCGAGTTTAATTAAAGATGAATGAGACTCATTTAATAATTTCCCCAACTCTGAAGGAGATGCGTTTAAAGCCATTTTAACCCTTAAATTTTCTTCAATTACGTGTGATTTAATAATTCTATTATTACAATTATATTCAGTTTCATTCAGACTTCTTTCTATTCCCGAATCTATCAATTTAAACTTCCATTCATGAGGAATATTATGATGTACAATCGAGTTATCATTAAAATTAATCATTGTCATTTTATTTTTAATCGCAAACATTATTGCCATTTGATCTAGTAGCCCACAATTTGTTCCCAGAATTTTTTGCTCTATTCTTTGTGCTTCTTTGCATACTTTTAGTGGATCAATATCTCCATATTTTCCGATTACAATAGCTATACACAGTGCCGCAGATGAAGATAGACCTTTGCCTATAGGAATATCGCTTTTAACCTTGAGCCTTGCGGGCCACCCACCTACCTCTTTCCATAGAGAAATTACATTCCTGTCACCAAAATATCCCTGTTTAATATCGATAATTTCCAGTACTAAAAATGAATTCACAGCGAACGGAAGTGACAAACCTCCAGAGTAATCGGTGTGCTCTCCAATAATGTTTATCCTTGCAGGGACTGTAATTCGGCGATTCATATGTTCCCTCAGTATTAGTTTGATGGCCAAAGTAAAAGAATTTAATATACATCTGAATCGCTTAATGTACATTTGTGTACCGATGCATTGACAAACACAGTCCTGTTCCAGACTACGATGCACATCAATCGAACCCATGTTTTCCTTACACTGGCTTTGTTTTTAGGCACTATTTCTTTCCCATTCGTAACCTATAATTTAGATAATTTTGAATTAGAAACAGATCTTAGTAACAGAGAAATCAGCGCAGGAGAAAATATTGATATTTCAATATTGAATTGGCCTGATGAAACTTCTTATGATTTTGAAGTAGATGTTCAAGACGGGCATTCGATTACAAATTTAGAAATGGAAATTAATCCATCACACAACTCCAATAAGGATGCTATTGAGTGGAATAGTATCTCTGACTGGTCTCATTTTGATGCTACTTATGATGGAGTTAACTACAATGGAACTTACATGACGACTTTTGGAGTTGAGAATCTTTGGGATTTTGAGAATCTCCAAGGTTCCTTACCTAATGGATGGACTTCATCAAACGGAGCTAATGGATTAGTTAATGATAATTCAAACACTGCATCAGGAAATCTAGGTTACCTGAGCTGTGGAACTAATGGTTCAAGTGGCGGTTCATTGGTATTAAGAAATGGATTGGTGAATGTTGAATCAAACACCCTCGATTTATCTGGACTATCTAACGGATACATACATTTTTGGATGAGAGAAGGAGAGTCAGGATGTGGTGAAGATCCTGATTCAAGTGAACATTTGTATTTCGAGTATTGGGCATCTAATGGTCAGTGGAAGACGGTGCCATCAGGAAATTGTAACCCCTCAAATACATGTCCATACTTTGATGCTAACCTTGGTAGTTTTTCTGCTGTAGGGTATCCACCTCAGGATGTGAGCTATACCCTGCCTTCAGACGCTTTTTGGTCAGACTTTAAATTTAGATTTAGATTGCCGACAGGTTCAGGAACTTGTTGTGATTGGTGGTTTGTAGATGATATCAGATTAACTGTGCCAGGGCCAGGCAATTGGACTTCACCATCCTTCGGCACTCATCCGAATGCAATATACTCCGTTGAACCTGGTCAATATGGATTCGTTAGCATTGATGCGAAGACATCAGGTACATACGGACTTAGTTGGTCTGTAATAGATGGCATTACTGATAAACCAATTCT
Organism: Methanobacteriota archaeon; assembly: GCA_002720095.2. GTDB lineage: Archaea > Thermoplasmatota > Poseidoniia > Poseidoniales > Poseidoniaceae > MGIIa-I. The sequence goes on from PBGP02000003.1 coordinate 28,142, forward strand.
AGGGTATGAAAATTTAAATTCAAGATTAGTTGATTTAGGTACAATAGATTGGAAACAATATCCTTTGTTAAGAATTGAGTTGAATTCTGAAAACGGTCCGTTCCAGATTGATTCGATTAACATACAAGGTAAATTCAAGGATACATTCATATCTGATCCTAGAGATTATTGGTTTGGAGATTATACATGGGATTCTAATACCCAAGAAATTTCTTCATCAAGTAGTATTACTAGTAAATTACTCAGATCTCATAGACCAATAGCTGGATGGGATTTAAATATTGATTTAACATATCTTGGAGTAGGGCGCGTGGAGGTTTCAGTAGATGAAGGTCCGTTTTATGAAGTATTATTTTCAGACACAACTTTAGATTTACCTTTCCCTGCACATACTTTACAGTTTAAGATTACTAATGCGAGGGTCGAAGTTTTTGATTTAGAATTATTCTATGCTTCTTTACCAGAAAATTTGAAATTAAACATAGCAGATGATGAAAGAATTGATTGGACTCTAGATATTAATCAGATTGGTCCATGGGGTTGGCAAAATAGGTTTTCTGATGGGCACCAAGTTCAAAAGGTTGATTTAATTAATAATACTTCTAGCGAGATAGAATTTTGGTTACCTTCAAGAACAATCATTGAACATTTTTCTTTTGAAATGTGGTCTGCTGACAAAGATCAAACTGTAGGTGGTGTTCAATGGGAGATGAGCTGTGGTAATATTTTAGTTGATGAAGTAAATCATGGCCCAATTTCACATGAAAGAAAATTACATGATTTTGATGAGGAGAGATTATCCTCTTTGAACGAAGCATTAGAAATTGGTGATTTAGTGCCCAATTCTGGAGTAAATACTGTAGATTTTGTCAGTTGTAAATTAGAAGTTTTAGGTTCAGGTGCGGCGTTAATGATTGATGGTTTGCTAGCTACATTCCAAAAAGATATTAAACTTCAATTTTCTTCTGAATCAATGTTTTTAGCAGAATTTAATTCATATTTATCTGGTATTCAAACTGGAACAAGTAGCATCATAAGTGTTCCAATTCCAGTTACTACTATTTACTCATCAAAGTTAAATTTTGAAATCTTAGACATAGAGTCTATTCAAGGAATGCACTCTGAATTGATTGATTTTATCAATTTGACATCAACATTAACTCCTTCCGAGCCGTGGTTAGAGTTAGTTACAACTCATTCTTCATCAGTGGAAGTGATTGACACATTGGAGGTTGAAATTGCTGGGATTAACAATTCGGTTTTGATAAAATGGCCTTTACAAGGTGGAGAACCGACAATTTTGAGTGACATACCATCCAATCTTGTTGATTTACATCCTACAAACTCAGCAGATATAAATCAGGTTAGTACAGTTCCTCAAGAAATAGAAGCGACTTTCAAGTTCCGGCTAAATTCAACATGGGATGATGAACCATTTGTTACAATTTCCTCAAGAGCTTCGAATGTTGAGGGGCACCGAAGTTTACCTGCAGTACAGAAATTTGGAGTAGGAGATGCTAATGGAATTGAGAATGATTTCTATATTTCGGAATGGAATGTAATTAACGATTTAGGTGTATCCATTCCACGAGACCTGTCTTATCTAAAGGCTGGAACAGTTGTTACTTTTAGCGCAGAGCTATGTTTTGAAGGACTAAATTATTCCAATGCTCCACGTACTGACTCACTACTTCTGAAATTGTTTCAAGATGATATGATAATAGGACAGACTCAGGAAGTTGATGGGAATTTAATGAATATTACAATAATTCTTCCACCAACTGAGCAAGAGTTATCTTATTCATTAACATTGGAAAAATTACAATTTGCGGGTACTGATTTAACAAGTGTAAACCTTAGTAGGGATTTTCAGACAGACTCAAGATCACCCGTAGTACTCAATTCAAGTGTTGAAAAATATGATCACAGGGAACCTAGTAATTCACAAATATTGCAGTTTGAAATAGGTGACAGACCTATTTTACCTCCATCATTAAATTTGATGCTATGGAGAGAGTGGGTTAATGACATTAATTATAATTCAATAGCTGAGCCAGAGGAGTTTGAGTTGTTTCCGTTAATTCCTCCAGAAAACCTAACCCAAGTCCAAGGTAATTTCACATATGAATTTAGTGACCTATTGGGGAAAGAAGGTGATTTAGTAACCGGTTACATTATTGGTGCAGATGCAGCAGGTAATTTACTTGAAATGGGTGGAAGTTCAGATTTAGATCAACAACTTTTCACTTACCAACTAATGGAAGACGGAGCACCTGAGTTGTTTGAGGAAACTGCATTTTGGGATGTGGATTCTAATGATGTATTTAGACATCCAATGATTGATTATTCCATGGTATTTCCCCTAGCAGAACCTAATGGAATGAGTGATATCTCTTTATTATCATTGAGTTTGGATAATAGTCTAATTGATGAGGATGTGACAAATTCTCTTGAAATCCGTTGGGATGGGTATTCTAGACAATGTATGACTGATTCAGATTATTTAGAAATAGGAGTTTGTGACATTTTTGCTAGATCTGGATCCGTAAAACCATATACGACTGAATTAGAGTTCAGAGTAACATTTGCAATTAAGTGGAAATTACCAGATAATAATCAAGTTAGAACACCAGAAATTTTAATTAAAGACAGAGGGGGAAATGAAGATATAATATCTTATCCTGATTTAGCGTGGAAATTTAATACTGAAATTTGGATACCCTATGAGTCAATAGAATTTGAGTTCTTATCAGGTTCACAGGACTTCTGTCCTATGGCACAGAGTTCACAAAATCCGACTTTAAAGTGTGTTTGGGTTTCCCCAGAAAGTAAAATAACAATATCTGGAGAGGTGCAGTTTTATTGGACTAATGAATTGCCGACTGAAGAATTAGACATAGAAATTCTAATTTCTGGGTTACAACCAACACTAGCAACAGTTGAAAATGGTATTTTCAGTGCTGAAATTACAGTACCATCGGCTAATGGTGGCTATGTTCTTTCTTGGGAATTATTTGCATTACCTCTTCCAAATATAGATCAAACAAGTCAGTCTACAGTATCATTAATCGTTGATGGTGAGTCACCAATAATTGTCGAGGTAGTAAAGCCAAGAATAGATGTTGATTTAGCCATTGAAGATATGTTTAACATTGAATTTGAAGCAAATTTTAAAGAAACGTATATTGATTCTGAAAACATCATTCTTAATTGGAGAGTGGTATATAGTGATAATCCATCGGTCTCTGTTGTAGACGGAGAAATGAAATTAGACATTGTCTCTACTACATCAACTGGAACCATGATTGGTTCAATAAGAATAGGAGATTTATTGTCGGATTCTCATTATTCCAAACCTTCAGAACTACATTTGTGGATATCTGGAAGCGATTTGGCTGGAAATTTATTAAGTTCTGAAGGCAACAGTCAATCAGATCCTTTAGCCAAAGTACCAATTCATTATAGAAGAGCCATCGTAGAAATTAATACCTCTGACATACAATATGCCCCGTCAGGCGAGCAAAATTCTGGTGAAAAGATACTTATTACTATTCTGGCGAGAAATGTGGGTGACGCTCAAGGTCAAATTTTCTTCACAATATATGAGGTACTTCCTTCTGGTGCAACAAAAACTATTGCAGACAAAAATGAAACGATTCCTTTGACCTCACAACCTATCCAATTGACATATGAGTGGGTTCCTGAAAGCGAGGGCTTAAATCGAATCAGGGTAGAATGGAATAATCAGGAAACTGAGGGACCTTTTATTGAGGTCCTACCACCTAAAGCTACTGGTTTAAACGCGGTTTTTGAGGGTTCTAATCCACTAATTGTAGTTAGTTTTGTCGGATTGATTGTCGCAGTTTTAATTTTGTTAGTTTTAGTAGTCCGTAGAGGAAAAGGAGACGAATATGAGTGGGTTGAAGAATGGGAGGATGTAGATAATTACGATACTCCATCAAAAGTCCCTCCTGTTATTGAAACCGCTAAGGTTCAAACACCTACTCCAGTGCAATACCCACCAGTACAAAAAGAACCAGAAACTAGGTATCAGAATGATGTTTATGGCTCTGCATATTCCGCAGCAACTCAAGGTAAAGGAGATGGTTGGTGGCAAGATGAACATGGTCAATGGTGGCAAAAGTCTGACGATGGAAATTGGTGGCATCAATCACCAGACGGTCAATGGCATAAATTGGACGGATATTGACAGAAACAACAAATTTTGGAGAGGTAATATGGACGATTATAATGAATTAGGAGATAATATCGCTGAATGGATTAGTAACTATGCTAAAGAACACGAAGTAAATACATTAGTTATTGGGGTCTCTGGAGGTGTTGATTCAGCAGTAACATCTACTTTATGTGCAAAAACAGGGATCAGAACTATAGTATTGAACATGCCGATTCGTCAAAAAAACAAACAAATTAATCTTTCAAATCAGCATATTGAGTGGTTAAAGTCCAATTGGAAAAATGTGGAAAGTAAGTTTGTTGATCTCACTGGTGTTTATGAAAACTATTCAACTGAATTATCAAGTCATAATTTTTCTGAATTAGCATTAGCTAACACGAAGGCTAGATTGAGAATGGTTACACTATATGCTTTTGCAGCAAGCAACAATGGAATTGTTGTTGGTACTGGAAATAAGGTCGAGGATTTTGGAGTAGGTTTTTACACAAAATATGGTGACGGAGGAGTAGATATATCCCCCATTGCAGATTTACTGAAGTCAGAGGTGTTTTCATTGGGGAAATCATTAGGAATAATAGATGGCATATTGAGTGCTGACCCAACAGACGGGTTATGGGATGATTCACGTACTGATGAGGAGCAAATTGGGGCAAGTTATCAAGAACTAGAATGGGCTATGAAGGAATTAGAAAACCCCAATGAAGAGAATTATAACGATAGACAAAAAGAGATTTTAGAGCTATACTCAAATTTTAATTCAAAAAACTCACATAAAATGAATCCAATCCCTATTTTTAAAAAGTAAAATTCTGAAAAAGGTTGATTAAACATGAATATTCCATCGGAATTAAAAAAAATGTTGAATGGAAGTTTGGGTGCCACTAAGCAGAAGGCAGCTAGATTGGTAATTGACTTAGCATCATCTGCAGGGGCTACAGAATTCATTAAGTGTTCAGATGCTCACGTCAGCGGCGTTTCTCCGTTAACTGGTGGTCATGGATTAAGGAGGTTTCTAAAAGATTTAGCAGGTGATAAAAACGCATCCGTAGAAATCCCGACTACTCTCAACAGTGCGGGGTGTGATTGGGAAAAAATGGATGAAATGGATATTCAAGAAGATAATTTCTTGAAGCATCAATTTGAAATAATTCAATCATATTCTCAATTGGGAATTAAAACAACTTTATCCTGCACTCCTTATGATAGGGGGAAAGAAATTGAAGGAGTTGGTTCATGGGCAGAAAGTAATGCAGTAGCTTTTTCAAATTCCTACACTTCACTGATTACAAATCGAGAAAGTGGTTTGTCTGCATTATCGACTGCAATTACAGGTTGGGCTCCCAAGTGGGGCTTACATATTGAGAAAAATAGAATACCAAATATTGAAGTGGATGTAGAGTGTGAATTGAATGATATAGTTGATTGGAGTATACTTGGAGATTGGATAGGTAAGCAAATTCAACCAGAGTGGAATTTACCTTGGGGAGTAATGCCACACATCTTTGGAAAGTTTGACCAAGTATCATTTGAAGAAAAAAAGGCATTGACGGCTGCTGCTGCAAATTATGGATGTCCGATGCTGTGGATAGACGGTGTTACCGATGAACCAGTGTTAAGTGCTACTTGGAAACCTCAAGCGAAATTACATTTCACAGAATATGAATTAAAAAAACGTTATTCTGAGTTAGCTCCTACCGGTCAAGTAGATCTTGTAGTTATTGGCTGTCCTCAAGCTAGTCTTGGCGAAGTGAGATCCACTGCAGAAGCTGTTAAGAAACGGATGGATATTGGTGAAAGAATTACTAATCATAGACTGTGGGTTTTTACAAGTGGAGATAATCATCAATTGTTAAAAGAGGAAGGAACATTACAAGTTTTAGAAGAAGCTGGTGCATTGATTTTGAAAGATACTTGCCCAGAGGTGACACCTTATAATCGTAAAAAATACAATCATTTATTAACTAACTCTCTAAAAGCAGAACATTATTTGACTAGCGGATTGAACAGAATTCCTACGAGTGTAATGAAGATTGCAGATTGTGTGAATCATGCATTTGAACCATCATTGTCGGAGGGCGAGTACCCTATTTTGACTGAGAAATCTAACCAGCAAAATCCTACGAATAAAACACACAAAGAGGGTAAGCTTGAATCATACGGTAAAGGTTTGCCATCTCAACAAACATGGAATGTTAAAGGAAGAGCATTAGTTACAGATGTTCCGATCACTTACTTGGGATATGTCAACAGAGATACAGGAGTGATCGAAGAGCCTGGGCATCCTCTAGACGGTAAATCTATCGAAGATACAATTTTAATTTACCCTAAAGGATCAGGCTCTACTGTTGCTCCATTTGTTTTAATGGGTTTAATTTACACTGGAAAAGGTCCCAAGGCAATAATTAACAACGATGTTTGCCCGCTAACATTACCTGCCTGCTCTATGTTGAATATACCATATGCATTTGCAATGTCAGATGACCTATGCATGGAGATTAACACTGATGATGTAATTGAAATGAGCCTCATTGACGGAAAAGTTTCAGTTAAGATTTTAAAGAGAAACAGTGAAGTATTTTCATGATTTTTTATTCGGTGAAGGGTTAAAATCAGGGTTGTCTAAATTATTGATCCATTCATCTAAATCTCCATCTGAAAGTTCTTTTATAGTATATTCTGTGAACTGTTTATATGTTTTCCATTTTTCAATTTCTTTTTTTGCCGAGTTTAGATGTTCTAAGTCCAAATTTTCCAATCTGTCCTTTTTTCTGTTTAAGGATTTATCAGCATAGTTTACGCATAATTTTAGAAATTGAATGATTTTCTTTTTTACTTCGTCTGATTCCGTCATATTAATCTAAATTTTTAATTCATCTATTACCAAATCAGCATGACCTTTAGTTTTTACATTGTATCCTACAAAATCAAGAAATCCATCTTTATTAATTATAAACGTCGATCTAGCGGTACCCATGTATTTCTTACCGTACATACTTTTTTCTTTCCATACATTATATTTTTTGTGAATCTCTAAATCTTCATCTAGTAGAAGTGGGAAATTTAATGATTGTTTTTCTATAAAGTTATTATGGCTTTTTCCAGAATCTTTACTTACTCCAAGCACTACTACATCATTCGAAACTAATTTTTCCATATTGTCTCTCAGATCGCAGGCTTGAACTGTACATCCTGGCGTGTTGTCTTTAGGGTAGAAATACAATACGACTGATTTACCATCAGATATTATTTCCTTAAGTGAAACCGAATTTCCTTCCGAGTCCTTAGTTTCAAATAATGGCGCTTTTTCTCCAACTTTTAGATTCGTGTCATCTGTCATAAATGACCCTACAAGAGAATGTTTTTGATGATTTTGGTTAGTGATGTATTATGAATTACTTAATATTCAATCTGCATTATTTTGTCCTATTTATCCGATTCATTAATTATCCCTATCTCATAGCGACTCTGTGGCGAACGCTAGGCTAACCCGTCTTGCAAGACGTTATATGAAGCGAATTCGAAAGGCAAACAGCCATTATGAATTACAAGAGCTTGCAAGCAACATTCAGGCGGAAGTTGACAAGAGAAAGCTTTCTTTCGATGAGGCACTTTCGTTGGGAAATTCAATCCAGTCATATGCAGATAGATTGCCAGGTAATACTATAGTTTATGCTATCAGTAATCGCGATTCATACAGAGGAACTTTAGAACTCTACCTTAAAGACGGGTATTTATCTAAAACAGAACAGTTGTTATTGTGGGAAGAAAGAAGACGGTTGGGAATTTCAGATGTTGAGCATAACAAAATGTTGCACCAATTGGTGGAAATACTTGAAAAGCGAGGTTTGAAAATTGTAGTTTCTAGATTTGAAGAACCTTTAAGCGGAGGTGCAGCCCTTGGATAAAAAATTTCTTGCAATTTTACTCACATTATTTATGTTAATTCAACCTTTTATTTCTTTAACTGATTTAAGTACAACCGACAGGTTAAACGCAACTGGAAGAAGCACTGAGCCTGATATGATGGTCGTAGAAATAACTACCACTTTGGGCGGTGCATTTGAAAATGCAGGTACAAATTATCTTTCAACAGCTACGCATCAAATCAGTGTAAATATTACTAACCAAGGTTTAACTAGTGCTGAATCGAGATTACGCGTTCTTTACAAATCTGCACCAGGTGCTGTAGCTACTGAAGTGAATGCTGGAGGAACTGCTGTAGAGTTGGATCCATTTGAATTTCAGACCTTAGTTTTCTCATATGCCGTGTCCATCACAGGACCTGGTCAATCGTTCTCTGCTACTTTGGAATCCGCTACAGGAGAAGTAGATAACTCCAACAACTTTGCAACCTTAGATTTCGATGTTGAAAATATCGAATCAGGAGAATTCTTAGGAGTCGATATTCCAAATCAGTCATTTCCTCCACCCAGGTTAGCACCAGGACCAACCTCGTATGAAGCAGTGGTAAGAAATTCTGGTAATATACCAGTCACAGCAGATTTTGAGGTTACATTTACGTCACTTGCTGATGGCACAGTAATTCAACACAGCGCCACTTCAACAGTAATCAATCCAGGTACACTAGAATACCCGTCTACTGCGGAAATTTTAGGCATAACGTTTGATAGTAGTTCGATGACAGGTAATTGGGAATTAACCTCAACAGTTACTTTTAGCGGAATTGGATCGGTGGTGGAAGATTTAGGCTCAAGAATTGTGGTTTTCAGCCAGTATCGTGCTGAAATTATTGCAGCACCAGATCAATCAGTCGTTCCTGGATCTAGCACTATGCTCACATTTTTAATTACTAATACTGGAGATTTAGTAGACACATACAGTATTAGTGTTGAAGACACACAAGGCTGGGCTTCCGCCGCTATTCCACCGGTAGTAAATCTAAATCCTGGCGCTAGTGGAGCAACAGCAATCATAGTTAGTGTCCCCGCCGATGAACAAAGGTCAAATGCAACTCGAATTTTTGTTAATTTGACTGCTCTAAGTGATGGTTATCAGTTGTCTGCTAACAATCTAGTTATGGCTGGACATCTATTGCTAGCAAGTGTCACTCCTTCGATATCACTGGCGGTTGTTCCAGTACAACCGGGAAACATGACTCCAATACCATTTTCAATCAAAAACGTTGGAAATTCACCAGGCTCGTTCAATCTAACTTGCGGATTCGGAGGCCCAGTTGAAGGTTGGGAAATTGAACTACTTTCACAAAAAACCTCGGTTTTAAGTCCAGGAGAGAATGAAAGCGCAATTTTACAGATTTATCCACCAGCACTTTCTAATCCCTTAAATCCAGCACATCAGCTAACTCAGGGAACTCAATTAGTTGTTTGGGTACAGGCTACTGCCTCAGGTGGAGGGGTGCCTGTAACTGGGCAGGCAGATATTGAAGTGCAGCCAGTAATAGCCGTTGATCCAGCAATCGATTCTTTAGAGTATATTCTGTCAGAAGGAGAATCTCGTTATGGAGAGACAATTCAAGCAATAGATTTTGGAATTGAGATGAGGCATAACCTAATTGATGATCCCGAGGATACTTCTGGAGCTACTTTGAGTGTCGGAAATTTAGCATTTACGCCTGCGGACGGTACAGGCGGTGCGTTGGAATCAACGCGCTGGAATGCTTCCATAACTCCTGATTCTCATGCAGCTCCATTGGTTGATGCGAACGGAGAGCCAGTATTTTCAGCTCTTTCTGTCCTACAACCCTCTTCTGATGGCCTTGGCCCTCTAGCAGGAATACTTGAAGTCCCAGTTACAGCGCAAATTTCAGACACAACTGGAATTGTAGTTGATACATCTCCAGTTACCCGAACCGTAAGATATGTAATCCCTAAATTTCATTCTGTAGTAATTGATGAATTAGATTTACAAAATGTGAATCCCGGTGAAGCCACTACATTTAATCTATCTATTTCCAACAAAGGTAATGGGTTGGCCAACTATTCGTTGTTAGTAGACAGTTCTGATGGATGGATTGTCACTTTGAGTAAATCTTCTTTAGAAATTTCTCCAGAAATGTATGATTGGCCGACTTTATCAGGGGTTCATTCTGAGAATTTTACAATGACAGTCACCGCTCCGTTAGGAACGTTAGAAAATACTGTTGAAAATATTGTTATTACAGTCTTAGATTCCGATACTGGAGATAATCTTCTTGTACACCAATCTCCAGTTACTGTGGGAAAACAAGTCTCGGCAATTTTAACACCATCAGTGGTTAATGTAAATGTATCATATTTGGGGGATGTAATTACATTACTGAAGGTGAATAACACAGGAAACACACTATCAGAATTCGATATCAACACAACTGTACAAAATGGAGATCCAATAGACATTACAATTCTTGGAAGTGAACAATTTATCCTAAAATCAGGCAGAACTCAAGATTTGAGATTTCAAGTAACAGCTCTAGAGGGGGCATCTTACGACACTACATATGAGATTGGTGTAGAGATAACATCTGGAGAAGACATCTCTCTAAATGGTACAATAATAGTTCAGGTACAACAATGGCATAATTTAGATGTTACTTTGCCTGAAATTGAAGTCACGCCCGGAGAAAATGAAAGTATTTCGTATTGGGCATCTAACTTTGGAAATCTAATTGAAAACGTAAATGTTGGCGTTTATCTTGAGACTGGTTGGAATGTTACCTTGGAGCCACTCTCGCATCAAATACCGATTGATGCTAGTCATGCAGGATCATTTGTTATTCAGGTCCCTCCAATTAGCGAGGAAAATATGCTTTATAATGGTGAAGAGTTTACTCTGTGGTTCTCCTTAAAGAATTCGTCAACGGGAGAAGAACTATATAATTCAACAAACATTGTTAAAGTTAGACCCTTTTTTGCATTAGAAGTTAAAGAATGGAAGGAAGAAATACTATTTTTGCCTGGCGATGAAAAAGAGATTACCGCTGTTTTGAAGAATTCTGGTAACACAGACATAGTCGTAAATGTATCAGCAAAATTAGAAAACTCACAATGGCAAATAACTCAACCTCCTCAGTCAGCATTCACTTTATCTTTAGGACAAGAAGTTTTGGTTTCAATGGCTGTTCGTGCATCAGGAGATAATTATTATTGGAGAGAAGTAGGTGTATTAGAACTAAATGTCACACCTGTTGATTTAGATGTTGTAGGTAGTGGCGAACATAGCGCCAACCTAATAGTCGAAAGGATTTTAGACAGCAATCACTCTGTATTTGGACAGGCTACTACAATAGAGATTCCTTGGTCTCACGTACCATCTGAACAAGAATTTCAGGCTTCAAATTATCCAGCCTCACCAAATTATATTTTGGAATTGTTGTCTTCAGAGAGGTTTCTAAATCTATCCAATCTTCAATTAGACAATGAATCTCACTACGACTGGACTTTTACTTTAGCAGATTCTGATGATGGTGCAGTCGCATTGATGAAAAATGTTAAGATTGATCTAAAACCGAGATCGAAAAATACTCAGACACCAGCACTTCAGATAATTGTCAATGCATCAAGTGTGGAAGGTGTTTTACCTGGAGATGGATATAATCTCACATTAAAATTAACTCACCCAACAGATGAAACAAGTACGATTATCAAAGTAATTATTTCATTGGATAATTTTGCAGATCCGTTTGTTAAATCGATTAGCTTTCAAGAAGGTTTATCAGCTATTGGTGAAGGAGAATCTGGGCAAATTGTTTCTGTAATCAGAAATGGTGGGACAGCTACTACACCATATTTAGAGGTTGAATTGAATTGTAACGACAGGGTTCAATTATTATCAGAATCATCTAAAATAAAACAAATTAGCGAAATGCCTCAAAGTACAGAAACCACATTAACATGGGATGTAAATGTTTTAAGATTAGAGTGGTGGCAAACGAGTGAAAAAGTCGATTGCATTGTTTCTTTGATATCTACGGGAGCAGAGGGAAATAATGTTGAAAACGATCTTCTTGCAATGGATGCGTCTGTAGTATCTTGGAGTCCTGTTACACAGTTTGTCAGTGTAGGTATAGTAATGGGATTATTCATACTCACTGCATTATTACTTCAACTAGGAAGAGATAGAGAAAAACTAAGGCAACTAAGTGCCTATTCAGGTGCAGCTCTTTTAGGAATGGTGTTTCATCTATCAGAGTGGATATTTTTAGGACCTATTTTATTGGTTCTCGTTGTGATTTGGTTGATTTATAATGCATACTCGGCGTCTGATGAACTACAGATAATACATGCAGATTATCAAAGAGCTCGGTTGGGACAAACAACTCTCTTCACAGAACATTTCAGAAGATTGAAAAAATCTAGGCAGCAACTAACATTTATATTCACCTTACCATTATTAGGATTTTTAATGACGATTTTAGGTTTCCCCCCCTTACTTTCAGCCGACATACTCAATATACTTTCGTTGATTTTAATTGTTGGTATTACGGCAATAATGATTAGTGCTGTATTGAAATATATTGACAAGATGTATGGACAGGTCTACAGCAGGTTAACCCTAGTTCAAGCTAGATTGAGGTCAATTGAAAGATCATTAGGGGACCCTGCAAGACTCCTTAACGAAATAGCAAATATCGACCTTGAAGCTGTAGTGGAACAAGCAGAAGGAGGTGATTCCGATGTCTGATGAAAATAATGAATTTTCCGAAGAATTGGTTGATGAATCTTTGATTGATGACGTAATTATTCAACCTGAGAGTGAGATTCTTGAAGACATTAAAGATGTAGAATCGGTTGATGAAGATGGCCAGGATTTAGAATCTGAAATTGACGAAATCCCTGTTCCATTAGATGAAACAGAATTTATTCCTATCGGGAATGAGCCGGTTGTTCCCACCGAAGAAGATGAACATTCAGAAATGGTTTCTGATGAAGGAGTTACAGCATCTGGTATGGTACAAGAAGCGACCATGAGAATTCATCAATTGATGCGAACAACAGGTGAAGCAGCAGTCAATAGTGTGAGACAGTTAACAGAGGCCGACAATAGAAGTTTAGTCGAAACAGAATTTGAAGTCCAACAAGCAAAAATAAGTTTACAAGACCAAAGAGTAATGTCTGCAAACAAAGCACTGCAAGTTGCTGAAAAAAATCTATCATCAATTGAAGAAGATGTACAGAGATTAAGGCGTTCAATAGCATTACTTCATAGATTGTTACGAGATCCAGAGATCCTAAGAGGACAATTAGAGAAAATATTGACTGGATTAAGAAATGCAACCGCAGCTGCAGAAATTGGTGAGGTTTCTATGTCTGCAACCGAAGTTGAATATCTTGTAGAAGATTTAGTGGGAGGAACATCAGCCACACTTAACCCATTCCTTTTCAGAAATTTTTGGTTTTCCTTAACTACAAAGTGGGTCCAAGGATCTAATCAAGGAGTTTTAATTGTGAACATATTGAATGACAGCAGTAGGGCTTTACCCTCGATGAGATTAGCACCGCCAGTTCCGGATGGATGGTCTGTAGATCCAGAATGGATTGACATACCTAGACTCCCACCAAATGGGTACTTATTTTTGAAATTTTCAGTCAGACCAAATATTATGCCTACAGGAGATACAGAGATTTTAGATAACAAGCTTAGCGTTTCGACAGGATACAGAGTTCGACAAGGAACAGTTAATGTATCTATGAGAGTTGAAAATAAAGGAATGGAAGATCTACACAATGTTCTAATTTCACCTTGGTTGCCTCCATCATTTATCGCAGCATCAGTACCAAAAATAAGACATTTGCCTTCAGGGGGGACTGCTCACATCCGCATGCCTATCGCAATTGACTTCGGTCAAGGGAGGAGCATGATGGTGTGATATTTTATCCAACTTGAATATGTGACTATGCATATTGAATTAAAATTGCAAGTAACATGATATACTAGATAAAAAAAGGAGAAAACAATAGGGGGAATACTATGAGAAGAGAAAACGTAAGAATGAATGAAAATGAAGTATCCGGTTCAATCGGTATTGGAGCAATGATTGTATTTATTGCATTAATTCTGGTTGCTGCTGTAGCATCAGCTGTAATTATCCAAACGGGTGAAAAACTACAGCAAAATGCACAACAAACTGGTGATGATACAAGAGAGGAAATAGGTGGTAAAATATCTATAATCACTGTCTGGGTTGGTGATCAAACAGATTGTGATGGAGAAGTTGCTGCCCAAGATGACGACAAATGCATTACATTGGTATTTGAATTGGCTGCAGGTAGCGAGCCAGTAGACGAATCAAATGTGCTTTGGACTATTATCTGTACAAATGATGCTGGTAACGGAATGACCACAATCTTCGGAGATTTCGATGGTGGCGGAGATACTGCACCAACTGGCACAGATACCTTAAATGTAGACGGTACTGCTAAACTTACCCAAGCAGGAGCTGATGATGACACATTGAATCCTGGAGAGGTTTACATGATTGATCTGAAAACTGAAACAGATGCTGGAGATACCCCAGCATCATCTGAATGTGCACCTGTTATCGGTGAAGAACACACCCTGATTATTTCTGTTGAAGGTGGAGGAACAACTTACGAAACATTGACTTACAACAGTATTACAGAAGGAGAATCAATAGTTTGAGGTGATTATGATGAAAAATAAATTTAACAATGAAGATAATGATACAGTAGCAGCCATCGGAATTGGCGCAATGATTGTATTTATAGCATTAATTTTGGTTGCAGCAGTTGCATCTGCTGTAATTATCCAAACTGGAGAAAAATTGCAACAAAATGCTCAGCAAACTGGGGATGACACACAGAGAGAGATAGGCGGAAAAATTACAATTAACAGCGCTTATATAAAGGATGCAACATCAATGAGACTATATTTCGAATCAGCACCAGGTAGTGGAACTTTAGCTACTGCTGATATTGCTTGGCAGGTGGCATGCACTAACGAAGACACAGATGGAGATGGCACACCTAACAATGCTCCTGCAAATGATGGTTACCAGTTTACTGCTGGAGCATTCGGAGATGGAAATGATGCAGATGTAGCAGCTGTAGGTGATACATTTACCATGGATGATCCAGATAACAACGCAGCAACACTGGCAACACCTGGAAACGCTCAATCAACCATTGATCCTGGTGCAGCTTACGTAATTGATGTAGTTGTTAACAGTGGTGCTGGTGGTGATTGTACTTTTACTGAAGTTGGAATAAATGGAGAAATTACACTTTGGATTCATGTTGAAGGTGGCGGATCTACTTATGAAACTATTTTGATTTCAGATACCACACCTGGATCATTATTAATTTAGATTAGTTTGTCGTCAATTCTCATTTCTGTGAATTGACAGACGAATTTAACGGAGAGTGATGTGAATGGCGGTTAGAGGTCAAGGAGCGCAAGATGCAGTAGCTATGGCGGATGACATGGCTAGGCTGAAAGCACTTTCAGATGTTGCTATTGATGAGGTAGCTACACCTGACGCAGGCGTATTGACAGCTGACGAGGCTTGGACAATTTCGGCTGAACCATCCAAAATTAGAATAGGATCTGGAGCATCAGGGAATTCGCAGATAAACTTGCCTTCATTAGGGAGCACCCCCTTCCCTACGAAGGCACAACCCGCAGCACCAGCTCAGATTGATACTGGTGCAATTGAGAAATTAGTTGCATCAAGGATGGATACTATGGAAGATTCAATGAAAGCAATGGAAATTAGATTGCTTGAGATGATACCACAATTAGCACAGGTTGTTCAACCCAACTCAGAAGATATAGAAGGTGAATCTCATGACTCAGATTCATCAGAATCAGATGAGGGAGAAGAATCATCAGCGAAGGTTTCTTCGGGTTCTATGGATATTGTTCCAGATACAGAATCTTCTGAAAAGAAAATGGATTCCTTGATGGAATTATATGAGGCACAAGCCTTAGCATTGAATCCCTTTCTAGCCAATCCGAGCTCAATTACTGATCATTCGAATGAAAAAAATTTTGTGGGACCTCACATGCTTGCGGCTTTACTATTGGATAATTTAACTGGTATGGGAGCAGCATCCTTTACAAGAAAAGCAATCGGATCTAAACTGCTCTCTGAAGCAGAAGGAACTGTATTATTATCAATTGTTGAATTAGCTGAACCTGGAGATCCAGATTCGGCATTATCTGACGCATTAGCAAACAGATCATTGATGACATTTATTACATTACTAGAAAGCTGGAGAAGTAGTCGACAACCAAGCACGGAGGGCTGAAATGTGGGTTCCTCTGTCGGAATTGGCGCTCTTATCATGGGCGTGACTTTACTTTCTGTATTTGCTATAGCAACATCGGTAATATCTAATCAAACTGAAGTTGCTCTTGATATAACAAATCCTAACGTGATTGATAAACCAAAATTATCGTTATCAAATATTGGAAACTCTGGGACTGTTGGCGGATTAAATATTGCTTCACCTGGAATCGGTTATTACCCTGGAAATCTGGTATTTACGGGGGATTGTAATCAACAGCCATCGGGAACTTACACCGTATCTAGTGAGAGGTGGGTAACAGATAATTTCCCTGATGAGAATACGGTTGATTATGACGGAGAAGCAATTTCATTTTTAGAATTGGATGATGTATTCGGAGCGACTACCGAATGGTATGTTTGGTACAGTGTAGATTTGTCAGGTAATGACCCTAACCTTGCAGGTACGGGAATAGTGGTCGAAATCAGTTCTGGGGATTCTGGTAGCGAAATTCGCGATAGTACATTAGATGCTCTTGATGGAGAACCTCTTTTGACTGAGATAAATTTTCAATCAGGAGCTCCTGCTGATACAATAATTGCAGATTATTCTAATTCTGGTCCAGTTACAGATACGACAACAACTGGTGTGCTCTCAGTAGTAACTCAAACTCAAGGTGGGTCTATCATTGGGACTAGTTTAGACGATTCGGGAAGTGGTTGTAATTCGATACCCACGATAACGATAACTCCAAATGCGCCTGGTGGATCAACAGGTTCTGTTATAGTGGGTAGTATGGTTTGGGATTTCACTTACGAAATTACCAATGATGGAGACGATTCAGTAAAACTAGCAGATATCTTCATTACTATTGATGGTGGACCTACGGAAGTACTTTCATCAACACCCGCTTTCACTACAGAATACCTTTTCCCTGGAGAAACAATTAGTGTTTTAGATGATGAAAATTCAGCAACTGAAGTGGGTAGAGTAGCAATATCTTCACATGGAATGAATATTGCAGTGGAGACGTAGGAGTGATTTCATGGCAGATGGTGGTGCTTCAAACATGATACTTTTAGTTACAGCATTGCTGATTTGCGGAGCTGCCTCAGGTATTTTGATACAATCTTGGACAAACACAGCCGCTTCAATTGGAATTAATCAAGAACAATTAGGATTAGATTCAAGAACCAAAGTAACATTTTCTGGAGACTTAGCTAAAACAACTTGCGATGCGGGGTTGAATCAAATTACCATATACTTGCAAAATAGTGGTAGTTCAATACTTGATGAAACAGAATTTGGTGCTTTTATAGATGGACAAACTTCAACTGTTGTGGGTGACCCTACTTTTTTAAATGGTGCAACAGAATGGAGTTCTGGTGTTGTAGTGCAATATACTTTACAATCATCTTCTGCCATTGCGTGTAATGGTTCTGAAGAAAAAAGGATTACCGCAGTAGTTGCAACTATACCATCCAATGGAGTCACAGGTTCAGATAGTGTTACAGAGGTGGTTAAACTTGGTTGAAGTACCCGAAGAAGATGGTTTTGGTTTTGAATTAGATCAAGATAGTTTGGCGGATAGTATGGGATTAAAGTTACCTTCTCGATCTTTAGGAGTAATTACAGCCGAAGTGGGGGGTGGAAAGAGTTTACTTTGTCAAAGATTAACATTTGGTTTATTAGAAAATAATGCTAAAGTTGTGTATGTGACTAATGAATTAACGACAAGAGGTTGGATTGAACAAATGCATAGTATCGGATATTGGGTCACAGACCATATTAAGTCAGGAAAATTATTGGTAATGTCTACATTTGGATCAGTTGCAGATAGAGTCGAGGGAGTTGTTCTTGATGATTTAATTCAAAGTGATGCTCTTAAAGTTGCAGATGTCATAATTATAGATTCATTTTCTGAGTTGTCAAAAGATGTATCAGCTAGTTTAATCTTATCTAAATTAAGAAGATTTTGCTCAAAGGGGCATACAGTAATTTTAACTTGTGATCCAGAGCAAATGGATAAAAACTTCATACAACAATTAAGGGCAACTTCTGAAGTTGCATTAGATTTGGAGACAGCAATAATTGGTGGTGCAATGTCTCGAACAATAGTTGTTACAAGATATTTACGTGCCGCAGGACCTTTACAATCTACAATTGGTTGGCGTGTTGAACCAGGAATGGGCTTTATCGTAGATATTACTGCAGTAAGTTGAGGTATTAATATGAGTGACACATTTCCTGAAATCGCACCTGGTGATATTGATGGTTTACTTGCAACATACCCTCATGTAAGGAAATGGGTGATGGATTTTGAAGCAAAATTTGGGTCCAGGCCTCAATATTATGGACCATTAGATAGAGGAGCGAAAAGTATCAAACCATTAAATTTAATTTATGTTACAAAACCACCTATTTTTGTTCATATGTATAGACCTGCAGATGATGAAGAGGGAGCTGGTCGAACGTTGTGGTTTGGTTTAGAGCCACAATTAAATGAAGAAGAAGAGTTAATCAGAAGATCTTTGATTGAGATTCTATTACAAGAAGCTCCAGCAGCACCATCTTTTACAACAGACTTGGAATTTGAGTCAATACTTTCAGGAATGATAGATAGATATACAGTTCTTCCTACAGAATCTAGCGCTATTAATAGAACCGGTAAACTATGGCAAATATTAGGAATGGAAGACAAAAGAATTACGGTTACTCCAGAACAAAGAGAACGTTTAAGATATGTCATAATTAGAGATTTAATACGTAACGGGCCTCTTGAACCACTTTTATCCGATGAAATGTTGGAAGATATTCACAGTGTTGGTCTGAAACATGTAAATATGGATCACAAAGTTTTCGGAATGGTTTCTTCAAATATTAGGTTCCGTGAAAGAGAGTCATTAGGTCAATTTTTGAGAGCTATGAGTGAGCGTATTGGAAGACCAGTCAGTGATAATAAACCAATTATTGATGGATCACTACTTGATGGTAGTCGTATTAATATAATTTACAGCGATGATGTTTCAATGCTTGGTCCATCATTCACAATTAGAAAGTTTGCCGAAGAAACAATTTCAATTACTCAATTAATACAATGGGGAACTCTGTCTTCTCAATTAGCAGCATATATTTGGGTTGGATTAGAATATGGAATGTCTATGCTTGTATCTGGAGAAACAGCATCAGGTAAAACAACCACTTTAAACGCAATTTTACCATTTATTGATCACAATGTTAAAATTTATTCCGCAGAAGATACCGCTGAGGTTAAGGTCAGACATAAGTTATGGCAGAGATTGGTTACCAGAGAATCGAAAAACGAAGATGCTAAAGTAGATATGTTTGATTTGCTAAAGGCTGCATTACGTTCTAGACCACGTTATATCATCATTGGAGAAATTAGAGGGGTTGAAGGGGCTACAGCTTTTCAAGCAATGCAGACTGGTCACCCAGTAATTGCAACCTTCCACGCATCTAGTATTGTAAAAATGATACAAAGGTTTACTGGAGATCCAATTAACGTTCCGATGCGATTCTTCGACAATTTGAATTTTGCAATTTTTCAGGAAGTTGTTGAATCACCAACTGGTGGTGTAGTGAGAAGAATTACGGGTGTAGACGAGGTTATTGGATATAACAAGCATAGTGACGGAGTTTTAACAAGAGGTATGTTTGAATGGAATCCAGTAAAAGATGTACATTATTTTAGAGGTATGTTCCAATCTCATCTGATGGAGAATAAGATAGCTCCTCAAATGGGATTTTCAAATAAGAGAGATGTGTATGATGAAATGCAAAGAAGGGCAGACGCATTACAAAAAATGGTTGATAGAGACTTAACTCATTATAATGATGTATTTGATTTACTAGGAATATACTATAATGCAGGATGGGATGAATTTCTTTCGTCAATTGAAACATGGGTTGGAATTAATCATTGAGGGTGTAAAATATGGAACGATTGCCAGACTGGCAGATTGCCTTAAGGCGTCTTGATATGGAACCGAGTAGATATTTACTGTTTTTTGTAGGTTCTGCAGCTATAATGGGTTTTTTTACAGGTTTATCCTTGATGATTATTGGATTATTTTCAGGAATTTTTGGATTAATTGTCATAATAACCTTTACGTTTCTTTCTTCGGGTGCAGCAATTATTTATCCATTGTTAGAAGTTAGAAAATCAGCAAATAAGATCGAAAAAGAAATGCATATGTTCGTTACAAGGATGGGAATTCTTTCTTTGGGAGAGGTTGGGGCACGTTCAATGTTCGATATTCTCAGACAAATGGGTGATTATGGAGAGCTTGCTCAAGAAGTTAAGAGAATAGAAATCCTAGTAGATAAATGGCACACTGCACTTCCAGAGGCATCTAGAATAGTGGGTCAACAGAGCCCATCACCACTGTTTGCTGATTTTTTAGATAGGATGGCATTTAGCATTGAAGCAGGTCAGCCAATTGATATTTTTATGAGAGCAGAACAAGAAACCATTGCTGAGGAGTATAATACTCTTTATGATATGAGGCTAGAAAGTGTAGATTCATTAAGAGATATTTTTGTTAGTCTTTCAACTGCAGGTTTATTTGCATTGGTAGTAGCAGGAATACATTTAGTGTTATTTCAAACTGGAAACGTAGACGATGAAGCGATATTAATTCTTTCAAGAATTAGATTTTTACTGATTTCAGGTCTATTATTTGTTGTGATTCAGGCTGGTTGTATGTTTGGATTTAGAGCAATAATTCCTGATGATCCAGTATTCTCTAGGGACGATTTTGAAACACCGTTTAGATTACTGTTTAATCGATCATGGATTTATTCATCGCTGGCTATGATTGCAATTTCCATTCCTTCTTTGTTATTTTTAGTTATTTTTTGGTCTGATATTAGTGCAGAATGGGATAAGTATGCTTTATTAGTTTTAGCAGTACCACTCTCTCCCTTGCTATTCCCTGGAATAATAGAACAGAGAGAAGAAACATTAGTTAACAAAAGAGATCAAATGTATCCCGGATTTATTCGTGCATTAGGTGGTACTGCACAAGCACGTTCTGCCGAACCATCTGCTACTATCAGAGCATTGAGAGGGATTGATTTCGGAAGATTAGATGAATCAATAAGTAGATTGGAATCAAGATTATCTACAAGGATTAATTCTGAAAGAGCATGGGATTACTTTTCTGCAGAAACAAATTCAGCTGTAATCTCAAGATTTAATAGAATATATATTGAAGGAGCACAGAGTAGTGGTGAACCTGCAGCTACAGCAGACATGGTAAGTAAATCAGCTACCAACATGTTGTCATTAAGAAGAAGGAGAGGATTGTCAGCATCAACAATGTGGGGTACTTCACTAGGGTTATTAATTGCAACAATTACTAGTTTGAATATTACAATCTATATTGTTCGTGGATTAGGTGAGAGTATATCAGGTGTAGCCTCAGGAATGACTGATGTTGATTTATCAAGCGTAACTGATGGTGCTGCAGGTTTTGGTTTACCTGCATTGGAGGATAATGCAGCGATTGAACAAAATATATACCTATTTAAGGTAATAATTTCGATATTAATAATATTACAGATAATAATCTTATCTGCAATAGGAAACAGATTAAGAGGCGGCGGTTGGAGTACAACATTAGGTCAAGGAGTCCAAATGTTATGGTTGTCGGCAATTGTAAGTTTTCTAACCTCATTAATGTTAGATTGGAGTTCTGGACTGTTTGGAATTGGAGGTTAGTCTAGATTCTTCTTTAATCCTTTTTTTGGATGCAGACCAGGAACAAATTGGACAATTTGATAAGTCGTGAAACCTTGCGGGACAATATTCTCTACCAAAAAATATTATTTGTAAATGAAGTTTATTCCACAGGTTTTTAGGGAATTTCTTTTTTAAATCCTTTTCTGTTTTAGCTACTGAAGATCCATTTGACAATCCCCATCTAGAAGCTAATCTATGAATATGTGTGTCTACAGGAAATGCGGGAATTCCGAATGATTGAGCCATAACTACGCTCGCAGTTTTATGTCCCACACCAGGTAGAGATTCTAAATCTTCAAAAGTATTAGGAACTTTCCCTTCAAATTCTTCAACTAATATTTCTGAAAGCCTTTTGATATTTTTAGCTTTAGTAGGAGCTAATCCAACTTCTCTAATTGTATGCTGAATTATTTCCTGTCCTAATTTTGCCATTTTCTCTGGTGTAGGGCCTAATTTGAATAGATTCGGAGTAACTTCATTTACTTTCTTATCAGTAGTTTGAGCACTCATTAAAACCGCGATAAGTAATTGGAAATCTGAATTGTGATCTAAAGGAATAGGAGTTTTTGGGTATAAATCCTCAAGAATTTGAACGATTCTTTCTGTTTTTTCTTTAATTTTCATATAACTCCTCATTCAATTTTACTACCTAGTCTAAGTCCATATATCATAGCAATCAAAGGTATGACGTAACAGGGAAAAGACATCCAATTCTCCCACTCTGGTTCTTTAGTTTCGCCCCCTAAGATTACGTAGACAATGATTCCGACAAATATGCCTAGTACTAGTCCTATTAATCCAACTGTAGTAGTTTTCAACAGTCCCATGTTATCCCCTTTTACTGAACAATTCCATAACTTCTATACTATCCTTTGTATTGATAATGTCCGATTTTTCTAACCAACCTTTCCTAGCTATATATGTCCCAAATTTAACATCCTTTAATCCACTAATGTCATGTGCGTCAGGATTTATCGAAATTGGAACACCGCACATTTTTGCAAATTTACATAATCTCCAATCTAAATCTAAACGATATGGGGATGCATTAATTTCAATAGCCTTAAAAATTCCTTCTTGGTTTAATTCTCCCATTCGTCTGATAATTGCGTGCATATCTACTTCATAACCCTCTCTACCTTGAATTATTCTTCCAGTTGGATGACCTAGCATGGTCGTGTATTTATTTTCAATAGCGTTAAAAAGGTCCTCAGTATTTTCAGCCTCATCTCGGTTTTTCCATTTTCTAATTGCATGAACGGAAGCTACAACATAATCCAAAGTTTCTAAAATTTCATTCTTGTAGTCTAATTTTCCATTTTCTAAAATATCTGATTCTACACCATGAAAAACTCTGAAATTTGTATTACTCTGTTTCCATTCAGAATTATATTTCTTGATAATATCTCCTTGAGCAATCAATTCTTGAGGACTCAACCCATTAGCAATTTTTAATGATTGTGAATGATCTGAGATACCTAAATATTTCCAATTTAATTTTCGTGCAGCATCCGACATCTGTTCTAGTGTAGCCTCACCATCCGAAAGTGTAGTATGGTTATGAAAAGCTCCTAATAATGAATTAGATGTCACCAATTCAGGGAGATTATTTTTTTCTCCTTCTTCAATTTCTCCTAAATCTTCACGCAATTCTGGTACGATATAAGGTAAGTCTAACATTTTATAGATGTCCTTTTCGGATTTGGCTTCGAGTGAGTATTTAGCAGCTTCAATTCCTACTTTGTTTTCAATTTTATCTAATGGAATTAAACCGAACTCATTTAATTTTAACCCTCTGTCCAATGCTCTTTGTCTCATTCTAATATTATGCTCCTTGGATCCTGTAAAATAAGCCAGAGTAAATGGAAACATGTTTAATGAAACCAATCTTATTTGTGCATCAATTGTTCCCGAAGCTTCCATTTTTTCATATTCGTCACCACCTATTGCTTCTAACACTCCGTCGTCAATATTTCCTAAATTAAACTTATTTTCAAAGATACTTGTATCAAGAATAACACTAATTTTTGAACCCCCTGCTCCTTTGACGTCTGCAATTCCAGGAAGCGAGAGTATGGAATTAGAAATTGTTTCATGAAATTTTATTTCGGCGCCTACAACTAAATCTAAGTCACCAATGGATTCTTTCCTTCTTCTAGCAGATCCAGCTAACTCAATTTTTTCGACATGGTCAATATTACCTATCAAATTCTTTAATGCATTTCCATATAACAATCCGATATCTAATCTTCTTCTAGCATTAAAACGTTTTAACAATTGTATGCCATCAATTATTTTTTGTTGAGATTTCTTCCCAAACCCATCTAATTCTTCAATTTCATGTTTTTCACATGAAATTTGTAATTCAGCAATGTTACTAATTCCAAGTTTTTCATTTAGCAATTTAATTCTTTTTGGTCCTAAATTAGGAATCCCTAACATTTCTATTAAACCGTTGGGCGTGCTTTCAAATAATTCAATCCAGTCTTCTACCCATTCACCATCTAATACGGCGCGTCTTATTGAGCTTCCAAGCCCTTTACCTATTCCTTTTAGTTCAGTTAATTTCCCTGTATTTATTATATCTCCTAAATCATCATTTAAGTTTGAAATAGTTCTACTTCCATTGAAGTATGATCTAGTTCTGAAAGGATTTGCACCATTTAACTCGAGTAAAACACCAACTTGGTGAAGAACTTTAGAAATTTGATTACGACTAAAATATGGTGAGCCTTTAGCCCTAGCCTTAGGTAATTTCCATGGTGTCCCACTGCCCATGTTCTTACAAATCTACTCATCACTTCATTGTGGCGGTTATCTGACCAATTGTTTTGAATAATATGTGATATAGGCAACAGCATGAACCTTGAATTAATTGAAGGTGTAACAAATATTTTTTGTGGTATCGCAATTTTTGGTTTTACTGTTATAGCTACTGTTTCGAGAAGTCCGAAATTAGAAATTATTTTACAACAAATCATTTCATTTTCTTGTATAATGGCTTCATTTCTTTTATTTTTACTTGGGGTTAACGGTGGTAAAATCTGGTCATCTGAAAAATTAATACCTCCCCTTATTGCATTAAACATAATAATTACCATTGCAGCAAGAATGAATCTGAGAGGTAAACAAGTTTCACAAGGTATGAATCCTCATAAAATTAGAAACATGAATAAATAACAGGTATTATTTCCTGAGTCTTTTCGGTATATAATCAAATTCTGTAGACACTACTTCATTTTTATTTGTTTTTTCTACTTTTCTTTCCACAACAACTTTGGAAGTACCTTTAAAATTCTGATAATCTGTTATGTGACTTTCCTTATGTTTATTCTTGTAAGATTTGGAAAATTTAATTGGTTTAGAAAATATTCTTGTTGGCTTCTTGAGTGAGATAGAGAACATAACGACTAGAAGCGTGTAAATAGCCCACGTAGGAATAGAAATACCAGACTCTTCTTCAATTTTATTAGAAACTTGAACTACTCCATCATGCATTCTTGAGAAGCTAAAAACCTCACTAACCTCTTCTCCAATAATATTCCCCTCATTCTCGAAATTTTCTGTAACCAAGATTGGTAACTTTGCGATAGCAGAAGGCTCGTTTTGATCTTGAACCCAGATTTCTACTTCACCGACACTTAGTCCAATTTTTTCGGCAGTATTTCTGATACTAAACATAGTCAAATGTCCTTTCTCACCAGTTGGGTTTAATTTTACTTCCTTAGAATCCCAATCAGAGGAAATACCATCTTGGCTAACCCATTTGATCCTAAGATTAACTGAAATTGACTCCATGGGGTTGGTAACTTTACATGAAAATGATTTTACTTCATTTACGGTAGTTGTATGTGAAGCTGGGTCACAGGCTATCAAAATTACAGGCTTGTGTCGTAGTCTATCATCAGGCCAATAATCTATATTTTTGGCACCGATTGATGAATTATCCCCAAATCCGTCTTTATCAACATCTTTCCATTGGGTTTTTTCTGATGGGAATGCATCTGCACCATTTGCTGTAGTCCAATTGTCATCTGGATTTGACCATCCATCTCCGTCAGAATCTAAACATCCCATCCGATCGTTAGTGGAGTTACCTTCAAAATTTGGGCAATCATCATCATTCGAAGGCTGGGCAGTTGTAGAGTCAACCAACATTAATGAAAAAATTATCAAAAAGCATATAATAGCGATTTTTGATAACTTTGTCATGAAATACCTATGTATGTTCATTTTAATAAGTATTGTAACTATTCTTCATACAATTCATTTTCAGCTTCTAATTTTTGATTGATAAAATTCCGCATAAATGGAGGTAACTCGCCATTAACAAATATAACATCATTCACGTTTTCTAACTTCATCAGTGAATAATAGATTTGCATCGCAGTCATTGGTGTAGAAGAACACCCTGTACAACCTCCTTCTAATGAAATCATTATATTTCCATCAGTTGTGTCTAAGACATTTACTATCCCATCATGTTCATCCAAAATTTCTTGAACAGGACCAATTGATGCATGAATTTTTTCGACGTCAATTTCCATGAACTTCATGGTTGTCAAAACTTACACTTATTCAAACCTATGCATAGAAATTCAAATACCAGTATAGATTTGATCTGTTAAATGAGAGTGTTAATTTTCGACTTGCTGGCCGAAAGGTCTGAATTTGGACACGGTGGTAATCTACAGATGGTTAAACATCTAACTAATAATTTGTCTGAATTAGATGTTTTCCTAGTTACTCCTCAATACCAAGATACTAATTCTTTAATTGCTAAAAATTTAACTTTTTCTGCTGCAGAGAGAATATCTCAACCTTTATGGAACAATACTACGAAATTCGAATCTTCATTTAGTGAAATAGTTGGAGAGACATCAGTTAATTTTACTAGAATTAATATGCCAGTAGGAGAAATATATGAGCTATCTAATTGGTTAAGAATAAACCAAATTTCATGTGTGTTTTGTTCGGGTTCAAGAATGAATATCTCAGAACCAGAAATATGGATGGATAGTGCCAAAAAATTGATACTTGGTATTATTGAAGCTAAAATACCATTTTTGGGAATTTGTTTTGGGCATCAGCTGCTTTCGAATGCTCTTGGTTGTAAAGTTGAACGGTCAGAATCTAGGACAGATATCATGTGTAAGTTAGAATTAACAAAATTAGGATTGAAAGATCCATTATTTTCGGAATTAATCATTAATGATCTTGGTCCTACAACTTTATTTACTCACCAAGACCATGTGCGTAATTTAATCCAGAATAATAGAATAAAATTAAACTTACTAGGTGTGACACCTCATTGTGAATTTGCAGCAGTGAGGATTAGTATTGATGACGAAATGCTTCCAATTTGGGGTGTTCAATTTCATCCAGAGGCTACTAATTCTATGATAGTCAAATCATATGAGTTAGGTGATCTTACTTATGAGGAAAAAGAATTGTTTAATAATGAACATGATGGAAACGAAATTTTGAAAAATTTTTGTTCAGTGGTTGTTGGTATGATTAATCTTTCATAGAAATGAGTGTAAATACAATATTAACTACTATTCATTAATATACAGCATCATTGAGGCCGATATCGGTGAACATCTTTGAACATTAACGATTTACCCTTAGAAGTTGGAGTTATAGGTGCAATTATTGCGTTATTAGGCCTTTCAATAGCGTTTTCTCTGTACAAACAATTATCCAATCAAAAAATTGAAAATGAAACTGTGGCAAGCATTGGTAACAAAATACAATCAGGAGCAATGGCTTTCTTGAATGCAGAATATAGAATTCTAATTATATTTGTATTTATTGTTGCAGCTTTGTTATTTGCAG
This sequence comes from Methanobacteriota archaeon, assembly GCA_002720095.2. Taxonomy (GTDB): domain Archaea; phylum Thermoplasmatota; class Poseidoniia; order Poseidoniales; family Poseidoniaceae; genus MGIIa-I. Next base: position 56,148 of record PBGP02000003.1, read on the forward strand.
GCGGACAGATTAATGAGGACCTTGGTCTTGAAGTATCGATCGCATTTTTGATGGGTGCATTTGCAAGCGCATTGGCAGGAAATATAGGGATGAGAGCTGCCACAGCTGCTAATACTAGAACGGCGATGGCTGCAAATAAAGATGGTCAAGGAGCAGCCTTACAGGTCGCTTACAATGGAGGCGCAGTAATGGGATTATGTGTTGGAGGACTAGGATTACTAGGCATTTCCATAATGTTTGTCATGTTCGGTGAGATAAATGAGATTACATACATCTCTGGATTTGGGATGGGTGCTTCTAGTATTGCATTATTTGCAAGAGTTGGAGGTGGAATTTACACCAAAGCAGCAGATGTGGGTGCTGATTTAGTAGGCAAAGTAATGGCGGGAATTCCAGAAGATGACCCGAGAAACCCTGGTGTAATTGCTGACAATGTTGGTGATAATGTTGGAGATGTGGCTGGAATGGGTGCGGATATTTTCGAGTCTTTTGTTGGTTCATTAATTGCTGCAATGGTGATAGCATCAACTATTAAATGGACTAACTTAGGTAATATGGCTAATGAATCTGTGATCACAAATCATAATGAAGTTTTGATGGTACTTCCTCTTTTGTTGGCAATAATTGGTTTTATCGCGAGTGTAATTGGAGTCTTCTCTATGAGAATACTGAAAGAAGGTGATCCAGCAGAAGCACTGAGATATACAACATTTATTGGTGCGTTTTTATTTTGGTTGGGAGGGTTCGGAGCACTGATTATCTTTGAATTGCCGATGCAACCCTTATATGCAATTATTTCTGGGAGTATCGTTGGAATTTTAATTGGTTTAGTAACCGAATACTACACCTCCACAGAAAAGATATTTGGAGTTAAACCAAAAGCCGTGATGAGGATTTCAGAAGCTTCTAAAAGAGGTCCAGCTACAAATGCTATTTCTGGTTTATCAGTAGGTATGGAGAGTGTGTTTTTGCCACTGATTTTAATTGCATTAGGAATCTATATCTCAAATTATTTTGCAGGAGTGTACGGAATTGCTCTAGCTGCTATGGGAATGTTAGCAACGGTGGGTGTTACAATGACCGTAGATGCTTATGGTCCTGTAGCTGATAATGCAGGGGGGATTTCAGAAATGAGCGGACTTGGACCTGAGACTAGAAAGATAACAGATGCATTAGATTCAATTGGAAATACTACGGCAGCAACCGGTAAAGGTTTTGCAATTGGCTCTGCAGCTTTAACTGCATTAGCACTCTTTGCAGCATTCACAACCTCAGTTGCTTACTACAGGAATGTTGATACTGTACAAATTCTGATTACTGATCCGAAAGTCGTGATTGGATTATTAGTCGGAGGAAGTTTACCATTTTTGATTGGTGCTTTAACGATGAGTTCTGTTGGAAGAGCTGCTGAAGAAATGGTTGATGAAATAGTAAGACAGTTTGAAATAATGAAAAAAGCCTTGAAGGGGACATTAAATGAAGAAGATCTTGAGGATATTAACAAATGGCCCGAAACTATTGAAGTTAAGGAAGATGGAAATATGAAAGTTTATCCAGATTCTGAGCAGTGTGTCAAAATAAGCACTGATTCAGCAATTCGTGAGATGGTAATGCCTGGTGTAATTGCAGTTTTTAGTCCTTTAATTGTTGGTTTTCTTTTAGATGCTGAAGGGCTCGCTGGAATGTTGGCTGGTGCAACGGTTACTGGGGTTTTGTTAGCTTTATTCATGGCTAATGCGGGTGGTTCTTGGGATAATGCAAAAAAAGCTATTGAAGCTGGAGAATTAGAAGGTGAGTCTAAAGGAGGAGAAGCACATTCCGCCGCAGTCATAGGTGATACTATAGGAGACCCATTCAAAGATACAAGTGGTCCTTCACTGAATATTTTGATTAAATTAATGTCAATTGTGTCACTGGTAATTGTTCCAGTAATCGTCTGATATGGTGTTTTCATGCCTAAAATTAGGGCAGAATTGCTGAAAAAATATTGTATATTTTTCGTAGTATTTATTTTTATTTCATCAGGCTGTATCAGTGATAACAACACCAATAAGAGTGCTGAAGATAATAATTTAGATACACCTACATGGGAAGTTGGCAATTGGTGGATGTACACTTTCACTACTCCAGAATTTGGAGATGTGACAACGAGATTAGTTGTAACAGAGTCAGATGCAGAGGATAATACCTCTTACATGTTAGGAATAACAAATCAACTTGAAGCACACAGACATGCATTGTTAAATTTCAATCCATTTTTAGGGAGAATTACCCACACAAACTTATCAGTATTTGAAAACGGAGTCCCGCAGTCTGTATTCAGTTTCCCATTAATCCAAGGTAATTCATGGACGTTTGATTTATTTGGTTACATCGGTTGGAAAGCCAATCTCTTATCAATTAATGAGGGGATGGCATATATTATTGCTGAAAATGAAGAGGGAGGTATTTTGGAATATACATACGACTCAAATATTAAATTCATTTCAAAATTAATTTGGAAAGATAATTCTGATATAGTGAAATTAGATATGATGTGGTCAGGACAAAATGGTGAAGATTATTCTGGAGACGCATATTTTGTTAGGGCTTTCGACTTGAGAGACGAGATTTATGAAGGTAATGATGGAGAAATTTATGAATCAACTTTTCTAAATAATGGTCACCCTAGTGACGGAGATTTTGATCAGCTGTATATTTATCTAGATGTCGAGATAGATAGCAGTGCATCTTCACATGCAACTTTTACAATCAAAGACCGTGCAGGAATAAGTCCGAAAGTAGAAACTTGGAACGCTGGGACTTCTGAGAAGGGTTCTATTTCAGTAATTCCTTCACAATCTGGAGAGTACACCTTATCAGTAACCTGTACTGGGTCCAGCTCATATATTCATATGATTGTAGTTGGAGGACTAGAATCAGTTTGGACTCTTTAGGTGACTTAATGCAGAAAACTTTGATGATGTTACATGGATTAACAGGATCTGCTGAATTAATGGAGCCATTCGCTAATAAGATATGCCCAACTAATTTTAATTTGATAGTACCCAATGGTACATTTAAACACGATACAAAAGGATATTGCTGGTGGCATTATGAAATTAATAAGGATGAAAAAAGTAAACATGATTTAGAAATTAATGAAACACTACTTAAGGAAATACATAGTTCAATAAATTATTTGTCAGCGTTGTTACCAAAATCCGGTGACGTAATTATTGGTGGATTTAGTCAGGGGGGTGTAATGGCTCAAATTATGATGCTGAGCGAATTATCCAGTAGAATTTCAGGCTTGTTATTGTTGGGCACTAGGGCTATGGATAACGAGAAATTACGTCATGCGATTAAAAATTTAAATCCAGTTCCAATATTATGGATGCATGGATATTCAGATGAAATTATTAAATATGAAGATTCCATGAATATAGTTAAAATTTTTGAAGATGAAGGTTGGAATGTAACCAAAATAAGCCACAAGAAAGGGCATATGATTCCTTTGGAGTTCCACCAACAAATTATAGACTTTATTAATAACAATTTAAACTAATTCCGAGGCTTGTAAATCATCAAAACCTCCAATGAATTCAGGCTTTCCGTTTCTTAAATCAAAAATAACTGGAACGGTTCTATGATTTGTAGCCTTAACAATTTCAAATCTTTTCTGAGGGTCATTTGTTAAATCTATGATCGTAAAACTCAGTCCTTTACCTCTAAGATATCTTTCTGCAGCTACACAATAAGGGCAGAAATCTGATGAATAAATTAGAAAATCGGAATTCAGATCTATAATGTCTTTTAAAATCACTTCACTCATTGAATCACCTTTTCTATAATTACTCCCTCATTTTCAACTTCCCAATCTATTACAGTCCAACCGTTATTAGCACATTTCTCTTTCGTTTCAATGATTGTATGACTTTTGCATATAATTCCTACAACTCCTCCTCCACCAGCACCCATAATTTTCCATGCATCAATAATTTCATCGTTCATTAATGAATTACAAAAATCTCTAGCTGGTTCATTGATTAATGGTGATAAAGTTTCTGTAATTTTGGTAACCTTGTTCAGGATTCTAATTACAGATTTTTGATTATTTTTGATTAGTGATAGCGCCATTTCATCCGCTAAATTACTCAGCATTTTTATAGAATTAATAACTAATTTATCTCCACTATTGAATTTTTCCCAAATTGGATAATGTATTTTACCAGAAATATGAGGAACGTTCGTATTTGCTAGTATTAAATGCTCTTCAAGCCATTTAATAGCAATTAAACTAGGTTTAAATTCTAAGATGTCGACATCGTCATTTTTGAATTTTAGGTAATTAACCCCTCCGAACGAGCTTGCCCATTGATCTTGTCTTCCGACAGGACCACCAAGTAAAGCTTCAAATTTATGCGCTAATTCAGCTGATTTTTCAGCAGAGAAATCACTATGGCTAATACAGGATATTAGTGCTACATTTATTGCACTAGATGTTCCTAATCCAGTTCCTACTGGTACCTCACAGTTATAGTTCACTTTTAAGAAACCATTTCCATCTATGATTAATTCTGCATTTGCCCGTTTGTTTATAGCTATATTGACCACAGATCCTGTGAATTTGTGTGTAAAATCCTTAACATCACTCCATCCACCAGCTAAATCAATTCTAACTGGAGAACTTGCGCGAACTGTCATCATATTTTTTACCTACTTGTATTCTAAAAACTCATTTAAGATCTTATTATCTGGGTTTAAAGTATTGGTAAAACCAAAATCTAAAGCAATACCACTGACAGTTCCAACTAATCCAGTNAGTAATAAATGATTTCCAATCGGCCTCTCATTCCTTAAAGGAATTATTTTCTTTTTATGTAGATTTTTTATGTCTCTTTTTGAGAAATCTATGCTTGCCTCTCTCATCGCTTTATTTGCAACCCAAATATTTGATGATACAGATTGAGCAACTCCACGAATGTCAATATTATTCGATAATATCGGCTGTACTGTGTATGTTTTTATCCACCTCTCATTCCATTCCTTTGTATCAATATCTCCAAATATGCTAGGCCAATCTACAGCGCTATTTGGCATTAGCTTCCATCGCTTAGAGATATTTTTATTATCCATTATAACCTCAATAGCCCCTTTCACCATTGGATGTCTTGGTTCTAGTAGATGTGCTTTATCNATGGTCTCTTGAGCGGAAAGATATAATCCACAATCGATTTCAAGTAATGATTTAGCAACCAATCCCGCTGGCCATAAATCATCTTGAATATATTCTTCCATCCACATTTCAAGCATATCTAAGGCATCTTCACTTCTTCGTTCAATTCTCAACAGAGCAATGTCCCTCAATAATATTTTTCTTGATATTGGTGTGTTTGTTTTGGGCCCACTAATGCTCGGTGAAGGAGATTGTTCTGCATACCACNTCAGTAATTCTATATTTCCTTTAATAGCACTGCTAACTTGAATGTGATGCATGTTATTAATATCAAATTTAATTTCCTCTGGCGATAGTAGAGATCCAATCCAATTTAAGATTAATCTCTCTTGAGACTGCTCTGCAACAGCATTTAAGTGGTGTCTTGCTTCCTTATAATCTCTAGTTGCTAGGTTTGCAGCAATTAAAGCTAGTCTAGCAAAATCATCTTCACCACCTTCCAAAGCTAGTAATTTGTCAGACATAGTTTCAGTAGATTCCCAATTNCCTGATATCATTGAAAGCGTAATTTCCGATCTTAATTTATCTATCAATGATTGGTTGTCTTTCTTTTCAACCATTTCTTCATATTTTTTAAATGCCTCAGTCATTTTTTCTTTCCTAATTAAGTCAATAACATTAACTTCTTGAACACGAATTTTTGTCTTTAAGGTTTCTAATTCAGTCCTTTTATTCAAATCAACAGCATCAAATTTCATTGCGTTTAATTTTCTGAACTTGCCGATTGATAATAACCACACAATTAAGAAAATTATCTGGCCAGCAGATGCCATCATCCAAGTTAATTCTTCAAGCATGTTTTTGGTAGCTATAGAACATATATTTGATTCAAGATTACCGCATGCAGAGCCTTGAGGGAGGAATGNAGAATCCCAAAATGTCATCATTGCTAGTGCTAAAAGGAACATAGATTGCCCTGCAAAACCACTGAAGCAAAAACTCAGAATATCTGCCTGTTGAGCTCTTTCAGTTCTAATTAATTTATTGTCGGCTAGCTTCAATCCAGCTCTTCCAGAAATATGTGTTAGAGCTAAAAACATCGTTCTGGCGACCTCAAAAACAAATGCAATTCCAACAACTGCAATATTTAGAATTAAGAACACTAATACGGCGCTAACTAAAGGTTTTCGTATAAAGTCAGTTTCAATTTTACTGAAAAATTCAATTGCATAGAACCCCAGCAATCCTCCTTCTTCCATTATCGTATCCTGTTGAACGATATCCCCAAAACGAAAAACGCTATCACTGTGTATAAATCTTTCAGGCGCTAAAAAAGTAGCCAATAATGATAGTAAGGTATTTATTGATGTAATTGGCATAGTAATAGCTGTTACTAAAACAATTGTTGAAAGAATTCTACCCTTACGAGAGGGTTTTTCAGGATTAATTTCAGTAGGTTTCCCTCTTGCATGTAGCATTTTATTTTTTACAAGTAAGTTCCATGATGATCCTAAAACTCTACCATATGCAATAATAGCGGGAAGGAACACGAAAAATATTGTTGCAGAGTTTAATCTATTTTTGTTATCCAAGACAAAATAATCTCTGAGAATTATTCTAAAGGCAACCGTAAAACTTATCCATATTACGCCCAAAACTATCATTTTAATTAGTCTCTTGTAAATTTGTTTTTGGGCTAAATCAGCCCTTCGATTTCTTAATTTTAATTTTAGCTGAGCGTCAAGTGAAGACAAAATAGAAACGACTGCAGGAATTGAAATTAGTGTAATTGCTACAAATAGTACCCATTGATTGAGTTCACTAATTCCCTGAGAATAAGAAATAACGAATTCTAAAAATAATATTGCTATTCCAGTTAGCGACCATAAATAACTCTGAATTCCAAATCTTACTCTTGAATCTTGTAAAAGTCCTCTAGCATCAGCAGTATTCCTAGTTAGGATATGAATTTCATACACATTTTCTTCTCTCTGGAAAGCAACTCTTAGTCCTTTTAGACCCCTTGGAATTACGAATCTCCAAAGTAAGGTTACAATTGCTAAACTAGCAATGATGGGAATAAAATCATCAATAGTAACTGTTGAAACCAGGGTAAACATGCGTCTCCTCAGTAGGTTTGAAAATTTAATACTTCATAGAATGTACCGTAAAAGTGCAATTGCTCCACCCATACTTTTTAGTTGAACTCCGTAGTCATGATCTGTACTGCACTGAACTAATTTTGCCCCAGTGTCGTTCAATTTTTTTACCCATTCAGACCATGTTTGATTATTAATTTTAGAATCCTCATCCCTTAACAATTCCGCCAGTATCAATAACTTATCTATCGCTCCTTCATCCATAGCTTTAATCAAATCATACTCTCCATAGGCGATTGCACCTTGTTTCCCAATTCTTGTAAATGCATCTTCCAATAATTCTATCTGTTTTATTATTGTGTGATTTTTTAATATGTCGAGTTCCAAACCCTCTTTTAATATCTCATTTGCAGAAGCTCTACCACCCATACTTGTCGCAATATTTCTAATTGTCCTACCAGAGTTTATTGAATTAAACATTTTTTCTAGATTATCTCTTGCCATACCAGGTCCACAAATAATTAGGGGTATTTCTGTATTTAGTTGGTGGTGTATATCGGTAGCAACTTTTTCCAAAAATGATTTATGAATTCCACTTGAGGTTTCAGCATTTCCTGAATATTTGCCTCCTCCCCTCATTGTGAACGCAGCAATATCTCTTAATCCATGAGTTGAGACCTCATAAAGCAGTATTTCGTCTAATTCCGTNACNATTATTGCTACTTTACTAGAATTCGAATGTTTTTTAGCCGAATTAATTAATTGTAAATCTTCATCAGGCCACTCACCATCTATAGTTATCTTTAATTCATCACCAACACTAACAATATGTGTATGATGACTTCCTTTGTCAAAAGCTGCTTCGTTNATTATACCGTGAATCCTTAGTGTATCATTGAATGTTTGAAATTCAGTATATTCAATGTCTAATACAATCCATATTTTTTTTCTAACTGCAGATTTTGCCCTACCNCCTTCAAGACCTGCCGTAGTTTGATCTCTTCTCTCTCCTAACATTCCGATTTTTCTTCCTTTNCTGCATAGCTTGGCNGTAGTCCACAAATCATCTTCTGAAGATATTTTTATCTTTAGAAAATCAATACCACGCTTTAAAATTTTCATACTATCNTCTCAACTGAACATTCCTTCTAATTCACCATCTTCGTTAATAGTCATNTGGTTAGCAGCGGGAATTTTTGGTAGCCCAGGCATAGTCATTATATTTCCAAGGATTGCTACAATAAATCCTGCTCCAGAGTTTAATCTAAGTTCTCTGATTGGAACCTCAAATCCATTCGGTGCTCCGAGTAGTCCAGAATCGTGACTCAATGAGTATTGAGTTTTAGCCATACACACAGGAAGATTACCATAACCCCATTTTTGAATTTTTTCTAAATCCTTATGAGCCTTAGGATATAGATTAATACCCTCTGCACCATACATTCTGGTAGCTATCCTTAATGCTTTTTCTATGACGGGCATATCATCATGGAACAGAGGAGTGAAAGGTCTTCCGTTAACCATGTGATTTTGGCAATTTTCAACTATTTTATTCGCTAGGTCTATACCTCCATTACCTCCGTCTGAGTGAACATTTGTTTCGACACANGCCGTTGCTCCAGCATTTTTTGCTACATTTATNAGAGCTTCAANTTCATCNTCATNATCNGTACTAAATCTATTGATACTTACTATGANGGGAACTCCGAAACTTANCATATTTTTTATGTGTTTCGTGAGATTAGTTTCAGCTCCTTTTATNACAGCTTCGATATTTCTCGTNCCAACTAACTCAGGCGAAGGTCTTNTTGATGCAGAATTTCCNAATGNCCCACCATGAAGTTTCATNGATCTNATTGTGACGTTAACAACTACACAATCAGGTGGATTTCCACTCGCAGGAGTTTTGATATGCATGAATTTTTCAGCACCCATGTCAGAACCAAANCCAGCCTCAGTTACAACATAGTCAGAGCAAGTCAGCGCAAGCTTGTCGGCAATAATGCTAGAATTTCCATGAGCAATATTAGCGAATGGTCCACAGTGTATAAATGCAGGATTTCCTTCAATTGTTTGGACTAAATTTGGCATTAAAGCATCTTTTAGGAGCAATGCCATCGCACCATCAGCTCCGATGTCAGATGCNAACACAGGAAAACCATTTTTTCTTTCTCCGATTACAATTCTACCAAGCCGTCTTTTTAAATCATCATAATCTGATGATAAAGCGAGAATAGCCATTATCTCTGATGCTGCTGTGATATCGAACCTTTCCTCTCTNACATCACCGTTGGCAGGACCTCCTAGTCCGATAGCAACTTGTCTTAATGATCTATCATTTAGATCAATAACTCTGGGCCAAGATATCCTACTGGTATCAATTTCTAGTTCATTCCCATGCTTAATGTGGTTATCGATTAATGATGATAGAAGATTATGTGTNGAAGTTACAGCGTGTAAATCACCAGTAAAATGTAAATTTATTTCTTCCATTGGTAATACTTGTGAATAACCNCCACCTGCTGCTCCTCCTTTAATACCGAATACCGGACCCATTGAAGGTTCCCTGATTACACAACAAGCATTTTTTCCAATTCTGTTGAGTGCTTGAGATAAACCGATTGTAGTTACTGTTTTCCCTTCCCCGAAGGGAGTCGGATTAACACTAGTGACTAAAATTAGAAAACCTTTAGGTCCGCCAATTCTTTTCTTTAATGCAGACCATTTAATCTTGGCAATTTCTCTACCATAAGGAACAATTTCATCAGCATCAAAACCCATCTTCCAAGCAATGTCTTGAATCGGCACTAATTTAGCTTCTCTAGCTATATCTAAGTCACTCTTCATGCTGCACGCGCGACATATAACTATTCAAGAATTGATGTTCAAATAATAGTTATTGTTTCATTTGAGAACTTATTGCGAACATTCATGCGGGATGAAAAAATATGTGTTGTAGGGGGGTTTCCAATATCGCATTCACTTTCACCCCACCTTTTTGCATTAGTTCATCAGCATCTTGGTATTTCATGGAATATGCCAGTGAAAATTAATACAAACTCATTATTTGATTTAATCGAGTGTGAGAAAAAAATTGAACCTCCTTCGGAAAATTTCAAAAAAAACGTAATTGCAACCACTCATGCAATTAGTGGGAGTAATTTTAAACTGGATTCAGAATTAAGTTTAGATATTATTTCTGAAAATAAATCATACTATGGTTTGAAAGAGTGGGGGTCAATAACTTCTCCACTTAAACATCAGATTTTAGATTCAAACGTTAATTGTTATGCCTTAGATGAAGATGGGTTAAGATTTACAATGACTGACGGATATGGTGTGGTTTTAGTCGCTAAACATTTTGGAATTGATTTTTCATTAAAACCCATTTTATCTATTAAAGGTGGTGGTTCATCGGCGATTTCGACTGCAAATGCATGGTTACAATCAGGGGGTAGAGTCACTCAGATTAAAGGAAGAAGATTATTGCCAAAATACATTGTCGAGAAATGTGAACCCGATGCTAAAGGAGACTTTCACGTAGATTTTGATGAATCATCAGATTACAATGGCTTGGTCTTATTCCCTAAATATGGTGATGAAATAGTAGATCTAGAAGGGAAAATAGATGGTAGATGGATGCTAGTTGCACAACATATTCTAGCGTGGAGATTCCTATTTTTTCCAGAATCTAAAGATAATCTACCCAGTTTGGAATTACTTTACAAACGTTTAATTTACTTAGAATCCTTGTTGAAAAGATGAAAAAATAGTTAATCTTATATCATAAATATTTTTCGACCTGTCATGGGTTTTTTCGCTGCAATCGGAAGAGGTTGGAAATTAAGCAAGTTAAGTTTTGGTGTAATTAAGGCCGATCCTGAACTTTTAGTTTATGTTTTAATAATGGGAATCATGTCAATTGTTACTTTATCAGCGATGAATGCCCCATTTATTTTACAGATGGAATGGGCCGTAACAATGGGAACAGATGCGACTACAGGTGAAGAAATTGTATCAGGCTTGACAAGTGCAGGTATGGGCTGGTATTTTGGATTTTATATGTTGTTAAGTATCATAGTTGTCTTTTGGAATTCTGCGATTATTGCTAATTCCCATATGAGACTAAGCGGAGGAGATCCAACATTCGTTTACGGCGTTAAAAAAGCTTTTTCACGAATTCATGTTATCGTAATTTGGGGTATGATTTCTGGTACTGTAGGATTAATTTTGAAATTAATAAGGAACACTAATGCAAGAGAGCAAAAGAATCCAGCATTTCAGATTATTCTNACAATTCTGACTATTATTTTTGAAGTTGCATGGTGGATAATGACTTTCTTCATGATACCATTAATAGTGATAGAGGGTAGATCAATCAGGGAATCAATGAAAGAAGGAAAAGAAATGATGCATAGGACTTTTGGAACTAATATAGCATCGGGTCTAGGAATTCAAGTAATAGGATTATTTTTTGGATTTTTGGCTGTTTTACTAGGAATATTCATTGGTATGAGTCTGGGGGCAACAATAGGAATTATTGTTGGCGGTTTAGGTGTGGCATTAACTATAATGTGGGTTACAGCTGCAGAAACTGTTTCCGTTTCAGCACTATATGTATTCGCTAAAACTGGTGAAATGCCGCAAATTTATCAAAATAACGGAATGAATTCATTTCAGTTTAATGTTTAGAGAGGAATATTTCCATGCTTTTTAGCGGGACTCCACTCTTGTTTAGAACTAAGTAATTCCAGAGTATCTATTATTCGCTTCCTCGTGAATTCTGGTTCAATTACATCATCTAACCAACCGTTTTTAGCTGCAACATAAGGATCGCCGAATTTCATTTTGTATTCGTTTACTAATTCTTGCCTTACGTTCTCTTTATCTTCATCTTTTGCATCATTGATTTCTTTTCTGTGAATAATATTTACTGCTCCTTCTGCACCCATTACAGCTAATTCAGCAGTTGGCCAAGCAATATTCAAATCTGAGCGTAAATGCTTACATGCCATAGCGAGATAAGCTCCTCCATATGCTTTTCTAGTAACTATTGTTAATTTAGGAACGGTTGCTTCAGCATAAGCATAAAGTAGCTTAGCACCATGCCTAATGATGCCACCCCATTCTTGTACAACACCAGGTAAAAAACCTGGTACGTCTTCAAATGTAATCAAGGGAATATTAAATGCATCACAAGTTCTAATGAATCTTGCAGCTTTAACTGAGGCGTCAATGTCTAGGCAACCTGCTAAAACCTTCGGTTGGTTAGCAATGATTCCAACAGAATAACCTCCTATTCTACCAAATCCAGTCAAAATATTTTCAGCATAATTTTCAAAAAGCTCAACAAAGTATTCATCGTCAATTATTTGTTTAATTATTTTTTTCATATCGTAAGGTTTGTTAGGATTCTCAGGGATGATACCATTTAGAGAAGGTAAAATTGTTCGATTATCTCCACTTGGTGAAAAAGGTGGATCAGCTAAACAGTGGTCTGGTAAAAATCCAAGTAATTCAGAAACCATATCTATAGCTTCATCCTCATCATCTGCAACTAGACATGCGACACCAGAACGACTAGAATGAGTTTGTGCATCACCTACTTCTTTTGACTCCGTTTCACCGTCAACAATTTCCGGAGTTATCAACGGACTTGATAGGAACAATTGACCATGTTGAGCTGACATCACAGTAAAGTCAGAAATTCCAGCACAAAGTGCTGAAGCTCCTACTACTGGGCCTAATATTAAACTAAAAATTGGCACTCTTCCGCTACATTGTACGAGATGGTCCATTAACACTCCAGTTTCTGCGAGTGACATCACTCCATCATGAGCCCTCTGTCCTCCACCGTCCCACATTCCAATAATTGGGGTTCTCGATCTTTCGGCCATTTCGATAGTCCTAGTTATCTTTGCTGCATGCATTTCACCCATACTACCTCCAAAGACTCCAAAGTCTTGAGCAAAGCAATGAATGGGTCTTCCATTTAAAGTCCCATGTCCAGCAACAACGCCGTCTCCTGGGTGCTGGTGGACATGCAAATTAAAGTCTGGATTTCGATGAGTGATAAAAGCTTCAAATTCTACAAATGAATCTGGGTCAAGTAATTTGTTAATTCTTTCTCTAGCAGTAAGTCTACCCGTCTTTCTTAATTTTTCTACGTCATGAGGATGACCACCACTATGACTGATGGAGCGAATCAAGTCTAGGTCTTCCAATGCCTCATTGTTTCTCTCCATGTTTAGCCCTGAGTGCAGGAGGACCATGAAATCAACGGATGAAAAATTATAAANTATTTCAATTGGATAATTAATTTTTCAATTGAAAAATTAAAATTGAAGTGTTCGATCATTTTCTCCGCATAAATTCTGATTTATCATAGTTTTAATTCTTTCAGAATGGTTTGATAGTATCCAGTGCAATTTCACTGAAGATGTATCTGGCGAGGTAGTACTTGAGTGGCCAAGTATACCAATTTCTTGTTGTATCCTTCCTTTAGAATAAACATCTAAATTAATTGGTCCATATATACATTGTCCAACCATTAATGCAATGCCTCCAGAATCGATGTAACTTTGAATTGAGTTTTTTATTTTTTCATTTTCAGGAGCGTCACCTAGTGGATTTTCAATAGGAAGATGTCCTAGTCCAGTACCATGTAAAATTATCGCCCGATATTTATTAGACTCTGCAAACGAAATCATTTCAGGCTGTAAATGAGCGTTGGAAATAAGATGCATGATTTTTATTTTGGAATCGTAATGNGATGGATTTTTCTCGATTATTCTTTTTGATTTTTCAATACTGTTGTTTAAAATAATCTCCGCATTATCCTTATCAAGAATTATTTTACCTATTAAATCTGTATTGATAGATTTGAAAGCATCTCTCTTACTTGAATGCATTTTTCTGCTATTTAATCCTGAATATACCCCACAGGTTCCATCATTAGTAGTTTCATGCATTACAATTACTGTTGAATCTCCAATATTCCCGTTTACGGGTGGCCCATGTGCAGCCCAGTGGGTTGCAGCAAGAAGATTCTCACTTGAATCACTTGAACCTCTATCACTGGATCGCTGTGATCCTGTAAAGACAATTCGACCAGGAGGGATACCTCCGTTACCTGACCATCCGAATGCTACTGCTGATGATGAAAAATGCATCGTGTCAGTCCCATGACAAATAACAACACCTACTGAATTGGAATCAAATGCATCCTTGGTTGCATCTATGATAGCGTTCCAGTGCTGGGGTCTCATGTCATCAGACCACATGTTTCCGAGTCTAATTACTGAAATTTGAGCTATTTCAGCTAATTTTGGATTTGCTTCCAATAATTCATCTGGCTCTAATCTTGCTACTACAGCACCTGTGGAATAATCCACTTTAGATGCAATTGTACCACCTGTATGAATAATAGTGATTCGAGGTAATTCTGTATTTTGGATAATCTGTCTAGGTTTCTTCTTTCTACTTTTTTCAGTACCTAGGTGTAAAATTTCTGCGATTGAATCTTCATGAAAAGAGATGTTATATCCATTGACTAGTTTGATAGTCATATAACCCTTTTTTACAGGTTGTAATAGGAATCCTTCATGTACAACTTCTCCACTCCAAGAGTTNACAGTAATACGAACCTTGCTGCGAACTTCATCCCCCATGATTCACCCTTGTAATTTCATCCTTTGAATATATGCTAACCATATTGTTCAAAATACTATATTGTTTGCGACTATTAAAGCCGGGGTGGCGTAGTTGGTAGCGCGTCGGACTCATAGGGTAGCCGAAAGGCTCGTAGAGCGCTGAAGCCCCTTCGAGATGCCTGAGACATCCGAAGGTCGCGGGTTCAAGCCCCGCTCCCGGCACTTTAGTTAGAAAGCGTTGCGTTATGAATAATAATAGGTGTCACGGGACTATTTCTTGAGTCTGTAATCACTTCAGAAATTGTTTTAATGTGTTCGCAACCTTCAATAATTTCACCAAAAACAGTGTGAACACCATCTAAATGACTCGGGGTGCTATCTTCTGGAATTATGAAAAATTGAGATGCTCCAGTATTGGATTGTTGTGTTTTGGCCATTGAAATTGTGCAAGGTAGATGTTTTAATCCATTGTCAGCCTCATCAGGAATAGTCCATGCATTTTGACCATTTCCTGAACAATTAGAATCTCCAGAAGCTTGTCCGTTACAATATCCATACCAATTAGATGCATACCCACCCGAACCATCATTATTTTCAAAATCTCCACCTTGTATCATGAAATCATCAATAATCCTATGGAACTTAGTAGAATTATAATTTCCATCAGTTACATGAGTTATGAAGTTTTCAGAATGGATGGGGGATGCATTGAAGTTTAATTTAATGCAAATAGAGTATTTTGCTAATGACTCTTCTAGAGCTTGTCCTTGAAAAATATTCATTAAGACAGTTTGATTATCATTTTCTACACAATCAGGGAGAAAATCTAGTTGATTGGTTTTGGTAATTTCATTTGAATTAATTCCTTCAGATATGCAACCAGCAAATGAAACCAGAAATACAGTAATCATGGTCAGTAAACGCATTGTTATTACTCAGCCAAATCAATTAATTAATTTTACTTAATTTTAGGCTTCAATAACCTACAGGCTCNTCGTCGATAGTACGCCATAAATACCATGTAGCAACAGTTCTCCATGGTATCCAATCTTTTGCTTTGTTGATAAGATCTTTTTTACTCATTTTTTCCCCTTTGTTGTAAAGTTTCTCAATCGCCCGAATAGCTCCAATATCGTCTACAGGAAAGATATCAGGTCTTAAAAGTGAAAATATGAGAATCATTTCAGCGGTCCAAGGACCAACTCCTCTTAATGAGATTAGCTTAGTTTTTACATCATTATCACTCATTTCATTCCAGTTAAGTTTGGAAAAGTTTTTTTCCCATGTTTTTGAAATCCCTTTCATATACTCAACTTTTCTGAGAGATAGCCCACATTTTTTGAGTTCTTTATCCGAAGAATTAAGTATTCTTTTTGGTGTAATTTCACCTAACAATTTTTCTAACCTTGACCATACAGCATCCGCTGCAAATACTGAAATTTGTTGACCGACTATTGACCTAATAAGTGTGAAAAATAAATCTCCTTTGGATGTAAGAATAGGTGTTTTGTAAGTGTCTATGATCCTTTTCAAAACAGGATCTCTGACGCTTAGTTCTAGACATGCTTCTTCCCAATAATTTGGTATCAATGAGTCATCAGTCATGACAAGTACTTTTCAATTAGATTAATGAAATATTGTTTCNTAAATTTTACAATCTCATCTCGGTGGATATGCATACTCTTGTATATATGCTTGGTCAGTTTCTACTCTCGAATCTATATCGGTTTTTTCTTGAACATACATTATAGCTTTATTGGGCTTCTTACCCTGAACGATTAAACCAACTACCGCTATTATAAAACCCAAAAAACAGATACATCCGCTGAACATAAATCCTAAGCCTGCTTGTGCAAGTTCTTCATCATCGATGATTATTATTTCTTGACCGTTATCTGTAAAAATTTGATAATTTCCAGTATTATCGAGAATCAAATCTCCTAAATATGTATAACCATCTTCGTTCATAACAGAATTACAAGTTCTGCTGAAAAAATCATAGTTTCCATCTGTTATAGACACTTCAAATGAATTGCAGTCTACATTACCTTTAGCATAAACACTCATCAGTATAGCTTCACCACTGTAGTAAAAGACATCACCTTCGACTGAGGAATCATAGATGATATTCTCAGGACCCGGGTTTAAATTAATTGCAGAATTTAAAGAATAAAATACACCTAACATGCTAAATATAATCAAAACAGTTCCTAATATTACTGTGAATTTGTTCATTTGTTTCGGTAAATGTTGAATTTGAGTCCTTATAGACCATTGTAATTTTAAAAATACAATTAGAGTAATAAAAATTTTGATTTTTGATTTATTTGTTATTACTTTAACCTTAAATATAACTCCTAGTTTAATAAATACATTTTAATTAACATCTTTATAATTAGTCAAATCCTTACTTTAGGCTTGGTATGTCTTGAATTTTTATCCTGTGGACATAGAATCACCAATATAGAAAATTACGATCAATGTTTCTGAACATAGAACAGTCTGATTTATCTGTTTAAAATCCATTTAAAGTATAGAAATAGTATTTTTATCCGTTAGGTTCAATGGCTGAATGTGATTGGGCCTGTTATGGACTTCAAAACTGCAATGGCTGCTGCACGTGCTGAAGCGGAGTCTCGGCAAAGAAAGAAACGCAGAGATAAAGAAGAAAAATCTGAGAAAAAACGTTCACGTTCTGGTGAAGATATGGGTTTAGAAGCTTTCGATCCTGTAAATTATGTCGCTAAAGAAAGAGCTGAGACAGCTTCAATGTGGTTAGTTTTATTTTTTTCAATTTGTGTATCATTTTTAATGAGGTTTGGAATTATGCCATCTATGAATCACGGGGATTCCGTATTATGGTTACTGCCTTTATTGAGTGTATTTTTAATCCCATCAATTCATAGAGTAATAATGCCAGATTCTTTCGTTGAATTGTACACCAAAGGGACTTGGTTTAAGGCAAGCTTCTTGCATATTTTTACTTGGTTAGCAATTACAATGTTACTGGTAAATCCTCCTTTTGGAGATATTGGAGCGCCTGAGGTTGCTAATCAGTGGACGGTAGTAGTAATTGATGAAAATGAAAATTATTCTTTTCCTCTCGAAGGTCCTGGCACTGTTATAGAAAACGGTCAAGTTAAGCAGTTAGAAATTTTTATGAATTCATCAAATTCAAACAGAATATATTTGTTATTCGGAATTAGAGATAACTATGATGTTAATAATGTTGATATTAATATGACAATGAATGGGGAAAAAATACTTCCAAACATTGAGACCTACAATAATTTAACCGAGGCTGATAATAATTCTACTTGGGAAAATAATGTAGTAGAATCTAATAGAGTTGAAGATGTTGGATATGCTGTTGAATTGGAAAACCTAACCGCTGGATTTTGGGAGTTTAAATTAACATTATCAGAATCTGGAATTCCTTGGGAAAATATTTCTGAGGAATATATTTGGACATTGAGAGTCTCTAACTCTTAAAGTTTAATATTGTAGAAATTTGGGCAGTCAATGAGTCTAATTGTAACTGCTCCCCGCCACCTTCAACAAGTCTAAAATCTATTTCAGCCATTAATCTAGTCAGTTCCAACTTCTCATTTTCTGATAATAAATCAATATCGTATAGAACCCTGTGCAATTGATTGATAAAATCTGTACCCGCTAATCCAAAATTATTCAGGATATCTTTTAATCTCCTTCTTGATGCGTGAAAACCATCTTCTTTACAGGCTAAAAAGTATTGGTGTAGAACTTCTGGAGGTGCAGTAGCAGTTGTCTCATACACTAACTCTCTGCTGACTTTATTGCTTATTGCTGCAGCAACTTGTAATGCAGTAATTGCTTTCCTTAAATCTCCTAGGCTAACTTGTACAATTGCTTCGCATGCGTCTTCATCGAGTAAAACATTTTCTTTTTTAGCAACCATTTTAATCTGGGATTCAACTTGATTGTTAGCTAGTGGTCTAAATCTAAAAACTGCACATCTTGATTGTATAGGTTCAATAATTTTTGATGAATAATTACACGACAGAATAAACCTGCATGTTGCTGCATGTTGCTCCATTATTCTTCTTAGTGCACCTTGTGCGTCGTTTGTAAGAGCATCAGCTTCGTCTAAAAAGATAATTTTGAATGGTGCGTTTCCATAAGGTGTAGTTCTAGCGAAATTTTTAACTTTTGTTCTAATACTCTCTAATTTTCTTTCATCACTCGCGTTCATTTCAAGTAAATTATTTCTAAACTCATCTCCATAAATGTCTCTGGTTAAAGCCATTGCAGCAGTTGTTTTACCAGTTCCTGGAGGCCCTGCTAACATTAGGTGCGGAAAGGTATTGTTTTTAGCGTATGCACGAAGCCTGTTAACTACTGAAGGTTGACCTTTAATCTCATCAACACTACGCGGCCGGTGTTTTTCTACCCACAATTCGTCCATCGCAATCGTATATGTCTTAGAACCAATAACCCATGAACATTGTCATTAAATCATGAGTTTTTTGCGAGCCTTTGATGAATTAAAACCCCTCGCACCTCTAGTGGCAGCAATGAACGTAAGGGCTTTCTTGTCATTTTTTATATTCTCAATTATTGTGATTTTAGCCATTAATTTTTTTTCTGAACCTGAAATACTTAATGATGAGTTTATACGTTTTTCATCTTCAACCAATTGCGTGGACGCTCCGAATGTTGTTTCCATTGAATTTCAGCAGACTTCGGTTACTCTGCCTTCACATGAAACTTTTTTAATCCAAGCCACTCTCAAAGATTCTAGTGGCTCTATAGTCGGTATAGATCCTGATTGGGGTTCTTCTCATGGTTCAATTACCCCCATTATTGGTTTACAACAGGCCAGATTTACACCAGGTGAATTAGAATCTACCGATATTTGGGCCTGTGCAGGAAGTGTAAACGAATCTATAAAAATAAACGTCATTCAAGGAGAAGTAGTATCCCTTAATCTCCAATCTGATAAAGAGAATTTTAGTGCTGACGAGGATACAAAATTAAATTTGATTGGAGAAGATATACGTGGAAATAAATTTGAATTGTTTCCATCTAAAAATAACTGGACATTTCCAGATGGTAGTCATTTGTCAATTACAGATGAAATTATTTGGACCCCAAAGATTGCTGGGTGGCATAATGTTTCAGTTCATGATTCTGAAATTAGTGCTATAATCTCATTTAATGTGACTCATGGACTACCTGTAAAATTATCAATTTTAGGTGATGGGCTACTAATTACTTCCGATGAATCAATTAATTTGGAATCTGTATTAGTGGATAAAAATAATAATTACTGGCCTGTAACTAGTATTTGGAGTACTTATAATTCTGAAGCGAGTGAATGGTTGATAAATAGTGGAGAAAAAGCTACTTTTGAAGCTGAATTAGTTGGTTCGTGGAAAATCTTTGCCGAATATTCTGATCCTGTTTCAGGGCAGAATCTTTTAGCAGAATATGATATTATGGTGTCAGTTGGTGAGTTGAGTCAGATTCTACTTGATGGTCACGGATTAACTCTAACCGTAGATGATGTATTAGATCTAAATCCGAGGGCTATTGATTCGGCAGGTAACTTAATTGAAAATATAGAGATGACCTGGACAATAAATGGAAAAATAAGCACTGGTTTGTTAGAAGAAAATGGGTATTTATTTTCCACAGAAGAAATTGGGTTGTATGAAATTCAAGTGGTTTCTGAAGGAGGTGGTGCATCTATAACCTGTGATTTTATCAATGGAGAGGCTGTTAGAATTCTAATTTCGGAGACTGGTTCCGACCAATTGAGAGTAAGAAGTGGAGAAACAATTGAATTATTTGCACAGGGTGAAGACCAATTTGGTAATCGTTTTGCTACAAATGTAGAATGGGATTTGATGAATGGAACTGGAAAGATGGATCCTAGTAGCAGAGGAATAGGTTTTTATGATTACAAACCAGGAGATGCAGGTGGTTTTGTAGTGATGAATTATTCTGCATTAGGTCTTGAAGATCAAATTGTGATAGAAGTTAACCCCGGAGAAGTCGCTAAACTTAGAATAGAATATGATGGTGAAATTAAGCAGGGGTCAACGGTGAGATTGTTAATTTCTGCAGTTGACAACTCGGGTAAAATTGTTTCATTTTGTAATGGAAACACAGCCATAGTTTCTACAGATTCGGGAACAATAATTAGAGATGAGGATCAACTTTATCTTAAATTTCATACATCTGGTTCTAATACTATTGATGTTGGTTGTAATGGACAAAAAGAAACATTCTATTTGCAAGTTGAAGATGCAATTTTTGGAGGCGTTTTTGGAGATTCTCAAAAATCATTTACATACATAAGTTTAGTAATTATGATTTTCATTATTGTCCTATTATCACTTTTGATAATAAAAAATCGAGAGAGCGATGAATTTTATGAGTTAAATTTACCTGAAATTGAGAATCATAATGTTGATAGTAAATCGGCATCTACACAATTTCCATTGACAAATGTAAATTTACCTCAGCCACCTATCTTACATCCTCCTTTCCCACAATCTCCTTTCCCACAACATTCAGTTCAACATGTGCCAATTCCACATCCTCCAATTGAACAGAATCTAATTCCAAATGCCCATATTCCGCAAACACCAATACAACATAATCTAATCCAAAATCCCACAAAACAACAGTCTTTAATTTCCCAAATCCCGACTCCAGAGGCTCTAACCCCACCTGTCCCAGTCGAACAAATTTCTACACATAATGATGAAATTTTAGAAAAATCAGATGAAGTATTAGCAGGAACTTACAAGAAAGAACTCGAAAATAAACCAGAAAAAGAATCTCTACATAAAAAATCTACCATAAACGATGACATTAATTGGGATTAATTGTAACTTTCATTTTCATTTGGAAAATTTAAGGATTTTACATCATCGACATATTTTGTTATAGCCTCGGAAATTTGATCGTGTAAATTTAGGTATCTTCTTAGAAATCTCGGATTGAACTCATGAGTAATTCCAAGTAAATCATGTAAAACAAGTACTTGTCCGTCAACACTTGGACCTGCACCGATACCAATTGTAGGAATAGTTAGTTGTGATGTCACATTATTTGCCAATTTAGATGGAATTTTTTCTAAAACTATTGAAAAGCATCCTGATTTCTCCAATAATTTCGCATCTTCTAATAATTTATTAGCTTCCATTTCCTCTTTAGCTCTGACAGTATAAGTCCCAAATTTGTAAATCGATTGAGGAGTTAAACCTAAATGTCCCATTACAGGGATTCCAGCAGAAATAATTCTTTCTACCGAATCAATAATCTCAGCACCACCCTCTAATTTTACGGCATGAGCTCCAGTCTCTTTCATTATTCTTATAGCAGAATTTAATGCTTCCCTCGAATTTCCTTGATATGACCCAAAAGGTAAGTCTACAACTATCAGAGCTCTGGAAGTTCCTCGAACTACTGAAGCACCATGATATATCATTTGATCTAAAGTAATAGGTAGTGTTGTTTCATGACCTGCAACAACATTAGATGCAGAGTCACCAACAAGAATCACTTCTATCCCAGCTGTATCTACAATTCTTGCTAGAGAGAAATCATATGCAGTTAACATTGATATTTTTTCACCATTTTGTTTCATTTGCTGTAAAGTATTCGTAGTAATTTTCCTAACATTAGACTTAATTGACATGGTCGCTCTAACAAGGGTAAGGTATTCTTTGGTTTGAAACTCTCGTTTGCGAAATGTTATTCTTCTTCGATAATTCCTTGAATTGAGATTAGGAATTCTTCGACATCAACAACTCCATCTGAATTGAGATCAGCAGAATGAAAATATCTTCTTAGAGTCTTATCATTTAATTCTGGATCTAATTGTAATGAATACATTGCTGAAATAAATTCATTAAGATTTAAGTGACCTTTATTAGTTGAATCAGCAGCATGAAATGCGGCGTAAAACCTTCTTTTTTCCGCTTGATTTGGGTTTGTGAACATTAACTTGAAGGTTTCCCAAGGTGTTATCTCATACTCAACGTTTTTCTTCCCATAAGAATGGTAAATTACCAATCCGATGATAATGGTGGCAATAGCGCCAATGATCGCCTTTAATCCCATCAATATTATTAACCAAATACTAACAAGTATACCCAGAATTTGAATAATTGGGAAAAACGGAGATTTCCATTTAGGTTTATACCATGAGTGCGATTTAGAAGAGGTTCTCAAAACAATAACACAACAATTAATCATGATGAATATCATTATCTTAAATCCAGATGCGAGTTTTGCAATATCTTTGACTGGAAGGAAAGAAATGCAAAAACCCATAGCAAGACCGGTGAATATTATTGATAAATGTGGAGTATTATACTTAGGATGGACATTTTCGATTGATTGTGGCAGTAAATTATCCCTAGCCATTGCAAATGGGAATCTTGATGTTGCCATTACCCCTGCTAAAGCCATTCCAGTAAGCATTGTTATAGCTAGAAATGCTGAAATTTGTGCAAATGTTTGACCAGCAACTGAATCTACAAAAACGTAAACAGGATCTTCTCTTGGATAACCTTGTTCATTCACATACTGAGAAGGGTCCACAGCTGAAACCATTACGATTGAAAATATTACATAAATCAGAGAACTAATTACCAATGATGCCAATAAACCAGTTGGAATATTCTTCTCAGGCTCTTTAATTTCTCCTCCAATGGCTGCAATTTTTGTAACACCAGCATAAGCAACAAATACAAATGCTGAGGTTTCAGCAACCGAAACAATTCCATTTCCGAAAGCGTCTGTAGAGAAAGCATTTCCCCAATGCATCTCGACTGTAAGGAGGGCTTTTAAACAGATGAAGGCTAAAAACAATACCGAAACTAAAACTATGGGGGTTTGAACTTTCTTAATCTGCTTAACGCCTAAAATGTTGATTATGACTATCAAAACTAGTAAAATTAATGCTGCAATTTCAATGTTAATTTTTACATCAAACATCTCTTCAAGTACCCAAAGGTATGCCTTAAACCCAAGTAGTGCAAACGCAGACTTAAACATTGTAGTTGCCCATAGACCTACACCTAGAACAGTACCAATCTGAGGTCCAAATGATTTTTCAATATATACATAAGCACCGCCTGAAGAAGGCATAGCTGTAGCTAATTCAGATTTGGATATTGCTGCAGGGAGAATTACGATTCCTGCAAGGAGGAATGCTAGCCAAATTCCGCCTACTGGATTAACACCACCGCCCATTTCAACCATAGCTAATGCAGGTATGACGAATAATCCTGTGCCTAGCATTGATGCTAATGAAATTATAATCACAGAAAATAATCCTAATTTTCGTTCGAGCGTCTCGGAAACTCTCTCAAGTGGGTTAAGTATTAGACCTACCAAATCTTTAGGTGTAAAACCCTTCATGAATTACCCATTATGAAAAATCATTTATATTTTTGTTAGTTTAATCTTTCAATTTAGCTATTACCTTCATTTCAACGGCAATTGGAGTTGGTAATCCTCTAATTTCTAGCGTAGTTCTGGTGGGTTTAATTTCTCCAAAATAATCAGCATAAATTTCGTTGTAATCCTTAAAATCTCGTTGCATATTAATTAAAAATGATGTTACGTCTACGACATCCTCGAGACATGATCCTGAATCTTCCAGTATTGTCTTAATATTTTCAATACAGGCTATAGTTTGGGCTCTCATATCGTAGTTGAGAGGTTCACCCTCTAGATTTCTAATAGGCCCTCCGGGTATTGCGTTAGATTTTGCTTGTCTAGGACCTACTCCAGAGAGGTACAGTAGATTTCCGACTTTTCTTGCATGTGGGTACGCACCAACAGGCTTAGGTGCTCTAGTTGTAGAAAGACTTCCTTCAACATTTTTAATTTCATTAATTTCAGGTTCATCGTCACTAAAATTAACTGTATCTTCAAACTTCGGAATATCAAGAACTTCCCTATCACCTTTGTACTCTTCCACATCATCTTCATCATATTCCTTATTTTCTACATTATCAGAAATAGGAATTAATGATGCAATTGCACATCCTGCTCCGTGCACTGGTTCATAAGCGTGAACTTTTCCTGAAAAATTGTTGTGCTGCCCCATCACTCCAGCAAGCCACCACATTGGTTTGAATGAAACAACTTTTTGCACGCGAATTTGTTGATGAATTTCCCTAGAAAGTTGACTAACATCTTCTAACCTACCTTCATCTAAAAATTGGAGAATTTTCCTGTTCCATTCATCGTCTTTCTGTGAATGGATTTTATCTTCATGGGGTTTTATAGGTTCTGTAAACATCCTATTGGAGAGTGAACTAACAACAACCACAGCTACTTTTTTTCCAGACCTCTTAATCGCATCATTTGCTGATTTACCCAATACAATTGTTTCAGCACGATTTGAATACATATTGCTAGAACAAATACCAGCGGGTATTCTATTATCTGGATTCAATAGGGAAAGTGCTACTACTGTGCCCGTATCAATTGGAAAACCATTGTAAGATACTACTCTTGATTCTAGTCCTCTAGATTTTGCAGAATTACACAGGTTTTCAGCAAAGTTCGTATCGATTAAAAATTTGTAAGGCATCGAACCTAAATAATGAAAATCGTGGTCAACATGAACCCATTCTGGATTTTTTAAACCTTGAAATTGATGACCAATTATACTAATCCATAGTGTTGAGTAAATAAGAATAATTTCAGCTTCACTTTCTTCAATAATTAATCTTGCTTGTTCATATGCTTCCCGTAGTCTAGCCCATCCAGGATTTTTTTCAGGGCATAATAGAGGGTGAGGGTGAGCAGGAACTACCAAACCAAGAACAACTTTTCCTTCACTCATGGCTTACACCTTTAATTTTTCTTCTTTCGTCATTTGTATTCCAAGAAGCTATTGCATTACCAGTTCCGATAATTGTTCCGTATTCGTGAATAGTGGCGGGATATGTCGGGAAATCTAGAGAACTCAACATCCATGTCAAAGCCCCGCCATCGGTTTCAGCAACACTTTGTTCCGTAAATTCAGGCATCATTTCTACTAATTCTTTAGTTTTACCAGACTTCATCATATTTATCATCTTCATATCCCATAAGTATTGCGAGTGATTTGTAATATGTTCTTTAGACATGTCCTCAGGAATTTCTGATTCGCTCACAAAGTGTCTGTGAGAGAGTGAATTACTCGAAATAACAACTGCTTTTTTACCACTTTTCCATATAGCATTTCTTGTCGCTTCCCCTAATTGAATCATCATCTCTTGCATTACTTCCACAGAATAATAATGAACTGAGCGATTTGATGAAATAGAAACAATTGGTTTGTCCCAAGCTGGATTAGTAAGATGACAAGAAGTGATGGTTCCATAATCTACTCTAAAATCAGGGTTTTCCATCATTTTAACAGATAGACCATTTGATTTTGCTTCATCATGGATCATCTTCGCAAGTTCTACATCAATTTCTAAATCGTAGTGATATCTGAATAAATTTGGAAAAATAGGATCAACACTTAAAGATTTAAAATTTTTAAGACCCAAAAAGTGTGTTCCAATGTAAGTTTGCCAATGCGGGGAAAGAATTACAATTACATCATAATCTATGTTTTCAAGTTCTTTTCTCATTCTTTCGTACCCCCATCTAAGAGTCTCCCATCCACATTCCGCAATTGGTTCATTCTGAGGTGGATTTTCGGCATAAACAAGATGAGGAGGGTGTGGGGCTAATAATCCCGCTACAATTCGACCTCCGCCCATACTACCACGAGTTGGAACAGGCACATGAACCCATTGAAAGAATTCATAAGATGTGTGATAATGTCGTAACGTGGTCGACAATTCCATTAGAGGTGCTCCAATTTCTTCAAATCTGGTTAAGGGAGATATAAGAAGTTCCATTCTCCCTCCTTTGCTGGGTATTCTAGCAGGAATAATCTCGTATATATTGGACAAATCGTTCCCAGATAGAGGCTACTTGAGTAATGAATATTATCTTGGTACTGCTTTCGAATTGCAGATTATTGTTGTAATATCCTATTTATTTTCAATTCCTATGCTTTTTTTGGAATCCAAAAGATTTGAAACATCCTTTAAGCAAATGATTTTTGGAGCTTTTCTGTCTACCATTGTGTGTTTTATAATGTCTTATGGATATGGATATTTCCCATTATTATTGATACTATACATGCAGTGGCTATGGATTTGCTATTTTTGGCAAAAAAAGAAATTACCTCCTTTTAGATACTCGATCTGGATTTATTTAGGATTATTGTGTGGAGGTGTGGCAGGTTCAATTTTTTCATCTATATTGATTAACTAAAATTAGCCCAAAAATGTACAAATATTTTGCATTTCACTAAAGAATTCAACAGAATAAAGACCCCCTTCTCTTCCTATACCTGAATCTTTCATTCCCCCAAATGGGGTTCTTAAGTCTCTGTGTAACCAGCAATTAATCCATACAATGCCAGTATCGAGTTCTTTAGCGATGTTTTCACCAGATTGAACGTCTTTAGTCCAAATACTAGCAGAAAGTCCATAATTAGTAATATTTGCGATTTTAATAGCTTCATGAATTTCACTAAATGGATGAATTGTCACAACAGGTCCAAAAATCTCTTCTGTAGCTGCTTTAGATTTATGACTTAAGTCTGTGATAATTGTAGGTTCGATAAATGCTCCATTGGAAAAAGTCTCTGGAAGAATAGGTTCTTTACCGCCGTAAATAACATTACCTCCCTCTTCAATAGCCATTGCAATATAATTCATCACAGTTTCTTTGTGTCTAAGGGAAATTAAAGATCCTAATTCAGTATCTTCATCTAGTGGATTTCCAATTTTCATTTGAGAAACTCTTAGTCTGAATATTTCTACAAATTTTTCATAAATTGAATCTTGAACTAGAATCCTAGAACCGCACAAACAGACTTGACCTTGGTTGAGAAATGCTGATTTAACAATCTGGTCAATATGTTTTTCAAATTCTGCATCTTTAAGAATTATTGTAGCATTTTTTCCTCCAAGTTCAAGGCTTATTTTTTTGAACATTGGAGCAGCAGTTTTAGCCACAATTTTACCAGTTTCAGTGCCTCCAGTAAATGAGATTAATTTAATCTCTTGATGTTCAACCAAAGCTTGACCGCATTCGCTTCCATAACCGTGAATTAAATTAAAAACCCCCTTAGGTAGCCCGATTTTATCGATGACTTCTGCTAGAAGATTTGCTGTTAGTGGGGTTAATTCTGAAGGTTTTGCAATTACACAATTTCCCATTAATAATGCTGGAGCTACCTTCCAAGATAGTAAATAAAGCGGTAAATTCCAAGGTGTTATTAATCCTGCAATTCCTAATGGTTTATTCAAAACTCTATTAATTGCATCGTTCATTTTAAATTCTGGTTGATGAATTTCATTAACCAGATTAGCAAAAAATCTAAAGTTATATACGGAACGACTTGCATCTACATTTCTAGCGAGAGAAATGGGTTTACCAGTGTCTTTAGACTCCATCAATGCTATCTCTTCATATCTATTTTCTAGTTCATTTGCAATTTTTTCTAACCATTCTGCACGCTTAGTAATTGAAATTTTATGCCAGTTGTCATTACTGCGACATGCATTAACTGCTAATTGGATATCTTTATTTGATGATCTCGGTATAGAAGCTATTAACTCTCCTGTTGCAGGATTAAAATTTTCTATAAATTCATCGTTAAGTGAATTCAGAAACTTTCCGTTTATGTAATTTTGAATGAGTTTCATTCTTCTTCACCTAAAAGACCTAAATCGCTAAAAACACCTTTCTTAATGTGTCGTTTCCAATCATAAAGCCATCGATCCGTATTTGGGTCCCATTCATCCCAGGTTGGAATTTGCTTTAGTATTTCTAATTTGGAGTTAGGAACAATTCCCGGTACAACGAATGCTTTTTGTCTATCTAATGGGTATGGATTGCGTAATTGAAATCCAAGAACTCCTAAAATTGCTCTTGCTACATACCATGTCGCTTGTGGATTCCATCCGTGAGCAATCTTAATCACCACCCCGAGACCATTTGGATAATCTTCGTGATTAATAGAAAGACCAAGTAATCCATCTGCGCCTTCTTTAGCCACTACTTTACCATTACAAGATTTAATTATTGTTGAATCCAATCTGTTGAAACCACCAATTAAATCAGGATTTTTTATCATTGAATCCCAAATCCAATCAGAATCTTTTTCGCGAACTAAATATGAAAATAAAATTGAGAGTTCGTTAACAGTATTTGAAACAGTTGGGAGCCCACATCCATCTTTACCAATTCTTAACGGTTCCCAGGAATCTCCTAGAACAAGTTTCAAATTTTTTAAATAATGTTGAAAAACCTCGTGTCCCGGTAATGTGTAACCTGCCCTATTCCATCCTTTCAACTTACAACCTTTCAGGATTGCTGCATGCTCTCCAGAGCATGTATGGTACCATCTGCGTGGCCTTCTAACTTGTCTTCCAAACTGTACTAAAGGTGTATCTAAAGGTGTTTGCATTAATCCCCACTCCGATTTAAGTAGTAAAGATTGAGCAGAAGCCACATGTTCAGTATCTCCATTATGACTTGAAACTGAAATAGCTTTTTGCTCCCAAGTTGTCTCACTGTCTAGACTTTCGGCAAAAGTCTTCATCATTAATGGCTTCATCATTGATCTTCCGTAGCACAAAACATTTCCTCCAAATGAATGAATTATTTCATTCCCATGGGCCCAAGCAACAGCGCCGTGTATTGTAGTTTCAGATACACCGTTTCGACGATAGTCTACTAATGGCTGCCAATTAACATCTCTTCCTGTGGCAATTCCGTCCTCGATTTTACCTAGTGGTGAATCTGGATAAACTTCACTACCTGGTTTACCTGGTGAAACCGCTGTTTTCTGCTCGTGTTTAATACCCATATTATCGACATCTATTTTCAAAATTTGGAGCTACAAGTTCCATGAATGCAGACATATTTCTACATACTCTTTTCGAGTCATGATTGAAGAAATCGAACCATGTCATTAATCTGTCTTCAGGATGATAACGTTCATTAATTTGTTTGATAATTTCCTCCGCATCACCAATTAATGCGTTGTTTGCAGCCTTGGAGATTTTTTCAGGATCTAAGGTTCCTTCCAAAGCATTCCAATAACTCCCTAATGCAGCGGATGCTTCTTTTCTTGCTTCTTCATTTTTTTCTTCTTTTGTTAATCCTTCTTCTTCATTAATAAAAACAAATACCGTCCTCGGCATATTTCTCCTTTGCCATTCACCGCCATCTTTGTGAAAATATTCTTTCATCCTATTGTGTGTATCATTTATTATTTCTGGAGATGTGATTGAAAGATTAAAGATATTAACTGGAAAAATTGAATTGCAAAATTTTTGAGCCTCAGGATTATGGGTTCCTGCAATTAAGTTTAGTAAATCACGATTCCAGTTCTGTGGAATTGTTTTTATCTTCTCAAATTCCCACCTATTGTTAATTTCAATAAATTGACTATACTCAGAATTCCCTTCCATATCCATCTTTGCTTTTTGTACTAGTTCCCAAGATTCATCATCTTTAAAAAGCTCTTTAGACAATATGGTTTTTCTAATGTCTTCACTAGATACAATTTCACCTTTGATTAACCTCAGGAAAATATCACACGCTTCTAAGAATATTTGACTGCGTAAAACAGGCCATGCAGCAGCTTCAATAGAGTTTCTAGGGATAATTCCATACGGCCGTGCCATGAATTCAAATCTTCCAGATGAAAAACCAATGTTTAATTTTCTTTTTTCATTTTTATTCAACCCGTGTAGGGCAAGGAATGCTCCTATTCTTTCCGCCATGCCAATTGGTCCGCCATTACAAAAAATACTCATTACAGCACTTCCGACTTCAATATTTTTTGTTCGTGAAAACATTTGGTGTGCTAATTGAAAAAAGTCAGTACAAAGTCCAACTTCTCCCTGCCAATGAGGGATTACTGGTTTTTTGTTAGATTTTTGAATCTCAGTAGAGAGGTGAGCCTGAGCAACCCAAGCAACTCCAAATCCAATTTTATCTGCGACATCCAATTGTTCGAAGAAATTAGAATACATCTGATCTTCGGATGGAATTAATCCAGTAGAATCAGGGGTTTGGCTAATAGAAAAAAATATGTCAAATTCCATGATTATCAACTCATATTGAACGCATTCTCCCACCATCTACAGCCATACTTACTCCACGAATCCCTCCACTTGTTGGTAAACATAGAAAAGTTGTTGCAATTGCAGTTTCCATAGGATCAATTAATCTACCAATAGGGACTTGATTCATCCAATTTTGTTGGATATCCGGAATAGTTTTTCCTGTTTTTTCACTAATTGATTTTGCTAATGAGTTAAGTCTGCTTGTATCAGTAAAACCGGGTAGGATATTATTGATTGTAATGCATGCAGGTAATTCTCTTGATAGTGACTTCGACCATGATGCCATTGCACCTCGTAATGTATTTGATAATCCTATGTTATCAATTGGTTCTCTTACTGATGTCGAAATAATATTTACAATTCGTCCAATTCCAGCATCTTCCATTCCAGGTACTACCATCCTTGTTATAGTATGTGCTGCGTGTAAGTGTCTTTTGAATGCAGGTTCAAATTCACTAAGTTCTACGTTTAGCAGAGGTCCACCTGGAGGTCCAGAAGCATTGTTAATTAGTATATGGATTGGCCCATCATCTAGTAGTTTAGTAATCGATTTTTCAACATCTTCTGTATTTTCTAAATCTAGTGCGAGAGCTTTTGCAGAGTTAGCACCCAGATGCATTAATTCCTTACAAAATACATCTAGAGTATCTTTATTTCTGGAGCAAATTATCACATCTGCCCCCGTTTTGGCCATTGACTCTGCGATTGATCTTCCAATACCTTTAGATGCTCCGCATATTAATGCTCGGAACCCTTTGAGAGCAGAATTATGAAATGGGAAACTTTCTCTATTCATTTTTTCACCTCAATCTACATAATGCTGATAGGTTTGTTTTTTTAATTTTTCATAGACTTTATCTAGGATGTCTTGTGGTGCATTTCGAAATGTTGGCCATTGACTTTCACCTTGAGGACGTCTCAAATCATCCCATCGACCCTCTTCATAGGCAATTAATGCTTCTTTCATAAGAACTCCAGCTAAAACCAAAGTTTCATAGCATAGATCTTCGTAGGTTGCACCTCTTTTAACAGGTATTTCTCTACGAAATAATAAATCTCCCGTATCAATGCCATTATCACAAAAATGAGTTGATGATCCAATTGGGATGTCATGATAAACAGACCATGCTGGAGATGCAGATCCTCGACAATCGGGTAATAATCCTGGGTGAGAATTAATCACTCCATCTCTTGGGAAATCTAAGATGTCTCCTCTAATTATTCTTGTACCCCCAAAGACAATTAAATCTAAATTTAAATCTCGAATGTGTGGCATAACTTTTTCAGAATTGTGAATTGGTACATTGACATGTGAAATGTCTTTTCCATATATCTGAGTACTTATTTCAGGAGCAATGGGGTGCCCATCTATACGTTTTAGAAACTTCTCTCTTTCTTCAGTTCCAACATCAGAATCTTCCTCGATTATTATTTGAGGGATAAAACCCTCAGACAAAATTTGTTTGAGCATTTCTCTTCCATATGGGTGCTCTTTTAGTAAAAGAAACGCAAAACGTGGTTTGGCCATACTAATCCCAATACTTCTCGGTCTTCAATTCCTTCGTTGAATTAGGGTGTGCATCTTTTCCGATCTCTTGGGAATAGTACTGTCTCTCTGACGTTTCCTGCACCTGTTAGAACCATCAACAATCTTGCAACTCCTAGGCCCCAGCCAGCGTGCGGTGGTGCACCATAACGAAAACCATCCACATAAAAATCAAAATCATCTGGATTTAAACCAACATCTATCAAATTTTGCGTAAGCACTCCTGCTCTGTGTTCTCTCTGTCCACCACTTGTCATTTCATCACGGCCATAATTTAGATCAAATCCCCTTGAAAGTTGCCCGCCTGTTTTTGAGACCTCACTTTTATCATGGAAGATATAGAATGGTTTCATGGACATTGGCCATCTGGGTATGAAATAAAATTCTGAATATTTTTCTGCAATAATGTCTGCATGATGTGCTTCAATGTCATCTCCCCACTTAATGTCGCTACCACTTTTTTTAATCAGTTCAATTGCATCACAGTAAGAGACTCTTGGGAAGGGGATTGTTGGTACGTTAACTACAATTGGTTCTTTCCCATCAGAAATTCTGAACTCATTTACATCATCAATTAAATTTTGATCATTTTCTTTGATTTTTCGCCAAATTTGTGTAATCATTCTTTCTTGAACGCACATTACGTCTTCATCACTTGCCCAAGCCATCTCGATGTCAAATGAAATGAATTCATTCAAGTGTCTGTACGTATCGTGCTTCTCTGCTCTAAATGCAGGACCAATTTCAAAAACACGTTCTAAGTTACCCATCACAGCTAATTGTTTGTATAGTTGTGGACTTTGAGATAAGTAGGCATTTCTATCAAAATATTTGATAGGAAATAAATTGGTACCTCCCTCGGCAGCTGCAGCTATAATTTTAGGACTATTTATCTCACCGAAACCTTCTGAAATTAGATGTTCTCTGCCATATTGTAAGATTTTACTTCTCAGTCTAAACATTGCATTCACATGTTTCCGTCTTAAATCTAGGAATCTATTATCTAATCTAACGTCCATTCCGACTTCGACCTTATCTGTGATTCCCAATGGCATAGGTGTTTCTGCGAGCGAAAGGATATTGACTTCACTTGCTACGATTTCATATTCTGCAGGAGGTAAAGGCTCTCCCTCAGGAACTTTTGGAGCTCTTTTTTCCGCAATTATCCCTTTGATCTGAAATGTTGATTCACGACTTGCATTTTGGGATAATTCTAGTTCTTGGTCGCTAACATTTCCCTTTTTGATAAATGCCTGTAGATGACCTGTACCGTCTCTAAGTCTGATAAAGCAAACTGCTCCCTTACCTCTAATAATTTCTGCGAATCCACATAGTGTTACTTCAGAATTAATGAATAATTTACCATTTGAAGCTATTTCATTCAATGTATTAGTTCGATAATTTGTAGGTATCCATTTGACCTCACTAGTGTTGACCATGCATATGCTAGGGTATACACTCCTTCAAATTGGCGCATATGAATACCGAACTTTTCATGAACAGAGTCACTCAGGGCTATTTATGCGAGGGCGTTTATTCACTTCAGAATCAGTTAGTTCTGGACATCCAGACAAACTCTGTGACCAAATCAGTGATGCGATTTTAGACGAGTGTATAAAACTAGATCCCAATGCAAGAGTTGCTGTTGAAGCATTTGTTAAGGGAATGGAGGATAAGAGCCTAATCGTATTGGGTGGTGAGGTAACGGTAGATGGTGAAGTGCCAGACTATGAAAAAATTGCCAGGGATGTATGCATCAATGTCGGTTATAATTCTCATGAAATAGGTATGGATGCAAGAAGTTCTGAGGTGTGTGAGATGAAGGTCGCTATCACAACTCAGTCTCCAGATATCTCTGATGGAGTTAATATTGGTGGCGCTGGCGATCAAGGCATGATGTTCGGATATGCTTGTACAGAATCTGAATCATTTCCTGGATTAATAGGAACTTTCATGCCACTTCCAACGATTTTATCGCAACAATTGACTAGGCGGTTACAAGAGGTCAGAGAAAAAGGAATTCTCCCTTGGATTAGGCCAGATGGTAAAAGTCAGGTAACAATTGAATATGATGAATCTGGTACGGCTCGAAGAGCTTCAACAGTGGTTCTAGCCAATCAGCATAAAGATTTGATTGAAGAGAAAGGTAGCATAGAAGAGGAGAGAGAATATATTCAAAGTGAATTGATAAAACATGTTGTTAATTATGTAATTCCAGATGAGTTGATCGACTCAGAAACTAAAATAATCGTGAATGGTACTGGTAGATTTGTTGATCCAGGTGGTCCTTATGCAGATGCAGGATTAACGGGACGAAAAATTATCGTAGATACTTACGGAGGAAGTGCACCTCACGGAGGCGGAGCTTTTAGTGGAAAAGATCCAACTAAGGTCGATAGGTCAGCTGCCTACATGACTAGATGGGTTGCAAAACATGTTGTTGCAAGTGGACTTGCTGACAAATGTACTATTCAAGTAGCTTATGCAATTGGTAGAGATGAACCAGTGAGCATAACTGTGAATACACATTCAACAGGGATAATCTCAGATAAAGAAATAGAATCTAGAATATCTAATGTATTCGATTTCACTCCACAAAAAATTATTGAGAATTTAGGTCTCAGAAATCCGATTTATTTGGTTACTGCTTCAGGTGGTCATTTTGGTCGTGATCCATCTTCAAAAGGACATTTTTCTTGGGAACGAATAATTCCTGAAAAAATGGAAATGTTACGCAGGGAGTGATAATTTCTCCCACGCCCCTTATAGGGGCGTATTATGTCCCACCTGTTGTGAGTAAAAAGCCATCAAGCCGACGAACAGGAATATTTCTGATATTATTCATGGTGATTTCTTCTACAACTCCTCTAATTTCTTCGGCTTCAAACTCAGCAAAAATTGAATTAGATTTATCCGAACAGCATCTATTAATTTTACCAGGTACTACAGCTAATATTACACTTACTATTCATAATAATGATTCTCAAATTAATGATTATTCAATCGAACTCAACCCCAGTTATAATCCTGCTTGGAATATTAACATAATTGATTCGGAGATCGAGAATGTACTTCCAACGTTTTCAGAATCAACTACTATTGTAGTGTCACTAGATTCTCTAGCTTTACTATCCGATGATACAACAGTTGAGTTTTTAGTGAATCAAACAGGTGGCTCCGATTCTGCAACAATAGAAGCATTTTTTTCTGTTCATCCTCATTATGAAGCATCCTTGAATTCTAGTGAAGTTGGAGATAACGGATTGATAGTAGTTAATCCAGGCTCAACTACGGATGTGAATATTGAGGTGATGAATCTTGGGAATATGAATGATACCATATTACTGGATGTCATTGATGAGCCAGACCTAATACAATGGTGGTCTGATTATACATCTAATGAGTCACAACCAGAAGTAAATGGAAATGAGACCATTACACTTGTAAAACCAATTTTTGGAGCTGAATTCGATATTTCTACCGAAGATATAGAAATTACCACCAATGCTTCCGGATTAACTCCTAATTTAGAATACGATTTAGACATTAAAGCAGTAGATTCGAATGGATTAGTTGTTAAGACGTGGAATTCAATTTTAAATTCCACAAATGGAGCCCAAGCCTTCAGTACTCTTTGGTCAACTACTGAGGAAGGCAATATTACAATCTGGTCTAATGTTAGTTTTAATGGTAGTCTATTGAGTAGTGATTTCTTAGACATTTGTCTGTACGATGTTTATGGATGTTCTATAATAGCACAATATTCTTTGAGTGAAGGAACTATAACGGGTAATGGAACACTACTATATTCATATGACTCAAATGGTTCAACATATACTTTGGGAGATTTAGTAGACAATGGTACAGTGATTACTATTGAGGCAATACCTGACGATAATTGGAGTTTTACAGAATTTAATGGTGATTTGAATTCTACAGTGAATACTACTACAATTGAAATTGATGAACATAAAACAGTTGGAGCTTTATTTGAAGAAAATGAAACAATAATTTTACT
Organism: Methanobacteriota archaeon; assembly: GCA_002720095.2. Classification (GTDB taxonomy): domain Archaea; phylum Thermoplasmatota; class Poseidoniia; order Poseidoniales; family Poseidoniaceae; genus MGIIa-I. Next base: position 92,826 of record PBGP02000003.1, read on the forward strand.
ACCCGAAATTCAAGTTAGTGTTACTACTAATTCTACACATATGTTTTCAGTATTTGAATATGATAACCTCACCCAATCTGGAGCATATCAGATATTTTATGAAGTTAGAACAAATACCACATTTCCAGTAGTTGTTGAAGTAGGTTGGGATAATTTCACAGCATCTACAAAAAATGGATTCAGATATTATAATCAGACATTTGATAATGGTTCTTATTGTATCACAGTATCCTTATATGCAAATTTAATTCCATTGGATTCTGATAGTTTTTGTTTTGATATCCCTTCAAGTAATTCACAAACTACAATGCAAATTTCTATGGTTAGCAATGCGAACTCAATACCTGAAAAATGGACCGCCTATTGGTTAGACGATGTATTCTCCAATATGTCACCTATGTCATCTGACATTGCAACACTGAGGATTACAATTCCAAATGGTACAGCACCAGGTTATCTTGGATTGAGATTATGGGCATCTAGTACGCAAGGCAATGTTTCTATGTCAACAGTTATAGTAATTCAAGTAGGTTCCCAAGACTCTGTTGGTATTTCAGATGTTACTAATCATACATGGCTTCCAGATACTCCTGCAGAGGTTAAGTTGGAGATAAAGAATAATGGTAATAGGGCTGTTGGTTATGATTATTCTACAGAATCAACATTTGGTCCTTGTGATGTTGTAGTGTCAAGTATTGGTTCAACATTAGGAATTAATGAGACAGAATTAGCATACATCTCTGTTAGGCCATGGGAAGTTTCTCACAGAAACGATACGTGTGGATTTAATTTCATTGCTGAGAACAGACTGAACTCTGAGCGTACAGTATTCCCAGTATTAATTAGAATCGGAGTCAGTTGGGGGATTGAGATATATTCTCCAGAATCTAAATCGTTAGAGTATGATGAAACAACTACGGTTACATTTACAGTCAAAAACCTAGGTACAGAACAAGATGAATTCAGAGTAGAAACAATAACACCAAGTGGTATTTCAGCTACCCCCCCTCCAGGATTATTAACTATTGCAAGAGGCCAAACCGATGTAATCGATATTGATTTTTATTTAGAGGAAAATAGTGATTTAACAGGGAAAACAGATGTTATAGTCAAGGTTTTAACTCAAAATGGAGCATCATCTCAAATTATCTACAGTTTGGATATTAATGGACTAACATCATTTGAATTAATCGGGCCTCAAGATTCAAGATTATCTATTGACTCAGGAAGTTCAGAAGAGTTAAAACTTGATATAATAAATACCGGAACACAAGTTAACAATTATAATCTTAAAAGTATTTCAGGAATACCTTCATGTATAAGCCTAAATGGAACAGATTCAAATTTATCTAATGCAGTTGTAGATAGTGTTACCGAAATTTCTATTGGTTTCAACGCTAATATCAACTGTCAATCGGGAGATTATCCAATTACAGTTTATATTGAAGAAATCGAAAGTAAAATATTAGAATATATTAATGTCACAATTCAAATTTCATCTTTAGGAAATGTTGACATATCATCTTCAAGCACTTCTCCAGTAATTGGAACTAATAATTTTGAGCAGCTAATCTTGACCATTTCTAACTTAGGTTCAGATAAATCTACATTTGAAATTACTATTGTGGGTGCATCTGGATTTGATGTGTCTTTAGAATCAAGCATTGTGGAAATAAATCCCAATGCTCAACTAATATTAAACCTTGGAATTAAAAGAACCAGTGCAGTTGGTGATGCGGAAATTTCGGTAAATGTTGTAGATGTAAATAGAAACTCAGTCATGGATTCAATAAAAATTAATGCATTAGATCAAGTAAGTATGGCAGATTTAATTATTCAATCAACAAATAATGACGTGAAACCTGGAGAATCAATTACAGGTAATTTATTAATCAGCAATCAAGGAAATCAGGAAGATAATTTCACAATTTCTTCAAATGGAATTGAGTGTACAATGTCTACAAATATTGAATTAAATCCACAACAATCAGAGTCAGTACCCTTTTCTTGTAAAGTTCCAGATTCCTCTCCAGCAGGATCATATATTCTAATTTTTGAAGTAACTTCTAATAATGACATATCAAAACAAAAATCTCAAACTTTACAATATAGTATCTTAAGCGAGTATATTTCTGGAATAGAGGTCATTGAAATTGATGTTTCTGAGACTTTAATCGAGATGAACTATGATGGTAGTACTGTAATGTCTGTAACGATTAAAAATTTACTGAATGAACGTATCAACGGAACTCTAACTGTAGAAGGTTCAGAAAGTGGATCATTTGATTTCATCTGGGATGGTTACATTAATGATGCTCAGTTTGAGTTAGATCCATTTTCAGACATGAGTATTAAATTGACCATTATTCCTAACACAAATGCCTCAATTTCTACCGAGATTAGGATTGTTGCGTTCAATTCAATTTCAAGTAGTGACACAAGTGACTCTGTGAATTTAGTAGTTGATGGTTTAAGATTGCCCCCCAAAGGATTAGATCTCAAGATTGGTGAGTTGGACGAACAACAGACATTAATAGCCTTATTTTCAGGATGGGGAATTATTCTAATAGCTGTGTTACTAAAAATTAGGAAATTTAAGAATCGGAATAAAAATAATAGTGATTTAAATCCTTTAAACACATTGCCAATTATCACAGACTTGCCTCCACTTGAAGATTTACCTCCAGTTGAAGAAATACCAACTATAAATTCAGATATTCCAGAAATTTCTTCTTTAGAGAGTAATATTTCTCTGGATACAAATTCTACCAAATTAGAATCAGACGGAACTGTTAGATGCTACAGTTGTAATGCAAAACTTAGACCTCCAGCTGGCAAAGCACCCCCATTTAGATTTAATTGTCCTAAATGTAAGGAAATTGTTAGAGTTTCTAATTAAGTTTGACTGCAATTAGTAAGAAAGCTGTATGTCCTAAAGGACCATTTACTGGCCTAATGCCTCCTTTCATCGCTCTACCCCATGTTCTTTCTATTAATTCACCAGCCCATTCTACAGATAGACCCAAATTTTCGCAAGTACTCCATGAATTCTCTATTTGAGAAGTCACAGGACAATAGCAAGCTATCCGACCACCAGGACGTAATAAATGAGCCACAGAAGAAATTGCCTCTGAATGGTCAGGCAAATCTAAAATTATTGCATCAAATCTTTCACAAATTTTAGTAATTTCAGTTACACAATCCTCTATTTTCCCCTCAATGTGAATGTGTTTTCCAGATTCCACACCAGATTTAATTCCATTTTCTAAATTTTTCAGTCCAATTTCAGAATGTTCAGAACGAGGTTCTAATGTTATATGGATTCCATGTCTTCCGATCACATTTTGAATGTGAATTGATAACCCTCCAGAACCTAACCCAGCCTCTAAAATCTTTGATTTAGAACCAATTCCCAACTTTGTAATTAGTAATCCTGCATCTTTAGATTGAATTATTTGAGCTCTTCTTTTCAACCCTTTTTGTCTTTCTGGAAGTGAAGCTTTGATGAAGTAGAATTCCTTCGTTCCGATAATTATTTTCTCCCCAAATTTTGTATCTTTAAGTGTGTTAAATGGATTGAAAACACCAACTCCTTTGATTTTAATATGTTCATCTATTAATTCTACGATGTAGACATTTCCAGAATCATCTCTAAGTGCTACAACTTCTTCATTTTTATGTTCGCTCACGTACAGCGTAAATGGTTCTATTTAAGCAAATTTTGTATAATGTTACTTCTCTTACTACGTAAGAGAGCAATATTGGCGAATCATTATAATGGTGTCGAACAAGGAGAGACCATGGGCACCCACAGATTCTTGATTATTGCCATCTGTACGATTATGCTAACTTCGACAACATTAATCTATCTAGACGAAGTTAATGATGGCGAAAACCAGACCCCCTTAATCATGAAAAATTATCCACAATACTCTGCTGCTAATCCACCAGCTCTACCATCTCATGGAGGAGTCGTATTTGCTGAATATGTTGGTGCAACATGGTGCGGTCCATGTATGTCATATTCTTCACCATCACTAAAACAATTAGCCTATGATTTGCCGAATGATTTTACTTATGTTTCGTTCCTAAATTATAACGGCCAATATCCAAGTGATGACAGTTCGATAGGTAGAGTTAACCATATCATGGCAAATTCGAATGGATATCCAACTACTGCTTTTGCTGATGAGGATCCACCTCCAGCGCCTGCAAGCTCACAATATTACGTGTCAGGTGGTGGTGGTTCTGACACCGACGGTGATGGTTATGCAGATAATCAATTTGATTCACAATTTTCTAATGGAGGAAATATGGTAAATCCTCAAAATTATGACATCAAAGTCACTCAAGTTACAAATGGAAATAACTTAGATATTGAAATTGAAGCAGAATATCTAGGTACGGGTACATCACAGGTGTATGTTTATGCTGCAGTCACGGAAAAAGTGTGCACTGTTAGCTACAGTGACGGATCGTATCCACATTATTGTTGGGTTGCTTGGTTGACTACTGGCGGAAATACGAATGGAGGAGGCGGATTCCAGATGTTTAATTTGGTTGCTAACACACCACAAACAGCTTCTTGGACAGTTCCAGCAAATACTGCTGGGGGGGGAGCATCTAATACAGTTACAGTTGGAGCTCTAATGTCTGGACCTCATACATCTTGGAATGATGTTTATGTTGCAGGGAATAGCGACATGGGTCCAATGATTGACTTGGAAGTTTCATCATTAGCAGTGACTAATAATGATTGGAACGGAGATGGTTTTGTTATTGGTGATCAATTTTCCGTATCTACTACTGTAACAAATAATGGTGATGAAGCTTATAATTCTGGAGGCACATTGAAAATTTTCCATGTCAAAGGACCAAATCAAGAAGATTTGATTTTTTCAGATAGTCTACAGATTTTCTCTTCAACAGGGTCTACTCAATCATTTCAAACTACTTTTGATTCAAGTACTGTTTCATCAACTGTTCAATCAACAAGTCTAAGAGCAGAAATTGTTGGTCTAACAGCAGATAAAAATAGTGGGAACAATGCTAAAACTTCTACTCACAATCTCGACTACACACCCACAGCTAATACCCCAGTTATTCTAACTAGTCAAGAAGTCGAGAGAGGCAATAAAATTAGTGTAGAGGTAAATGCAAATTCTAATGACAAAGTAGACGATTTATCTAGCATGACTCCAACATTATTTGTTGGTCCAACTGGAACAAATGACATGTGGTCAACCGATTGGATAGAAACTGGTCCAAGTTTAAGACCTGATGGAAATTTCTATCAATTTACTTTAGATGCTCCAAATTCTGCGCCTGCTGGAGATTATGACATTAAAGTAATGTTTACTGATGAAAGAGGACATGTGAGTCAAGATGCTATTAAATCTAATGCATTTGAACTGCTAAATGCCAAACCTGTAATTGAAGCTTATCCGATTCCGACTGTTAAAGTATCAACCTCAGAGAGAATTTCGATGATTAATCACATTTCAGATGCTGAAACGTCTAATGAGAATCTGATTGTTACCAGCGAAAGTGCTAATTTTGTAGCTTGGCACCCAGATACTTTTGAATTGGAAGTTCTTTTCGATAAAATCCCTATTAATGCTGACGGTGAAATCCAATCTGCAAGCTTGTATATCACTGTTGATGATGGAGTTGAAACTCAATCTGGAACTTTATTGTTTAACGTTATTGAAAGTGGAATGCCGAGATGGGAAACATTGCCATCTCAAGGATTTGATGAAGGAGGAGATATTTCGTTTGATCTACGGCCATACTTATCTGATACCGATAATAATGGTAATCCTAGTAGCGTGGACTTACTAGATATTTCATTAATAGATACTACCCATGAAGATATGGTCTCGGCTTCTGTGGATGGATTTGTACTATCAGTATCAGCAATTGATGATGATGTCTTTGGAACAGTCAACATTAATTTAAGGGCTAGCGATGGACTTCAGAAAAGTGATACAACTTTGGTGGTTAATATTAACGGTGTGAATGATGCACCAACATTTGACACATCAATTTTCGACAATCAATTTTTCATAGTTGGACAAGAAATTTCCTTCGATTTGGATGGAGTTATTACTGATGTTGACAACTCTGACGAAGAAGCAAGACTGTACAGTAAAATAACTACTCAGGAATCTGGGGCGCTTACTTACAGAGCTGCACTAGGAGAGTTGACTATCAAATTCATGAACCCTGGAGAGCACGTTATTTTCATTCAAACTATTGATAGAAACTCTGACTTCAATGAATATCAAGTTACTGTTTCTGCAGTTTCTGATTTACCATTGGTTATTGCGACCGATGAAAACGAAATTGGGGATGTTCTGGTAACAGTTGAGAATCTGAATGCAGGAGGAGTGCCAACTTTTACGTTCAGTCTTCACAGTGATATTGGGTTAAAGGACATTCGCGGTTCATTCCAAATTTGCAGTGTTGAACTCGGCGTTTGTTATGATAGACAAGAATTCACTCTTGAGAATGGAGAACCTTCTTGGAGTGTTCAGGTTAAGCCAGCAGGTAAATTACATGTAGATTTGGATGATGAATTAAAACTAGGACTAGAAGGAGTAGACTCAAATGGAATAAATAGGGAAATGTCGAAGTATCATTATTGGTTTGTTTCTGATAGCCCTGATAATCCTACTCCTTCTACAAACCCAGAGTCAGTTGAAGAAGATTTAACTGACGAACAAATTAATCAAAAATTAGAAGAATTAGAAGAAGAATTGCTGATATTAAATGCTCAAATAAACTTAATTATCGACGATGATGATCCAGAAAAACTACAATTTATTGAAGAGAAGGATAGCTTGATTGAGGAGAGAAATAGACTTGAGTGTCTTAAATCTACTTCCGATTGTAATTCCTATGAGGGTTCGGTAGAAGGTAGTTCTTTTGAGTTTGACATGATGACTATTGGACTAGCAGGGTTTATTACACTGCTAGTCGTCGTTTTATCACTCATGTTATTTGTTAGAGGAAGGGACACAGAACCGGATTGGAACTTTGATGCCCCTCAATACGATGTTTTAGCTAATTCATCATACGGTGGAGCAGCTCAGATTTTCCAGAATACAATGCAGCATAATACTATGCATTCTCAAGTACACGTGCCTGCTGGACCGCCGATTCCACCAACTGGGATTCCAGCAGGTTGGACAATGGATCAATGGAGACATTATGGGCAAAGCTACTTGGATGGCAAATTAAAATAAAAATATAATTTTGTGGATGTGTGTTTATGACTGATGAAAACAAATCTCCTGAAAAATACGATGACAATGAGATTTTGTTAAATGACTCAGTAGAAGACTGGATACAGAAGGTTGAATTTGAAACAACTAAAGATGTACCTATTCCCGATAGAATGGTAGATCAAGTTATTGGTCAAGAAGATGCATCCATCGTAATTGCTAAAGCAGCTAAACAAAGAAGACACGTGATAATGATCGGGGACCCTGGAACTGGGAAATCAATGCTGGCAAAGTCAATGGTAGAATTATTACCTGATGACGAGTTAGAAGACTTGTTGTGTTACCCTAATGAGGATGACGAAAATGAACCCAGAGTAAGAACTACCCCAGCAGGCAGAGCCGACAGAATTGTTAAATCTCAAAAGCAACAGATTAAAATCCAGCAAGAAAAAACTAACAGGACATTACTAATTGCTGTAGTTCTTATTGGTTTTATATTAGCGATTGCAGCAATCCAGAGTGGGCAAATCATCACGTTAATTTTTGGTATGTTGCTATTAGCATTCGGTTACATGTTCATTAGAAGCAGATTAACTTCGGGAAGCGAAGCCAGAATTCCAAAAATTCTAGTAAAACATCTACACGATGACAAGCCTCCTTTTGTAGATGCTACGGCAACACTATCTGGCGCGCTACTAGGAGACGTTAGACATGATCCATTCCAATCAGGAGGTATGGAAACACCCGCCCACGAGAGAGTGGAAGCAGGAGCAATCCACAAAGCACATGGAGGAATTTTATTTATTGACGAGATTAATCTTTTGAGGCTGGAAGAGCAACAAGCTTTACTGACTGCAATGCAAGAAAAGGCTTTCCCGATTAGCGGTAGATCTGAAAGGTCTAGCGGAGCATTGACTAAGTCTGAACCAGTACCCTGCGACTTTGTTTTAATTGCTGCTGGTAATTTAGATGCGATACAAGGAATGCATCCTGCACTTAGAAGTAGAATCAGAGGATACGGTTACGAGGTCTTCGTGAATACTGAAATGCCAGACACCGCTCAAAACAGAAGAAGACTAATTCGGTTTATAGCTCAGGAAATTAATAGAGATGAATCAACTGCTAAGAGTATTCCACACTTTGACAAATCTGCCGTGACGTTAGTATTAAGAGAAGCTCAGAGGAGAGCTGGAAGAAGAGGAAAATTATCTCTTAGATTACGTGAGTTGGGTGGATTAGTACGTATCTCTGGGGACTTGGCTTTCGAAGAGGGAGCCGAGTTCACATCAGCAAAACACGTTTTAGCTGCTAGGAGAATTGCTAGGCCACTAGAGCAGCAAGTTGCTGACAGAATGATAGAAAAACGACAAGAATACTCAATGATTGTGAATAGTGGACATAGAGTTGGCAGAGTTAATGGATTAGCGGTTTTAGGAGCAAATTCGGGACTATCAGATTTTAGTGGTATTATGTTACCTGTAGAGGCATTAGTAACACCAGCACAGAGTTCAGGTGGAAAAGTTTTTGCAACTGGAGGATTATCAGATTTAGCAAAAGAATCTGTCACGAATGTTTCTGCCGTAATTAAGAAATTAACTGGTAAAGATATTTCAGATTACGACATCCATATTCAATTTGTAGATACTCACGGAGTCGATGGAGACAGCGCTAGCATCACCATTGCAACTGCTATTATTAGTGCGCTTGAAGAAATTCCCATCGATCAGAATTTGGCAATGACAGGTAGTCTTTCTGTTAGGGGAGAAGTATTACCCATCGGTGGAGTAACAGCAAAAATAGAGGCAGCAGCAAAAAGCGGGATTCAGAGAATAATCATACCTCAATCAAACCTCCAAGATGTCATGATTGACGATCAATGGAGAGATAAGGTTCAAGTGATTCCAGTTAGCACTCTTGATGAGGTAATGGAACTATCTTTGATTAAGAATGACAAGAAGGGTAGCTTGGTAAAGAGGTTAGGAGATGTTGTGGATAAACTTACACAAGATCCTAAAACTTTACCATCTTGATTTATTTTGATACCCGTTGTGATAATTTGAGGAGAGATTTTGGTAAAAAATCTCCGATGATGATACTGTTTCTTGTCGTTCTAATTGATATGATTGGTTTTACATTAGTAATACCATTCCTTACTTATTTCATACAAGATCTCGCAGAATCTGGTGGAATTACTGACTTTGGTGTAAGGGATAGATGGGTTGGAATAACACTTGCAGCTTATACATTAGGACAATTTTTGTTCACACCAATACTCGGAACTTTCTCAGATAAATTTGGTAGAAAACCAATTATAATTGCCGGCCTATTTTCAAATACGATTTTTCTGTTTTCATTTGGTCTTTCAGGAAGTTTATGGTTTGCTTTAATTGTCAGATTTTTAGCAGGCGCAGGTAATTCGAGTATTGCAGTTAGTAGAGCTTACATTGGAGATATTAGTGAACCAGAACAGTTAGCAGGCAGAATGGGGTTAATTGGTGCAGCATTTGGATTAGGATTCATGATTGGTCCTTTTATTGGAGGGATTCTTACAGATCCAGCTAATACAGTAGGAGGTTTTTTCGAGTCGGATTTTTGGAGAGCTTATCCTTATTTTTTACCATGTCTTTTTTCTAGTGTTTTATCCGCGATATCATTATTTTTCGCAATATTTAGATTGCCAGAGAGTCTTCCTGTCGAAAAAAGAGATATAAACTTTGAATCACCTTTGGAAACTACTAAAAAAATTATTAGAAATTTAATTGACGTAAGAGACCTTAAACCAAGTATCAGGATGTTGATATTCGTAAATGCGATTTTCCTTCTCTCTTTTTCTATGATGCAAACTACCTTCATATTATTTACTGGAATGGAGATAACCAGTGGGGGATTAGGATATGATGCAAAGATGAATGGTTACTTGTTCGCTTATGTTGGTTTAGTTGGAGTAATTGTTCAGGGCGGACTAATTAGGATATTATCTAAGAAATTCACAAATGGAATTTTGATGTTATTAGGTTTAGTTTCTGCAGGGATTGGATTAACTTGGATACCTTATTTGAATCCTACTCCATTGATAACTATTTTATTTGTACTGACACTTATTGCTTTAGGAAATGGATTATTTCAGCCAACTCAAAGTACTTTGTTGACAATTGAAGCTAGAAAATATAAAGTTGATTTAGGCAGGGTTATGGGTTCACAAGAAGGTTTTGGAGCGCTTTCTAGAGTGATTGGTCCATTAGTTGCTGCATTTGTATGGGAAGCAACTTTGGAAGGTAGCGATGGAATTTGGACATATCATACAGTGTTTCATTTATGTGGAGTATTGTCACTAATGGCAATATTACTACAGTTAAGTTTTAAATTTTCAAAAAATAATATTACTGATAACCAAACTTAAGTCAGACCGAAAATATGTAAAATCCACCACATTGGATCACCAAAGAAGAGCATTAAAATCGTCCCTGGGAAAATATAACTAAGCAGTGGATATTTTTTGGTAACCCATGCATCTTCTACACCCATAAGTCTCAATTCTTCAATTTTAATCATTAACTCCTTTTTAGATGGAGATTTTTTGGGGGGTTGTAATGATGAAACTATAGTAGGTTCTCCATCGGGTGAAATTACTACTTCATCTAATAGCCAGACAAAATTATCAGTTATTTCGTCTAGAGGCATTCTTGTTGCGTGCCAAATCATAGTAATGTCATCGAAGGTTTTTACATTATTATCTGTGATATTATGAATAATTAAAGAAATTGGTAACAAAAAGAATCCTAATCCTCCCCACACTAACAGAGCAAAGACTGGTGGCAAGAACACACTCCCATTTACAGGTATAAATGTAGCCCAACTAGGTATCAAAACTGCAACCAAGAGTAATGCTTTTGCATCTGCTCCGCCATGAAGTAATCTTAGTTTCCATGCCATCTTAATGAAAAACATGATTGGTAAGACTGCTAATGTTTGTAACCAAATATATTCTTTTGTACCTTCTTGATAAGATAGAATTGATTGGAGATCTTCTAAAGGTACGTATTCAATAAAACCCCAATAAATACCATACATTCCGATACCGTACCAAATTATTACTGCCCAATCAACCCAACTTCCTTTTTTTAAGTCTGAGAGCGTTGGAGTTCCAATCAAAGAAGTGCTGCCGTAAGCTAAGACTGCAGCCATTGTGCAATATGTAATCCAATCGTCTGAACGTATAGCAATTTCAAGAACCCAGAGCAATACTGCTGATTTAACCCAAACCTTCCAATAACTGTTAGGAACTTTTCTTTGTTTATTATCTAAATGAGCCGCTCCGGCGAAACAACCTATCAAAATAGTCATTCGCGTCCAACCTAGAACCGCCAACGATGCACTGAGCCCCATGGTACCGCATCCAGTAATTGACTTAAATGAAATACCTCATGGCCCTACGAAGGCAGCCATGTCAAGGGAGTGTTTTAATGAGCGAAATAGAGACAAGACTACAACAGGTTGCAACAGTAATCACTCAGTTAGATGACCCTAAAGTTCCTAGGAATATCAGGAAAGGTGCTAGAGATTCGATTGAGTTATGGTTATTGAACTCAAGTAAACAATTGGATGTCAGAATCGCTATGACCCAGAGCAGATTAGAAGAATTATTTGCAGATCCAAATATTCCACCAGAGTTTCAACCTCTGATAATGATGATTAATGCAGAACTTGAAAAAATGCTTCAGCAAATATAGTTAATCAATTTCCTTTAGCTTCTTTATTTTTCAATCTAAGACCTTTATATCCGCACTTTCTACATTTAGTAGCATTTAAAGCGACCCTTGCATTACATTTCATACATATCCTAACATCAAGTAGTCTTGCTTCTGCTTCTGGAAATCTAGCCATGTATCTCCGACTAACTTCCTGTATATAATGACATTTAATTACAATAATTCAATTAGTTAAATTCTTTTCAGACAAAATATAGGGTCGGAATTATGCGGGTGATTAGGTTACCAGGGATTCATCATGATTCAAATTCTATTTTGATTTGTGATTCGAAAGAGGTAGCCGTTATTGATTGCGGAACCAGTTGGTATCAACTATTGATTGAGGAAAGGATTCGTGGTCAACTAAATTCAGATAGTAACATTTGTAAGATTTTTTTGACTTCAAGAAGATTTAATCATTGTGGAGCTTCATCATTCCTTTCATCAGTCTTCGATGCGGAAATTTTGATTCATGAATCAGCAGTAAATTCTCTATCAGGTGGAGATCATTTTTCGACATGGGCTTCAAGATTTAATTCTGACATGCCACATACTATTGCAAGCCCGATAGCCGACGAACAAAAATTCAAGATTGGTAATTTGTTTTTAGAGGCTATACATCTGCCTGGGCACTCAATTGATTCCATGGGCTATTATTTGGAGTCGCATGAGTTACTAGTTGCTGGATCTACAATTCCAGGTGAAAATATGATTTCCCGATGGGATTTACCTACTGGTTGTTTACCAGATTTAGCTGACAGTATTGAGGGATTAATTGATTTAGATTTAGAAATTCTAATCACAGGATTTGGAGAGCAAATTAATGGGAAAAAAAGTATTGTAACATTACTAGAATCTCATAGAGATTTTCTTGATAAATGTATAGATATTGGAGATAGTGATTTTTCGGAACTATATGTTAAGCCGAGTAAAACCGTGACATACTTGACACCCAAAATTATTAATTAGACCCATTCTTTAGAATCCTTAGTCTCTTTTTTCAGAATCCTATAACATTTTTTACATAGTTTTACTCTTCCTTTAATCTCATCAAATTCACTCTTATTCCACACTTCAAGGACTTTATTTCTTCCTATACTCCGTCCTCCTAGGTGCTTATCAGCAAAGTTCTTACAATTTTTAATAGCACATTTAACTTCATTTTCCGGCACTATCACAGAATTTTTTTCATCATCATCATCTTTTGTTTTCTTAAATTTCCTTGCTCTAGACTTGAATCCCATGACTATGCGAAGAGGTATACCGTAAATAGTTAAACCTCAAATTATCTAGTTGACGTGAATTGTAGCATCCCTATCGGGGCCTACTCCCACACTATGTATTGGAATTTGTAACAACATCTCAATTTGGTTTAGATATTTTTGTGCATTAATTGGTAAAGCGCTTAATCCCAATTTTTCTTTGTTAGCTTTTTCAGCTAATTGAAGCCATTGTTTATCAGTTAATTCTGGAAAACCATCCATTTCAATATAAATGGGTTCTGCATTTTCGAGCTCGAAATTACTAGCAGGAAGATTGTGATATTCTATTCCATTAGCTCTATAACCTACACAAATCTTTAAACTTTCTAAACCTCCTAAAACATCCAATTTTGTGATTGCTAATGATGTGAAACCGTTAATCCTGTGTGAATGTTTTAGAACTACAAGATCTAACCATCCACATCTTCTACGTCTACCAGTTGTAGTTCCAAATTCATGGCCCTTTTCGGTGAGGTAATCTCCCACATCATCCTTTAGTTCACATGGAAATGGACCATGACCAACTCTGGTGGTATATGCTTTGACAATACCAATTACATCATCGATATGACCTGGATGAATTCCTACTCCATGTGTGGCATTAGCTCTGCTAGTTACAGAGGACGTCACATAAGGATAGGTACCTTGATCGATGTCAAGTAAACACCCCTGAGCACCTTCTAATAACACTTTTTGATTCATTTTAATGGCATTATCTAACATTAAACCAGTGTTTGCAATCGTATGGTTAAATCTATTATGAATCCATTTCAGATCAGCCGTCAAATCTTCTTCAGTTATGTTTTCATTGATGTTCAAAGAACGTAATGTTCGGTTGTATGACAAACACATTTCGCTAATCCATTCGTTGTCATTTATGATATACTTTAAGTCAGCGAATCTAAGTCCAAATCTATTAATTTTATCTGAATAAGTTGGTCCAATTCCTCTTCCAGTAGTACCTATTTTTTTATCTATACCATCAACAAGCCTGTGGAACTTTAGGATTATATGTGCTCTGTCAGAGATGAAAAGTCTATCTTTATCAGGTTCTTCTCCTGTTTCATTTTTCCATCTATTCAATTCTTCTTCGAGGACCCAAGGATCGATAACCATACCATCTCCTAAAATTAATTGACATGATTTCCTAGTTATCCCACTTGGTAGTAGATGTAATTTAATCGTTCTATCTCCGATTACTACAGTGTGTCCAGCATTATTTCCTCCTTGAAATCTTGCGACCCAATCAGATTTTTCTGCAAGAACATCCACTAATTTTCCTTTACCTTCATCGCCCCACTGAGCACCTAAAATTACTATTGTAGACATGTCAACATAACTCCCACATATAACCGCTCGTTAAGCATACCGTTTATTTTTATTAAAACAATAATTACAAGAGTTTAAATATATCGGCAAACACTAGTTAACCCAAGGTTGTCTAGTACAAGGTGATATTATGATAAACAAACGTAACGAATCGGCAGGTATTTACTCGGGCAGGAAAACAGTAGGTCAATCTAGACCTTGTACTGACTGTGGTGAGATAAATTGGAGCTTCGATAAATCTAGAGGGGAAGTATTCTGTGAATCATGTGGTTCAGTTGTAGAACAAAATATCATTGATGAAGGACCAGAATGGACCAATCATTCAGATCAAGTGGACAACTCAAGAGTCGGAGCACCTAGTACATACTTGCTAGCGGACAAAGGTTTGAATACTACAATTGACACAAAAGATTTACTTTATTCAAGTGCCAGTAGGAACGGTATTTCTGGAAAAAGTAGAAGAGAATGGAGAAGAAGAGCAATATTAGACCAGAGGAGCAAGTCTAACGATGGAAAAATTAGGAATTTAGCCAAGGCTACTAAACTAATACGCGACAACAGTGGACTTCAGGGAAGACTAGTCGAAGAAGCAGCATTCTATTACAGAAAAGTAGAAGAAAAAGGTCTTGTAATAGGCCGAAGCATAGCTGGTGTTTCTGCAGCTTGTGTCTATCTAGCAGCACGAGAGGCTAAGTTACCGAGATCAATTTCTGAACTAGCAACTTCGTTTCACATCAAGGAGAAGGAATTAAGGAGAATTATAAGAATGGCAACTAGAATGTTAGGTTTACACCATGTAACTGGACCTGAAGAATATCTTAGTTTATATCAGAGTAATTTGCAATTACCACCTTCAGTGCTTGAAGAATCTAACATTATCTGGTCTAAAGTTAAGCATTTAGACTACTGGCAGGGTAAAAAACCTTCAGGCGTTGCAGGTGCATTAATGTATCATGCAGCTAAAATCAGAGGTCATCCTAGGACTCAGGCTGAAATTTGTCAGGTTTCAGACATTAGCGAAGTAACTTTGAGAGGTTTATTAAAAATACTCGACTTAGCATTAAAGCAAGTTCGAGAAGCTGTAGAAAATTAGGAATCCAAGCGTATCAATAAAGAAGTGGAACGTTTGAGCAGTGTTTAGGGGCGCTTAGCTCAGCTTGGAAGAGCGCCTGGTTTGCAACCAGGCGGCCGGGGGTTCAAATCCCCCAGCGTCCACCATTCTCTTCATAGAGTCTATACCCCTCTGCAATTGCTAATTGGTTTGCAGAAGGTAATTGTTTACTATGTCTTTTGAGTCCTAATGGTTGTACAGTTCCTTCAGAAGAGATAGGAATGTTTTGTTTCCTGGTCATCTTTTCATGCTCTGCTTTGTGATCCCCATTGAGAAGGAATCGAGAGTAATATTCTTCAACAGTAGATACAGAATCACCTAGAACCTTTGCAATGAATGTCATCTTTCTACTATTTTTTAGTGCAAGCATTGCAAATGAATGGCGATATTTGTGTCCTGATAGTTTTTGAGGAAAACTTCCATCATCAAGAATAGTTGTGTCTCGAATATAATCCAGATGCTTTGCAATTGTTTTTCCTGTAATGTGTGGTCTTGATTTTTTAGTACTACCACTTGATTGTGCCATACTTGATGGGAATACATACACATCTCCATCAACAGACTGAGATGTTTGTTCTTTCCATTGTTCAAGGAATGGTAGGAACCGTTGCTCGATGAAGTTCCCTGCTTGGCGTCCATTCTTTTTTGCTGGAAATAGAATGAAATTCTCTGCAAGATCAATGTATTGCCACTTCAATTGAGAAGTATCTTCTCTACGAGGGGGGCAGATGCGATTGATGAAGTGAGCAACTGCAGCAGCTCTTTTTTCTGGCTCGTTGTTGAATACTTGGATTGCTCGATTAGTCATTGCTTCAAGTTCATCCTCATTCCAGTAATCCA
>PBGP02000018.1 GCA_002720095.2 Methanobacteriota archaeon
CTTGGCAATTAATGCAAGAGGCAGGGGGGCATCTGGCCAATCAAGTTAGAAAGATGCTACCTGAAGGTGGTTCAGTATTATTTTTATGTGGTCAGGGAAATAATGGAGGTGACGGTTTTTTAGCTGCAATTGATTTAATTGAAAAAAAAGCATCAGAGTCAGTAAAATATGATGTATGTATTTTAGCATCTCATGAGTTTCAAAAGGAATCTAGTGAAATTTCAATCAGGGCTAGAGAATGGGCTATGGCAAGTGGGGTTCACATTACAACATGGTATTCTAATTTCATTGATACGTCAGGATATGCAACCAATTCTAGAACAATAGGTGCTTTTTGTCCCGAATTAATCATAGATTGTTTATTAGGTTCTGGAGCAGGGAGTTTTGGTTCCGATCTTAGAGGTAATATTTCTGAGATGGTTGATTGGATAAAAGAACAGTACTGGTATTCTAGGTGCCTAACTCTAGCTTGTGATATACCTACAGGTTTGGGTTCAGAAAAATGTTTAATCGCTAATTCAACGTTAACTTTCCATTCGGCTAAATTAGAAATGACTGATTCAGATGGAATACCAATTAAGGAGGTTGGAGAGTTAAATGTGGCTCCACTTTCATTTCCCGAGGGGGTATTAAATCCCGGTCCAGGAGATCTTCAAAGATTCAGGCCATTGGAAAAAGATGCTGTAAAGGGTGACCGAGGAAGACTACTGATTATCGGAGGAGGGCCATATCATGGTGCTCCAATTCTATCGGCTTTGGGTGCTTTGAGAGTGGGTTGTGATTTAGTTCATGTTGGGATGCCCTCTTTAGCGGCTCAAAGAGTAGAATGGCCTGTAGATGTAATCTATGAGGAGATTCCAGACGTTGGATTATTGACTCTATCGAGTATACCTGCAATCGAAGAGAGAATGAAATCAGGTAGGGGAATTCAAGCTTTATTGATCGGTCCTGGTTTGGGAAAAGTAGACTCAACAAAATCAGCTGTTGAAAGTATTCTTGGGTTATGTATGAAATATGAAATACCTGTGGTTATAGATGCAGATGCAATTTCAGCATTACCAAAAGATGCTTGGCCTCTAGGATTGAGGGGGGTGGTAACTCCACATGAAAAAGAACTTCACTCTTGGTTGATTAACAAAAATAGAGAAGAACTGATTCAATCAATTATCACTGAAAATAACTGGCTCTCCGATTCAGTTTCATCTGAAAATTTTTGTTTGGTCAAAACAGGTTCCATCGACGAACTAACCGGATTACATGGACGTGATGTTATCCTTGAGGGGGGTAATCCGAGAATGTCGGTTGGTGGGACTGGAGATGTTTTAGCAGGGACAATTGCAGGACTTTTAGCCAGTGGAATTTCTCCGTGGGCTGCATCTAGAATGGGAGTGTATTTACTTAGGGAAGCAGGTATGCTAGCAGGTGAGGAATTGGGACCTGGGATGTTAGCTAAAGACATACCTTATTTCATTTCTAGGGTATTGTCAAAATTGATTTAGAGTAATGTTAAATCGATTATTATTTGTATAATTTTTCAATTGAAAAAACGATTTCGCAATTGGAAAATATTAATTTATATTTTTTATTCAAAATCATTTTCACTTGGTTTTTTACTTAATCCCTGATTCCATGACCAGCGTACTAATATGATTACAGAGACTACAGAAAATATAAATGTAAATCCAATAATTTCATTGATATTTATCAGACTTAAAGTAAATCCAACTACTGATAAATATCCTATCATTCTACAACGTTCAGATAGTCGAGTTAATGTTAGCATTTTTTGATCATTAAGAAATTCACTGTATCTTTGAACGTAAGTGTGAATAATAAGATAAGCACCCTGAAATGGTAAAATCGCAGCAAATACCAAAAGAGTTGCTAGACGCAGATCAGTGAGGTCAACTTCTTGATAAGCACTTTGTGATGCAAATACAAGATAAGCGACACTACCACTGAATAATGCTCCCACAATAGTATAGTTTCTCTCGTTGAACTCAGAATCAATTTCTAGGGTTTTATCTTTTTTATTTTGTTTGCTCACGCGACTAAGCGAGTACGGAATAGAATTGAATGTTACTCTTATTATTTACATATTTTTTTAATTTTTCACATCTTTTAGTATCACCATCTTACTTCACAAATAATACAACGAGTTAAGTGTAAAATGATAATCGTGTATATATGGTGCGACGTAATATATTGATATTTCTTGTTATGTTTTCACTATTATCTCCAATTACTTCAAATGTTTCCTCTGAGACTGATACTGTAGTTCCAATTGATGATTTAGAGTGTGGAGTTGAATTTTTATCACCCGCTATTTGGGCATCTTATTCTCGTGCTTCAGATATTAATTCATACTCCGAATCTCAGTTATCTACCATTGAAGAATGGGTAATTACATTATCTTCTGGATTTTGCTCCATAAACGAGAATTTATTATCTGACTTACTAAATGATTTCGATGCGAATTTAGTTTCTCAAGCTGGTAAGTTAGATTACAGCTGGATAATCAAGTTTAGTCATGAAGATGCTGATATAGCTTTAAGTGAATTGGAGAATAAAGAATTTATTGATTCATTTTATCCTCTTGTTTCTAATACGCATGCTAAAAAATTTATTCCTAATGATCCATTCTTTAACGAACAATGGCATTTGCAGAATACTGGTCAAGATGGTGGNACTAGTGGAGAGGATGCAAATATTACTGGGGCNTGGAATTNGGTTACTGGTTCTGGNGTAACNATTGCAATTGTAGATGATGGATTAGATCATACACATCCAGATCTGAATGGAAACTATCTTCCAGCNCATAGCTGGGATTACTGCGAAGATGATGCTGATCCTACTCCTGCAAGGTCAGCTGATAATCATGGTACAGCTGTAGCAGGTGTTGCTGCTGCAATTGGGAATAATGGAATNGGAGTGTCGGGAGGTGCATTAGATTCTAATTTGGTAGGTTTAACATTAATAGCTAGAGAGTGCAGTACCCCCGATTCAGTTGAAGCCAATGCCCTAGGTCATGATAAACAAGATATTGATATTTATTCGAATAGCTGGGGCCCTTCAGATTCAGTAATATATCCTGATGATGCTGGACCGTTGGTACATGCAGAGTTTGAAGATGATGCCATTAATGGTAGAGGTGGATTAGGAAATATCATTACTTGGGCAGCTGGAAACGGCTTGGCATCTGATGATGATTCAAATTTAGACGGTTATGCAAATAGTAGATTCACTATAGCAGTAACTGCTGTACATGACCAAGGTTCTCAATCATGGTATGCGGAACCAGGTGCAAANATTCTTGTTGCAGCTCATAGCGATGGAAGAGATGGAATCTATACAACAGATATCGAAGGNGATTGGGGATATAATAACGGGGATTATACAGATGATTTCGGAGGAACTTCTTCAGCAACACCTTTAGCTAGTGGAGTTATTGCTTTAATGTTAGAAGCGAACCCTAATTTAACCTGGAGAGATGTTCAGCATTTACTAGTACATTCCTCCCGTCAAAATGATGCTTCTGATTCAGGTTGGGCCATTAATGGGGCAGGCCATGATATCAATCATAAATATGGATTTGGTGTCATTGATGCAGGAGCAGCAGTATCTTTAGCTCCCACGTGGAATTCAGTTTCTGAAGAAATAATAGTTGATTCTGGTGTTATTTCTGTTAACGGAAATATTCCAGATAATACAAATAACGGTCTTACAGATTCTNTTACAATCACTGAAAGCGTATCTGTAGAAACCGTTGAAATAATTTTTGATGCAGATCATAACTCTAGGGGAGACTTGGAAGTTAGTTTGATATCTCCATCTGGAACGGTGTCATATTTGGCAAATGAAAGATCAGATAATGGAGATGATTACAATAATTGGAGATTCTCTACTGTCCTAAANTGGGATGAAGATTCTGCAGGTACATGGACACTAGATGTTAGAGACAAGGATTCAGGTACAACTGGGACTTGGAACAATTGGAGGATGACAATTTACGGCTCTGAATTAGATGGTGATCCAGATAATGATGGTTTACTTAATTCAGAAGAACTTTCAAATGGCACAGATCCTAATGATGCCGATACAGATGATGACGGATTGTTNGATGGAATTGAAGTTATAACAACACTTACTGATCCACTGTCAAATGATACAGATCAGGATGGTTTGTTCGATGGAGATGAAATTCTTATTTACACCACAGATCCATTGTTGAATGATACTGATTTAGATGGATTATTNGATGGATATGAAGTATCAGTNTCTTTTTCTGATCCTTTAGTTTATGATGCAGATGAGGATATGGATAGTTGGTATTGGTTTTGGGATTGTAATGATACTAACGAATTTATTAATCCGTCAATGAATGAATTATTGAATGGTTTTGATGATAACTGTAATGAGCAAATCGATGAAGGTTACAATAACTCAGACTCTGATTTAGACGGTCTAATAGATTGGGAAGAATATCATGTTTACGGAACAAATTATAGCAACCCTGACACAGAAGGAGATGGTTTATCAGATGGTGATGAAATATTAAACTGGTCATCCGATCCACTCTACTATGATGAAGATCTAGATTTAGACGGTTCTTATTGGTTCATAGATTGTAATGATTCTGATTCAATGATTTATCCTAATGCACCTGAAAGAATTAATGGTATAGATGATGATTGTGATGATTTAGTAGACGAAGACTTCATCGGAAAAGATACAGATGGAGACGGGCTGTATGACTTGACAGAGGTAATGCAGTTTGGCACAGATCCTTTGTTAACAGATACCGATAGTGATGGACTTTCAGATGGTGATGAAATTTTAGTTCATAATACAAACCCATTGGTTGGAAACTTTGACTATGACGGTGATGGCTTTAGAGACTATTTAGATTGTGATGACGGAAATATCAGTATTAATCCAGCACAACCTGAACGTTGGAATCAAATTGATGATAACTGCAATGGTTATGTTGATGAAGGATTAAATCCGCCTGTAATTCCTGTTGAAGAGCCACCATTAGAAATTGAATTTGTCTTTGTCAATATTCCGAATCAAGGTCTCGTCAACAATGAAATTTCTGTAGCTGCTTACGCCAGACTTTCTCTGGAAAATGNAGATACCATATATTATGAGTGGATTTTTGGTGATTCCTCCTTCAGCGATACAACAGAACTAACCGAATATCACACATACACCTCAGTGGGTAATTACTCAATTGAAGTATGCGCAGTTGTTGAGTTNTTAGATCCAATTTGTANAACCAGTANTATTGTGATTAATGAGATTCCTAAAGAAATAATTTTACAAAACAATTCTGATNATTCAGACAATGATTCCAATGATGTCTCTCAGAAAGCAACTGATTCTGCTTCAAGCGTTTTGAATGTTTCAGCTAATTCATTGGTTGGTTTTGGTGTACTCATCATTATCGTACTAGTTGTTGGGATTTTAATTGGGCGTAATCGTAAAGATTCTCCACCTCCACAGTCAATTCAAGTTCCCGGTATTATTAGTGAAAATGCAATCAATCAAGTCCAAATGAATCAATATCCAATTCAACAAGCACCTCCAACTTATCAATATGAAGTACAGCAACCTCCTCAAATACCAAGTTTTGACCCCGGAATTTTAAAATGATTATATCAAGCAAATAGTTCAAGAACTAAAGACTTTAACCGTCAATTTATGGTTTGGAAACATATATTTTGGAATGATGATTTTATTGTAAGTAATAAAGATGATTGGGTTAATGATATAGCAGGTAAGGTTTTTTCAAAAATTCAATTTGAGGTTCACTGTACAATGGAAAATGATAAGCAATGGCCATATTTTTACTGTTCAGTATGGGATATTAAATTAAAACATATTTTTTTAGAAATTTTAAATATCGTTAAAAAAGGAGCTGGAGATGGCNTTTCAGCTTGTAGAAATTCACCGAAAATATATTCAATTATTATTGCGAAAGAAAATNAACCTCAAATTTCGATAATGGGTTATGACGAAAATAAAAATCCTATTTTAGAAATATCACAATATTTAGAAGAAATAGAATTTTTTAGTGATATTTCACATATGGTTTAATAATTTATTTTTTGCTATATTTTTCCAATATTCTCCCTTATCTCGATTGGCTAATGGATTTGCTGGACTAGGATGAGGGATTTTAGTAATACTGATATTCATATTTTTTAGGGCTTTNTCAGCTCTTGATGCTGCATAATTACCAACTCCAATAACGATATCAATATTCATATGTTTGACAACAGCTTGAAGGTGTTTATCGCATAACTTGTATAGTTCATTAGCAGAGCTTCCTGTTAATTTTTCAGGAGTGATATTTTGACCTTTTTCATTAAACATCCATAGTGGACAATGATTAACAATATACACAAACTTACTGGTTTTTTCAGGATTATCAAACAATTCTTTGAGCAATCCCCATATTCTTCTCCCAGAAACTTCAGGTTTTGGTTGATCTAATCCAATTACCACTCTTTTTGGATGATTCATTTTAGGTTGCTCAACAGTTAAGTTTTGAATTTCAAGAAATTCTCTGACTTGTTCTGGGCAGCCAAAAGGAATCCCAGTATTTCCCATTCCGTGTCCTGGATTCATTCCCATCAGTAAAATTCTTGCACCATTTCCAGAATATCTGGAGATATACTCATTATGTGGATTCCAAGCATAACTNAGTGGATTATATATGACATCTATTTTTTTTTGTTCCTTAATTAATATGGGAATTAATTCATTACACTTGTTTTTGAGTTCAATCGCTGCTTGTCGAACATTTCTCACTATGGCAGCATCCATATGTCAACCAACATGTCACTAGAGAAAAGCATAACGTATGAGTTACAATGCGAAAATGAATGAGCGTTGAATTATCCGTCACAAAAAAAGAACTTAGTGGCGAGTTAATACGTTTTGCATTACTCGGAATATTCAATGTTGGGGTAATGCTTTCGTTATTTTCACTCATAAGAAATTATCAACCAGAGATTTATCAAGCTTTAGATGTTGCAATTGCTTGGCTAANATCTTATNTATTAACTTCAATAATGGCTCATCANTTGCACAGAAAGTATACATTNGCTACTGATGGAATTTANAAAAAGAGTTTGATTAAAGCAATGTATGTATACACTTCAGTAATGATTTTAAGTACATTTTCAATATATGTTCTTGTTGANATTTTTAGATTTGATGATTTAATTATGGCTATAATTTTAAATCCAATAACAGGATTGTTGAATTTTTTGGGTCTTAGATTATTCGCTTTCGAAATACCTTTGTTAGAAAAATAAATCTTCAAAAATATTAATTAACATTCCGCCAATGAATAGTCCTAAAATTATAGATGATAAAAGTCCCCATCCTAACCATCTTTTTTCAAAAATGAAACATAAATATATTGAAAATATGAAACACAATACAAATAAACAACAGAAAATGTCAAATTCTGGAGGTTCAAAAGGTTCTGGTGGTTCTTTAACATTAATTNTGCCAGAAAGAGCTGGAAAGAATGTAAGGTTCTCACCATTATCATATTTTAAGACCCCCAAATCTAACCAAAGAGTTTGGTTATCAGGTGAAAATTCACCAACAGTAATATTATTCTGTAAATCTTCTTTGCCTNTCGTTAAATTATAACTGTATAATAATATTTTTTTAGTTCTTTCCTCGTCAAAATAAATATCATGACTCTCTGATGAATTTTCTACTAAAATCGAAAAGTTATAATTACAAATTAATTCTTCTTTATCGAGAAAACAGGCTTCAGGATTGTTATAATTAAAATTATAAAAATTCATTACAGGGAAAAAATAAAAATATTCCAGCTCTAAATTTTCAGTATTAATTTGTTCTTTTTCGTATAGACTAATCCCAGTAACATCCTCCTTAAAATCATTAAAATTTAATAAATATATTCCGTTGTTATTTGCATCAGTTCTAAAATTAATACTGTAATCATCATTTAAATCCCCATGTTCATCATCCCATTCATAATAATTATCCTGTAAATTATCTATTAAAGCGAACATAAAAGTAAAAATAATAATTGGTGTAAAAATACCAATAAAAAATTCATAAGGATTATTGATTTTATTTTCTTCTTTGATATTAGTGTTCGTTTCTTTTTTGTAAATAACTATTGATGGAGGTTTAACTGAATTTATATCNTTATTTTTAGGTTTATTTTCATCCTCCATGCAATTTAATGGAAACTATAAAATAAAAAATTTACCCAAAATAGGAAATTATCCTTGATAATTTATGAAAAAATTTTGGTAGCTATTTCAGGGATTTGGNTATCTATATTTGAGAATGCTTCTTCAATATCTTCAAATGCAGATAAATCCCTATTTTTAGATAATTTTTTCGCCCTTGCAGATATAATTTTCCAAGCGGTTTTACTTCCAATACCAGGTATTGCGGTTAATTGATGTTGACTTACGGTATTGATATCTAAATTGGTTTCTACCCCTGTAATACTTCTTTTCCCATGCCCTGTAATGATTACTTCTGATTGTGTTTCGAGTGGAATATGATATTCAGTACCGATTAATATTGGATATGCTCCGATTTGTCTACCAAAGGTAATTCCAGCATTACCATGAATTTTTTCTGACAAATGCTTTTCCGAGAGATGTATTGGTAATCTAGTTCTATTATCATGAGATTCCCACCAGACATCTTTCAAAATATTACCGATTGGAAACATTTCTTCAAGTAGCGGCGCATCAAAATTNTCCCTAACTTTACTTTTAAAATTGTTAAACTCTTTCATTGGAACATCTTGAAAGCCTTTACCTTCAACCTGTCTAATATTTATTCTTCTTAACCAAAGACCTTCATTCTTTAATTGATTAAGAAATTCTAGATTTAATTCATAAGTTGTTTTTGAGTCTTCACCCCTTAAACCTGCTATAAAATTTAGTCCAGGTAATAATTTAGGTAATCCCCTTCCTCCTCGTTCTTTTCCATATTTATTTATCAATCTAATAGCAGTTTTAGCTTGTTNAGAATCACAATTCAACCAATTAAGGGAATGTACATTTGGATCAACGCTTTCAAGCCCAAATGATAGTACTGCCCCGTCAGAGAGCGTATCCACTAAGATCTTAGTGATTTCAGTACTAGGTTCAATATTTTCAGCAATAATACTTGGATTTCCATTATCAACATGTAATATCTCCAAACGTTCATCGTCTCGCAGTCCATAAAGTAATTTTTCTAATGGTTTTGGATTTGGAATTGGGTATTCTAAATCCTCAACACCTTCGGCCAGATAGGTATAAACATCAGTCATCCCACCTAGTCTGATATTTTTNACACCAGAATCTAATGCAGATTTNACCTCTGAAATTATNGAATCNGGAGTTCTCCACAATGGGACACCTTTTTTTGGTTCTAGACAAAATTTACATCCATTTTTGAATCTAACACAACCTTGATANACTTCAACCTCATAAGTCAACGGTCCATGAATATCAGGATGNTCAAGAACAGCTTTGGAAGANGCCCCTAATCTTGCCCATTCATCCCACTGTTCTGNTGATCTTNTAACATGTTTCCAATTNGANGTTTCAAAAAAATTATTCAGACTNGCATCAGTGTCCCANTGTGCTAGAAAAAGATTTTTTCTCAAAGGCCTCCATCCATTCTGTTTCCATCCTCTTATTGCCCATCCTCCACATAGAATTGGGATTGATGCTGGAGTTTTTCCGATGATTTTTTGAGTTTCCTTAAGACTTATTGGTGTGCCCCTCAGGTATTTTCCTGGAACAACTGCACCAGCTAAAATAACAATTCCAGTTAAATTACTAAAATCTAAATCATTTCCAGTTCTCATTTGATCAATTGTAATATATTTGTAGGGAATCTTTCTTTTCTCAAACACCCCTGCTATATATCTGCAATGAAAGCCAATATATGGAGGTACACCAAATGCTGCAGGTTCATCTTCATAACCATCAATCAACAGCCAGTACGAATCCTGGCTATCCATCTTAATCCTCTATTCCTTCCTCTCTACGAGCCTTCATTTCTCTTGAGGATCTGACATNATTATTTTTTGGAGATCTTTTATTCTCGGATTCTCGAACTCCAATTCTTCTACCATTTAATTGATAACCATCTAATGATTTGATTGCTTTTTGTGCAGTTTCTTTAGTTGCGGTAACGAATCCAAATCCTCTGCTTTTACCATTTTCCTTGTTTAATGGTATATTGACTTCTAATACCTTACAATGTTTGGAGAATAATTCTTTTAATTTCTTTTCATTCACTCCCCAGTCTAAACCTCCAACGAANATTTTCGTACCAGTATTTTTCTTTTCTTTTTTGTTTGCGGATTTATCATCTGCATCGTTTACAGTTATCTTTCGGCCATTTAATTCGAATTTATGTAATTCATTTACTGCCGTAATTGCAGATGCTTTTCCTGAGTATGTAACAAATCCAAAACCTCTGGAATTTCCAGTTTCTTTATCAGTCATCACTATTGCATCAACTACATCTCCATGTTTAGAAAATAATTCTTTCAACTTATTAGTATCGACAGATTTTGCCAATCCACCAACGAATAACTTGTGTCCACTAGGACGACTGTTTCTTTGATTATTGTTGCTATCACTTTCGAAATTTGGTTTCNTTATCTTTCTACCATCAAATCTATGATCTGCGCGAATTAAAACACTTCTAGCTGGTAAACCTGCCTTGAAAACCTCATCGAATTCTTTAGACCAACGTTGTTTAAGACGATTAAATGAAGCAGGACCGTTATTAAGCAATTTATATCCATNTCCAAAACCATTTGATAAAACCCTATATCCAGAATATTCACATTTTGGACAGTGTACATTATAATCTCCTTTTGATTCAGCATACAGGAATTCTCCACACTCAGGACATAATGCTGATAACACTCCACATTTTTCGTCATCTCTGGTATTTACTTTCAGTACAGGATTATTTTCAATTACTTTAACTCTGACAATATCTCTCCTTCTTATCGCATCTACGGGTGCAGGTAAAAACCTATCAACTATTCCTGCGACATAAATATCAGCGTACTGGTGTTCAGGCAAAATACTTCTAGAGTCACCTTCAATTTGTAGAATTTTAATTGTCGCTGCCTTCTCACCAAGCTTTTCTACGGTTCCAATAAGATAATCACCAATTTTTGGTTTGGGAATCTCATCATTGTTTTTGATACTCACAATTTTCGATTTTTTATCTATTGTAACATTTCCTGATACCATTGCAATAATATTTCCATTAATTTCTGTAGTACCATCTCCAGGTATCAAATCTGATGATTTTTCGATTATTTCACCGGGTGTAATGAATGATGCGCCCATATCTTACTCAAACAGCCGTCATACTTCCGCTTGTTAAACCTCCCCTTCAATAGATTTTGTAAATTTCCAACAAATTATTTCTGTAATTGCATTTTTTTGTTTGTGATGTTGATACATAGCAGGTAAGATAAAATTTGTTTTAAACAGTTTTTGTGCATCCCATCCATATTCATNTCCAAGTGCGATTAAGTGTGTAACGTTACTTGCGTGCAAGATGTGAATTTCTTTAGCATTTGATTTGAAGATNACTTCTAATATCGGTCTATCAGCTTTCGGTTTCTGCGTTCCCCAAGGAGGGTTTGAAATTAAAATTGAATTTTTAGAAATATTGATTTTTTCTTTTCCAATTGTTGCCTGTAAATAATTTATTTTCACATCTAAATCAACTTTATCCTTAAGGATTTTTTCGCTTTTTTTGGCAGATTCCAGAGCATTTGAGTCGCAATCAACAAGAGTTACACTTCTAGCACCCATCAAAGCTAGTCCGAACCCAAGAATCCCATTTCCACAACACAAGTCTACAATATCATATTCAGAAATTTCAAAGTTATTCAGATTGTAAATTTCATTAATCCATCTTGAAGCTAAATCTCCTGGAGTAGTATACTGTTCCAGTTGTAAATTCATTTTATCATGTGTTGGTAGTGATGAAAGCAAGATTGCTAAATGTTTATTTTTTGGAACAGCTCCATTAGCAATAGATTTCATCCAAGCAGTCTTCTTGTCAACCATATTTATCTGTAATTTTGCTGTTGTTTTTTCCTGGCTAATTCATCTGCTTCTCTTCTAAATTTTTCTATCGCATCTAAAGTTGAAATATTTTCTTTTACAGATTCACTTTCACTAGATTCCATTCTAATTTTGTCGTGTTCATTAATTAAAGAATTCAAAGTTCTTGAATCAATACCTTTTTCTCCGCATGCTCTGCAGAATTTGGTAGGATTGTATTTTTCTGTTCCGCAATTGGTGCAGTAAGGCATGTTGTTCAATCCTCCCAGAAATCTTTTCCAATTGAAACTGTCGATTTTATGTGGCTAATTTTAGAAATAATTCCCAAGTATTTACTCCTGCAGCTGTAGCACGGTCACTGATATCTTGAAATTCGTTGTTTTCCATTATTGCTTGATGATCTAGGCCCTCTGCAATTAATTTCTGAACAATCATTCGGAATTCTGATTCAACACCAACACCTGGAAGAGAAACTTGTTCTTCCACGATTGCTTTTGGAACTATATTTTTACTGTCTGTAAGTTCTTTTTCTTCGATAGATTCTATCTCTACTATCACATCATCTTCCATTATATTCTCAATAGATGGAGTTTCGATAATTGGACTTGATTCATTTTTATCTAATTCCTCAGGTTTTATTTCTAGTTCAGGGGTAACTGAGGTAATGTCTGGTATTGAAATATAGGCTTTAGAAACTAGACTNTGTGGCGGCATTACTAATGGTAGGGTATCTAAATAATCTAATGAATTGTGCCTAAATGTAAGCATTTCGAACGCTTCAAAACTTAATCTAATCGAGGAAATTGCACTAGATGGTATTGGTTCAATGGTAATTGATGATTTTTCATAATTCTGTTTTTTAATCAATTCTGAGGTCCATAATTCTAAGTCAGATTCTGATATATTTAGAAATTGAAATGAAGCAGACAAAGGATCAAACCCCCTTGAGGTCAAAATCCTAGCTTCATCTCTTGGTCTGTAAAATAATCCAAAGACAGGATGCTTGTGCTCGATAAAAAATCCATGTTGTTNCATTTCTGGTCTAGATTTTCTGGGNAACANAACNAGGCAAGTAATCCTCTTATCTTTTTCATCCCAAATTGTTGGCCACCTAATTGGAGATTCCTCAATTAACTGTTTTAATGTCACATTTGTTAATACACTTACATTCCCCAAACACTCACCTATACACCCCTAATGCAAGACGTTTTGATAACATTGCTATGTTAATGTTATTTTTCAATCAAAAAATCAGATACGATAAATTAAAATTAATCAGCTTTGGAGTATGTTCATGTCGACATATTCAGATATAGATTTTAGTAAGTATTTATTCCATGATGTAGTCAAGTTACCAAAAAAATATTACGTTCATGATTTTACTAAAGGGCCTGATAAGTCACCGACTGAGTTTTCAATTGGGCGCTATGATGAAGACCGCAAAGGAATGTATGAATCAGAGTTATTTGATGGCAGACGAACTTTNCATGTTGGGATAGATATCGGNGGCCCAGTAGGTACATCTGTTAGAGCNTTTTATGAGGGCGTAGTTTTCAATCAAGATTATTTACCAGATGACGGAGACTACGGAAATGTAATCATTTTAGAACACAAGTTTAATGGGAAAAAACTGTGGTCGTTGTACGGACATCTAGATTCCAAGTCGATAGAGCACTTAGAAATTGGACAAAATGTTATGGGAGGTCAAATTCTTGGATGGTTTGGGGATAAAGCAGAAAATGGAGGATGGGAACCACATTTACATTTTCAAATATCATTAGAAAAACCAACTAATTGTGATATGCCAGGTGTTGTCGATCCAAGACATAGAGAAGAAGCATTAAAGAAATATCCAGACCCGAGATTAGTNTTGGGAGATTTATATTAATCTAGNAGATATTTTTTTAGTGATGTAATACTTGGTATTGATGATGGGTCTTTATTATGCAATAAACCAAGCGCACAACTTGTCCAATCCATCAAAATACAAAGATGCAACAGGCATTCTAGAAGAGTTTCTCCCTCGGCACTTACTTTCCATACCGATGAAGATGAAAGATAATGAGTAAACCATCCAATTCTTGTTTTGATTCTTTCATGAATAAATGGAGAATCTAAAATTATTAAACTTTCTTCATCTGAAACAATATCTTTTACATCACTTTTTATTCCCCATGCAATAATTTCGTTATGATTCATCTCTGGAACAATTGAAACTCTGGCGAATCTTCCCGAATTTTCATTAATTTGAGTTGAGAACCTTTTAGCAGCACTTTCTATTTCAGCACTTGAAATTATTGAAATCGGTTTTTTAGATAATGCAATGGATAATTCAAGGGTNGGAGATGTGGGGTTATTAATGAAATCTGAATTTTCGATTTCCGATAGTAGTCTTGAAAGCATTTCTTCCAGTTTATTTCTATTGGGCCTTTTGATGAAAAATAATTTCCATGCTAACGAAATCTGTGTTCCGAATAAATGTCCGAACGCAGCTCTAGGAGCCCTTCCGCCTGGNACNAAAATATGATGAGCATTTTCGTTCATTTCTGATAATCCTGCAATTATCCCTCCAGATGAAATTGTNATTACTGTGCCTCCTAATTGGATTATTTGTGAAGCTCCATCAACAGTTTCCTCGGTATTCCCACTATATGATGTGGCTATTACTAACCAATTTTTTTTCCACCATGATGGGATACCATAATTATTCCATGTTTCAACAGGAATGTTCGCTTGATTTTCAAAAATTGTTTTTAAAAATTTACCACCTGCACCAGATCCTCCCATTCCAATACATAGTATTCCATCCCATTCTTTTGAACTTATTTCATCTATCCATTTAGGATATTCGAAATCAAATTGGGTAAAAGCCCTTGATAAATCGCCAACAAATTCTCTTAAAGAATCTAGCATATTTCCTGAATCCAGTGAACTAGCCAATTCTTTAATGCTTAAATTATCCAAAATTATCATCCCGATTTGATGCGCTATTTGTTTAATGGTTTTGAATATCTCCCTAAGTTGTGAGTTTTGGAAGCGAAACCCATTCATCAATCAAATATGCAAGTTCTACATCTTTTCTCGAATCATTCCAGTCCCAAGGTAGTTGAACCATTTTTGTTTTCCAATCATTTTCATCTAAAAATTCTAAGACCTGAGAGTCTATATTTAAGGGAGTGACTGTTATAATTTCACTTTTTTTAGAAATTACTTGTACCGTCTCTAAATCTCTCCATGATGTGCCAATTTTATGATTTTGAGAAATTTTTAATAATGTTGCGCCATTTGAAATCCAAGCGAAGACTNTGTAATAATTTGACCTCCACAATACAACATCTCCAATTTCAAATGCAGGTTTTCTATACGCAATTGTTAATCTAGTCACATCATTTCCATCTTTTCTTCCTACTACTTTATTAGATTCTTTTGTCTGTCCACCCCAACGTTTTATGAGTTCTCTAGCCCATGACCTGGCTAAACCCTTTGATCCAAAAACAATATCATAACCACCTTTTACAGGACCTTCTTTAGTTATGAAGTGCATTGGATCTTTAGGTAATTTTTCAATTAGTTCCGTAAGACTGTTTCTGAGGTTATCCAATTCAAGTTCCTCTAATTTTCTTCCAATTGATCTGAGTTGAACCGTTGCTTCAAAATAATTTCCAGCTTGTCTAGAGGCAGATGGACTAACGCCATTTGAGCATCTAAGCAATGTTTCATGTTTGTCTAGGAATGGTAATCCCATTATTTTTCCTTCCACATTAAGAATAATTCTGGTATTTCTATCATCTATTTTCTCTGCCACAATGTCTACAAATACATCATCTGCAATTTCGTGCAACTCTAAATTTTTTTGAATTAACAAATCATGTAATTCTTGATCATTTAATTCTATCCAGCCTTGATCGGTTTGTATTGTTCCTGAGCGTGAACATTTAGTATATTGAATTCTATTTTCAATTTTGGAAATAGTATGGCGAACTCGAAGACAAGATTCACATAATCTATCGATGTATAATGGNGGTTTCCCTCCACATACAATACAAAATTGATCACCCAATGACATCTTGCCCATTTAATGCGTCTTGAACTCTTTTCATAAAACCAACACCTTAATGATTAAATTTTAGGAGAAATTCAACAATAGGAAGCTTGTAGATATGTTTGAGCGGACTAATATGACGATGTGGAATCAGATGCAAGCATCTCATTGGATAGGACTGACTCTATTGATTGTAGGAGCTTTTTCCCCCTTCTACTATGCGGTAAAGAATAAGACTAATCTTGCTTTAGCAACAACTATATCTTTACTTGTCACATTTTTGATACAGAGGGTCTTTGGGTTAGTTTATGTATTTACTAGTGGAGAAATTTCATTAGATCCACACAATTTATTGGTGACAATTCCTAAAATAGCTTGGAATCCAGTTGAATTGCATAGGATGTTGACAGCGACTTGGTTGCATGCTGATTACTTCCATGTATTATCAAACGTAATTATCATTGCTTTGGTAGGAATACCTCTTGAGTTAAGACTTGGTGGATGGAGATTTATGTTATTGTACTTAATTGGAGGTTTGGGTGGAAGTTTTTGTTGGGTAATTTTCAATTCTGGAGACCCCACACCTGCTTTGGGTGCATCAGGAGCAGCATTTGGTTTATTGGGAACATATCTTGCATGTTGGCCTAAAGATGAAATTGAATTCCCATTCTTTTTAATCAGGAAATGGCCAATTTCAATGATTGCGCTGATATATTTCGCACTTGAAATAGTAAGAGCCTACTCAGTGTATGGAATGGGGCAATCTAGTAACATTGGATATATTGCTCATTTAGGAGGATTTCTTTTCTGCTATGTACTATCACGTAGAATAGCTAAAAATGGTCCTATGCCTCTAGATATAGTTGATTCTGGACCATCTCAAGCAGGAATTAATTCATCAATCTTAGATAAGAAAAGAAAATCAATGAAGTCCTTGGATTATAATCCTTGGAGTAAGAGTGAGAAAGAATTAGATTCCAAGGCTCAGATAGTTTTTGAAAAACTTATCACCGCTAGTGATGAAATNGAAACTCGAGAAGCTTGGATGGAAAAATTCATCACATTAGTAGCATGTCCAGAATGTGAGAGTAATTTAGAATTACAAAATCTTTCTGGGGGTCCAGCAATAGTATGTCCACAAAAAGCTTGTAATTTTAGTTGGCCTTAGGTCAATAATTCGCAACACTCATAGCATTGTTATGTTGGTGACTAACCGTAGGTGGTCTTCAGTGTTCGTCAATTTAGTCAGTCGCCGAACAGTTTTTCTGTTAGTATTAATCCTATTTGCAGCAGATGTTGGAATAGCTGTTTCAGGACAATTAAACAACTTCACCACATCAAACGAAAGTGATGAAATTGTAATCAATCCACCTATTCTTGTTGAAGGCTTACCTCCCTTAATGTGTAACTATGATGATGATGTACTTCCTTGCAATACTCCTGAAAGACTTCCAGATAGAAATGATAAGTATGCAGCAGAGGAATATGGATGGTGGTTTAGCTATTCTCCAGATCGAGATAACAATGGGATGGATGACAGATTGCAGCGTATAATTTCTGGTGAGAAAGAGAGTGTGTCTACCACAGCCATAATTGGAGAGGATGGTAGAAAGACTGTAGCGATATATGTCAATTTTGCGTGGGCACCCAC
This sequence comes from Methanobacteriota archaeon, assembly GCA_002720095.2. Classification (GTDB taxonomy): domain Archaea; phylum Thermoplasmatota; class Poseidoniia; order Poseidoniales; family Poseidoniaceae; genus MGIIa-I. The sequence goes on from PBGP02000018.1 coordinate 17,807, forward strand.
GATAGAAGATGTCAATTCCTTGAAAAGTATTCTCAGAAGTCATGGATGGATTGGACCAAACGAATCAGAATCAAGTACTTGGTTCATGCAACTAACATCATTAGATACAATTATTGTAGATCATGTTCCAATATCCGCATTATTAGATATTTGGAATTTAGAAGGTGTTGTGGTTGTTGAAATGCAAGATGTTTACGCACCATTCTTAGAAGTTTCAGTTCCCGCAACCAAAACTAGAGGTAGTGAAATATATCCCGAATCAGCCCATTCAATTGGTGCATATGGTACGGGTATTGTTGTTGCAGTATTAGATACAGGTGTAGACAATGAACATAGGTCCCTGAATGATTTTAATGATTTGAACGATGATCCTAATGGGGACGCAACCAGTTATAACGATCATAAATGGGTTGCAGGTTTTGACGGAACTTCCTTTATGGCAAATCCTGATGGCAGTACCGATCCTAATGATGGTTCGGAGTCAGGACATGGAACTCATGTTGCAGGTACAGCAATTGGTACAGGAGGCAACACAGAAAATGTTGGTGCAGCGCCTGGATCATACTTAGTAGATATCAAAGTGTTGTCAGATACTGGTGGAACCAATAGTGGTGCTTCATCAAGCGGGATTCAATGGATGATCAATAATGTAAATACTGATTGGGGTCACAACGGGTCTAGTGTTGGAATTCAAGTTGCATCTATGAGTTTTGGTTCATTTAATGCATTAGATACTAACGACCCCGGAGATAATGGAAGTGCCACAAATTCCAGACTAGTAGATCAAGCAACCCAAGCTGGAATCATTTGTGTAGTTGCGATTGGTAACAACGGAGCAACACAAGTACCATCTCCTGCATCTGCAGATTCAGCATTGGTGGTTGGGGCTACAGCAGATAAAGGATCAATTGATAGAATTGATGATGAAATAGCTTCCTATTCAAATAACGGTCCAAGAATAGATGATGGTGACGATAATCCTTGGGACGAATTAAAACCTGATGTTGTGGCACCTGGAACGGCAATCAATGCACCAAGAAGTTTTGTAGAAGGACCATTCACTGTTCCAGGGGAAACAACTTTGGCTGATAATGAATATCATGAATTAACAGGAACTAGTATGGCTACGCCACATGTTTCCGGAATGATAGCAATATTGTTAGAGAAGTTCAGAGATCAATTTTATGATGAAGAAGAAGAAAAATTTAACGCACTCTTAGTCAAGGATTTTGTTAGAAACAATACAGTATTACCAGAAGGAGTTCAAAAAACATCTAATGAAGCTGGTGCAGAGTGGAATGATCATTGGGGTTTTGGATACATAGATATGGTTAGATTATTAGGAGGAGATATTAATTATGTACCACCAGATGCAATTTTAATAAATATTTCAGCACCCACTAATGATTCATGGATTGTTGAAAATGATGAAATTAGGCTTCGCGGCGAAGTATTCCCGCAAGATAATTTCACATTTGATTCTTTAACAATTAATTGGACAGCAGATAGGCCGTATAATGCAGGTACAAATCAAAACCCCGACTGGAAAACAGAATATCTATACCATTGGGATGGATGGGAAAATGTGAATGTTTCCGAAGATAATGAATGGTCTTTTGATGTACAATTGAATGATTATTCTTGGTATGTCAATAGAAATAGTGACGGTTTCGAATGGGAACACCAAATTACGCTTAAAGCTAAATTGGGGGCAAAATTGGTAGGGGCATCTTGGATTATACCAAATATTGGATATTATGATTTAAAACTAGACGAACCTTCGACTTTCACTCCTATTTCTGGAGTTGTAGAATTTAGTGGTTCTTTTGCAGGTATTGAACCAGAATTTATTGAATTTAGGATAGATTCTGGTGAATGGAGAGAAGGGATAAACATCTCAAGTGGTTCAGAATCTCCGAGATTAGAAACCGGAACTTATACATTTGATTGGGATACCTCAGAGGTTATAGATGGGTTACATGATATCGCTATTAGAGTAGTAAACAAATCAGGGAGAGTTGGAGAAGTGCTCGAATATGTGTATGAGGTAGATAATTTGCCATTTGCTCCTGATTTAGAGTTTTATGCAGAAACAGAAATTCTGGACGAGGGCTTACCAGTAGATCAAACATTTTTGAATAATATCCTAGATGTCAAAGTAACTGTAGTTAATAGCGGAGACGCAGTTTCACAGCCAGTCACTGTTGAAGTAACAGGGGCTGGTGCCACAGCTTCGGCAACTTTACCAGGTTTAGAAATCGGTGAGATACAAGAATTGATAATTCCTGGCTGGGCTCCTAATATACTAGCTGAAAATCAAAAGATAAGTGTTAAGATTGATTCAAATAATATTCTGAGTGAGAATAATGTTGATAACAATATTGCATCACTAGATTTTGATGTTGTTGAATACTTAGATGGTGTAGATTTATCCTTATCTCGTGGTAGCGTACAGATAAGGAATATACAGGAACAATATGTAATTCCTCGTCCAAATGAACCTTTTTTTATTCACGTTGGGGTGCAAAACATAGGTGCTAGTAACTCTGGTTCTGCTTCATTAATACTTGAGCAAAAAACAAGTCAGAGATGGTCAGTAGTAGGTGAAAGATCAATTGTTAATGTGTTTGGATCGGGACTCAAAGAGTATGTTAATCCGTTTGATTTGGTATTATCTGAGCAGGGAGGATATAAATTTAGACTAACTGTTGAAAATAATTCATTAGATACAAATTTAGATAATAATGTCCTTGAATTTGGAATAATAGTTGAGAACGTTCAATTAAGTGCTAATGTCACGATCACTCTTTTAGATGAAGAAATTCCAATCGGGTATTCCACCGTCAAAAACACTGGACATCTATTAACAAGTTATGATGGTGAACTACACTTGCGGACGGTTTCCACACAACAGAAATTATTAGATGACATATTAATTGATGACACATTTGCAGGCGAAGCAATCTTATTTTCTGAAGGGGACGCTAGTCATGTTGTTTGGACTCGAAGGTATTTAGACAATGACAACCATCTTAGAATGACTGTTTCTCATTTAGTAATTTATGAAGATGGACAAATCTCTCAAATGAATGATTTAATGCCTGCAATTAGATTAACACAAGGATATTATTTTGGATTAGCTATTGATAACTTCGAGAATAAATTTGGAATTGCAGGGTACCATAGAGATATTTATGCCAGTGGCACATTTGAAGACATCACATCTGTATTTTTACTAACCTCTGAAACTCCTCTTGACAATAGTTCATGGGTTCTCTCTCCAACCGTTGCTTTTGATATAGATGTTATTTCTGGAGAAGTTGAACCAATAAAGATTTCAGTCGGAAATGATTATCACATATTATACCAGGAACGAAGAAAAGATTCAACTGGCGAACTCAGATTAGGACTGAACTATGTTAAAGGACAGCCTAACACAGGAATTTGGGGTTGGGGTAAAGATGTCGGAGATTATGCCTCTTTAGCAGAAATGGAAGTAAGAGTTGATGGAAATGATGACATTATTATAGCTGCTTGGAGAGAAGGCACAGGTATAAGTTCTGAACTAATAACTTGGGTGACTGATAAATCTTGGGATGATGAAGATAGAGAAATTAATGCGGCACCAGGTATGAAGAACTTATTTCTTGTAGAAACTCAAGATTACGGTATTCAAATATTTTTTGATTCAGTTTTATTAGGTAATGAATTGATATTATACGGAATGATTTCCAATGAGGACAATGAAAAAGAACACTCATTATCTGTTAGATTGACTAAGGGAGTTTTATTTAATGCAGATAGAGTTGAAGATGGAACGAATTTTGTCTACTACAACGAACAAGGACTGCTGAGTATTATGCAAATTGTGGAACAAGTCATCAAATCGCCTGAAAAACAATCATTTTGGGAGAGGTTAGAAAGCAGTCTGCCAAACGATTCAACATTAGGAATCATAATCAGGGTAGTAGGACTTGCAACTCTTTCTTTAGTTATAATATTATCAATTAATTTTTTTGGAACAAAATTAAAAAGAAGAATTAGAGGTGAAGTAATTGTAAAAGTCGGGAAATCTACCGATAGTATAGATTTTACAGAAAATAAAGAATCTGAGGAAATTGAATTAGAGGTGGCTGAACCTACAATTGTTGAAATCGAAGAAGAGAAAGAAGTTATCAATACTATTGAATACTCATCGGATACTCCTGTTAATTCAGGTGATTTAGGAAAAGAGTTTAGGGCTAATCGTAGAAAAAACAGGAGAATTAGCAAGGACTTATCAGAATTACCTCCATTGGGAAGTTTACCACCCTTAGATGGTTTACCACCTTTAGGAGAACTTCCACCTTTAGGAGAACTTCCACCCTTAGGAGAACTTCCACCCTTAGGAGAACTTCCACCTTTAGGAGAACTTCCACCCTTAGGAGAACTTCCACCCTTAGGAGAACTTCCACCCTTAGGAGAACTACCTAATCTGGGGGAACTTCCACCTTTAGGAGAATTACCACCTTTAGAAAATGAGGTTTCTTGTACAGAATGTAATGCTAAATTTAGTTCCAGAGACTTGAATAAAAAAGTTTTACAATGCCCAATGTGTAGCTCTAAAATTTACTTGGTATGATTAAAATGAAGGCGATAATACTGGCAGGAGGCAGAGGTCAAAGATTGGGTGGTTTGACAGATTCAAGAAGTAAAGTAATGTTACCTTTAGCAGGAAAACCAATGTTGGAATGGCTGTTGTATGAATTAGAAAAAACTGAAGTTTCAGAGGTAACAATTGTGCATTATTATGCTAGTGAAAGAATATTGACGTATTTTGGTTCAGGCAGAAAATTTAGAATGAAAATTAACTTTGTGAGACAAAAAGCTGATCGAGGAACAGTTGGTTCACTAATCGCAGGTTTATCAAAAATTAATTATAATGATAAAGAACAAATTTTAATTTTAAACGGAGATAATATGGTAGACTCATTATCGATATCATCACTAATTGATTTAAATCATAATGGCCTAATTGTTAGTGAACATGCTAACCCACATAACTATGGAGTTGTTGAATTCAAGGGTATTAAAGTAAAGGGGATTACAGAGAAACCAGATGAAAATCAAATTAAAAGCAGAATGGTTTCAACTGGTGTTTGGAGCATTAATAAAGAGGTTATAGATAAAATTAAACTAGATTTTGAGGATGGTCAGACTGAACTTTCAACATCTATTTCGAAGCAAATCAAATCAGGATTAATAATTAAATCCGTTAGGACTGAAAATTGGCATGATGTAGATCATCCATGGGATTTAAATAAATTAAATCGATATTTGTTGAAAAGAATGGAAAGAGAGGTGTCGAATCAAGCTGAAATCCATGAATCTTCAACAATAGATGGAGAGGTATTTATCGGACAGGGAACTATTATCCACCCAGGATGTGTCATACAAGGACCAGTATATATTTCTGAAAATTGTGAAATTGGACCTATGGCAGTTATTACAGGTTCTACCTCCATTTCGTCCAATTGTAGAATAGGCCCATTTTCCAGAATCCGTTCTTCACTAATAATGAGTGATGTTCAAATAGACTCTAATTGTTCTATTCACCATTCGATAATCGGGCCAGCTACTTCCTTAAAGTCGAATGTTGAGATTGATGCTTCTTCTGTAACAAAAGTAGTGAGAAATACCAATTACATGATAAGACGACTCGGTTTAGTTACCGGAGAAGCATGTATGCTTGAACATGGAGTAATTTGTGCTCCTGGCACAATGTTAGGGTCTCAAGTATACGTCAGCAGAAGAACAAAACTAGACGGAGAATATAACACTGGAACTAAAATTTGAGGAATAATTATGTGTGGCATTTTCGGAGTAACTGGTGATAAAGATACTACGGAATTATTAATTCATGGTCTGAAAAGAATGGAATATCGAGGATATGATTCCTCAGGGATTTGTCTGAATAATGAAGAACTCATCAGGAAGAGAGCTGTGGGTCCTTTATCTAACTTAGAACCTCTGGTCGTAGATTTGCCAGATTCTAAATGCGGAATTGCTCATACTAGGTGGGCTACCCACGGAGCACCAACAGTTGAAAATGCACATCCACATGTTTCCTCCGAACTAGATGTAGCCGTAGTACACAACGGGATAATTGAAAATGAAGTTGAATTAAGGAATTTTTTAAAATCGGATGATAAAGAATTAGAATTTGAATCAGAAACAGATTCTGAGTTAGTTGCTCATTTATTATCTAAGGAATTGAAAAAAATAAATTCTAAAATCAAAAATATTACAGAAGATCAAATATTGTCTAGTTGGAAAAATGTAATTGACAAATTAGAGGGTTCATACGCATTAGCAGCAGTGATAAGTGGTAGAGAAGACTCAATTTTATTTGCGAGGAAATTTGCTCCATTGATTTTATCTCATGATGGAAAAAGAGGATTGTTGGCTAGTGATGTATCATGTGTTGTAGGTTTGTCTGAGTCAGTATTTTATCTCGAAGAAGGTGATTGGGGTATAATCAAAGACTTAGGAGTTAAAATCTTTAACATAGATGGAGATACAGTAGAATTAAAACCTAAAAAGTTAGAATGGGAGTTGGGAGATGCTGAATTAGGAGGGTATCCAACCTTCATGTTAAAGGAAATCTATGAACAACCTAGAGTTGTGAGAGATTGTCTGAGAGGTAGGCTATCTAGAGATAAAATTAAAGGTGTCAAAATACCATATCATCCTAGACTTCTAAGAATTGTAGGTTGTGGAACAGCTTACAATGCAGGGTTATTAGCCAGATATTACATTGAACAATTATCTAAAATCCCAGTTATTTTAGATCACGCACATGAATTTCGTTATGGTGCCCCCTCAGGTCCTAAATCTCTGGTAGTTGGTATAAGTCAGTCTGGAGAAACAGCTGATACACTTGCAGCAATCGATGCAGCCCAAGAAAGAGGATATCCTACTTTAGGTATAGTAAATGTTGAAAGTAGTACAATTGCAAGAAATGTGGACCATATTATTGGAATCAGAGCGGGTCCTGAAATTGGTGTTGCATCTACAAAAGCATTTACTGGTCAAGTTCTAGGTGGTTTATTGATTGCTATGAAATTAGGTCAAGATAGTAAAAACTTTCACAGAGAAGATTTGAGTTATTTTGACCGACATGCAAGAATGCTTCCTACTTCTATGGAGAGAATGCTCAATGATCAGAACATTAAAACTAAACTATGGGAAGCGCAGCAATATTTTTCAGGTAAAAATCATGCTTTTTTCCTTGGAAGAAATACGTCATATCCTATTGCATTAGAAGGCGCATTGAAATTGAAAGAAATTTCTTATATCCATGCAGAAGGTTATGCTGGAGGCGAACTTAAACATGGCCCATTAGCATTGGTTGAAGAAGGAACCCCGATTGTTGTTATAGCTTCTGAGGGTTCTAGTCATAAGAAATTATTAGGAAACGCTAGAGAAGTTTCATCTAGGGGTGCTAAAGTAATTTTCATTACTCATCAAGAAGATGAACTAGCAGATTCCCATGCAGACTTAGTGATTAAAGTTCCTAGAACTCATGATTTATTGCAACCATTGATGTATAATATTATTTGTCAGTTATTATCACTCAATATCGCAGAAGAAAGAGGTTGTAATGTGGACAGACCAAGAAATCTGGCTAAATCAGTAACCGTAGAATAATTTTATTTTATAGAAAATTTTTGTTCATCTGGAATCCATTTTAAGGGCAAGTATCCTAAAGAATGAGCAGTGTGCCTCATTTTTACAATCGCTAATTTTCTATTAATCTCATCTCCAGTTCTTTCCATAGTCAGATGGATTACTCCGTCTGAAAGATAATCCTCTACGCCAAATTCCCCAAATTGTTTCTTATCTTCTCCGGTCATTTCGCAAATAAACAGAGCTGTTAATCCCATTCTTCTTACCGCCTCGAATAATCTGAAGATTTCATCTCTGGGATTCTCCATTTTTGTGAGAGTAAAAAATGCCCCTAGACTATCAAAAACCAACACTTCAAATCCAATATTGTCTCTGTAATTTTTTAATTGACGTATTAACTGTCCCATCCAATCTACTTTTCCACCCATTCCTTGTTCATCCAACCTGACTCTTAGATCTACAAGATCAATGATTGCTATTCTATTTCTCACACGATTGTCATCAACATCCATCCCCATGTTGGCCATGTGCCCCCTAAGACTATCCTTACTTTGTTCTAAAGTTACATAGATACCTGAGGTTGGTCCATGAATTACTGAATTATAGAGCATACTGAAAGAAATACTAGATTTCATAGATCCGCTTGCACCAGCAACTAGGACAATATGACCTTCTGGAATTCCACCTTGCATAATGTCATCAAGACCATTAATTTCTGTACGTATTCTGTTCATGATTGTCGCCTTTGGTTAAAGGATATTAATCCTACACATGAAACTAACTCATCTAAACTTGATTATCATATCAATATGACTAATTAATTACCTATTTTACCAATGACTAATGGCCTTAGAAGGAATTTGGCTAGCATCAGCATCAAAGCGTCGATATGCAATTCTAAATGCACTTAAATCTGAAAAAAATTATCAAATTTCTATAATTGCAGAACCACTATTAGAGGATGAGATTAAACCGAGTTTTCCCACCTTGAAAGAATCGGTTTTTTCTGTAAATAAAATGAAGTTAGAAAATGCAATGATGGAAATCTCATTAGGTCGATTAAAGCAACTAAATTTTAAAAATTGTGAAAATGTTGTCTCAATAGTTTCAGATACCTTAGTTGAGGATCCTAATACTTATGAACAGATTTTTGGAAAACCAGATGATGAATTAGAGGCATTAAATATGCTAAAGAGTTTATCAGGGCGGAGGCATAAAGTTTGGAGCTCAACAGGAATTATTATTCATGACTCCCTGAATTTGAAAATAAATCAGCGTCCTGAGATAATTTCTGGTAATTGGTTAGGTTATGTTTGGACAGATTACTCTATCGTTGAATTTGAAGATTTTACAGATGAGGTTCTAATGAACCTTTTGCAGTCTAATTCTTGGGTTGGCAAGGCAGGAGCTTATGATTTAGATGGAAAAATGTCTAAATATTCAAAATTAATTAGCGGAGAAAAAATAAATGTACTAGGGTTTTCAGAAAATGCGATTAATACCTTAGAATATATTATTGATGTATTATAATAAATCATATTTTGATATATCTACATGAATATTTTTCCCAGGAAGCATTAGTAGGTTATCTTTGCTATCAAGAGAAAAGATTGGAATTCTTCTTTCATTTGAAAATTGCCTGAGGCTTTGTCTACATGCTCTTTTTTGACCTTCCATGTGTACCATTGTTGATAAATCAACCACAATAACATCGCCTTGAAATAGTCTAGTAGATATTGAATCAAGCGGAAGTCTGTTCATTGAGTTGGGTGTAACATATCTTAATGCTTGTTTTACAATATTTTTTTTATGGCGGATATAAGTTTCTCCTAAATCATGAAATGGTTCACCCTTTGGGGTAGTTGGGCCTTTCCAATCATTTATTGTAGGTAAAGATAATTGAAGTTCTTCATCAAAATAATTATCACTTTTTTTGTCATCATCAACTATTTTTTTTATCTTTTTTAATTTTTTCTTCTTATCAACATTTTCTTCAGGATCAGGTAACCCAATAAAATGCCAAATTTTTTTAACCATCTCTGACAAAGCATCCTCTTAATTATTCATCTTAAACATCCGGGTGATATTTTCAAAAAAATAGTATTTTTTAGATAATCTAATTTATCCTTAGAAATCAAAGTCATCATCTTCTACAGAAGAAAAAGGATCAGTTTTTGTATTCTCTTGATAATTTATTTCGGATAATAAGTCTAATGTAGAATTGTCTTGATTAGTTATTTCTGTCTGTTGTAAAAAATCATTTTCAGTAGAAGGTGGAGTCGTTTCTTCTTGTTGTTGGCTTAACCATGCTGAACCATAGTATGACCATTGTTCTAATGTCCATCCCTCAGGCAAACCACTAGCTGGAATAGGAGGTCCCGAATGATTTCCAGATTGAGTTTGTGGTGAGTTAATTTCATTATTTTGTAATCCAAATTGGGAGGTGTTCGGGGCTGCCATCGGCATTGGAGCGGTGTATCCGAGACCGAGTTCTATTTCCTGCCATGATTCTTTGTTAGGATTACTTGCTTGCCTCTTGCTCCTTGTAAATAATAAAACAGGAATCAAAAATATTAGTATTAGAAGTAATAACTGTATTTCAACGTTAATCCCTAAGTCTTCTTCGATACTAGCAAAAACACCACCTAAAGCCCCTCCTACCCTAGACTTAACCTCAATTTTTATCTGGGTCACGCATCTTGTATCATCTAAGTTACAACCTTCCTCGTCTTTAACTATTAATTGAATAATATATTCACCCTCACTGAGATACTCAGTTGTGAAATTTACCCCTTCGTAATCGATATCATTGTTTTTTATTCCATCACCATTGCTGTCTTGATTAATATCCCTATCCCATAGATATATCAAACTTGATTTATCTTTAGGAGAATCTGTGGATTTACTTCCATCGAGAAATACTTGTTCTCCGACAAAAACCGAGTTTGAATTCGTACTAATTTTTGCTCTTGCAGGATTGTTTGTGACCTGTATTTCAATCTGGTCAATCGATCTTGCACCATCGTCATCTACTGCGTGGAAAATAACTGTGTATTCTCCAGAAAAATCCCACGAATGGGTCATATTATTACCTTCATAATCACAATCATCATTTGCAGAACCATTTCCATCAGAATTTACTGATGGGTCAATATCCCAGCAACTAATCAGTAACTCTAAATCACTTTCAGTGTCAGTAGATATTCCACTAAGGGTGATAGGCATACTTTCTCCAGCATCACTAATCTCTGAGGTTATTTCTACTACGGGTTCAACATTTTGGACTTTAATCCATCTGACTTCTTCAGGACTTCTCATGGAGTTATCATCAGCCACGTCTGATGAAATTGTATATTCACCCGATAGTGGCCAAATTACTTCAACCGTAGATTCACTTCCTATGTCCTGTAACTGCCAAGCAACTGAATTGTCTTCCATATTAACCGAACTCCATGTCCAAGATAAATCATCAATATCATTCGCTGAATCGTAAGCTGTTCCGTGTAATGAGATTTTTTGATCTTCATTTACAATCCAAAATAGTCTGTCATCTTGTGGAAGTGTCTGTCCGTTCTCTAGGTATTTGGCTTTAATTTCAGTAATTTGTGGAGGTATGTTCAGAACTTTGATAATTATTGAAGAAGAAGTAGAATCTCCATCGTCATCAGTCACTGTTGCTGTTACTGTAATGTCACCTTCTAAATCAGGTATAAATGTACAATTAAATTTAAAAGCTCCTTCCTGACATGAATCGAAGCCATCACCACCTCTATAGTTCCAAGTTATGTCTACTTCAGCAACGTCTGGAGGTAGAATAGTGTCAACATCTCCACTATCATCTGCGTTTATTGTTATTTTCTCACCAATTCTCACTTCATCAAATTCAGAATACAAGTTTACATAGGGAGCTTGATTAAGTATAGTGGCTACAATAGGGATTGTAACTCTATCACCTTCATCGTCAATTACTGTCATGTTGACAATATAATTACCATCATCACTCCAATAGTATATTAACGTACAATCATCACTTTCTCTTGTTTGTTGCCAATAATTTCCTGCACCATCAATAGTTTGGATATTAAATTCACATCTAACTTGTCCTCCGTCTGGATCATTACTTTCACTACCATCAATAGTTAGGTTTTCATAGGTGTATACAGGTAAAGGAATTTCATTAAGAGCTAAAGGTGAGGCACCAATTCTAATTTGAGGTGTAGCTCCAACATTATTAGATTCATCGACTTCTACATTATTATTATCTGGATCAACGATGTAACCAAATGAGACGAAGCCAAATGACTGATCATCAGGCACATCCCAATCTAAGGTTATTCTTTCTTCCTCATACGCATCCAATGAATTAATGTTGAATGAATTTGAGCCACCGGGTCCATTAATTTCCATTGTTGTCAATGTACTTGCGGAAATTCCCCTATTTTGCACAGGGAAACTTAGTGAAAGAGTGTCACCTCTTTGTGCGCTAAACCCAGTCACACTAGTTAAAACGACAGTTTCACTACCCCTAGTTCTCTCAATAACAATTCCAGAAGACCTCGCCACTAAATCAATACCTTCCGCATTAGGGTCTATAATCAGTGTTTTAACCCCCAAGCCTTGATATCCATCCCATGCAATTAATCCATGTGTGCCAACATCATAAGTCGTGTCTGAATCATCACTTACTTCATTAATAATTAAATTAATATTTGCATTACTCTGTTGAGATGTCCCACTTGGGATAGAGAAATCTTCCTCTATTCCAACAGTTTCAAATCTAAATTGACCACTTGAAATTCCATCTCCACTTGGATTACTAATTGATACATCAACTTCATATCCTGGAGGATATGCCTTGAACGGTAGTTCAATTTCCATGCTATTACCTGGCCTACTGATCTCGATGTAATCTTTGAGCTTCAAATCTTGGACCATTCCTAAAAGTATAATTTCATAGGACCATGCGAAAGTTCTCGCTTCTTCACAATACCAATTAAACCCTTTTTCTAATCCAGATGTTAGGTTAACCTGTTGAATTCTTATGCTATCTGCACAACCATACGGGACATCAGGATCTCCCAACTGTGTAACTTCAAATTTATCTTCGTGATCATAAGGAGGTGGTGGTTCAGGTAATGGGAAAACACTACTCTGTCCAGACCAAACTGTAGATTCAGTATGATTCATCAACCAATTATTTCCGACTTCTAATGGGAAATCATATTTTTCGATTGGTGGTGAGTATGATTGTTCAAGAGTGATTAGCCCGATATCGTATGTGTTCAATAGTGGAATGTTTTGTACTTCAACATCTATTGATTGTGATTGATATACAATAGCTAAATCACTTACTCTTACATGTCTTTCAATTGTTAAATCAGCTGCTAAGTTCCCATCAATATCAGGAACAAGGAATGAGGGTACCCCTTCAATCAGTGGTGCAGCAACATCAGATGGAATGAATATGTTTCCTTGGTAAAACCCCCCTCCAGTAAGAACATAAATCAAAGACTTAATGCCATCTAGTTCTTCAACTCTGATATCTTCTACAATTAGTGACGTGTCACCTTCTAAAAGTTGAATATTGACTCCTGGATCATCTAAATCTGTACCCGCAAGGGCAGGTGTGACATCTATTTGTGTTTCATATATCCATTTATCTCCAACCATCCAAACTGGGACATCTACAAGATTACTGGTTGAAGTTTTTAAGTTATAATAAGATGAAAAATCATCGTCTATATTTGAAATAATAGCTGGTGATAAGCTACCTATAAGCAGTATTATGATGAGTATTGACACGCTTAAAGGAAATTTGAACGCCCTAACTAAGGTCAATCCCATACTTGCAAGCAGGAACAACCTTGTCTATGAATCAAACGGAAGATTTTATAAAAATCCTAGTGAGATATTTACAATAAATCAGCTAGTTCGTCTTGGATAATCTGTACAGCATCAAGAATTTCGTCTTTGTGTCTTGCACCAGTAATTACCATTTTTCCACTTCCAAAGATAAGACAAACAACTTTGGGATAATCCAATCTGTAAATTAACCCAGGAAATTGTTCTGGTTCATATTCCACTTTATCGAATGGAAGGTGGAATGTTAGATTGTTCAAATTCAATTTTCTCGGAAGACCATTTAGTGCATCACCTTCTTTTATACCAAGACTGTGATCATCCATTCTTGCTTTCCCGTCATAATCTTCTGGGTAGTGCAGTGCATATGTGGCAACCATGTTTTGCACTTCAATTTCTACATCTGATGTATCCCATGTCTTGATACCAGCTCCCCTAAGATCTTTGATCATCCTTTTAATACCTTCATGGATGTTCTCTTCATTTTTTCCACCAGTGCAGACAGCTCTGCCAGAACGAAACATCAGAATCGCTAGTTTAGGTTCTTTGACTCTGTAGACAACTCCTGGGAATTGCTCAGGTTCATATTCACAATGCAACTGAATTGCGATGTCTGGTAAGTCTAATTCTTCAGCAACTCTAGTGGATGCAACAACGTTAACAACTGTTAATCTATCTTCATCGTTCATAAAGCAGCGTCAAATCAACCTTATATAAACCCTTATAAAAAGAAAAATTACAATTTTTTAATTGATCTCAGTAATTATCCTCGATTTTAACTCCCTCAACGCCGAATTTACAAATATAGCTTCTTCCACCCGCAAGTTCGATATCTCTGGCTGTTTGAGTAGGATTTCTTGATAATGCAATTATGCATCCTCCCCCGCCTGCACCTGTGAGTTTTGCTCCGATTGCAGATTTTCTAGCCACTCCAACTAAATTATCTAATTCATTACAACTTACTCCAATATTTTGCAGATGAGTGTGGTTTAGATTCATTATGGCACCTAGTGCATCGACATCTCCTTTTTTAACAGCATCTACACCCATTTTTGTCAATGCTTTTATTGCATTTATGTCCTCGATTAGTTGAGGGTTGGATTTCAACCGATCACTTACACCACGAACTATTTTAGATGTGGACCCTTGAATTCCTGTATGTCCAATGACAAGAGAAACATTTTTTATATTGTCATGTAGCTCAAAAGAATGAATTTCCCAACTCTTGTTCTTAAAATTTCTTGAATATAGCCAGCTTTTTCCTAGTTTTTCGTTAGCCAATAAAATACACCCTCCGTGTGTCGAGGTGGATGTGTCCATAGGACTTGCCAAACCACCTTGAGCGTCAGCTTCCAATTTATGAGCAATTGAACTAATTTTTTCAAGACTAATTTCTTCTTCCTTTGACGTTAATAAACCAGTTGTGATAGCAACAGAAAGAGCAGCAGATGAACCAAGTCCAGATGAAGCTGGTATTTCACTGGATATATTTATGTTCAGCATATCTGAGTTGGAACCCCAAATATCATTGATTGCAGAAAAAATATGAGGATTGTTCTCAGGTTTCATTAATTTACCGTCTAAAATATGATATTTTAAATTCGATTTTTGTTTTGAGATTGTAACCTGCAGTCTCAAATCAATTGATACTGCCAGAGCTGGATGACCGTATACAACTGCATGCTCTCCTAACAAAATACATTTGCCAGGAGCAGAAATCTTCAGCATACACTCTGGCAAATTGTCAAAGTTAATTGATATATCTTTGGATTTGGTTACAAACGTTGAATTCAAGGACTTGAACAGTCTCCGCGATGTTTAGGCAGAGTGTAATCTAATGGAACATCCGCTAACTTTGAACTACGGATTAATTCCTGGTTGGGTATTTTTATTCGTACTGTTGTGTGCCTCCGGTGGTTTTTTTGTATTCCAAGTTCAAAGAGCAATTCGATTAGTAATGGTTGGTGCTCCAGATAATAGGTTTGATTCATGGGGATTAAGAGTTAAGGAGGTTTTAGTTGGATGGCTAGGACAAAAAAAAGTACTAAAAGACAAGATTGTCGGAACTATGCATGTTTTGATGTTTTGGGGATTTTTGATGCTTTCTACTGACATGTTAGATTTAGTTTCAGCCAGCTATTTTTCACACGAAATTATGCCTAGGTTTTTACTTGGTCCCAGAAATGCGATGGTAGAGCTCGGTTATTTCATCGCACTAATTGGATGTGTGGCTGCATTGACGAGAAGATTAATTTTCACCCCAGAAAAGTTGAAGGGCAAATCACAATTAGAAGGCAATTTCATTCTTTTTCTAATTTTTACAATCACTACTACATCTTATTTAATCGAAGCTGGAGAATCACCTTCGAAAATAACCGAACCTATTGGTTATTGGGTTAAAAGTCTGGAATTAAATGATTCAATCATAATAACCTCATATTGGGCACACATGATTGCAATTTGTTGTTTTTTAGTTTTGATTCCTATTTCTAAACACATGCATTTAGTGATGGCTTTTCCTAATGTATTCTTCCACAACATTGGTCCAATGGGAAAAATGAAACCTTTGGCAGTTGATGAAAATGGGAAGGCGGTGTTATTAGAAGAATTAGATATAGAATCATTTGGCGTGAGTAATTATAATCAATTTACGTGGAGACAACTAATTGATGGATGGGCTTGCACGACATGTGCTAGATGCCAAGACGTATGTCCAGCTTATGAGAGCGGAAAACCTTTAAATCCGATGCAAATTATTCACGATGTTCGTAACTATGCAAATGATAACTATTCCCAGCTATTAACTGGAGAAGATGTAGAGGAAAATATGATTGCACGTTTTAATTCAGACGCAATCTGGGCATGTACAACTTGCCATGCATGTGTTGATGCATGTCCAGTTTACATTGAACATGTACCTTTGCTTACTGACACAAGAAGGCATCTGATGATGGAAGCAATGGAATTCCCCGAAGAGTTACAATTAACCATGGATAATCTCGAAGTAAATTCAAATCCTTACGGGTTCGGAGCTCATGAAAGAGGGGATTGGGCTGCTGATTTAGAAATCAAAATTGGTGAACCAGCAGAATATATTTATTTTGCTGGATGTGCGGCTTCCTTTGATGAAAAAAATAAAAATGTTGCACGATCTACAATTCAAATTATGAAAGAAGCAGGATTAGATGTAGGTATTCTTGGAATGCAAGAAGGATGTTCAGGTGACCCGGCCAGAAGATCTGGAAATGAGTATTTGTTCCAGATGTTAGCTGAGACGAATCTAATGACATTCCAAGAATTAGGTGTTAAAAGAATCGTAGCTTCATGTCCTCATTGTTTCCATACAATAGGTAAAGAATACAAAGATTATGGAGGAGAGGAATTAGAAGTTTACCACCATTCTCAAATTTTATCCCAATTACAAGAAGAAGGTAAATTGCCAAGAGTAGAGTATGATGATGATGTTGCTTTTCATGATCCATGCTATTTGGGGAGAATAGGTGGTGAAATTGATGCTCCTAGATCTGCCTTAAATAATCAAGTTGTAGAATTGGAGAGAAGTGGAACAGACTCATTCTGTTGTGGTGCAGGAGGAGCACAAATGTGGATGGAAGAAGATGCAGATAAGAGAGTAAATGAAATCAGAGCTAAAGAAGCAGTAGAAACAGGTTGTGGGACTTTAGCAGTTGGCTGTCCGTTCTGTTCTACAATGATGGAAGATGGTTTGAAAACATTAGATTCAGATATGGAAGTGATGGACATAGCAGAATTAATGTGGGAGCAAATGCAGAAGAATCTTCTGTCATCTAAAAACTAGAAGTTTTTATTAAATTCCCTACTAATTATCATTTTTTGAATTTGGGAACTACCCCCAAAAATTTGATATATTTTTGCGCCTCTCATCCTTCTAGCAGCTGGAAATTCTTCTGAGTAACCATAACCACCAAAAATTTGAACAGCATCTGTTGTTATTTCCATTCCTATGTCTGCAGCATATCTCTTCGCATGTGCAGCCATTAAAGTTGCTTTTTCACCTCTGTCTATCATGGACGCTGCTTTGTAAGTTAGGAGTCTAGCAGCCTCAATTTTAGTCGACATATCTGCGAGCATAAATGCTACTGATTGATGCTCAAAAATAGGTTTTCCAAAAGTTTCTCTTTGTTTTGAATATTTCCATGCTTCTTCCATTGCACCTCTGGCATTACCAACGGCATGAGATGCTAACATGGGTCTTGAATAATCAAATGCATTCATAGCATTCATCCATCCGTTGTTTTCTTGTAAACCGACTAAGTTTTCTTTGGGAATTCTTACATCTGTAAATGTAACACCTCTGGTATCTGAGCACCTTTGTCCCATTTTTTCTTCTTTTTTACCAACTTCAATTCCCTCAGAATTGGCATCTACGATGAATCCACTTAATGATCTATATCCATTTATTTCCCCTGTCTTTGCGAGAACAAAAAACCAATCCGCATATCTAGCACCTCCTATCCACATTTTACTACCATTCAATACATATTCGTCACCATCTAAGTATGCATTTGATTTTATAGCTTGAACATCAGAACCTGCACCAGGTTCAGTCACGCAATATGCGGCAACTTTTCCGCTGGAAACTCTGCCTAGATATTCTTCTTTTTGTTCTTCGGTTCCTCCACTTAGAACTGGATGGCATGCAAGCATTGTAACACCTGTAATTGTTGCAAATCCAGGATCTCCTCTTCCGAGTTCTTCGTTTATAATTACTTCATCCAGATAACTCAGTCCCAAACCACCATATTTTTCTGGGATCGTACAATTTAAGATACCCAATTCCCTTGCTTTTTGAATAGTCTCTTTGGGGAATAAACTCTCTTTTTCCCATTTTTCCGCATTTGGAATAATTTCTTGATCTGCAAATTCCGAAGCTAATTGTTGGAGCATTTTCTGCTCTTCACTGAGATTAAATTCTACCATGATAGTCTTGCTAATCACTAGGTTATTAATTATTAATGAATCTGATTTCTTGAGCTAAACTATTCATTCTAGTTGATATAAAACGAATGTTATGAATTTGAAATTATTAATATCACTAAAACGTTTATTTTTTCAAGTATTTTTCAGAATTGAATTAATAGAATCTATAATAGTATCTTCTGGGTCATATGGTTTAATGTCTAATTCTGCCCAACTATCTTCAACATCGTAACTTACTCTAATTCCTAAACTCTTTTTTAAGTGTTTTATTGATAATTTTGGATGAAATATTGCCAAAAAGTAAGCAATAAACTTCGGCAATCTTTTAGTAGGCCATCGACCACCTTTTTTCAATTTTAATATTTGACCTA
>PBGP02000006.1 GCA_002720095.2 Methanobacteriota archaeon
GCTGTAACTCGCCCTCATGAAGCTGGATTTCGTAGTAATCGCGACTCAAAATGGCGCGGTGAATATGCCCCTGCTCCTTGCACACACCGCCCGTCAAACCATCTTAGTTGGGGTTGGGTGAGGCTACCTTATTTTGGGGTATTCGAGCCTGTCTTCGACAAGGAGGGTTAAGTCGTAACAAGGTATCTGTAGGGGAACCTGCAGATGGATCACCTCCTAAGAAAACGGAGGGCAAGGGGTTTTCGGACTCCTTGCCTTCCAACCACTTTTTATTCTATCAATTCTTTTAATTTAGAAACCATCGAATTTCTAAATGTTATGAGATTTAATTTGGGAGCATCTAGGTTTACTTTGATACTAGCACCTCTAATGAATTGAATTTCATTCCATCCATCAGGAACCACATAGCCCCGATGCATATTGCTGGTAATGGTTGTTTCTTCGCTAGTCCAATCTAGATAAGCAGTAGGATTTTCAGCTCTAATGTCCCTGTTTAGATCACGAGCCACAACTAAGTATTTTTTGTTTATTTCTTTAATGTCAAATATCATTCCCTCAATATCACAAATATGTCTGAACCATGCGCCTTGACCGAAAAAAGTTGAGAATAATAATCCCGAAGAGTGTTGTGTTGTATTCAATTCCCCTCTATTCATAATATATTTAGATGGCATATACTGCTGTGAGTTTGCAACGAGTAAGTCGTTGAGAGCTGGATCGGATTTCAAGATATTCCCACTAGTTGTAGTTATTACTGCTTGTAATCTTGGCAAATGATTAGTAATACATTCATTATTGATAGCGTTTATGACATCCTCAGAAAATGTCGACATATCCGAATCCATGTAAAAACCCACACTACCAGTTGAATCGCTTTTTCTTGGATTTGAATTTACTCCCATGACAGGTGTGTCGTCTAATATATTATGTGATATTGAAGTTAATGTACCATCACCACCTAAAACTATAATCATTTTTTTATTTTGGAAATCATTTTTTTCAACTCTTTCTCTAGCTTTGTATTGTGATTTAATTCCAAGATTATCTTCTAAATCTTTTAGGCTCTCAATCATTTTTTTTAATGCTAAATCGTGAACCTCTTCAAAATTTTTCTTGTATACCACTAAAATATCATAAACCATAACCTTCAAACTCCCCTGCAACATTAAGTATAAATAATATCATAAATTTTTCTTCTTAAAATTTAGAGATGTTGAATTGATACAATATCTTAAACCTCTACTTCCCGGTCCATCATCAAAAACATGTCCTAGGTGTGATTTGCAATTATTACATTTTACTTCAGTTCTTAACATGCCAAAACTCCTATCTTCATGTTCTTCTATGAGACTTGATGAAATAGGATTCGTAAAACTTGGCCATCCTGAACCAGAATCAAATTTTGATGAAGATGAAAACAATTCTTGATCACAGCAAATGCAATGATATGTTCCAATTTCTTTGAGATTCCAATATTTATTTCTGAAAGCAGGTTCTGTGCCACATTGATAACAAATTCGCTTTTGTTCGGGAGTTAAATTCTTTAACCATTTTTCCTTCATTAAATCACCTTTAAAATTTTCAAACTATCAATTACAAATAAACAACTGAATGATAGTAATGCAACCCCGCTAAGTTGTAGTAAAATTTTGTAACCACTGGAATTTAAAAAATCTTTTGATTTTTCAACAAGAATTGCCACACACATTTTCAGAAGAATAAATGCCGAAAAAAAAGCAAATACAAAAATAAATGGATAAGAAAAATCTATATTAAACGCATTAATTAAAAACGGAGCTCCAATTAACATCCAGTATAAGTACATGTTGGGGTTTGATAAATTTGTTATAATTCCATTCCTGAGAGAATTTGATTTAACAGTAGTATTTTCAAATTTTTTATTGGACTTTTTGAAGCAATCTATACCTAACCATATCAAAATTATCGACCCTAAAAATCCAATTAATGCTTGAGCCAGTGTATTGAGGGTTAATATTTCATATAATATTACGCTAAGCAGAATTACGGGCCCATCGGTAATTAATGGAACTAATGCTACCTTTAAACCAGCTTTCCAGTCGTGAATCATTGTTTCGGAGATTACAACCGTCATCAATGGACCAGGTTTGATTCCTTCAATGAATCCTAATGTAATTGCAGCTAATAATAGAGCTGACGCACTTGTGACTTCCACATTTTTCTCCAAACTTAGTTCTCATTTGAACTCTGCGGTATTCTAAAAATATTCATCTCTTACCATGCACATGCTGGTATCTGGAAATTACGGGACTTACACAGAAGAAATATGGATGAAAACAGAAAAAAGATATCAAATAATACCAATAACAAATAAAATACAAGAGATAATATCGCGCAGTAGAATTGTAGACGGACTTGTATTAATTAACCCGATGCATATCACGGCTAGTATATTTGTTAACGACTTTGAATATGGTTTACATTCAGATATAATGGCAATTTTGAACAAATTAGCACCCTTTTTTGGACCTGATGGAGAAATGGGAACAGAATATTTACATCATAGAACAGGTGAAGACAACGGTGACGCACATTTGAAAAGACAGTTATTGGGACATCAAGTAAATATGCCAATTACTAATGGGGTGCTACAACTTGGTCCGTGGGAGCAAATACATTATGCAGAATTTGATGGTATGCGTAAAAAAAGGATATTGGTAAAAATTACTGGTATAATCGGAGATGAATAGTGATGAGTGATGAATTAAGCCAACCTTCTAAAATTAATGGAATTTCCAAATCCTTGGGAATTGAAATGAAGAGCTTTGGAGATGGAGTTGCAGTTTTTGAAGTTACTGTAACAGAAAAACATTTGAACAAGGGCGGAGTTGCTTTTGGAGGTTTACATGCGTCATTATTAGATTCTTCAATGGGAGCGGCATTGGTTTCAACACTCAAGGTCGATGAATGGTGTGCAACAGGAAATCTTACTATAAATTACTTAGAAGCCAGTTTTTTAGGAGATAATTTAATTTCCACTGGACGGATAGTAAGAAGAGGAAAAACATTAGCACATTTATTTGGAGAAATAATTGATGAGAATGGTAAAATTCATGCTAATGCCACAGGGATTTGGAACATTTGGAGTTCTAAACCTCATAAATTTTCTAACAAAAATAAATAATTCTCAAAAACAATGACTTCCTAGGTGCCCTGAAGCGAATGTCTGGAAACGGTTCAATATTATGGTTAATGTTTAGTATTTTACAAGCTTTCTTAGCTTTTTCAGGTGTAATACCCTCTGAAATGGCAATATTACAAACAGTATTAGGAGGTAACAGTCTAGCGTTCTTGGCTATTTATCTGTATTTCATGTTTAAGAATAAACCAAAAGGATTTTTAGATAGTAAATACGATAAAGATGAACGATCAATTAGAGTAAAGGATGAGAACGGAGTAAATCAAGAGGTTGGGCAAAAACCTGAAGGATCGAGATGGGAAAAATGGGCTTCAATGCTTTGGTTTTTATCTTTAATCATCGGTTTCCAAACACTAATCTGATTCGAGATGATAGCTTGTCAAACAAGAACAAGATTGATGAAATTATCACTGATACATCTAAAGATAATTTGCTAGGAGGTTACTATGTATTTTACAGGAGATTATTTTTTATTTTCGCAATAGGAGGTATTTTCATGGTTTTACTATCTATTACTAACAGCTACGCTTTTTCATCAATTTTCACTGGTCTGAGTATTGGACCTCTCTTTTTACTCGAAGATAAATGGGTTAGATATAAGATTAAAAAAATTTAATGTTGACTGTTAGAGAATGGTATTAAAGATATGACTTACTGGAGTGACTGATTGCAATGGCAGGGATTCTAGAAATATTCGGACTCGGGGACTTAGTTGGTTTCGATCTTGTGTTCGGAATTTCAGCATTGGTTGGTGGTTTGCTATTTCTTCTATGGTTTGTATTGATGATGGTAGGTGGAGCGGCAAGCGATATCTTTGATGGTTTATTTGATATCCAGATAGGAGATACAGACCTTTCATTCAAAGCATTAACATTTCAAGGTTTATCTGCATTTTTAATGATGTTTGGTTTAATTGGATTGATGATATCAGAAATGGATGCACCGCAAGCTTTGTCTATTCTTGGAGGTTTAGGTGCTGGTGGTTTTTCAATGTGGATGGTCTCAAAATTATTTGATACTTTTAAGGAATTAGAACAAGAAAGTACAATGGAATTGGATAATGCCACTGGTGCTACAGGTACGGTTTACCTACGAATACCATCTTCTGGGGAAGGCCAGATTCAAATCACTTTTCAAGGGGCTATGAGAACAATGGATGCCATTTCTGCAGATGGTGTAGAAATTCCAACAGGTACTCTTATTCAAGTAGTCGATAATGTTGCAGATACACTAAGAGTAAGAGAATTTAAGAATACAGATTTAGATAAAAAATGATGAAGTTTAAGATAATAGGTGGTTTAATGAAAAATATAGGAGAAATAAAGATTTTTAGAAGGTTATTGACTAATTTTAGCATGATAATGCTGACATTATCAATTTGGATTGTTAGCGTTTCGGCACAGGATGAAGGATCATCATCTAGTGCTGGTAATATCGCAGTTATTGCTATTTTTGCATTTATATTGATAATTGTAGCTATGGTGATATTTTTTGCGCAAAGATACCGAAGATGTCCTCCCGATAAAGTGATTGTAATTTATGGGCGAAGTGGTGGTCAGTCTGCTGCAAAAACCGTTCATGGTGGTGGAATTTTAGTTTGGCCTTTGATTCAAGATTATGCTTATTTAGATTTAAAGCCTATGTCAATTCAAATTAATCTTACTAATGCACTTTCAAATCAAAACATCCGTGTGAATGTACCAAGTACTTTTACTGTGGGTATAAGCGTAGAACCCAATTTAATGCAAAGAGCGGCTGAAAGATTATTAGGACTTAGTGCACCTCAAATTGAAGAATTAGCACAAGAGATTATCTTTGGTCAACTCAGACTAACTATTGCAATGTTGACTATTGAAGAAATTAATCAAGACAGAGACAACTTCTTGGAACTTATCATGTCCAATGTTGGCAAAGAATTAAACAAGGTAGGACTGTACTTGATAAACGTAAATATCACAGACATCACTGATGAATCAGAGTATATTGAATCTATTGGTAAAAAGGCAGCGGCAGAGGCAGTTAACATCGCGAGAGTTGATGTTGCTAATGCTGAAAGAGACGGTTCTATTGGTGAGGCTCAGGCAAACAGGGAGAGAGAAATCGAAGTTGCGATAAATGCAGCAGAAGCCGAAAAAGGTAGGAAGAGTGCAGAAAGAGATCAGCGTGTTTTCGTAAAAGAACAAGAATCATTAGCAGTCGAAGGAGAGAACGTTTCTGCTGCAAGTATAGCTGAATTTAATGCAACCCTAGCTGAGAAGGAAGCTGAAGCAGAAAGAAGAGCTGAAATTGCTAGGCGTACCGCAGAAACAGAAATTCAAAAAGCTCAGTATGTACTAGAACAAGAACGTCTAAAAGCAGAAGAAATTGTGCGTGAAGAAATTGCAAAAACGCAGATTGAAATTGCTGCAGAAGCTGAAGCTGAAAGAGCGAGAAGAGTCGCAAAGGGTGAGGCTGATGCAATTCTATACAAATATGAAGCAGAAGCAAAAGGTGTGCAACAAGTCCTAGATGCTAAAGCAGAAGGTTATGGAAGATTAATTGAGAGCTCTGGGGGGGATGCTCGTGCAGCAGCTACTCTTTTGATGGTTGAAAAAATAGAGTCAATGGTGAGCGCGCAAGTAGAAGCAATCAGGAACTTGAAGATTGATAAAATTACAGTATGGGACGGTGGAAACGGTGGAGTAGGAGATGGTTCTTCTTCGACATCTAACTTTGTAAGTAGTTTAGTTAGAAGCTTACCACCAATACATGATGTTGCTAAAATGGCGGGTGTGGAACTTCCTCAATATTTAGGCAAGGTTTCAGGTGAGTCTGATATTGATGTGGAATAATCTTAATTATGAAAGATATGGGTTCTGTTAGTTCTATCAATATCTCCTCTGGAGGTGTACCTAAACTTCCTGTGAGTTCTGTCAAAGTTTCTCGTGAAGGATTGGAAGGTGACTCACAAAATTTTCATGGTCATGGAGGTTTAAAACGTGCAGTATCATTATATTCCTGCGAACTAATTGAAGGTTTAAAAAAAGAAGGTAATCCTATATTTCCTGGTTCAACTGGTGAGAACTTAACTTTAGAAGGAGTAAATTGGGACCTTTTTCAAAGTGGATTAAAATTATCCATAGGCTCTTCAATTTTAGAATTGACAATGCCTGCCGTACCTTGTAAAACAATTTCAGCATCATTTTCTAATGATTTTAATAGGATTTCTGAAAAAAAATTTCCTGGTTGGTCTAGGTGGTACGCTTCAGTTATTAAGGAAGGAACTATCCAAGCAGGTGATTTAGTTTATATTTTAGATGATTAGGTTTTGATGATGGCAATTCTCAATATCTGGTCAATTGGACATTTCTTACAATGGTTTGTGGTTGCAAGATATGTATTTAGAAATTGGTATTTATTTTTATTATTATCATTAGGCTGGGAGATCGTTGAATTATTTTTGCCTTATGAATTTGCTAAAGAAACATTTGAAAACAAAATCTCAGATATCCTAGTGAATTTTCTAGGGTACTTCTTAGGTAATTATCTTTGGGAGATAAAGAATAAGAATTTTTAGGAACCACATGATAAACAATCATCAGGATTATCTATACTGCAGGCAATTTGATCAATACTACTCACATCTTCAGCTCTTTCCTTGAGCCCGTTTACTGTAATATCAGACATTTTGTCTTTTTCTAATGTAAATTGGATAGCATCCACTGCTGCTTTTGTTCTTAGATAATACATGCCAGTCTTTAGACCTTTTTTCCAACCATAAAAGTGCATTGAAGAAACTTTTGCAGAATTGGCGTCAGTCATATGTATGTTTAAACTTTGACTCTGATCGATGAATGCTCCTCTATCTGCAGACATATCTATGATATGTTTCTGTTTAATTTCCCATGTGGTTCTATATAACATACGAATATCTTCTGGAATAACATCAATATTTTGTATTGAACCTTTACCTTCTAATATTTTATCTTTTAATTCAAGAGACCATAAATTATTATCTATTAAGTCATTAACGAGATGTTTATTTAATATAATAAATTCTCCTGAAAGAGTTCTTCTGGTATAAAGATTGGATGTAAATGCTTCAAAACATTCATTATTTCCTAATATCTGACTTGTAGAAGCTGTGGGCATAGGAGCTAATAGTAACGAATTTCTTATGCCTGATTTGATAATTTTAGATTTGAGAGAATCCCAGTTCCAATTTCCTGAATTTGGTGTAACTCCCCACATATCAAATTGTAATATCCCTTTACTTGCAGGTGAACCTTGGAAAGATTCATACGGTCCATCTCGTATAGACAAATCTGCAGAACATGAAAGTGCTGCGAAGTAGATAGTTTCAAAAATATCTTTATTTAGTTGTTTAGCTTCATCACTATCAAAATTAAACTTCAACATTGCAAATGTATCCGCTAAGCCTTGGACACCGATTCCAATAGGTCGATGTCTCATGTTTGAATTCCTTGCTTCTTCAACAGGGTAATAGTTTACATCGATAACTCTATTCAGATTGTATGCAACTCGATAAGAAACATCAAATAATTTTTGATGATCGAATCTATTATTTTTAATATCCACATATTTTGGTAGCGCAATACTAGCTAGATTACAAACAGCTACCTCATCAGGTGACGTATATTCCATTATTTCAGTACATAGATTAGAAGATTTAATTGTTCCAAGGTTTTTTTGATTTGATTTGATGTTAGCAGCATCTTTATACAGCATGTAAGGTGTTCCAGTTTCGATTTGAGCAGAAACGATTGCTTCCCATAATTCTCTAGCTTTGATTGTCCTTCTTGCCATCCCCTCAGATTCATACTTCAAGTATAATTTATTAAATTCCTCACCATATACATCGTGCAGTCCTGCACACTCATTAGGACAGAAAAGACTCCATTCTGAATCGGCTTGAACTCTTTCCATAAATAAGTCAGGTGTCCATAAAGCATAGAATAAATCTCTTGCACGTAGTTCTTCTTTGCCATGATTTTTCCTTAGATCTAACCATTCAAAAATATCTGGATGCCAAGGTTCTAGGTATATTGCGCAGGAGCCTTTTCTTTTCCCTCCTCCTTGATCGACATATCTTGCTGTTGCATTAAATACCTGTAACATAGGAACTAATCCGTTACTTGTTCCATTTGTTCCCTTAATGTATGACCCTTTAGATCGGATTGGATGGACTGATAGTCCTATTCCACCCGCAGATTTAGAAATTTTTGCACATTGATGTAGAGTATTGTAAATTCCTTCCAATGAATCATCTTGCATTGTAAGTAAGAAGCAACTCGATAGCTGAGGTTTTGTTGTTCCAGCATTAAACAATGTTGGTGTGGCATGTGTAAACCATCCTTCACTCATTAGATCATATGTTTCCAATGCTCTTTCTACATCGTTAGAATGTATTCCAATAGCCACTCTCATTAACATGTGTTGAGGTCTTTCAGCAATCTCACCGTTTAGTTTTAATAAGTAAGATCGTGATAGTGTTTTGAATCCAAAATAGTCATAGTTGAAGTCTCTACTGTAGTCTATGTGTTCATTTAGAATATCTTTATTAATTCTAATAACCTCTAAAACCTCGTCTGAAATCAATGGTGCATGCTTTTTTGTTTCAGGATCTATGTACGCATATAGATCTTCAATCAAATCGCTGAATGAATCTTTAGTTGACCTATGTAGGTTATCTACTGCAATTCTTGCGGCAAGTATGCTGTAGTCGGGGTGGTGACTTACTAAACTAGCACTTGTCTCTGCAGCTAACTCATCTAATTCTTTCGTTGTAACTCCGTCATATAATCCTTCAATTACCATTTTTGCGACTAATCCGGTGTCTACCCAATCTGTATCCAAACCTTCCGATAATTTTGCTAGTTTTTCTAGAATTGCATCGAATCTAACATCTACTCTTTCTCCAGATCTATTAATTACTTGAAGCCCCATTTTCCTCTACCTCTGATATGCTTTATAGCGCAGTATCTGTTTGCGGACGCGGACGGTATTAGAACTATACGTAGGAAAGTCGTCATCAGAAGTCTTCTTCCATTGAAAAACGAGTTTGGACGGAAGCAGCTGCTTCGCCAGAATTGAGAACACCACTTTTCTGATATTCACCGACTCTTTTCTCAAAGAAATTGGTTTTTCCTTGCATACTAATCATTTCCATCCACGGGAATGGGTTTGGTGTATTGTATAGTCTTGCGCAATTTAATGCTACAAGAAGTCTGTCTGCTACAAATTCAAGATATTGCGACATTAATTCAGCATTCATTCCAATTAAAGAAACTGGTAATGATTCGGTAATAAATTCCTTTTCAATTGTTACTGCTTCAGCGATAATTCTAGTAATTCTGCTTTCAGATGTAGGTCTTTCCAGTAATCTATGCAATAGACATGCAAAGTCACAATGTAAACCTTCATCACGGGAAATTAATTCATTTGAAAATGTCAGTCCAGGCATTAAACCTCTTTTCTTTAACCAGAAAATAGCGCAGAATGCACCAGAGAAAAATATTCCTTCAACCGCAGCAAAAGCAATCAATCTCTCTGGGAATGAGGCTCTTTTCCTATCAAGCCATCTTAAAGCCCAATCGGCTTTCTTCTTAACAGATGGGATTGTTTCAATCGCATTCAATAATTTATCTTTCTCTTTTTCATCTTTGATATAACTGTCAATTAATAAAGAATATGTTTCAGCATGGATATTTTCCATCATAATTTGAAAACCATAAAAACATCTAGCTTCTGCGTATTGGACTTCTGCTGCAAAGTTATAAATCAGATTTTCATTAACTATTCCATCACTTGCTGCGAAAAAGGCTAGAATGTGTTTGATGAAATGTCTTTCATTATCAGTCAAATTTTCCCAGTCTTTGCCATCTTCTCCTAAATCAATTTCTTCCGCTGTCCAAAAAGCGGCTTCATGCTGTTTGTAAAAACTCCAAATTTCTTCGTGTTCAATCGGGAATAATACAAATCTATTGGGATCATCTATTAACATTGGTTCTATGAACTCTCCTTCTAAGTTGAAATCTTCTTCTGCTGTACTCATAATATCACTCTCTTCACTGGCCAAGGATTGCTTGGAAACTGATGTGCGAACAAACTCGCTAATAACCTTGACTAATGTTTATTCAAAAAATGTGGTACTTATACAAAAATTCACACAACCAAATTTGAAAATAACATACTATTATTTTTAATATAATATTAATTGTTAGATTGTACATGCGCACTATAATCATTGAAAAATACGGAAGTCCTGACGTATTGAAAATTGTAAATCAAAAAGATTTAGTTGCTGATGAAGGAGAGGTAATAATTAGTGTTAATAAGGCAGGTGTAAACTTTGCAGATCTAATGATGAGATTGGGTATATACGGCAAACAGGCCCCAAAAACACCCTTTACGCCAGGTTATGAAGTTTCAGGAATAATTAGTTCAATTGGTCCAGGTGTGCATAATTTCTCTGTGGGTCAAAGAGTTGTAGCTCTTACGGGTATTAATGGATATTCTGAGGAAGTAAAGGTTCCAGTTAATCAGGTTGTAGGAATTGGGAATGATGTTTCATTTGAAGCAGCAGCAGCAATGCCAGTTACTTATTTGACTGCATTCCACATGTTAGTAGAATTAGGTAAAATAAGAGAGGGAGATACCGTTTTGATTCATCATGCAGCAGGTGGAGTAGGTACTGCTGCATTTCAAATAGCCAAAGCATACAATGCTGGAATAATTTTTGGAGTTGCTTCGTCAACTAAAAAAGAATTCGTTGAAAAATTAGGCATGAGATTCATAGATAGAAATAGTGAGGATTTCGTAGAAGTAGTAAAGCGAGAAACTAACGGAGCAGGAGTTCATCATGTACTAGATCCGGTAGGTGGACAACACCTAAGAAAATCATTTAAGTCGTTAAGGTCAGGAGGTAAACTATATTCTTTTGGAGGTTCTTCATTTGTAAAAGGTCCTAAAATTTTCAAGCTGGCAGCATTATGGAGATTGATTAGATCTCCTAAATTCTCACCATTAGAGATGATTGGGAAAAATAAAGCGATTTTTGGAGTTCATATGGGCACTATTAAAGATTTTGACTTAATGAGAAATGAAATTGAAATTATTGTACAGATGTTAAATCAAAAAAAGATTGAACCGATAATCGATAAGATATTTAATTTTAAAGACGTTGCAGAAGCTCATCATTATATTCATGACAGAAAAAATAGAGGTAAGGTTCTATTAGATTTCACATCAGATTAAAGTTTTACTGGTCTTGTAGCACCGCACGCTTGACATTTTAGTAATGTAGTTCTGTCTTGTTTAATGAAATGAGTATCTGGAGCATTACACTGTGAGCATTTGATATATGCGTTCACATAATTAACAAATTTTTGTTTGATGTTTTTAGGAGGAATTCTACCTTTGAAGTGAACCCTTGGTCCATCAATTGCACCGCTTGTTCCTAATTCTTTTAACAGGAATTGAAAAACGTGAATTAAGTCTCTGTCCATGTGGGAAACTACATCTGCAAAGTTTCTGATAAATGTGTTAGATCCTTCGATCATAATGTCTGGAGTTGGTAGTGTCCATCGCTCTACGTTTGAAATTTTATCTGGTATTTTCTCTCTCGCTCTGTCTAATAATTCTTCATAATTGAAGTCGCTCATTAGATACCCCAGTGAATGTGTGACATTAATGCTACTACTAATCGACGTATTAATATCTAAGGGGCTTAACCCGATTCTGATTGCATGTCATTAAGTATCGATGAATTGAGAAATACAGTTACTAAATATAAACAGCAGGGTTTGTCAACTGAACAGATTGCAGATGAACTATCACTTTCACAAAGTACGATATTATGGTTATTAACAAGTTCATCTAATGAATCAGTTACTGATGATAGACCTGCAGATATTAGAATAGGTTGGAGAACAATCGGAGCTAGACCGACAAGAGTTGCTGCATTATCAGCAATTTTTGCTGACGTAGTTCTCGAAGAAATGGAATGGGATGTTGATTCTGTAGATACTATTGTTGGAATTAGTATCAATGGAATCTTATTTGCACACGAAATTGCTTCACAATTGAATTTAGATGTAGCAATTCATAGAGATAGCAAGGGGCCAGAAGGAGGGCATTTGTCTACAAAATACGGGCAGGTCGGCGGCAAGAGAGTTGTTGTTGTTGATGATGTATTATCAACTGGGGCAACAATCAAAAATACAATATCAGTACTTAAAAAAATGGGGGCTGATGTGTTACTTGCATTAGTTTTGGTTAATAAGACACAACTTAATGAAATTGAAGGGGTGCCTCTAAGAGGTTTAATTAGAACTGTAACAGTGTAGGTGATTATTATTCATTGGGCTGATTCTATAGCACAAAAGCTCTCTTACAGGGGGAAAAAACACGTTATAGCTGCAGGTATAACCCCCAGTGGAGAATTCCATATAGGCCATCTTAGAGAGATTTTGACTGGAGAAATGATTCATAGGGCATGTTTGAAGTTAGGGCTTGATTCCGAATTTGTCTTTGTTGTGGATTCCGCTGACCCCTTAAGAAAAGTCTATTCTTTTTTAGATCCTGAATATGAAAAATATGTCGGACATCAGTTAGCTATGATTCCAGCACCAGATAAGTATGGAAAGCCGGATTCAACCGCAGGTTCATATTCTGATTACTTCTTAAATCCTTTTTTAGAAGCATTAAAGAATATTGGTGTTAAGCCTAAGATTATCGATAATTATCAAAGTTATTCTGAAGGGAAATTTTCTGAAGCGTGTAAAATTGTTTGTGAACATGTCGAAGATATAAAAACTATTATCGAAACTATTTCTGGAAGAGAACTATCTGCGGATTGGTTTCCATATAACCCCATAGATGAAAATGGTTGTATGGATGGATTAGTAGTAACCGGGTATAATTGGCCATTTGTATATTGGAAAGATAGTATTGGTAACAGTGGAAAGAATAATCTAAAAAACGGTGAAGGAAAATTACCTTGGAGATTAGACTGGCCTGCAAAATGGAGTTGGATTGGGGTAACCTGTGAACCATTTGGAAAAGATCACGGAACTAGCGGGGGCTCTTATTCAACTGGAAGGAAATTTTCAGAAATGTTTGGTCATGAACCACCTTTCCCTTTAGCATACGAATGGATATCCATCAAGGGACAAGGTGCAATGTCAAGTTCTTCAGGGGTAACAATTGGTCCAATGGAAGTGCTAGAATTAGTACCCTCTGAGATATTGAGATATCTTGTTGCGCGTTCAAAACCTGCTAAACATATCGAATTTAACACGGGAGATATTCTTTTGAATTTAGCAGACGAATATGAACGAGTATGCGCTTCATTCTATGAAAAAAACCTGTTAGAATCAGAAGAAAATTTAACTAAAAGACAGAAAGTATTGAGACACGAAGCCATCGGTAGCGTAGAGTATTCACAAATAAATTTAGATTCAGAAATTGACCCATCGTACAAGGTTCCTTTCAGACACCTTTCAATGATTGCTCAAATCCGCTCTAATGATGAAGATGTCTTCTTTGCGCTTGAAAAATCAGGATATATTAAATCAGCTAAATCTCCAAGTAAAAAATTAATAGAAAAATTATCTAAAATTAGGTGTTGGATAAACTCTTCACATTTTCCAGAGAATCTTAAAATCCAAATTAATGAAAGAGTAGACAATAAAATCTTGGTAAATTTCAATTTTCCGATTAATGAGTTCATACAAAACTTAGTTATAAAATTTAAAAATTTAGATACTTGGGAATCTGATTATATCGGTTCTTGTATCATTAATACTGCAAAAGAGATGGATTTAAATGTCCCAGATGTGTTTAGGTTACTTTATTTAATAATTTTAGGAAAAGTTTCTGGACCAAAATTAGCGAGGTTATTACAAGAGTTGGATAAAGATAAAATTTTAACACTTATTTTATCGGCGAAAAATAATTAAAACATTAAAAAACATGTTTTTTTATATTTTCGAACATTATACTTGAAGAACAATAACTAATCTTGCGTGTCGATGGGCGGGGTGTATTGTCCTAAGTGTGAAGCCGACGTCGACGCCGTTGCTAAGTTTTGTTTGAGTTGTGGTCATAGTTTCTTGAATGGTGAAGGGCCTATTACTTCCACTGGCCATGATTTAAATGATCTTAAAGAAGCAATTAAATTAAGAGATGATATTTCGATGGCTGAGAAATTTAATTTAATGGCACAAATAGAAGATGGTGCAGATCCAATCAGGTTAGGGATTGCAGCTCCAGCAGAAGATGATGAATCTTACTCAGGTCTTCCATATCTAGAAAATAACGAAATCACAGAAGAAGATTCTTTGGAAGTCAATTTATTAAAATTCGGTGATAATGCTGTATCAAATTATGCTGTGAATACAATGGTCGGTTCTTCCGAGGCTTGGAATTTAGTTAAATCTGGAGAAATTAATTTTTCTGATAAGTTGTATCGAGAAGCGATGACTCTGGGTATTGATGCCTCGAAACATATTCATGATATTTCCACAGGAGAATATGAAGGTGTAGACGCAAATATAATTAAGGAAATTCCGGTATTGAAACCTCCAAAAAGATCTTTCTGTCCAAAATGTGGAACAGATATTCATTCTTACACAATGATGCAGTGGAGAAAGTGGAGAGATGCATCATCCAGTGTTGTTGGAATTCAATTAGAAGCAGCTATGGAGACTTCAATTGTTAAAATCAGTGCATACCATATTAATGAAATGGCAGATTTGAAAATTGAAAACTCTAAACTAAAAGCTGAAATCAACGAATTAAAAGAAAAATTAGAAAAAACTGATAAAAAATCAATTGAAAATAAGTTACGTAAATCTTTAACAACTAAAATTAGGAAGGAACTATTAACTGAATTGAATCAAGAAAAAGACCTAATCGTGAAGAAAGAGGAGTCTGAGACCGTAGAGATGTTGTCATCTGAAACAGAAGAAATACAAAAATCAAAGCCAAAAACTAAAGCCAAGTCCCTATTTAAATCTAGAAATAAGAAAACATTTGAAGGTAAGGATTCAGATAAAGCTGAATGGTTTTTAAACGAAGCTCTAGATACTGTCTACGATCCACATGGTACTGGTAAAATGCTGAAAAGAAGAACCATCTTAGCTCGTTCTTCTAATGGAAATGTAAGGGTCGAAGATGTTATATTTTCATATGAAAAATCCGGTGAAAAAGGAATCTCTGATTTAGCTTGGACTTCACCTACTACAAAATATATAATTGAAGCATATGATTCTTGTTAGACTTGTCCCAAATATTTTGAATTTCCTGGTGCAATTGATTTTGAATTCAATGTTGAATAATTAACCTGTAATTTTATCGGTGTTAAATTACCTTTTTTTGCCTCAGAGATTGCGGCTACCTCCATTCTAGCCCCAGAGATTGTAGTAACGAACGGAATGTTCATTTCTACAGCTAATCTTCTCATAATATTACCATCTCTAACAGCTCCTCCACTTATTGTAGGAACGTTAATAATAAATTGTATTTTTCCTTGATGCATTAAATCTAGAGCGTCAGGATGCCCAATATCATTTATCCTGTAGGCAGTGCTAACGTTAATCGAATTTTTTCTAATTATGTCTGAAGTTCCTGGTGTAGCGAATAATTGGAAACCCATATTCACCAGTTTCCTAGCAATTGGAATTAAATTTTGTTTATCTTCGTCCCTAACTGTCAGATAGGCACCACCAGAGGTGGCAACTGGAATCTCAGTCGCTAGTCTTGCTTTCAAATATGCTCTTTCTGGGCTAGTATCACTTCCCATTACTTCTCCAGTTGATTTCATTTCAGGACCAGGAGCTGGATCCAAACCTACCAGTTTGATAAACGGGAAAACGGGTGCTTTGACACAAACATGTCCTTTAGTAGGTTCAGGAATAATTTGTTGAGACAATTTAACACCCAGAGTAGCTTTAGCAGAAATTTTTGCTAATGGAATACCCGTAGATTTAGCTACAAATGGAACAGTCCTACTTGATCTAGGATTAACTTCCAGTACGTAGACTTCTTTCTCTTGAATGGCAAATTGAATGTTATAGCAACCTATAATTTTTAAACCCGTGCCTATAATTTTAGTTTGCTTCTCCACAGTTTCTAAAACTTCTTTTGAAATGTTTTGGGTGGGTATGAAACAAGTTGAATCTCCCGAATGAATTCCAGCTTCTTCTAAATGCTCCATTATAGCACCAACAAGAACTTCCTCTCCATCTGAAACAGCATCTACGTCTAATTCTATGGCATGAGACAAATATTGGTCGATTAATATTGGTTTTTCAGGGGTAATATATGCTTCACTGAGATATGCATTGAGTTGTGTTTCATTTGTCAGTACTTCCATACCTCTCCCACCCAAAACATATGAAGGTCTGATCAAAACAGGGAATCCAATTTCTCCTACAGCAATCCTTACTTCTTCAGATGTTTTTCCAGTTAATCCTCTAGGCATCTTCAAACCATTTTTTGAAGCAAACTTTTCGAATCTTTCTCTATCACTTGCTTCGTCTATAGAATTTATGCTAGTTCCCAGCAATTTTAAGTCTAAGCCTAATTTTCTGAGTAAATCCATTCTTTTTTCTAAAGGTAATGCTAGATTAATTGCTGTCTGACCTCCGAATTGTAGAAGTATTCCGTTTGCTCTCTCTCTCAATAATATTTCAATTACATATTCGATGCTCAATGGTTCGAAATAAAGTCTATTTGAGGTATCAAAATCAGTTGAAACAGTTTCAGGATTATTGTTGATAATTATTGCTTCGTCCCCGTGTTCTCTAATTGCTTTAACTGCGTGTACACATCCGTAATCAAATTCAATTCCTTGCCCAATTCGAATTGGACCACTTCCAATTACGACTTGTCTTGCAGGAGCGTCGCTATTAAAATTAAGAGAGTCTAATCCATTGTATTCGTTCATCATGCCTTCTTCATATGTTGAATAATAGTATGGGGTCTTAGCAGCAAATTCAGCAGCGCATGAGTCTACCATTCTGAATTTTGGATGAATACTCAGTTTGTGTCTTTGCTTCATCACAGCAATTTCATTTTGGTTTTCAGGTAATGATTTCCATCCATTGATTGGAAAATTTGCAAGACAATCTGCTATGTAAGCATCACTGAATCCATATTTTTTCCATTTTCTCAAATCCAAATCATTAATTTCATAGGGAGAATGTCCTGAGTTTACAATTTCATTTTCTATACTGATAATTTCTTCAATTCTGTATAGAAACCATTTTGTTATACTAGTGTGTTCATGAATCTTATTGACATTCCATCCTCTTCTAAATGCTTCCAAGATAGCTGAAAGTCTTCTGTCACTAGGAATTTCAAGCCAATTAACTAAAACTTCTTCACTTAGTTTTTCTTTAGCCCTCAAATTCATATCATCTCCTTCTGATTCGTCTGCTCTAGTGAGTGGTCTTGGATGTGGGTTTCCAGTTTCGAGACTACCCCAAGCTTTCAAGAAAGCCTCTTGAAAACACCTTCCAATAGCCATTACTTCTCCGGTAGATTTCATCGAAGTGCCTAAATTTCTATTTGCTGTACGGAATTTATCGAACGGCCACCTCGGAATTTTTACTACACAATAGTCTAAAGTCGGTTCAAATGCTGCGGTAGTTCCATGACCTGTAATTGGATTTGGCAATTCGTCAAGTGTGTAACCTATTGCAATCTTTGCTGCAATTCGAGCTATAGGATATCCTGTAGCCTTACTTGCTAGTGCGGAAGATCGACTAACTCTTGGATTCACCTCGATTACTCTAATTTCCCCTGTTTTTTGATTAACTGCGAATTGTACATTACAACCACCACAAATATTTAATTCTCTAATTAGTTTTAATGAGCAATCCCTCAAATATTGGTGGTCTTTATCCGATAGTGATTGAACTGGAGCAACAACAATGCTCTCTCCTGTATGCACCCCCATAGGGTCCAAATTTTCCATTGTGCAAACTATTATACAATTATCATTTGAGTCCCTCACGACTTCATATTCATGTTCTTGCCAACCCAAGATTGATTCTTCAATCAAAACTTGATTTATTCTGCTATTTCTTATTCCTAATGATGAAACCTCAACAAGTTCACCAATGTTGTTTACAGTTCCACCCCCAAGGCCGCCAAGTGTAAATGCAGGCCTAACTAACAATGGCCAAGTATCAAGTTTTTCTGCAGCTCTCAGAACTTCATCCATAGAGTTACATGCAATTGCTTTAGGAACTGGTAAATCTATAGATTCACATATGTCTTTGAATAATGCTCTGTCTTCTGCTTTTTCAATTGCATCTAAATCCGAACCAATTAATTCAACATCAAATTTATCTAAAGTTCCGTCATTAGCCAATTCAGTAGCGATGTTTAATGCCGTTTGACCTCCCATACCTGCTAGTAAAGCGTCTGGTTTTTCAATCTCAATAATTTTTTTTACTACATCAGGTAATAATGGTTCTATGTAAACTATATCTGCCATTTCTGGATCATTTTGGATTGTTGCAGGATTTGAATTTACTAGTATCACTTCAAAACCGTCTTCTCGTAAGGCACGACAGGCCTGAGATCCGCTAAAATCAAACTCTGCAGCTTGACCAATTCTGATCGGACCACTTCCGAGAAGCAATATTCTTTTGATATCATTTCTCCTAGGCATTATTACCACTCCTGACAATTTTTTCAAACTCATCAAATAATTTGGAGGCATCATTGGGTCCGGGACAAGCTTCTGGATGATATTGAACACTGAAAGCTGGTTTGCCAATGACTTCTAATCCTTCAACAGTATTGTCGTTCGCATTAATATGAGAAACTCTTACTTGCGCATTAATCATATTTTTCTCTTTTCCGGAACTTATTCTAGATGGATGTTCGGCTAATTTTCCATTTATTGGATCTGCAACTGCAAACCCATGGTTTTGTGATGTTATACTTACTTTACGTGTCTTTAAATTAATCACTGGCTGATTAGCGCCTCTATGTCCATATAACATCTTATATGTTTCAAGTCCAGCTGCAAGACCTAATAGTTGGTGTCCTAAACAGATTCCCATAGTTGGAATACCTGCTTTAATTCCTTTAGCTAGAGTTTCTTTAGCAGATTTTGCTTTTCCCACTTGGGCAGGGTCTCCTGGTCCATTGGAACAAAATAATGCTGAAACCTTCCAATACTTAATTAAATCCACAAATTTAATGTCTGGAGGGCACCATAATACTTCAAATCTTTTAGATAATTCTCTAATTATGTTGTATTTTATTCCACAATCAATTACTGCAAGTCTTGCTAATTTCTCTCCTTTTTCATCAATTGCTCCTTCGTTAACTAAGATCTCCTTTTTTATGCAAACTGTATCAATTAAATCACTAATTGATGGATCTTTGGATTTATTAAGTATTTCAATTAACTCCTTTTCTTTTTCAATTGGGCCAATTACGCACAACAAAGTGCCATATTCTCTTACTTTTTTTGTTATTGCCCTTGTATCAACCTTCTGTAGTCCAGGAATACCATGAACTCTTAAAAATTCATCAATATTTCCTATAGAATCTCGGTGATCTGGATGTATGATTGCTTCTCTGCAAATAACAGCTCTAGGCCAAATCTTGCTACTTTCAGAATTGGATTTATGAATTCCATAATTCCCAATTAAAGGGTAGGTAAAAGTTAGAACTTGTCCTGCAAAAGATGGATCAGTTAGACTTTCTTGATAACCAGTCATACCAGTAGTGAAAACTAATTCACCCTCAGCAGTTCCGACTGCACCAAATAATTCTCCTTCAAATCTACTACCGTCAGATAGGATTAAAACTCCTTTCCCACTAGCTTTAGGGGGTAATTCTGAGTTATTTATTTTCAATTCTAATAGTTTATCAGATGCATCTGCGAAATCGATTGGATTACTCACACCCTTCTGTCCGAGTGCGGGAATAAATCCACCACCCCTCCTCTCAGATACCGACATCAGTCAATGTCGTCGAATAGACTCAATAAGGATTGAGGAAGAAATTCTAATTATAATTACTATTCTTCTGCATTTTCGAACACATTACTCGAGAAGTCAATGACATTCTTAGTTTTTAAATCAGGGACAATCTTTAATTTCGGATTTTTAAAATCTTGGTCTACAGAATTTCCATCTTGTAATCTATCTAATAAAAGTGCTAATGCTGCAACTTCACTATGTGGTTGGTTACCCACAGATACATTATAATCTGCTATTCTATAGATTGTTGAGGGGACTTTTGCTCCACCCACAATAATTGCTAAAGGCCTATTTTTCGGGATTTTTTTGGATATCTTCCGATGGTCTTCACCATACATTGTTAGATGAATCACTGTGCCCTTCTCACTACCTAATTCACCTGATTTAAATTTCTTAATCCATTTTATCGGTTCATCAATGTGGCTGGTTTGAAATTTACCTCCAAATGTTCTTGTTACTTGATTAATTGTTTCAAACATTTTATGATCTTTATCTCCCGAAACTAAAAATTCGTCCGCACCTAAAGCTCTGGAAACTAGTCCTAAGTGCGTATTAATTCTAGGGTCTCTGCCGACTCGATATCCAATTCTCATTACTGTGATTGGGAAAGATAATTCCGACATTAAATCACGTCATGACTATGTTTAGTTTCTAAACCATCCTGATTTTCTATAGAATGAATATCGTCTTTAGAAATACTTGCTTCATGCATCTCTAAAAATCTTTTTACCCATGAAAGTAAAAAAGCTTCCATCAGCATTTTTGATCCGATGTAGACACCAATTCCTATTATTGCCAACCTCAAGCACAACCAAAGTACAGTTCCTATTTCTGCAGTAGTCTCATTGAATAAGTACATTCCCAGAGGCTCAATTATAAAATAAACAGAGATTAACAGTAAAAATCCTGCAATTGTTCCTGGACCAGGTCTTCCCAATTCTCTACTCATCATATTCAGAACAGAACCAACAAAAACTAAGAAAGGTAATCCAGCTGAAATCATTTCATAATCAAGTTGAAGTATTAACTCAGGCTCATTAAAATTAGTTGATCCGAATTTAACGAATACTAACCACCAAAATAGTAAGAGTGAGCCAATTATAGTACCTGACATAACTGCTCTTTTATGAATCATTTCATCGATAGTATGGCTGTCAGTGACGTCCATTCTTTCCAATATTGCATCTGCGAGTTGCCATGGATCAATACCCTTTTTTTCTGTAAAATCACTTTTTTCAGATATTAGTCCATCTACAGAATTCAGAGCCCTCTCTTCATCCATTATACCACGGTAGTTTTGCTAACTGATAAAGACTCGCAAGCCTAGGCCTACAACATGGCGAGTTCTAGACCTTCTGGAAACCACCGGCCCTCTATTGGTGAATTTGCTTCGCTAATAAGAAAAGATGATGCATTTGGGCCTAAAATTATGGGTATTGTCAATGTTACTCCAGACTCATTTTATGCCAATTCTAGATCAGATTTTGATCAAGCTGTAAAGAAATCATTAGATATGTGGAATTTGGGTGCTGAATGGGTTGATGTTGGAGGAGAATCTACCAGGCCTGGTTCTGATGAGGTATCAATTGATGAAGAACTGAGCAGAGTAATTCCTGTAATTAAAGAGTTAAAAAAAATTAGACCAGATGGTTTAATTTCTATAGACACAAAAAAGTTTGAGGTTGCAAAAAAAGCAATTGATGCTGGCGCAATGATGATTAATGATGTTTCGGGACTAAGAAATGATGAAATGTTTGAATTGGTTTTATCAGAAAAATTACCTGTATGTATCATGCACATGCAAAATATGCCTTCTGACATGCAAAATAAACCAAAGTATGATGATTGTTTAAGGGAAGTGAAAGAAATTTTAACTAATAAAGCAAATGAACTAATTAACAGAGGTTTTCCTGAAGAACTGATTATTTTAGATCCTGGCATTGGATTTGGAAAATTGAAAAAACACAATTTAGAACTATTAAGAGGTAATAAATTTCTTAGCTCTGGAAAATTTAGTATTTTAAATGGAGTAAGTAGAAAATCCATAATAGGTGAACTAACTAAAAATAAGGATGCTAATCAGCGCTTAGCTGGTACATTAGCAGCTTCAGCTTATGGTCAAATGAACGAAGTTGATATTTTAAGAGTCCATGACGTAAAAGAACATGTAGATTTAAGGAATGTTTTATCAGCATTAATTAACAAATGATGGTGTAAAAATGAGTGAAAATAATCTTGTAATTTCTATAGAAGATTCTATTAGGTTGGTGGGGACTGCGCATGTTAGTAAAGAATCAGTTGATTTAGTTAGAGAACAAATTGAGTCTTGGGATCCAGACTTTGTTGCAGTTGAATTATGTGAAAGTAGATATAATGCAATATTAGAAAATCGTCGTTTAGATAAGGAAAGTTTATTGAAGGTGATTAAAGAAGGTAAAGCACCCTTAGTTCTGACTCAGAGTCTCTTAGCTGCAGAGCAAAGAAGACTTGGACTTAGTGAAGACTTACAGCCAGGTGCAGAATTAATTGAAGCAGTTAATGTCGCTAAACAAAGTAACAAAAAAGTTATCCTAATTGACAGAGATATTCAAACAACTCTGAGAAGAGCATGGAAGAGAATGAAATTAAGAGAAAAATTTGGATTATTATGGTCTCTAGTAGGTGAAAATGATTCTGATGAAGATGAATTCGATATCAATGAAATTTTGAGAAATAAAGATTTAATGACCTTAATGATGGATGAACTGAAACAGGTTGCTCCTGGGGCAGGGACTGTTTTAGTTGATGAACGTGATGAGTTTCTTGCACATAAAATTTTACAATATAGTTCCGATGGTAAAATATTAGCGGTTATTGGAGCTGGGCATCTTGACGGAGTAACTAAACACTTACATAACTTAAATGAGCCAAACTCATTAAAATTAGAACATCTTTCGGAATTACCCAAGAAAAAAATATATCAAAAAATTATTCCATGGGTAATTCCATTAGTTTTATTCGGATTTATCATTAAATCAGGTTTGGAAAAGGATTTTAACGAATTAGCAGGGATATTAACTACTTGGGCAATTGCTAATTCCTTAAGTGCAGCAATAGCTGTAGTTTTAGCTCGAGGACACATACTTTCGGTAATTACTGCAGCAATTGCTTCTCCGATTACTTCCTTAAATCCGTTTTTAGCAGCGGGTTGGTTTGCAGGGTATGTTCAATTAAAAGTCGATGAACCTACGACTGAAGATTTGACTAATTTTCTAAAACTTGAAGACTGGAAGTCTTATTGGACTAATCCTGCAGGAAAGGTATTGCTTGTTACTGCATTAGGGAATTTAGGTAGTATGTCTGGAGCTTGGATTGCAGCCTCAATCATAGGTATCTTCGGTGCGATTTAAATTTTAAATTTTGCTTAAACTCATATGTTAGTCCTTATTCGGTGAAACATGGACGATGCAGATGTAGTAATTATTGGCGGTGCGAGAACACCTTTTTGTGAGTGGAGTGGAGGCAAACGTGGCGATGGTGGAATTGGAGGTAGGCTATCTACAATTTCGGCTGAAGAATTAGGTTCAATTGCAATCAAAGGTGCATTGGAAAAAACTAGAACTGATCCCAAATCAATTGATCATGTAATCATGGGGCATGCACTTCAAACATCAGG
This sequence comes from Methanobacteriota archaeon, assembly GCA_002720095.2. Classification (GTDB taxonomy): domain Archaea; phylum Thermoplasmatota; class Poseidoniia; order Poseidoniales; family Poseidoniaceae; genus MGIIa-I. Next base: position 23,846 of record PBGP02000006.1, read on the forward strand.
ACAAGCTATTTTTGGTGCCAGACATGCAGGATTGAATGCAGGAATTCCTCAAGAAGTTCCAATGCTAACGTTAAACAGACTTTGCGGTAGTGGTGCCCAATCTATCGTAACGGGTTCTCAACTAATAATGTTGGATGAAGCAGAAGTTGTAGTAGCTGGTGGAATGGAAAATTTGAGTCAGGCTCCTCATGTATTAAGAAATCAAAGAGATAAATACAAATTAGGGCGGCCTCCAAAATCTGGTACAGTAATTGAACATGATATGGAAGATTACTTATTCACAAACCTTATTGATAGTACATGCAATTCATTCATGGCACAGACAAGCGACGAGTTGTGTAAAAGAGTCGGTGTTACTCGTGAAGAAGCAGATATATTTGCAGCATTAAGTCATAAAAGGACCGAAGCAAGCGTTGACAGTGAATTATTTTCAAAAGAAATAGTTGCAGTAGAAACTGAGAATGGAATTGTGGACTTCACTCATGAAGATCATTTTGTCAGAAATACAAGTCAAGACACATTATCAGAATTAAGAACACATTTTGGACCACAATCATTGGTTACAGCTGGCAATGCATCTGGAGTTGTTGATGGAGCTGCAGCTATCATATTGAAATCTGGTAAAAGAGCTAAATTAGATGGAGATATACCTTTGGCAAGAATAGTTTCATGGGGAATTGTTGGATTAGAGCCTGCAATAATGGCTTATGGGCCTGTTCCGAGTAGTCTCAAGGCTTTAAAAAATGCAGACTTAAGAATTGAAGACATTGATAGATGGGAGATAAATGAAGCATTTTCAGGTCAGGCAGTTGCCTGTATCAAAGAACTTGGAATAGACATCGAGAAAGTAAATGTTAATGGGGGTGCTGTAGGACTTGGTCATCCATTAGCTGCGACTGGTACGAGATTAGTTCTAACTTTAGCTCACGAACTAAAAAGATGCAATGGTAGGTATGGCGTAGCAACTGCATGTATTGGTGGAGGCCAAGGTATTGCAGTGATAATTGAAGCGATTTAGTTTTAACTTAAGAAGTTGGTTTAATTGAATAAAAAACCTATTTTTCCATTAGTAATTCCAATTTGTGATATTAACGGTAAAATTTTAACACCTTACAAGTTGGTAAAGTCACGTTCATTTTGCTTTTTTTATTTATTGGTGGTTTGTCTGATTTGGCAATATCTAGGTTTCGGACATTGGGGGGGGAAAAGTTGTGTTACACTAATAGAACAATTGTCATGTACAAGTTCAATTTGGCCCAAAAAGCTAATTTCTGCTCCTCATGAATATTTATTATCATTCTTTACATCACCATTCTTCCATAACGATTTGCCTCATTTAAAATTAGTGTTGTTTGGATTTTTGATTTTTGGCCAGTCATTCGAGGCTAGGACTGATTTCAGATCAACAATCATTATTTTCTTTTCCTCAATTACATTAACTTGCATAGTCATGGGTTTATTCATGAATCTTGGTAATTTTATTTTCCCTAATTCAGAATTTTTCCTAGGTGCACTAAATAGAAGTTTCATGGGTGGTTCTGTAGGGATGTTTGGATTACTTGGAGCTTTGTCAAATTTCTCTAGGTTTAAATTTTTAATTCCTTCCATAGTTATAATTTTTGAGATTTGGAATAGATTTGTTAATGGTATGAATCTTTATATTTCTGTAGGCCATCTTACAAGTTTTGTTTTTGGTTTCATAGTTTGGAATTATTTGTCCTCACAGCAAGATTAACTAGTATAATTTATTGGACATTATAATGCAGTTAATTGAAGAGGATGAATGTGTAAGCCCAGTAATAGCAACAATATTGATGGTTGCAATCACTGTTGTTCTTTCTGGAGTAATATACGTTTGGGCAAGTGAATTAGCTAATTCTAATGTAGAATTAGTAACACTCAACACTTATAATGCTGATGATGCAACTACCAGCATTTCTGATGGTGATAGTGACGCTTTGTTTAGAATGTTTTTTTATAATGCTAATGAAAATCTAAAATGGTCATCATTAAAAATTAGTTTGTACACAGATTCTGATATTTTTACTTGTGAATTATCGGATGAATCTTTAGAAGAATATACGGAATCATCTACCTCTGGAAGAATGCAAATTTTTGTTAAAACATTAACGGGAAAGACAATTACACTTGATGTCGAACCATCAGATACTATTGAAAATGTGAAATCAAAAATTCAGGATAAAGAAGGTATTCCTCCAGATCAACAAAGGTTAATTTTTGCTGGAAAACAATTAGAAGATGGTAGGACTTTAAGTGATTACAATATTCAGAAAGAATCAACTCTTCACTTAGTTTTGAGATTGCGATCATCTAGTGATTGTCTAATCTTACAACAAGAAACAGGAGATGAAAAAGTATGGGACTATGATGAAGTTTTGATGATCGTTGAAAGTGGAAAAAATATTTGTGGAGTTGAAGATGAATATGGTGAAATAGAAAAAACTTGTAATCTAGAACTTGGGATTTCTTATCTCGGGAAAAAAATGGCAGGTTCAAGTGAAATTACCATATATTAATCTATTTCTCTTCCTAGAATATAGATTGAATTCAACAGTGATCTTTCTAAATCAATACGTGTGATATTATAACCTCTCGCAGATAAACTTGATGTTATTCCAGAATCCAAACCACATCCCTGCAGAAGTTCGACTCTACCTTCAGGGGTATCGTAGTTAATCGATAATCCGTGTCTTGAAACCCATTTGAGAAATGATAATCCAATACTCACTATTTTATTCCCCCCCACCCATACACCTCGCATTCTCTCATCTACATCACCGATAATGTTCAGATCTCTGAATGCAGAAATAACCCATTGCTCTAACTTTTTTATTATTAATTGAGTATTAACTTCGTCTTTTAGATCCCACTTAAAGATTGGATAAACGATTAATTGACCAGGCCCATGCCAAGTTATTCCACCACCTCTATCAACAAATTTGCTTTTGAATTCTTTCGGAGGTAAGATGTTTTCTTTTTTTGCTTTAGGTCCTATGGTTACTATCTCAGGATGTTCAACAAAAATTAATGTGTCTAAAATTTCTTCATTAATTCTTCGAATCTGCAATTCTCTCATTAATGAGTCGATTTTTTCGTGTTTCTCACGAGGAAAAGTTAGAATATTCACTTTACGCATGTTTATCATTCATGAAATATGAATAGCATGTCCTAATGTAGACAAAACAGATTCATGAAACGATTCTGACATGGTTGGATGTGCATGGATTGTTCCAGCAATATCCTCCAGAAGAGCGCCCATTTCCAATGCTAACGAGAATTCACCAGAAAGTTCACTAATTGAACTTCCCACTGCTTGAATACCGATAATTTGATGATTGTCTTCTCTGGCCAAAACTCTTACAAAACCACCCGACTTCTCAGCTTCCATGGTTAAAGCTCTTCCATTTGCAGCAAGCGGGAATTTACCAGTAAGTAGTTTAGTTTCCAGTTTTACACAATATTCTTTTGCTTCTTTGGGGGACATTCCCACGGAAACAATTTCTGGCTCTGTAAATACAATTGCTGGAACAGAAACAGGATCATATTCTCGAATTCTTCCAGAAATAATTTCTGCTACCATTTCACCTTGATATGAAGCGACATGAGCCAGCATTTCTCCACTATCTGTGATATCTCCGATAGCCCAAACGTTTCTCATATTCGTTGAACATTTATTATCTACGATAACAAATCCCTGTTGATTTAGCTTTACTCCCATTTTTTCTATTCCAAAATCGTTGGTACGTGGTTTTCTTCCTACTGTTATCAGTACTTTATCTGCTTCAATGGAGTTTAAATCACCTTTTGAATCAGTAAAACTAATTCTGACTCCATCTTCAATATCTTCCACATTTTTTGCAAAAGAGTTTGTATTTACTTTAATTTTATTTTTCTTGAGATAAAGTTCCACAGGTCTCCGTAATTCTTTGTCAAATACTGGAAGTATGCTATCAGTAGCTTCGATAATAGTCACTTTCGAACCCAGTAGTCTATATGCTACTCCTAACTCTAAACCGATATAACCACCTCCAACAACTACAAGATGTTTGGGTAATGTATCCAAATTAAGGGCTTCTCTGCTAGAGATAACATTATGTCCAAAAGGCATGAATGGAAGTTCCACAGGAATGGAACCATTTGCTAAAATCACATGCTCTGCTTCTATTCTTATTTCTTCGGTTGAGTTTTTAACAATACAAGTTTTCGCATCAATGAAGTTAGCCCACCCATTAATCAGACTCACTTTTGCGGATTTTAGTAATCCCTCCACCCCCTTATTTAATTTTTCTACTATGTCTTCTTTCCAACTTATTAAATCGACTAAATTTAATTCCGCAGGTTTGGGTAATGAGATCCCCATGTGGCCACCTTTTTGATAATGTTTGGATAAAGAATGAAATTTATGTGCTGCATGAATAATTGCCTTTGAAGGAATACAACCTCTGATAAGACAGGTTCCGCCAGCTTTTTCTCCTTCAACGATAATCGTATCCATGCCAAGTTGTCCAGAACGAATCGCAGCTACATAACCTCCAGGTCCTGCACCAATAACTAATACCTTACATCTCTTTACTTTCATCAAACCACCTTACATGAAAATTGTAGCTGGGTTCTCTAAAAATGATTTCAGAGTTTGTATCAACATTGCGCCATCCCATCCGTCAATAATCCTATGATCCCAACTAGAACTTAGTCTCATAATTTTTCTAATTTCTATCCTTCCGTTAATTACAACAGGTGTATCTTTTGCATTGTGAACTCCGAGAATCCCAACTTCGGGGTGATTAATAATTGGTGTTGCTCCTAAACCTCCCATTTTACCTAGACTTGTAATTGTGAATGTAGAGCCTTGTAAATCATTTACACTAGCTGTTCCATCTCTTGCAGCAGAAGAAACTCTAATCATTTCACTGGCAGATTGCCAAATATCTTGCGCTTCGACATTCTTTACAACAGGCACAAATAATCCTTTATCAGTTTGTGTCGCTATACCTAAATTAATAGCCTCGAATTGTAGAACTTTACCTTCTTCATCTAGATAATGTGCATTGCAATTTGGGTGTTTCATAAGTGACCTTACTAATGCTTGCATGATGAATGGTAAGTATGTTAATTTAGGTTGAGTTTCGTCTCGGTTCTTGTTCAGGTATATCCTTAATTCATCTAGGTTGGTCACATCTACTTCTTCAAAATATGAAAAATGTGCAATTGTTGAATAAGATTTACTCATTTGTTCAGCAATCTTCCGTCTCAATCCAATTACAGGAATTTCCTTAATTCCATTAAGTGCTATCTTCTTGGGTCCTCCAGCTGTTACAGGAGCTCCAGCTTCCTTCCATGTTTCTAAATCATTGTGTGTTATTCTTCCACCAGGGCCGCTACCCTGTAATGAATTTAGGTCGATACCTTTTTCTCTGGCTTTTTTACGAACAGCAGGACTTGCCATTACTCTTTCACCAGTCTTTCTCAAATGGGTACTTGATTTTACCGAAACAGGTTTGTTTTCTTCTTTAGTTTCCTCGTTGATTATTTCTGTAATTTTGTCTTCAGTATCATCTTCAATATCTTCGTTCGAGGGAACACCTTCTACTTCAAAGATAATACAAACTTGCCCGACCTTTAACATTTCACCTGCTTTTCCTTGTATTGATTTAATCTCACCATCAGTTGGACTTGGAATAGTTACTGTTGCTTTATCTGTCATCACGTCCAGAATCGGATCATCTTCTTTTACCACGTCCCCGACATTAACATGCCAAGATACTATTTCACCTTCTACTACACCTTCTCCTATGTCTGGCAATCTAAATTCAATTTCTCCCATGTATTATTCCTCCTTTGTTTTCTTTATTGCTGTTGCTATTCTGTTCGGACTCGGTAGATAATCCCACTCAGTTGAGTGTGGAAATGGAGTATCCCACCCTGCGACCCTGATAATTGGGGATTCTAAAGAATAAAAGCATTTTTCTAATATTGTGGCGGATAATTCAGCGCCAAAACCACTTGTTTTTGGAGCTTCATGGACTATTACACAACGTCCAGTTTTGTTAACTGACTTAATAATTGCATCTCTGTCAAATGGGATTAATGTTTGAAGGTCAATTAAATCACATGATATTCCTGATTTCTTTATTCCTTCTTCGGCAACGTGTACCATTGCTCCCCAAGCTATTACTGTACATTCATCTCCATGCTGCAAGATTTCAGCTTTACCTAAATCAATTTTGTAATAATCCTCAGGAACTTCTGATTTGGGATGTCCTTTCCAGGTTGGTACATTGTGAGGATCTCCGTAAAATGGCCCTCTGTAACATCTCTTTGGTTCAAAGAAAATTACTGGATCGTTAGATTCAACAGCAGCGGTAAGAAGACCTTTAGCATTATTCGGGTTAGAGCAATAAACTACTTGTAATCCTGGAGTATGCGTAAATTGAGCTTCAGGAGATTGAGAATGATGGTTTCCTCCTTTAATTCCCCCTCCTGCTGGCGTCCTGAATGTGATTGGTGTTGAGAATTCCCCACCACTTCTATACCTAATTTTCGCGATCTCATTTACGATTTGGTCGTAAGCGGGGAAAATATAATCTGCAAATTGAATTTCAACAACTGGTCTCAATCCATTAATACCCATTCCGAAAGCAGCTGCGGCAATTCCTCCCTCTGCCAAAGGTGAGTCAAATACTCTATGCGAGCCATATTTCTGCTGTAATTTGTCTGTTACTCTGAATACACCTCCAAAAAAACCAACGTCTTCTCCAAAAATTATCACACTATCGTCATTTTTTAATTGAATGTCCAAGGCAGAGTTCAAAGCTTGAATCATATTCATTTCAACCATATTATCACTTTCCTAATTCTTCCCTTTGTTCTTGGATATGCCAAGGTACTTCTTCGTATACATCGGTAAAGATTGTAGAAGCTGGAGGAAAAGGGCCGTTAGCTAAATCACCAAATTTAACGGCTTCTTTGTAAGCAGTCATTACTTCTGAATCAATTCTTTCTCTTAATTCTGTATCTCTTTTTTCGTCCCATTCTCCAATTTTTATTAGGTGCATTTTCAATCTTTCAACTGGATCTCCTCCTGGCCAAAATTCAGCTTCGTTTTCTGGCCTGTATCGAGAGGGATCATCGGATGAACTGTGAGCACCAGCTCTGTACGTATATATCTCGATGTGACTTGGGCCTAATCCAGCTCTTGCCCTTTTTGCAGCCCATTTCGTAATCGAGTATAAAGCTAAAAAATCATTTCCGTCAACCCTAAAACTGGGAATATCATAAGACAAACCTCTAGATGCGAAATTAGTTCCACCAGTGGCTAAATTTTTATGTGTAGAAATAGCCCACTGATTATTCACAACATTTAGAATAATTGGGGGTTTAAATGTACTAGCAAAGTTCAGACCATAATGATAGTCCCCTTGTGCACTTGTTCCATCTCCTAACCATGTGATTGTCACTTCATCTACACCTTTGTAAGCACTTGCCATGGCCACACCTACAGCCTGGCTAAATTGAGTCCCAACGGGGCTTGAAATTGAAATAAAACGTCCTTCTTTGTAGGTGTAATGAACAGGCATTTGTCTTCCTTTAACATTATCTAGTTCATTTCCAATACAATGGCAAATCATTGAAACCATATCTCTTCCTCTGACAAATTGGGCTCCAGGTTGTCGATATGAGGGAAAGATCCAATCTTGGTCTTCTAGAGCCATTGTCTGTGCAATTGCAATTGCTTCTTCACCTAAAGACCTCATGTAAAATGAAAGCTTTCCTGTTCTTTGCATCTTTATCATTCTGTCATCAAATATTCGTAGTCTCATCATGTATTCTAATCCTTTTTTAAGTTCTTCAGGACTCAAATTGGGATTCCATTCACCTTTTGCTTCGTGGTCATCATCAAGAACACGTATCAAACCGAAAGCATGATTTTCAGTATCTTTTGTGGTACATTTTATTGGATCTAAGAATTTTAGATCATCTGGTTTTTCTTCCCATTTTGAGAATTTGGGCTTTTCCCCAGGTCTCGCAGGTGGATTTCCAATTCTGAATGGCCCTTCTTCTCCATTAGTAATACCATCACCACCTACTGTCATTGTTGAACCTCACATGCTCTAGAATTTAAGAGATTTTGTTCAGTTTTAATAGAACCTTTGACTCTAACGTATGCACCTGGTAAACTTTCATTATTGTATGGGTTTAAAGTTTTTCTTAACAGTAAACCTGCCTTGAATGATGATCTTACGAATGGTCCGCATGCTACTCCTGAAAAACCTAAATTTATCGCTATTTCAGACCACTCATCGTATAAGTAGGGTTCAGGAAAACGATCCACTTTCAAATGTTTTTTGGAAGGTGCGAGATACTGCCCTATTGTGATTAAGTCTACATCAGCTTGACGAATCAATGACATTGCCTCTATTAGCTCATCATCTGTTTCACCAACTCCAACCATCAATGAGGTTTTGGTAATAATGTCAGGTCTGATTCTTTTTGCCTCTTTAAGAATAGACAATGATTGTTTAAAGGAGGCTCTTGGATCTCTCACTTTTTTATCCAATCTGGGCACGCACTCAACGTTGTGTGCAAATACCGAAAGAGGGCTTTCATTGAGTAAGTTTGCTAATGCATTCAAATCACCAGCTAAATCAGAGCAAAGTAATTCTAATGTAAGATGGGGCTGTCTTTTATTGACCTCTTGAATACATTTTCTATAATGTTCTGCACCACTATCTTCTAGGTCATCTCGATTGACAACTGTAATTACAGCATGTTTCAGATTCATGGATTCAACTGCATCAGCGAGATGAATTGGTTCTGATTCATCTAAAGGGGGGGGTTTGCTGATAGTTCCTACAGCACAGAATTTGCATCCTCTTGTACATTCTTTTCCTGCAACCATAAATGTGGCATCTCCACTTGACCAACAATCATGTATGTTGGGGCATCTTGCTTCTTCGCATACTGTGTTTAGTCTGTTATTTTTTACAGATGTTTTTGTTTCATTGAAAATTTTCTGTTGTTTTGCATTTGGAAGTTTGATATTAAACCATGTAGGTAAACGTTTTCTTTCATTTTTTTTAGGAATGTTGCCGCTGTCACTTAATACGGGTAGACGTATTTTGGTCATCCTAATCAACACACGCTAACTTTGGGATTTGAAAATAGTTTGTATGCTGAACTTTTATGATTATCTCCTTTTAATTTATATCATAGTAGTAGTTACAATTACTTAGTGATATGGCTATGCTAAGCAAAAAAAGAAAATTAGTATTGATCACAGGCTCTGCAAAAAGGCTAGGTGCTGAAATGGCCCTTTCATTTGCCAGGTTGGATTATGATGTAATAATACATTTTAACAATTCTTTAGAAGAGGCTAAATCAGTAGTTAAAAAGATAGAAAATATGGGATGTAAAGCAATAATGATAAGGGCTAACCTGAATGACGAATTGAAAAACTTTATCGAGACTGTAAAGAACTCCGAATTAATTAAAAACAGAGGTGGTCTTGATTTACTGATTAATTCTGCATCTAAATACGAAAAGATGGATTTTGAGAATGTAACTGAAGAGCTATGGGACGAAATGCAAGGAATTAACACCAAAGCGCCCTTCTTCTTAACTCAGGGGTTAATTGATGAAATTAGAAATGTAAATGGTTCCATAATTAATATGGTTGATACATCATACAATCGCCCTTGGAAATATTATACAAACTACTGTTCTAGTAAAGCCTCTCTGTATAATATGACTTTGAGCTTATCGCATGAATTAGCGCCTGAAATCAGAGTAAATGGTATAGCACCAGGTGCTATAATGTTCCCAGATTGGATTGAGGAGAAAGATAAACAAGAGATTTTGGATCAAATTCCTATGATCAGAGAAGGTACAGCAGAAGAAATTGCAGCAACAGCTGTATTCCTAGCAGAAGGGCCAGAATACATTACAGGACAAATTATTTCTGTAGACGGTGGATTAAATTTATGATTTTCGGCTAAAAATTGAATTTTTGAAGTGCATAGTCATATATCTCCTATATGTCGGCTTTTCATGGGATGGCTACAATCCACATCTATTGACCAAACAAAATCTTCAGATGACGGTTCTTTTTCGGTTAAATCTTGTATTTCAACTGATATGAATATGTTTGTCGATGATGATGGAATACATTTTCAACTTGGTATAGCAGAAAAGAGATATAAAAAAGAATCCATTAAAGCATTGAAAACAATTTGCACCAACGATTCCTTACCCTCATTATGGAAGTTGCAGATGAAACTTGAAGATGAAAGCTGGGTTGATATTTTAGAAAGTTATGATGAAAATTCTCTGCTAAATATGATGAATGGAATTGCGTCTAAATTGCTATTGCCTATGAAAGAACATACAGGGAGACTCGTTAGAAGAGATGAACATGGGATGGGTGTTGTTGAGCAACTTGCCATTTTTCCTGACAGGTGGCCAAGACCTGAGAAATTACCATCAATTAGATTTGATTTTAGAAAAGAAGAAGATTCCGTTTATACTACTATACCTACTCGTTCAACACAATCTGCGTTACTTTTCTTTTGGATTTCTGTATTATTCTCTGTAGGATTAGGCTTGTCAATGTTTTATCTACGTTCTATAGGAGATAGGGATTATAACCAATTGATATGGGTATTTATCTTTCCATCTCTAACATTGTTGTATTGGTTGTTCTTCAACTCAAATACGGGTCAATTAGAATCTAAACATAGGTTGATTATTTCCGCTAAAAATATTTCATTGCAGCCTAAATTCTTAGGTATAATTCCTCTGAAGACAAGAATTTGGGAAATGGACGATTTTATTGATATAGATTCTGACGAATCAGGCCGCTTAACACTTTTTATAGGTGAGAAAAGATATTCTATGAAAATGCACCGAAGAGAGGCTGAATGGTTTGTAGGAGAAGTAGCGACCCAAATGGAGCAGTTGATGGTCGATAAGATTAATTCTGCAAGGATGTCTATGAATTTAGAGCTCAAAGAAGCATTCAAGAAATTTGATAAGGATGGTGATGGCAATTTGTCTCTTGAAGAATTAGAATCGGCAATTGACGATTTTGGAATTGGTCTTTCAAAATTACAGATGAAGGTGTTAATGAGAGACATTGATACAGATTCAGACGGTAAAATCAATTACAGCGAATTTGTCGATAGATTTTCAACAATTAATGAGGTTCAGAGTAACTCGGAAGAGGAATAGGATGCTGGGGGTGGGATTTGAACCCACGAAGGCTTCGCCACCGGATCTTAAGTCCGGCCCCTTTGACCACTCGGGTACCCCAGCGTGTAGCCTAAATGGAACTAGTTTTTCAACGGGTAGGATACTATTGGCAAATTTGCGTCATTATGAGCAATATACAGCAAACGGTTTAATGCTCTACTGCTACCGTAACTTGTTAACGGATGGTAAGTATGTCGCGGAATTTTAAACATTCAAAAGTTTTGATACTTTGCTTAGTTCTATTTTGTTCAGTATTCTCATCAATTATAATTTCAGACTATGATAAAGATGAACTAGAAAAAGTGAACTTTTCTAATTTTTCACCTGCTTTCGATCAAGACTACAGATTCTACTTCGATTCAATGACTCAAGATGATGTTGATTCTAATAATTATGAAAACGGAATTGACGGCAAAATTACAACAAAAGAACCTACAGGTGGAATGACTGAAAAAAGCATTACTGACGGCACAACAACTTTTTCAACACGTTATTTACTTTCGGATATTAATGTAACGGGATCCAATAATGAAATTCTTTTTAACTTATTTTACCAATTCGAAGGACCTGAAGGTGCTACAGCTACTATAGAGGCAATCTTGATGAGCGGTGATTCAATAATTAAGACCGTTAGTGAAGACTTAGAAAATCCCTGTTCAGGTTTTGGTTTTGGGGGAGATTCTTGTGGAGATCCAGATGATGAAACTTTGATTTTTGAAAATGTCGGAACTACTTTAGTAAGTGCTGATAGTTATCTTAAAGTTGTATTACAGGTTGTTTCTACCAATGGTTGCGATGCCCAGTTTTCATCTTGCGATATTAAAGTATATTATGGAAACATCGAAAATGATAATCAAGAAACTTATCTGAGTGTGAGGACAAATACCCTTGCAGGTAGTGAAATAAGAGTTCACGAGGTTGGAGCTGGGTGGAATGATGTTGAGAAAATTCAATGGTATCCTAATGATTCAGACGAGGATCGTCAAATTCAGTTATCCGTAGACATTAGAAGTGCATTTGGAAGAAGTGATATTTCCGACGTAGAATTAGTTATCGATGACGTAGACGGAATTGAAAATGTAGAAAAGTTCTCATATGCCTTTTCTAACAGTGACTTAAAATTGGATAATGGTGGTTTAGTAGGAGATGTAATTTTCACCTACGGTAAAGGTGATTTAGAAGCTGGAAGTTATCCAATTGAATTAAGGGTTACTGACCTCCAACACAATCAGCCTGTAATATTTACTCATGAACCTATCATTTCAAATAAATATGGAATTGATTTTGAGCTAGGTGAGGGGCAATCAGAGAAACTCCTAGTGGCTCCAGGACAGACAAGTCGACTAGAGTTTGGTTTAACACATATCGGATATTTGGATAACTCAATGTCAGTTGAATTATCTATCCAACCCCCTTTAACATCAGACTGGCAGGTGGAATTTGATCAGCCTGTAGGCGGTTATCAATTAGCTTATGGGGGAACATCAATTAAACCCACTGTACTTATTAAAGCTCCAGATGATGACATGTCTACCACCCCAGAAAAACTCAACATTATTGCGGTACCCAAGGTAAATAATTCACAGGTTACCGATGTATCTCAGATTCTAATTGATGTAGAACAGATTGATGTTTATTCGGATCCAAGACTCTCACTTTACGAAGATAATGATTTTAAGATTCAAATTGGTGATTCTGAAGATGAATCTGGAGATTTTGATACTGAAGCATCGAACTTTGTTTATTATGAAGGCTTCGGGGAGTTTTATCTTAACGTTTTAAACACAGGTTTTGATTCAGATACATTCAGAATGAAATTTACAGAGATACCTGATCAGTGGGATGCTGCTTTCGTAGATAACAGCTCTAAAGAAGCTATTATCAAAGAACAAGGAGCTTTCCCAACAGGTGAGATAAATTCGAGCCTATTCAAGACAATTTTAGTTGAAGTTTATCCTCCAATTGATAGGTCTTCTCCAGATATCGGAAAAATCTCAATAGAAGTTACAAGTTCAAATGATTTAAGTCTGCGAGCGACATTGTCTTTTACAGTACAAAGAACTTTTGGAGTTCATTCAACAGTAATCTACGATTGTGATGCGAGCCCTCTTGGTTTCGTTAATTCAGACATTTCTACCTGTGAAAACCCTCAATTTAATGACGAAACATTTAGACTAAAAATAACTAGTTCTGCTAAGGAATCGGACACTAAAATTTCAACATTTCAACTGAAAAACCCAGGACTTTTGGATAAAATGATTACAACTCCTGATGGTCAGTTGGTATCACAAAAAGATTATTATGGTACTTGGGATTTCCAAATTTTTGATATTAACAGTTCATTAGCATCAAACGTAAAACTATCCTCGGGAGATTCTACGGAGATTAAACTATTAATCACCCCAAGTATGGGAATGCTTTCTGGAAATCATACGATTTACTTTAGAGTTATCGAAGAAGTAGATGTAGATTCTGGAAATTCCCCCAAATACTTCGATATGCCCTTAACTATCTTTGTAGGTGAAGATTTACCTCAAATCGAAATTACACAAACATCAGCTAATGAGTTAATTGGCGTAAATTCTTTTGAAGAAATCGAGATGAGAATCTATAACGTGGCTAATGTAGAAACTCTAGTGTTATTGAAATTGGAATCATCGATTGGAGATAACTGGAGAGTGACTTTGGAATCAGAGGATGGTGGAGAATTATTAACTGTTTCACCTTTCAGTGAGAAGAATTTCACCATCAGGGTTGAATCACCTTCTTGCATGAGGCATAATGAGATTTATGACTTTGAGATTACTGCTAAACCCTTGGATATGAACGAGGCATTCGGAGAAGAATTTACAACAACAAAATCAGTAAGAATTCAAACTAATGTTGAAAGTATTCCTTGTAGAATTCAATCTGAACTGTTTAGTGAACCTGACCCTGTAACTCTTGGCGTTTTAGGTAGTATTATTCTTATGACTGTAGTATGGTTTTCTAGAAGAGGGGTTGTGAGTGAACCCAATTATTTTGATACCGATGAATTAGAAAATACAGAAGAGGAATCTATTGAAATTAATGATTTAGATGTTGAAGAATCAGAGATGGATGATCTACCAGAGCCAGTAGTATATGAAGAAGTAGAACTAGTCGATGAAGACTGATTTTCTCCCCCTTATAGGGGGAGTTGTGTATGAACAACGTACCATTCCACTTAATACCTTCTTTGTACGGCTCATCATGGGGTGACATGATTCCACACACAGTTATGCAGTCTGGCCGGGATAGAGAAAATGGTATGAATTTGCTACTAGTAAAGCAAAAACGTTCTTTTTTTATGATTTTATTGCTTTTAGGGGTAACATTTACTACTATACAATTTGCATCATGGCAAGCAATGGCCTCAAGTGATCAAGATGGAGATGGATTGATAACCTCTATTGAATATCTGCTGAATACTCAGATTCAGAATTGGGATTCAGACGGAGATGATTTGCCTGATGGATGGGAATGGAAATATGGATTGAATCCTCTAAGCGCCTTAGTTGGTGATAATGGACAAACAGGAGATCCAGATAATGATCAATTAACAAACTTACAAGAATATTCTTATGGTATTCCAGCTAATTGGGATGACCCAAATACTCCAGATATACTTGATAACGGAGTTTGGTGGAATGGTACAGTTCCTGTAAACAATTGGAATGAGGAAGGTGCACTTCAGTATAATCAACCGCAGTGTGGAGATGCTGGTTCAGACGGTAATGGGGCAGTGATTCTTTGCGATGAAGATCCTGTTGGAGATATCTGTTCAGATGGTTTTGATAATGATGGTGATGGTCAAATAGATTCACAAGACCCAGATAATGACGGTGATGCTGTTTGTGGAAGTGATGATGATGATGGAGATGGATTAATCGATGAGGACCCCTATGGATGGGACACTGACGCTGATGGTTTGAACGATGGTTGGGAAGTCGCAAATGGATTAGACCCAACAGATCCTACAGGTTCAAATGGAGGACAAGGAGATCCAGATGGAGATGGAATGGTAAATTTATATGAATTTATTAATCCTAGTTGGGACACTCAATGTAATTCTGCAGATTGTTTTGTACCTGGGCCACCCCCTAATCAATTAACTGAAACAGAAAGCCCTTGCAATCCGGTAACGGGAGATGGCCCAAATGGATGTGCTAATTCAGTAGCAGAAGTTGATGGAAACACCCAGACCAATCCTAATAATCCTGACACTGACGGTGATGGAATTACCGACGGTGATGAAGTTAATATTTGGTTAACAGATCCTACTGAAGCTGACACCGATGGTGACGGTATCACTGATGGAACTGAAGTTAATAGTGGATACGGAAACCCATCTCTTTCTACAGACCCTCGCAACAATAATACAGATGGTGACGCATGGGATGATGGGGAAGAAGATACTAATTTTAACGGACAAATTGATGGTAATGAAAGTGACCCAACTCGCAGAGAAGATACTGGCGATTTTGATGAAGATGGTATTGAAAACTGGGAAGAGAATTTAACGTGTACTGAATGGAATAATGCCGATACTGATTATGGTGGGGTCTCAGACGGTGACGAATTAAACCCTCTGCATGGCACCGATCCTTGTGATTCTTTGATAGATGAAGAAACTTCGATAATCTCTTGGAGCTCTTCTGATTTTATTTTGACAATCTCTGACGCAACGGCATTTAATCCTAGTGGGGGTAGAGCGTGGTACCAAAGTACCAATGGTGACTTAACAGAGTTTTCATTCAGTTCTATAAGTGGAAATCAATTAATTGGTGTTGGACTTCCTCCCACTTCTGGAGATATTGTTGTTGCGAAAGATGGTTCTTGGTGTAGAATGGATGCTGAATCAGATGGTTCTATTTCCACTAGTCGCCAATATTGTGATGATGACTTCTTCGATACTGATGGCGATGGTTTGGCTGATTGGCAGGAAAGGACTGGATTTTTCGGATTCTTTTCAAATCATACAAACATCGATTCTGATGATGATGGACAAAATGACTTTGATGAGGTTTTTGGAGCTACTGATCCATTAATTCCTTGTGAAAATTCTTTAGATGATGACGGAGATGGAGTAAATAATTATTTTGAATCTACTACTGGATGCAATTTAGTTTACATAGGTGTTTTAAGCGGCGGAAATGATAATTATGTTACAGACCCCTTGATTTTTGACACAGATAACGGAGGAGTAGGTGATTTACAAGAGTATTTTGACGGTACGAATCCTGAGGATGTTCCCTCAGACGATATTAATCCTCAAGATACTGACGGTGACGGAATTCCAGACTCAATAGAAAATATTACTGGAACAGATTGGAGGAATCCAGATACAGATGGAGGTGGTTTATCAGATTACATTGAATGCCCACCACAATTTTGGTCCACACTTTGTAATGGTTCAGGTTTTGATCCTTTTGACCCTACAGATGATGTTACAGACGAGGACGTAGTATTTTGGGCAAACAGCTCTAGTGCTTTTTTAGATGTTAATTCCCCTTATTATTGGAGAGTAAATACTTATGATAATTACACTGGAGGAGGTTATGGTATTGATTCTATTTCAAGGTCGAAAGAAAGCATTTCTCCTAACTACCTTAACACAACATGGATTGCGGACACTTCTTACTCTAATGGAACAAATACTTGGATATTGGAATTCAATTCTCCAATTTCTGGAGGACTTCCTGTACCCATGCCACATAACTGGGAGGCTTTGGAAGTTTGGTCTGATGCAACTGCAGACCTTTCCCGATGGGATAGAGTTTCAACATTAACCGCAGATGGGGATCCTTTATTTGGATTGACAACTCAAGCAAAACAACTGTGGTATGATGATGTTGATTTTGCAGACTCTGAACCAAATATTCCGAGTCCATTAGAATTAGAATTGCCTACTTATTTTTCAGATGTGAATTCCAAGGAATCAATTGTTAGCTCTATCACTCAGGAAGTAATATCAGAATCAGGAGAAACAAGCGGTTATGGAATTGCAAACGCTCTCTCTGAACATTTAAGACAAGGTAATGAATCATTATTCTATCAGATTAATTTTAATGGCTCGGGGGTAAATCAAAGCGATGATATTGTTTGGCATATCCTTAATAATTCTCGGGAAGGCACATGTTCTGATTTTGTTACAGTTTATGTGACAATGGCCAGATTGGCAGGAATTCCTGCACGGAAAGTATCAGGATATCTAAATGGTGAACAAACATTAGATGGCTATGAGGTAACCAATCTTAATTCAGCAGTTTGGGCTGAAATACATCTCCGAAGTGTATCTACGGGACTAGACATGGGTTGGATACCCATTGATCCATGCCCACAGCCTCTTGATATCGAAATGGTAAATATGACTTTTAGTCCATTTGAATGGGACCGCAATGGTACCACGAACATTGTGGTTGAAGGAGATTTAGTATATTCAGGTAATGGCACAGGAGTCAATGGAAATACAATTAGAGCATATTTGGCTGCATCTCCAGAAGAAGAGGGAGGAACAATTTCTACCGATTCGTCAATGTTAATTGGTCAACCTATTTTGACTAATTCTACAGGTCATTTCATTATTTCCGGTGTACCAAGTGAAGCAGTAATGCCCGGTTTCCAGAAAATTGTAGTTGTCAATTCTGCAGACGGATATATTCCTCCAAGAGTACATGAGTATCCTGGTCACATTAATGTGACCGATGACAGTATAATTGTCCATACATCATCAACTTCTATTGGACAAGGTGCAACCACTGATTTTAGTGGTACACTTTCATTGGAAAACTCTCCATTTATCGATATTTCAGAGCTTGCTGAGTTAACCGTTAATCTGGATTATGTTTCTCAAGTATCAGGAGCTGAGTCTTTATCTACTGGAGTTTCAAGAGATGGCACATGGTCTTTTTCATTAACTTTAGACCCATCTGAACCAATTGGCCCTATTCAATTCACTGTCTCATTCCTCGGTTGGGAAGATCCTGACGAATCTTATCCTGGTTCGCCATTACACTACCGAAATTCTTCAATTTTGGTTAACGCTACTGTCTCATTGGCACCAAATCTGGAGGCGAGCGTGGAAGGTCATGAATTAGATAGTCTAAGGTTACTTGTTGGTAATTTTGTTTACGTAAATGGGTCTGCAAACAGTGCAGGTTCAAGTCCAACACCGATGGACGGATTATTAGAATTGGGAATTAGAGAAAACGGCTCAGGATTAGAGTATTTAGTTATCTTTAATAAATCTGTTAACGGTAGTTTTGCAATTTCCCATCTTTTAAATGCGTCTGATATTCTTATTCCTGCTGGTCAGATTGATGTCCGATTACGATTTTATCCTAATTCATTGGATACTACTGATGATGCTGATTTGCCAACAGATTACCTTTTACGAAGTTACTTAACATTCGAGATATTTGGTGACCCTCAAAAAAGGGGCACGAATGCAAACGTAGTAATTACGGCTAGTGATCATAGAGGAATTACTACAGGTCTTAATTTAACTGGAGAGTTTCAACATTCATTCGACGGAGGTTTAGTTGAGACGTCTACGGATCCTGTAAACCCAATTGCAGTAACTTGGCTTACTTCGGATACTTTAGTTCCTGGTGATTATATTTTTGAGACTTCATTTTTGGGATCAGAATTATTTGAAGCATCAGTTGGTCAGGAATCAATTAGGATACAAGGGGAAGCTGAATTAGATGCTTCTTTGGCCTCTAACTGGGTTCATATAGGTGAAGAAGGATATATAGTTGGTCAATTAGTAGATTTGAAGAAGAATCCTCCCGGTCAGATTACTGGTAATTCTACTGAAATTATTATTGAAATGTTGACATTGAAAGGTCTTGAAGAATCTATTGTAGGTAACGGAACATTAGATGTCAACACCGGAGAATTCAATGTTTCCTTTACCTTTCCTTCTGGATTCGCTGCAGGAGTTTATGAATTTTCAATTACTGCAATCGGATTAGTCGAACCTGCATATTATTTAATGCCAAACCCAGTAAATATTTCAATCGGGCTTGAATCAGAATTTAAACTAGAGGTTGTAGATTCTGAAGGTTCCTCACTATCTTCCAACAACATCCTCAATGCTCCATTGAGTGGTGAGTTGGAATTTGGAGTATTTGCGATTGACATTGGTAATAACACTAATGTTTCTGATAGAGTTATACATGCTATTTTTGATTGGAATGGTACACCTTTGAATTTACCAGATGAAATCACTGAAATGTGGACAATTACTGATGAGAGAGGAGGAACTACCGAGATTCCAGGCTCAGCGAATTTTACGTGGTCCATTCCTGGGGGAACCGCTCCTGGAACTTATGTGATGAGAATCTATATTGATGATGATATAGATGATTTAATTTCAGATGAAGGAGCTGTAAGATGGTTAGGAAATGAAACATTCGTAGACGTTACCATCCAAGTGCCATCTGCAGTAGTGATAGAATGGATACAACCAGAAGTCACAGCAGGAGCTTTCTTCACAGTTTCAGGGTATGTTGAAGATGGAGATGATAATTCACGGCCATTCAATGGTCCTATTTCTGTTAAGATCTACTTTTCAAGTAATGAAGATGAGTTATTGATTGCAAGTTATACAACAAATTCTACGGGATGGTTTAATGTTTCATCTCCGACAGACTCAGCCTTAGATGGCGTTGCGAGTGGTGATCGTACTGTTGTAGTGGAAGTGATAAATGGATCAAACATATACTATCTTCCAAGTTCAGTTAATACACTCACCCACATTACTGGAGTGTCAGCATTTGTTGAATTGAATCATTCGGCACCAATCATTATCAATAGAGGAGAAACATTGGAGGTTTTCACAAAATTAGTGGAGACTACTGCAACATGTTCCTCGTGTCCTTACGATACACCAGTAGATGTACGTTTGAAGAATGAACAAGTATCCTTCCTATTTGATGAAACATGGTTACCAGAGCAGTTAACTAACTCTACGGGCGTGGTTGGATTTAATTACGAAATTCCTTACAATCAACCGTTAGGAACTGTAACTTTGACGCTATATTATAACGGTTCTAACGATTTACATTCCATTACCAGAAACCTACCTTCAACAATTGTACGTTCCTTAACAGTGTTAGTTGTTGATCCAATATCAGAAAATCCCGTTGCTGGTAGTAGTTTTAATATTTCAGGGTCAATTGAATCCGATAATGGCACCTACCTGATGAATAGAAATGGTATACCGCTTATTGCACAAGTAAAGATTACTATGGGAGGTCTAAATGTTCAGTACTTAGATGGTAAAATCAATTCAAACGGTACTTGGTTTGCAACAGTATTCGTTGAACCAACCGTAGCTGCTGGAACTTATGAGGTCATAGTATCTTACAACCCTCAAGTTCCGTTCTACATCAATAGTTCAAATTTTAGTTCTGTGGATATCCAAGGATACGCAATAATTGATTTTATTGAACCAGGAAATTTATTAAATTCAGACAGTAAAAACCGTGGAGATTCTATTGATGTTGTGGTGAGGGTATTAGACAACGCAGGTCAACCTGTACCTAACGCTTTCATAGATGTTTTTCTCCTAGATACGGCTGAATCTGCATCCACAATCACTAATTCGTCAGGTTTGGGTGAATTAACGATTGATATACCTGAAAACATAGATCCTGGAATCTATATCCTGGAAGCATCATGGCTTGGAAACATTGCAGATTTAGGAAGTGTCGGAATTCTAGGAGGGAATGAAACAGTTAACTTTGTAGTATTAGCCTACACAGAGTTGAATCTAGATTCAGTTGAAGGAAGTAGAATTGTTGGAGAAGAAATTTGGATTAACGGAACTTTACTTGATGACGTAGGGAACCCACTTTTAAATTCTGAAGGACTTCCTTCAGGAGGATTAGTTAGATTATATGTCGATGGTCTACCTGTTGCCACTGTTATCAGCGATAGTGAATCTGGGTTTTACTCAATTGAATACGAATTACCAGAATGGATGATTGCAGGAACTCATGAAATGTTTGTCGAATTTAGTGGAGGGTTTATTTGGATAGAGCCTTATGCTAGTGGGGATATTGAAAATCCAGAGTTCTATTGGAATTCATCAAGTCCAACACCTCAATTAGAATTTGATGTTTATGTTCCAACGGATGTCGTAGTTCTTACGTCTCAAGGAAGTCAAGTTAATCGCGGTTCAGATTTGATCATAAACGGTACATTAGAGGATATTCAAAATAGAAAATTAGATAATCGAATTATTGAGATCTTTGTGGGTGGAGATGACGGATCTCCAGATTATTTTGTATCTACTGATGAAGATGGATTTTTCACTGTTTCCTTAAGAGTACCAGAAGATCAATTGTTAGGTGAATTAGAAATACTTTTGAAATACAATGGAGATGAATTTAATTTGTCATCTGAATCCATTTCAGAATGGTATGTCTACAGCACAACAACAGTTACAATTGATGAATTATCTCCCCAGACTTTAGGAGATGAAATTAGAATTACAGGGACTATTTCAGATAATTTAGGCCAACCATTGGATGATCACCAATTAAGGATTTATTTCGATGGAATCACAGAAATTGGGATTGTAAATAGCTCTGAAGATGGAAGTTGGTCTTTCAGCTGGGTCATAGTTGAAGGTACTTCATGGGGAGAGCATCAGATAAGTGTTATTTCCAAAGAACAGGCTTACTATCGTGAGAGTATTGCGGAGACATCTTTGTTTGTTGCTCACCGAAGTGCCATAGAATATAGCGTAGAACAAGACTCAGTCATTAGGGGAGGAAGTTGGAATATCTCAGGAGTACTATTTGATGATGATGATTTGTCAAAAACAGGTCTCGGAAATGAAACATTACTCTTATATCTCGATGGAGTTTTAGTACAGCCGCTAATAGTTACTGAATCAGATGGAACTTGGAATTATGAGTTACCTGTCGACATATCCCTAGATAGGGGAGAACATGTAATTTTGATTGAATTCGAAGGTACAATAAATCATATTGGGAGCTCAGATGAACAGATAGTATTTACTTGGTCTGAAGTTGAAATGAAATTCTCTGAATTGTCATCTGACTACAGTGTCCGTTCGTCAGAGGAATTCCCGATAGAAATTTATGGAGAGATTTCAGAAATTGGTGGTGATAATTACAAGTTTTCTAATTTATCACTCTCACTTTTAACCGAAGAAGGGGTCTCAATTTCAAGTGAATTAAATTGGACAGTCATAGGAACTCAATTATTCTACATTAACGCTAAAGCACCAATTACATTGAATCCTGGAAATGTAATATTGGTTGTTGATTTCCCTGGGTCTGATGATAATTATCTAATGCCATCATCAAAGAATATCACAATATTAATCAAAGTTGATGCTACATTCCAAACAACTATTCAACCAATTATTTTAGGAGATAATGAAGATATTTATGGTAATGTATCTGTAATAGCTGATGATAATGGAGAAGTTCTAGATGGAATTAGTGTTATTCTTACTCTCTCAAATGAATCAGGTGAATTAGTTACTAGAACTCTGATAACAAACGAGTTGGGCTTTGCTGAGATAATTTTGGAAAATAAACCGTCTTATTCTGATACAACAACTTACGGAGCAGTAACCTTAAAAATCACGTCTGATGATTCAAGAATTTCTAACAAGTCTCTCGTGACTTTACAGTCTGAGATTTCAGAGTCTTTAGTTTACCAGTCAACAACTGTAGAAAGTAATTCTTCTGTTTATGTTGGTGGATCTTTGATTGGGTTTATTTTACTTGGACTGGTTGGAGTTTTATGGTATCGCAGGAGAAAACAAGACGTTTTAGATGAAATTGCAAGCATATTTAGTTACACAGCAGAACTATTAGCACACGGAGATGAGATTAGAGAATCAATTTTCCATTGTTATGAAGACTTATGTAAAGTTTTGACCAAACACGGCTATCTTAGAAGAGACTTTGAAACTGTTCGGGAATTTGAAATGGCTTTGAGAAGCGCTCTTCCAATTCGTGATAGCTTTTTAATTGAATTAGATAATGTTTTTGAAGAAGCTAGATATTCTAGACATGAGTTGAATTCACAAGATGCTTTAAGGGCTCAATCTGCATTAGAGGGCGTACAAAGTGAATTAAGTAGAATGAATGTTGGAAAAGGGAACAGAGAAGAAATGAAACCAGAAACTTAATTCAAAATGTAATAATCAAGTTGTTAGTTGACCAGTTTCCTTCTAGTTTATTGGTAGACTTGGGTAATAGAAACGTACGAATTATTTGGTTTTGATCCAATTCAGGAGTATTGATTGAAAGTTTAATTGCCCAATTAGATTCAATTCGTGAGTACTCAATATTCACATTTTCTTTTGAAATACCTTTGAATGGTAATTGTAATCTTCTATCACTAATATTGCCATTGAATTCATTAGCAATCGATTCAATAGAAATTGCTTTAAGATTTTCATTATGTTTTTCAGGGTTCATTCCAGAGAATTCAATCAATAGGTTTTGATTATCTATTGTCTCTTGGAGATGTTGAGCTTGTTCAAAAAAAACTTTATGCAATTCTTCGGGAGAAACACCAAGAGTTTGAATATTCGGGATAAATGTATCTATTTTGTCATCATCTTTAGTATTCAATTCAAGTGGCTGCCATTCTATCCCCATACAATACCCTCTAGATGGTCTCATTTCAACTTCTCTGTTTTCTAGTGAAAAACCTTTCTATATATCTTCTGGTAGATTCACTATCGTTGCAAATTAATGGATTAAAATTCAGTGCATGGCATTTTCGGTAACTTAGATCTAAATGTCTACTATCCAGTAAAATGATAAATGCCCGATCCTTACTTGATCTGATAGGTCTTCCCATGGCTTGAATCACTGAATTTATTGCTGGTTGCGTAGAAGCATAAAGCCATCCTTTATTTTTCCCAAATTTATTATCTAAGAATCCCCTTAGTGCATCAGAGAAAACGCTAGGCGGAGGTACGGGAATTCCAATACATACTACTGCATCGAGAATGTTATTTTGATAATCAATACCTTCAGAGAGTTTACCTCCGAAAACTCCAGCTAACAATATTTTTTGTTTGCTGTGCCTGTATTTTTCTAAGTCAGGAATAATTTGATCAATCTCTGACTTTTTCCAATCACTTTTTTCTTTAATTACCAATCTGTTCGGCCAACCTTCATTATCAACAAATTCGTCTAGGAGCTTGTAACTTGGGGCAAAAACAGCAATATGTCCGGGTGTTTCCTTGGCGACAGAGTAAATATGCTCACATATTTTCCGTGTATTTTCAGGTCCTCTCTGTCTATATTGTGTGGTTACATTTGTTGCTACTGAGATTGGTTTATTGTGGCTTTCAAAAGGAGATGTATACTCACTATGAGATACATTTTCCAATGTGTTTAGTCCTAATATATCAGAATACATTGTAGGTGGGTAGAGTGTCCCAGACATCAGAATTGAGCCTGCAGACTTTGAAAAAATAGGTTTTGAAATTATGCTTGGATCCAATAAGTGACAAGATATTTTCCCAGCTTTTTCATCATTATAGACAATGACTAACTCTTTTTTATCTTCAAAATCAATAAGGGTATCAATCAGCGCAGCAATTCTCCAGCAAGACAATTCTTTTCCGTCATTATCTACAACTACCTTATTCAACATTTTTGAAAAATGTAACAGTGCATCTTCATTAGAATTATATATCTCATTAGGTAACATACTATCTAAAAAGATTTTCATCAGTTCATTAGAATATATTCTTTTTTCTTTTGTGTTATTTCCAATATTATCTTTCCATTTAACAAAGTACTTTAGTAAATTTTTTTCTAGATTCTCAAGTGATTTAAAAATAAGTTCCCATAACGCCTCTTCACTCTTAGATTGCAGATACCCCATATACTCCTCAACTTCATATTTGCAATGTGTTACAGTCTGTTTCGTGAGAGTTCTTTCTAGTCCCTTCCTAATTCGGTTAGGTAAATTATGCGCTTCATCAACTACAAGAATTATATCTTCTAAACTGACTCCTAACCCAGGAAGAGAACTTTCTCTTACGTTTTTAATAAATAAATGATTATAATCACAAACTACTACATCTGCATCTTTTGCACAATTTCTGAGTGCTTTATAAGGACATAGTAGCTTACTTTGGGATTTAGTAATCACCTCATTTACATGCAATGGTTTTTCAAGAATTTCTTCACAGAATATTTCATATTTTGTTTCTTTACCTTTCGAAATACCTCCCTCACAATTGCATTTACCACTATAAGAATCTAATTCAATACACATTGATTGTCTCCCAATTAAATCAACACATTTTACATTTTTGAAATCTAAAGAAGCATTAATCTCTTTTATTGTTTCAATCACAATTCTATGTTGAGATTGTCTTCCAGTCAAGAAAAATATTTTTTTATTATCTGACAGTGATAAAATTTCAAGTGCTGCTGCTAATGAAGCAGCTGTTTTTCCTATCCCTGTTGGTGCAGCGGCAAGATGGTGACCGTTTTTTTCCAAAGCATTTATACAATCTTCAAGCATTTCATCCTGACCTTCACGAAGTTCATGGTGTGCAAAGAATTTACTTTGCTTTACTTTACTTTGTTCTGCCACATTATACTGTAAATGCCTACCGACCAAAAGGTTTCTTGGTATATTTAGTTTATTTTTATCCTTTAACTAGCTGGTGGTGGCCCGCCCTTAGGTCCACCTCCGCTGGGGGAAGCGGAGGTGGTGGCCGGGGTTGAAAATGAATTTGTTGTCTTTCTTGAACGTTTGAGTAACCATGAGAAATTCATGCCGTTTGAATTGAGCGAAGGAGGGGCTGCAAGCCCCTCCGACCCTCTTTTGTGCATCCCATCTCCCATTTGGCTTCCTCCTATTCACCTTTTATATGAACGGTGTTTACTGATGTCATCAACAGCACTTTGTGCTTTTTCTTCCAGTTTTGCCGTAAGATTATCTAACTGTTCAACTGATTGTTTAAGATAATCGTTTAATGCAATCTTGATTATTGAATTTGGTTCGTTGCCTGTAATTTGGTATAGTAACTTTAACTGTTTTCTAATTTCAGCACCCAATACAATACTTACTCTTTCCTGTCCCGGTAACTCTGGAGAGTTCGTTAGAAAATATCCTAAAGCTTTTCTTAACAAATCACTCCGATTTCTAATTCCTTCCAAGCCAATTCTTTGATCAATAGATGCTAGTTCATCATCTGATAATCTTAGGCTAACTAAGTTACTATTGCCGCTCAAGCTACTCTCCTCAAAACTCTGAGACTTAAACAAGTATATATAATTGTACTACAATATGTAATACTATTGAATTACAAATAATCTTTAAGTCTACAAATTAACTTTTTTTAAAGGTAAATTTCTTTTAAATCTCAAAAATGTAATACAAAAATTTGTTGTAAAAGTAACTAAAAAATGATGATGAGGATTTTTTACCTGTCGAAAAATGTATTAATATTGTATTATTTTTACGAGTGAGTAATAAGCTAATGGGTTTACGGGTTGGCATGGTCTTAAATTTAGAACGTTCAAAATATCTGTATTACATGACAGTAGAAAAAGCATTAGATGATAATATCATAACAGGAGATGAATCTAAAATTCTATCTATATTGGGGAAGTCATTATATCTTGAAGAGAATATTCAACAAGAAATAATGAATTCTTTCAGAGAAGGCAACAATAGTTTTGATTTTGATTTAGATAAAGTGGAAGAACCAGGAATTGGAGAATTCACAGCATATCAATCAGCCTTAATTGCAGCTTTGGACGATGAAATAATCACTGATGATGAGTGGGCATTATTAGACATTCTCAGAGAACTGATGGTTATCCAACCCAATCATCATTCAATGATCGAACAGTCAATTCGTTCCAGAGCCAAAAATTTAGATGGTGAAGAAAAACTAGTGAATAAGTTAGATAGATTTTTATCTCGTGGATTGTAATTTATTGTGAAAAACATTACAAGCATATTTAATTTAGACAGTACTAACGAGATGCTAATATGATAGAAAAAATCTATGAAGAAATGATAGCGAGAGATCCAAATCAACCAGAATTTCATCAAGCGGTAAGAGAAGTACTAGATTCTCTAGAACCAGTGCTTGAGAGGCACCCAGAGTATGTTGATGCGAATATTCTGAGCAGGATTATAGAAGCAGAGAGAATTATACAATTTAGGGTTCCATGGACTGATGACGACGGTAAAGTACATGTCAACAGAGGTTTTAGAATTCAAATGAACAGCGCAATTGGTCCATACAAGGGAGGTTTGAGATTCCATCCAAGTGTTAACCTATCGATATTGAAATTCTTGGCTTTTGAACAAGTTTTCAAAAACAGTCTCACCACATTACCTATGGGTGGAGGAAAAGGGGGGTCCGATTTCGATCCAAAAGGGAAGTCTGATTCTGAAATAATGAGATTTTGTCAATCATTCATATTAGAATTGAATAGACATATTGGTGCTAATACTGATGTGCCGGCAGGAGACATTGGTGTAGGTGGAAGAGAAATCGGATATATGTACGGAATGTACAGAAAAATCACAAATGAGTTCACCGGAGTGTTCACGGGTAAGGGGATTTCATACGGAGGTTCATTAATTCGTCCTGAAGCTACAGGTTATGGACAGGTATATTTCGCAAGAGAAATGTTGAAAACAAGAGGAGAGACCTTTGAAGGAAAAGTCTGTTTGATTTCTGGTTCAGGCAATGTCGCACAATATGCTGCGGAAAAGGTAATTCAACTTGGTGGAAAAGTTATCACAATGTCTGATTCGGGAGGGTTTATACATGACCCTTCTGGAATAAATAGAGAAAAATTAGATTGGATTATGGATCTAAAAAATGTCAGAAGGGGAAGAATTAGCGAATACGCAAATAAATTCGAAGAAGCAACATATACTGCTGTTAATCACAGTTTAGATTACAATCCGTTATGGGATGTTAAAGCTGATGTGGCATTACCAGCAGCGACTCAAAATGAAATCAACGAGATTGATGCAAAAAACTTGCTTTCCAATGGCGTCTATGTTATTTCTGAGGGAAGTAACATGCCTTCAACACCAGAAGCTATAGAACATTTCATTGATGCAGGAATATTATATGCTCCTGGAAAAGCAAGTAATGCTGGAGGAGTTGCAACATCAGGTTTAGAAATGTCTCAAAATTCGACAAGAATGAATTGGACTCGAGAAGAAGTTGATTCTAAATTAGATTCTATCATGGTAAATATTCATGAAACATGCGCAAAAACCGCTGAAGAATATGGGCATCCTGGTAATTATATGATGGGAGCTAATATTGCTGGTTTCCTGAAGGTTGCGGATGCAATGTTAAATCAGGGTGTAATTTAGAAATCTAAATTGACTCGGGTATCTCTAATATTCTTTTTGCACCCCAATGTTCGCGTAGAATCATCTTTTCTCTTATTCTAGTTATTCCAATAAAGAGAAAAATTGTAACTAGTGAAGTTGAGATTAGTGAATAAATAACTCCAGGTTCTATTCCTACTTCTTTGAATAGAAAAGACATTTTTTCTGTAATAAATCCAATTATCCATCTACTGATTTCAACTATACTCGCAGCTGCTAATCCTTGTGAAAATACAAAAAACATCTTCTGATTAAGATTCTCAAACCCTTTGCCAGATACAATTTCCTCACCAAGAATAAGCACAAATATATTCAGGTATCTGGTCAATAATTTTGGAAAAGCATACATTATTGAAACATACATATGAATAACACAGGTCGAAAAAATTAGTGTTGAAGAATTACCTTGTCTGATATTAATGATTAAATTATACAGTATAAAACTTGGAATTAGAAGGGAAATAAAACACAGTGCAGTTACTTTATTTCTAGTTGGGTAAAATTCATCTATGGGCCAGTTCATATGCCGTCTAATAGTTTTAACATCAAAATATTAGCGGAGAATAAATTAATATTTTTTGTTTTTTAAGATTTTAATTTAATAATCAAATCATATCGCAGTAGGAGCAACGTGATCCCCAGTTTTATCATCTGAAGAATTAACCCTATTCCATACCCTACTCATTAGATAGTCATGACATTTTTTACAATATCTAAATTGTCTGTAAGCTTCTCTGAATGAGTATGCTTTTTTTCCTGTTGCAACTAAGTAACCTTCTGGAGATAATCTACTAACTATGAGTCCAGATTCGTCACATCCAATAACGTCGCAGCAAGGTTTACCAGACATGGTTCTAGGATTATGTGATAAGATAATAAACCTTGCATCATTATTCATCGGGTTTAATAATGATTAGTGGGAGATTAGCTTCAATTGATGATCCTTCGATACAATTTATTTCAGTTACAGTTCCCGAAATTGGTGCACTAATTTCATTTTGCATTTTCATGGCCTCAAGAATCATACATACATCTCCTTCATTGACTTTAGATCCTAATTCTACTTCAACAGTTACTACTTTTCCTGGGATGGATGAAGATATTATCCCACTCTTTTTTCCACTCTTGGAGCTCCTTTTTCTAGGTAAATTATTACTTTGCCCGTCTGGTAATTTAATGGAAAAAGTTTTTTCATTTACAGTGACAATATAATCTTCATTATCGGCATCAATTTTTACTCTGAATTTTTCTCCATCTACTTCAATATTATATTCTTCAGACAGTTAATCACCTCCAAGTCGTTCTAGATGTTTTAGTCTCTCTAATGCCTTTTAATCCCATTATTTTTCTTCTGTGTTCGTGTGACCATGAATTTTTATTCATTCTTCCTTGATTAAATCTGTCATCTTCGCTATTAATATGTAATAATATTGCAGCAATTGCAGCAATTTTCTCTTTTTCAATTGACATAATTTCAACTCACAAAGGTATATTTCCATGTTTTCTATCTGGTCTTTTTTCTTGTTTATCAATCAACATATTTAATGCAAGACACAACTTCTTCCTAGTTTCATTGGGGTTAATTACATCATCGATATAACCTAATGCAGCAGCTCTATATGGATTAGCAAAAGTATCTCTGTATTCATCAACAAGTCTAGATCTTTCCTCTTCAGAATTTCTTGCCGATTTAATTCTTTTTTTGTGGATTATTTGTACAGCACCGTCAGCTCCCATTACTGCTAATTCTGCAGTTGGCCAAGCAATATTATAATCACCTCTGATATGTTTAGAACACATTACATCATAAGCACCTCCATATGCTTTCCTCATTATTACTGTAAGTTTAGGTACTGTTGCCTCTGAAAAAGCGTATAATAATTTAGCACCATGCCTAATGATGCCTCCCCATTCTTGAGATGCACCTGGTAAAAACCCTGGTACATCTTCTAAAGTTAGTAAGGGGATGTTAAAAGCATCACAGAATCTTACAAATCTTGCAGCCTTATTTGAAGCATCAATATCAAGGCAACCAGCTAAGTGCATTGGTTGATTGGCTACAATTCCAATTAAATTGCCGTTCAAGTGTGAATAACCGATTACAATATTTTGAGCCCATTCAGATTGGACTTCTAGAAATGCTCCATCATCAACAATAGAAGTAATTACTTTTTTAACATCATATGGATGACTAGGATTTGATGGTACAATTTCATTTAAATTTTCACAGAGGCGATTTTGGTTGTCAACAGTTTTTTTATTCGGTGGCTTTTGAAGGTTGTTTGAAGGGAAAATAGAAATTAGTTGTCTGGCAATGTTAATTGCTTCTTCATCATTATCGGCGATAAAATGGGATACACCAGATTTACTATTATGTGTAGAGGCACCTCCTAAGTCTTCGAAACTTACAATTTCATTTGTTACGGTTTTAATTACTTCCGGGCCAGTAATGAACATGTGAGATGATTTATCTACCATTATCACAAAATCAGTGATTGCTGGAGAATATACCGCGCCTCCAGCACAAGGACCTAAAATTAGACTAATTTGAGGAATAACTCCACTCGCTCTAACATTTCTAAAAAATATTTCTGCGTAACTACCAAGACTTGCAACACCTTCTTGTATTCTAGCTCCACCACTATCATTCAGTCCAATTACGGGTACCCCCGTTTTCAATGCCATATCAAGTACTTTACATATTTTCAAACCATGCATTTCACCCAGTGAACCTCCATATACTGTAAAATCTTGTGCGAAGCAGTAGATTGGTGAACCATTTATCTTACCATGACCCGTAACTACTCCATCACCAGGAATAACATTTTTGTCCATTCCAAAATCTCTACATCTGTGTTCTACTAATGAATCAATTTCATGAAATGTTCCATCATCCACTAATAATTCTAATCTTTCTCTAGCTGTTAATTTCCCTCTTTTATGCTGAGCCTCAATTCTCGCAGTACCGCCTCCAGCTTCAGCTCTAGCTTTCCTAGAACGCAAATCTGACAACTTTTCTTCGTTAGGAGCCATTGCTTTCATACCACACAGATAACATAAGACTCATATTGATTTGGTATGAATCTCTTAAAAATGGATTGTCAAGTCGATATTTAAAGAAACTATTTGAAACACCTCTTGTCATGGCATTACATGGATGAACGACTTCGGATTGTAATTGCCAAGCCAGGGCTTGATGGACATGACAGAGGTGCTAAGTTCGTGGCACGGGCACTTAGAGACGCTGGGCATGAGGTAATTTATACAGGATTGAGAAGAACCCCTGAAGAAATTGTTCGTACAGTTATTGATGAAGATGCAGATTTTTTAGGTCTTTCTTCTTTATCAGGAGCTCATAATTTCTTAATTCCCAAAATTATTGATTTGTTAATATCTTCAGGCTGCGGAGATGTGATAGTTTTTGCAGGAGGAATTATCCCCGAGATAGATCGTCCTAGATTATTTTCAAAAGGTGTTCGAGCAATTTTCGGTCCAGGTACCTCTAGCACAAACATGAATGATTTTATCTTATTAACAGTTGAAAGAAGAGAATCTAATAGTCCAGTAGGTTGCGGAGAAGAAACAGATTGGCGTTGGAATTAGAGATGTTTAAGATGGATATAATTAAACTGAAAAACGGGGACCGAAGGTCATTGTCAAAAACATTGACAATGATTGAAAAAGGTGATTTAAAATCAGCGGATATCAAAGAGTTTTTCCCAGCTATTAATGAGGCTGAAGTTTGGGCTATCACAGGTTCCCCTGGAGTAGGAAAAAGTTGTATAAGTGAACATATTATTGACAATTGGCTACAAGAAAATAAAAAAATTGCTGTTTTAGCAGTTGATCCATCTTCACCATTGAGTGGGGGTGCACTTCTTGGAGATAGAATAAGGATAAGTAACTCTGACAATTCTGACAATCTATTTTACAGATCCTTAGCAACTAGAGGACAATCTGGCGCAATTCCGAGTAATATATCAGATATGATTAAATTATTTTCGGCATTAGATTACGAAAAAATTTTAATCGAAACCGTTGGAGCAGGACAAGCTGAAGTTAGAGTCGCTTCTGTGTCAAAATTTATTATTTTAGTCGAAGCACCTGATTCAGGAGATATTTTACAAGCAGAGAAAGCTGGGTTAATGGAGCTAGCAGACATCATTGTCGTAAATAAATCAGATCTGGAACGGGCTAATGAAAAAGCAGAACAACTGAAACTTGCTCTACAATTATCTGAAAATGAATCTCCAAACGTTTTTCTAATATCAGCTAAGGAAAAACTTGGATTTAAAGATTTATTCCTTGAAATGAAAGAATTGGAGAAAAATAAAAAGGAAAACAAATCAAAAAGTAAGATCTCGTTATCCTTCGCTTGGGAATCTTTACTGTGGAATTATAAAGGTATAGATTTAATTCTTCAAAAATTGGAATCAGAGAAAATTACAATTAAAGAAGCAATTAACGAGATAATGGAGGAATTTAAAATTGATTAATTCATCCAAAAGGGCGTATTTAGAAAATACTCTTGGTGGGAAAAACGGTCATATCTTTAGAAGATTATTTCACATTTCTATGGTATTTATCCCGTTTTTATACTATTGGTACGGTAATATCATTGCTGAAAATTTTTCAAACTTATTTGGATTGGTTAATTCAAGAAATGATTTAATCATATTTATTCTATTAATCATAATATTTCTAGAGTCTTTAAGATTAGCTTTTGGGATTGTAATTTTTGGCCAGAGAGAATATGAGAAAAAACAAATTTCTGCATTAGCTTGGGGAGGATTATCTCTGTGCATATGTTTATTATTTGCTCCTTTGGGAGGCTATAAGGATTCTTATATTGGAATGCCCATCATTCTCACGCTTTCTATTGTAGATCCCATATTAGGTGAAACCAGAAAGCACTTAACTTCAAATTCTTCAGTAATCTCTATTGCGTTAATTGTATCTGTGATAATTTGGTTAAGTTGCTCTTTTATGTTGGGTACTCCTTATTATTTTTCTTTAATCATGCCACCTTTAAGTATAGCTGCAGAGTGGCCTTCCATGAAGTATGTTGATGATAATGCGACAATGATTCTTATTCCGTTAGTTTTCTCAATGTTACTAATTTAGTTTAAATTAATTTTTGTATAGTTATATTTACATAAAGTCATCTTTTGTTAAAGGTATGTCCGACAACAGTTCTGACGAAAACCCAAACGAACCTACTCAAGGATTGTATTTATTCGCATTTCTTTTCGCTTTTTTAGCTATGTGTTTTATCATGCTTACCAAAGGAAGCTTCTTCTTAAACTGAGTAGGAGGTCTTTTTGTGTGTAGTGTCGGAGTAATGTTTGGTTCTCCAGAAAAAAAAATTTTGAGGGATATTAATCAAATACAATCCCATAGAGGACCAGATGGTTCAGAAATTTGGCTTGATGAAAATTGCGGTCTTGCGCATAATAGATTATCTATTGTTGATTTACCTGGTTCTACTCAGCCGATAATCTCTGATAATGGTGCAGTTTTGATTCATAATGGAGAAATATATAATTTTAAAGAGATTAGAAATAAGTACAAACATTATAATTGGAAAACCAAAGGAGATAGTGAAACAATTTTAGCACTTTATCATAATTTTTGTAAAAATTTGGGTGTCATCACTCCGAAAGAGGTCATACATCATTCTGAAATATTGGTTTCTAAAGGTTTCAATAACGCAAATAATCGTGCTAAAATTCATGAAAAATGGGTTAAACAATTGGACGGTATCTGGGGTTTTGCTATATGGGATTCAAAGAGAAATGAGTTAATAATATCTAGAGACCCAATGGGTGTTAAACCATTGGTGAGAACATTTGTTGGTAATTCTTTACTCGTGGCAAGTGAGTTAAAAGCATTTTCAGCACATCCAGAATATAAACCAAAATTTGACTTTAATGCATTAAATGTAAGACTTGCATATGAATACAATCTGGATAGAACTACAATTATTGAAGGTGTAAATCAGATTGGTGCTGGAGTAATTGAAACTTGGAGTTTAGATGATAATGGTATTCCAGTTTTAACTGGAATCTGTAGGTATTCAATTTCAAAAAATATCCCTGTAAATAATTGGAATGAAGGTAAACGAACCAATCAAATTCTTGACAGTTTTAAATCAAGTTTAGTTGATAGATTAATGTCTGATGTTCCAGTTGGTGTCGTGCTTTCTGGAGGTTTAGATTCGAGTCTAGTAGCTGCTTTATCCAGAGAAGCTGCAGAAGAAGCAAATAAACCAGTCCCAGAGTGTTGGACAGTAGCTGATTCTGAAGATAATCCCGATTGGGTTGCAGCAGAACTTGTCGCTAAAACATTTGATTTAAAACATCATCAACATGTACTAGAAAATGACTCATTTGAAAAAAATCTTCCAAAATTAGTTTGGCATGGAGAAGATTTAGATGTTACAGTACTATTTTTCCAACCTCTTTTTGAAATGATGTCTAAAACTGTAAAAGTGGGTTTATGCGGTCAAGGAGCTGATGAATTACACGGGGGATATCCAAGGTATAGAAACCTCAAACAGCATATTGAATTAGTTTCAAATCGTTTAAATTCTGTGGAATATAAAATTAAAAAAAATAAGATTGGATTACATTCATCTTGGGATAATAGTGATATTGAACCGGCTAAGATATTTTCTAATTTACAATCTACATTAGATTTTGAAATGCAAAGAGGACAGCTGAGTAATTTCCAGTTAAGATTAGTTGATAGGCACTCAATGGCTAATGGTATTGAAGTGAGAGTACCATTTTTGGGCAAATCGCATTGGAGTGAATCAAGTAAAATTCCATTTGATTGGAGAATACCTTCAAACCATAAAGATGGAGATGAAAAATTAGCATTACGCAAGGCTGCTGAATTGACAGGATTACCCAAATCCATTATCAAAAGACCAAAACTACCTGCAGGTAAAGCAACTTCTCCTTCATTGTATCATAACTTCCTCAACGACTATGATTCGTATCTAGAACCTTTGGAAAAAAGGTATTCTAATCAAAAATTTTTAAAAACAGATCAACCAGAGTTACTATTCGGATTAGGTTTATTTGAAGCATTAATTATAGAGAAAGATAACTATAGAGAACATAATAAAAATATTGACCAGTTACTTAGTAAAATTTTATGAAGTGGTATTATGTTACACAAATTTCATCATAATCTTAAGTTACATAAAGAAGATCTCGATTTATGGTTTAAGGAGAAATATAAAATTTTCAAGTTACCGATTTACGGAAGCGTAGATGTTAGATATTCTGGGTGGAAGGTATCCGTGGTAGATGCCAACTATTTCCCCGCAGGATTTAATAATTTATCCGAGGATCATGATATCGAATTATCTGAGAAATTTAAAAAATATATTTACACAAACCATGGTTTAAATATTAAAAATATTCATATTTATCCAGAAAATCATACCAGAAATCCAGGTTATGTAGAGAATATTGTTAGGTTGAAAAAAATTATCTCTAATGCTGATTTTATTGTTACTGTTGGATCACCCGAATTAAATAGATTTGAATTGTTAGAAGGGATATCTGAGGATCTAGTTCTAGATTCAGTCTCATTAGAAAATGATTTAATTCAAATTAATGGTCAATCACCAGATTTAATTTTATTAAACAATGATCTCACTGGAGGACTTATTTCTGGGTTGAATGGCAGAGTAGAACCTAGTAAGGAGATGGGTTGGTACAAGAGGAAAAAATCAGATCATTATGAATGTTTAGAAAATTTAGTCAAAGAGGTTTCTGAAATATTAGATTTAGACCCATGGTTTTTGTTGCCAATGTGGTTTGTTAGTGAAGATAAATGCTTAGATTTAGAGGCTTGCAAAAAAAAGTTAGCAAGAGATATTGATTTGATGATTTCGAGGATAAAAGACAAATATAAAGAATATAATATTAAATCTGAACCCAAAATATTTGTAAAAAATAATAGTGGTACTTATGGTTTAGGAATTACTACTCTCTCATCTGGTGATGAAATTAATTCACTTTCCAATAGAATTGTTAAAAGATTAACCTATGGAAAAGGAGGTCATTCGTCACAGGACTTCTTAATTCAGGAAGGAATTCCAACATCTTTGATTCAAGGCGATTTAGTAATGGAACCTGTTGGATATACAATTGCAGGAGAAAAATCTTTTTGGTTTTTTAGGACAAATCATAAGAAAAACAATTTAGAAAATTTAAATTCCCCCTCATCTAATTTTATGCAATTTGATCAGATAAAGATGAATCTTAAAAAATCTGAACTACTTGATTGGTTTAATTTGGTATCGAAATTGTCTTATCTCGCAATGGGAATGGAATTACAAAGAAGGGACTACTGAATTTGTAAAAATTCCATCCAATAGTTGCTAAATTTTTTCGAACATTAAACATTAAACTGCAGGGTACAGATTCGGCATATTAAAAATTTTCATGCTCAGATTAAGTAATTTTTAGTTACTATTTTTTTTCTTGTCACTCTTTAATTCGTGCTCTTCCATGCCAACAATTTCGTAATTGGAAGGGAACAGTGCAATTATAATTCCTGCAATAAGGCATACTGTGGCCCATATCCAATTTGCTTTTGTGAACAATTCCAATGAAATTGCTACAAGAAGAAGTCCTCCGAGATTAGATGTCCAAACTAGGCTCTTGAAGGTTGAAAGGCTAACACCTTTAGTTTCTCCACTTCTTACCGGTCCGAACTCTCCACCAAAGCGTTGTGCGTCAGTTTTTGCCAATTTATCACCTTTCAATCATCTTAATCGCATCTGTAGGGCAAGATAAGACACAAAGTCTACAACCAGTACAATCCTCTCTTAAAATCTTAGCTTTTCGATTAGAATGCACTTCAATTAAGGGACTCTTTATCGGTGAATAGAACATTTCAATAGCATTATCATCGCATACTGTGGGACATTGATCACATCCAATGCAAGCGTCGTCACTTACAAATGCGACCATTGTTTTTCCACCTTTGATGCTCTGTAATTTTTTTCCTTTTGCCTTAGACATTACCATTTCAATTCTAGCCCTCTCATTAATTAATCTCCTTTCTAATTCTAAACGAGAGGTCATTTTTTTCACCGATTACTAAGCTTTTATTGATTCAAATGAATTAACTTTCACATTCATGAGTTCCTTATTTTTCTTTTCATTTATTTGATTAGCTAAGAAAGTTACCACATCAAGAATTTCAAAGTTATGTGTAGGGTCACCTTCAAATTTTAAGCATTCAAAATGACTTACACATTTCGGACATGAAGTTAACATCACATCTGCACCTGTTGCTTTGACTTCCTCGAATCTCTCTAATCTCAAACTTCTACTATTTTCATTACAAGACATCATACTTGAAACTCCACAGCATAAACCATCTTCTCCATGATGTTCCATTTCAACAAGTTCAACACCCTCTACATCTTTAATCAAATTTCTTGGTTCTTCATAAAGTCCTACCTGTCTTCCGAGTCTGCAAGGATCATGGTAAGTTACGGTAGTTTCTTCATTAGTTTTTAGGTTCATGTCAAAGCCTTTTTCTATTAAAAATTCCGTGGTATGCATTACTTTAATATCTTCTAGTTCGTAATCTTTCACAAATGTTCTGAAACATTCAGCACAACTACTTACCAGCGTATCAATACCACTCTCTTTCAATTTTTTCTCATTGTATGCTTTTAACTTTTCAAAAACTTCCGTCATACCTTGCCATTTTTGATCATGACCACAACATTTCAAGAAATCTCTACCTAAATAAGTGACATCTTCACCCATTTCTTCAAATAGGGTAAAAGCTGATGAAGTACTTGCACCTAAATTCATAGAACCTTCATTCACATGACTAAATACCATTTCTTGATCAATAAAATCAACGCAACCAGGGTAGTATCCTATGTTTGAATCGATAGGGTATTCATCTACTGAAATGAAGTTTTCATCTGCACCATCTTCAATTTCAGCATTTAGTACTGCTCTGAGTATTGTATGAGGAATTTCGGCATCAGGCATTGTTCCAACGGTTAAGGAGCGTCTAATGTCTACATAAGAATCATAATCTACTAATTGTGGACAAACATTGGTACAAGCTGAGCAAGTTAAACATGTATACATGGGAACTCCATCATCTTCGTTATTCCACGTGTTGTAAATAATATTCAGCTTATCTCCAGAATTGAACAATCTTACAGGACAAGCATCATCACAGAGATCACAGCCATAACATTTGTTCATTTCGTATTCGTATCCTCTTGCCATGCCTCTTAGAACAACAAAAGTAAGCGCTCCAAAAGTTACAGATGGAATGAATAATGAATAAATTAATTTTGCATCTAGGCTCTTCGGGTTTTTCTTGAATGATGGATTAACCAATAAACCATAATCAGTATCTTCATTTTCTTCCGAAAGGTCTACTGATTGTCCTTGCATTTCATGTCCATCATTGTAAACTAAAAGGGGTTGAAATACAGAGATAGTTGCAGTATAATTTGTATATATTCCAGACCCAGTTCCAATTCCTTCAGGATCGACACTTAATTCCCAAGTGTAATCTCCAGGAGAAACCGATTTAGAGATTTCAGTCGAGCAATCTGAAGATAATACTTCTACAGAATTTTTATATAAAACAAATGATGATGTGACAGTTCCAACATTCCTGATGCTTGTTTTTGCGCTACAGCTCATCTTTAAAGGCACGCTTTCAAGCCCCATGTTTGTGATACTGAGGGAACCTGTTGTCTCATTTTCTGAGTTACTAAAACTTTCTAAAATAGAACCTTGTGTATCTACTTTATTTATCCTTAGTTCAGAATTCTGATGTTGATTAGTATCTAGAAAATCAATAATATATTCGTTTGTAGGTTGATATAAAGAATTTTTATATTGAGAGCTCGTTTTAGCTGAAATTATTTGACCTTCTAATGCCCATTCGGAATCATACTCTATTACATAATCAAGAGGTTGATCGTACATTTTTTCTAATGTCTCTATATCATCCATTGCTCCAAATCCTTTTACTTCCCAAAAACCTCTATCGTAATAGTCAAATGTAGCTACACTGAATATTAGGGCTATTACAAAACCACCTACAATTAAGTTTTTACCTATTTTTGGTGACGTTCTAGCACCAATACTCTTTACCAAGAACCCTCTTGCAACAAAATAAATTAAAATCCAAATTAGAATTCCGGTAAGAATCCAAGGAATGGCATTGAAAACATCTGCTAACCACGGTTCTCTAACTCCACAAATTAATTCTCCATGATCCACATGGCAAGAGTCAGTTCTGTTTTTACCATAGAGGTCTAAGAATATGTTTATTGAAAATACACTGATAAACCATACATGCGCAAGATAAATTATTCCAGCAGTTGCAAACCAAGGGTCTTCCACACCTCTTTTAGCAGTACCACCGATAATTGGAGGTAATACTAGAATTCCAACAGGGAGACCTGTTAGTATAATCCCCCAAGCCCCTGCATTTAGAGGATAGACTGGTTGATTGAATAATTCACCGAGTGGGCCGAGCGGTACATCTATTTGTGGTAAATATTCACCCCATCTTAAGTATCCGTAACTAAATAAAACGTACCAGTCGGGAAATACGAATCCTGCTTGAGCTATAGGATCTGCTGCGGAGTGTAATGGAGGTGGTATTAGGTAAGCGTAAAACGTGAGAGTTGCAAAAATAGATAAGAAAATAATAGTGTCTCTTAAGACTTCATGTGGCCACAATAAATGCCCCATAAATGTTCTTTTTCTCATTTCAGAATCTTCTGAATCTAGCAATCTTTCCTTTTCATTCATGTAGGTTTCAGCAACCCTACCTAAATTACCTAAAAATCCCATATTTTTTCCTCAATGTGGCTCCGCAATTCCTTGTACCCAAACAATAAATAAGTGAACAACAATTAGTGTAGTTACAATTACTGGTAGAA
Organism: Methanobacteriota archaeon; assembly: GCA_002720095.2. GTDB lineage: Archaea > Thermoplasmatota > Poseidoniia > Poseidoniales > Poseidoniaceae > MGIIa-I. The sequence goes on from PBGP02000006.1 coordinate 64,497, forward strand.
TAAAAACATGAATAAAATACATTCGAGTTACAGTTGCTCCCGATAATGAAGTTCCTCCAAACATTAGAGTAGCTACTTGTGGGCCTATTAAAGGAGTTGCAGCTGCCATAGCAATACCTATGGTTGCAGCACCAAACGCTAAGGCGTCCCATGGTAGTAGATAACCAGAATATCCAAAGAAGATTGTAAAGAACATTAATCCGACTCCAATTAACCAATTTAATTCTCTAGGGTTTCTGTAAGCTCCAGTGAAATATACTCTACACATGTGTAAGAAAACTGCAGCAACCATAAAATGTGTTGCCCAGTGATGGATTGATCTGATAATATATCCGAATGGTAACTCGAGCATTATAAACTCCATTGATGCATATGCAGGAGTTGGGTCCAGTTCTAGGTTACCACCAGGTACGTAATATATTCCTAAAACCGTACCAGTCATTACAAGAATAATGAATGCAAGAAATGAAATACCTCCTAAACAATACAATGGATACCAATACCAAATAATCTTCAGTTTGTACTTTTCAGCGTGAGTTAAAGGTAATTGTCTGTGCATTGTATAAAATGTATCTCTACTCATCGCCCAGTAGTCTTGTAGCCTGAATCTGGTGTCTAACCAAGAAAAGACCCATAAAAATGATCTTTCTGCTACTCCCATTTTTCCAGATGATTCAACAGCGCGTAGAATCTCTCTTCTTGGTGTTTGATCATTTTCTTTTCTTAAGGTTAAAGCTACTAAGACACAAACAATAGCAATGAAGCCCCAAAGTACCCAAAACATCGTATTCATTTTTTCACCTTACTTAATCACAATATGTTAACCAATCTACATAATCTGTCAGTCCTTCTATCACTCCGCCATTTATTTGAGCGGGAATCATAGGTATCCCGACAGGGGCAGGTCCACCGACTCTTTTAATCCCTGCGAATTCAAACGTCTGTCCGTTGGCTCTATTTCGGTTTACGTTCACTTCCAGAGCGGTAGGATCAAACCTACTGCTATGACAGATACAGAACAATTTGTTACCACCTTCTTCGGTTCCTCCTGGAGCCCAACTATCTTCTGTGAAGTTGTTGCTAACTAACTGCCAACCTGGAATACAACACAAATGTGGACATCTGCCGAATGAAATAACTATTCCATCATTTGGGACTATTGTTGGATTTTCTACTGCTAAATCTTCAAAATGTCCAACATACTTACCTGTCGCATCAACTCCTTCTCCAAATTGATATCTAGGTACATTAATTTCTTGTGGTTTAGATTTATTCTCTTCATGTGGAACGTACACCACATTTACGGGTACACCATTCCAGATGCCTGAAGCACCCGCCATACCAGAAACACTTTTAGCAGCTTCAGCAGTAAATTCATCTAATTTCATTTCTTGTAAATGTTTAGAGCCGTACCATGCATCATCTTCCCTTCCTTTGGCCCAATACTTAACCGCTAAATCTCCTCCGCCTCCGCCTCCACCAGGCATCAGTATTGCAGCAAAACCAATCATTCCAAACGTGGCAGCTAAAACTCCTGCCGTGGCATTGAATCCGTATCTGATGAATTTTCTGCGGTCTATGACCGATCCAAGTAGTTCGGAACTACTTTCTCCTTTACCTGGAATCTTCAGTTCAATATCTTTACCCATTTATTCACCTACACTTTGTACTCATACCAATCTTTATCCGCTTTTCTAGCAGAATGCTCTGGAATAAATTTGTTTCGTTCATGTTTAACTACAATTAAATCTGGTAAAACCCATTTTTGGTATACTATGCCAATAATAATTATTGTTGTGATTGAAATAAATAAGTGGTATGATAATTGTTGTTGATCCCAACCATTCATTAATCCGTAAATCATCGTACCAGTCCAATAAGTAACCCAGAATAATCCCCAAATAAAAATTAAAGTTACTAGAGCACTTCCGCCCGAGGGAGAAATGGTTGCTTTGATAACAGTTCCAGGTTCGGCTTCTGTAAATACACCATGTTCTACTGCCCTGTCAAATTCTTCTTTATTCAGGTCGATTCCTTCAAGTGCTTTTTTTGCATCTTTTATGCTTATTTTTCCTAGAGACACTTCATGAAGTAGTTTTTCAAGATGATCGCCAGACATTATTGATCACCTCTTTTCATGTGTTTATATCTCAATTGCAATAAGTTTGTTCTCCCTGTATAAGAATGGCTGAATCCATATCTGAGCATGAATCCAGAAAAAATGATTACTAAAATTACAGCTCCAAATCCTAATAGTCCGAGCCAATGCGCTCTAAATGCTGCACCCATGTCATGGAGTTCGATGTGTCCTTCATCTGCTGCTGGAGGTTCTACGTTACCATCACCTGAAAAGATAGTTCTGATAGAGTTAGACAGTTTTTCAGGAGTATTTTCATTAGCTTCAGGTATGTGGAATATTAATCGGTTCCACATGTCACCTAAATTCCCGTCAGCACCATTGACACTGTTTAGAGCAAGCCAAAAAGTAACTTTTCCCGAACTTTCTTCAGGTGCGGTCCATTTTACCCACCAAGCTCGGTCATCTACTCGAGCACCCTCTTCTGTGTGAGTGAGTGTAGATAGATTATCTTGCCAGTTTTGTACTAAGTCTTCATACCCTTCAGCAGGTCCGAGAGTTCCTTTGTCTACAAGCATAGCAAAACCACCTGTGTTTCCGCTCCCTTTGTCTGGTCCGCCGATGACTTCTAATCTAAATGTATATTCTTCATTAGGAGTGTATGTGAAAGGTACATCATCTATTATGACCGTGACTGAATTGCTTGGATCTGTCCCGTGACATGTACAGCCATCTTTAGCGACATTTTCGGGGCCTCCTCCTGCAGTCTGATCTAAGCCAACACCACCAGGATATGATGAAACTGGAGTAGATATCAATAGCAATGAAAAAACCAAGAAAATACATGCAATTTTCCGGTTTACAGAGAGCATCTATTCACCTGATGATACGCCGACTTTATTGGCCCCAATAAACGTTATCAGTGCATGTTCAAAAAATAGCAGTTGTAAAGTCGCTTTTTTCAATAAATTCAGTACAAAGGTCTAATGGCCGTCGATGACACGAGCATCTATGACCCCCCCTGCATTTCATAACACTTACAACCTTTCAGAGTCTCAATTAGAGCAGCTTGATAGGGCTGAAGAACTAATGGAGACTCAAAAATTAAATCACGCAGAAAATCTACTTTTAGAAATGTTAGAAAAATCTCCAGAATGTATTCCCGTTTTGAATAACTTAGGTGTGATTTATGGCAAATATTTTTTAGAATATGAAAAAGCAATTTCTTACTATGAAAAAGTGCTGAGTTTAGAGCCGAGCAATGAATGGGCTAGAAACGAAAGGCGAAGATATGAGAGATACAATTCATACTAGGTGATATTTTGAAAAGTAACTCTCTGTTAATTTGTGGAATAGGCGGAGTAGGTTGTACTTGGGCAAAAAACTCACATAAAAAATGTAAAAATCTTGCAGATTTATTGCTGATAGATGGGGACTCTAAATCTTTAGATGAATCGATTGAGGGGCATTTACTATCTTTAGGGTCAGATGAGTCTGCTGATGGTTGTGCGGGATTAACACCTCTTGCAGCACGAAGAATGTTAGCAAATGCTCCTTTAACGTCTAGGATATTGTCTGATGCAGAATTGGTGGTTTTACTCGTAGGGCTTGGGGGAGGAAGTGGTTCTGGGGGAGCGATTGAATTTGCACGTCAGGCAAGACGTTCGGGTTGTTTAACAATTGCAATAGCAGGAATTCCTTTCGAATGTCAGCCGCTAAGAAGAAAAATAGCCAGAAACGCTTTAGAAGACTTGAGATTAAATACTGACGTTTGTGTGCAAGTATCTTTGGATAGATTGGCAATGAGGTCTAGAGAAAGAGGTTTGAATTGGGAGAGAGATAGCGGGTGGATTGAAGATTTGTCAACTGGTGTCATTCAAACGTTGGCTAAAGTTGGATTAATTAATCTAGATTTAATGGATTTGCGTTCAATTATCACTCGTGAGGGGGGTTCAACGATGTTTGTAGCTCAAGGAGATGCTAATAATCCTCAAGCTCTCTTTTCCAAAACTATGAGTTCTCCATTGGAAGGAGTAAGTATTTCTGGAGCCAAAGGTTGTTTGATTCAAGTCGAAGGGGGTACAGATTTAACCCTTGGTCAAGTAGATTCAGTCGCAGAAGCATTCACTCGAGGTTTGGATAAGGAAGCTCAGGTCATTTTTGGAGCGAGGGTAAGTGACGATTTAGACGGTATAGTCAGAGTAGTGGCAGTATTAAGTGGATTACCGTTAGAAGATTTATAGCCTTAAAGTAAGTAAGTCTCTACATGATTGTTTGAACAACAGTAATAATGTTAACCAAGTAACTAGATGACCTAGAGCAAAAATTATGGTTATGTCTCCTTCGAGTCCTACGGCTAACATTGTTACACTTCCAGCATAACCAAAGCCGAAAGCGATCCCCCAGAATAATATATTTTCAGGGATAAAATAGCTTATATTTTTCTTAACGCCTTTAGTAGAAATAGACCAAATTGAAATAATTACGGTTGATACCATCAGGATTACTTCCTCGAGAAGATTGAAAGCCATACTGTTACTAGATATAATCCGTCGATAGAAACTTAAAAAGTGCCATGAAGCAAAAATATGTAGTAGTATTCCCCATAAAAATTCTACCTTAGCACCATCTTTACGATTCATTAATAAGCTTCTATTTTCCCTAGAATACCATAGATTTAATGAGTGAAACAACATAGTAGTAGTTGAGACTATTAATACACCAATTATTCCCTCAAAATCTTGATTTTCACCGTAAAAAATTAACATTAGATAAGATATTAGACAACTGCAAAATCCGACAATTATTAACTGAATTATTGAATTCTTTTTGATGTCAAAGTCATTAATAATATCGTTGACCTCAAATTTATTATGCACCCACATTCCTACTGATAGTTTGTAGGTTACAGCTTGGGAGACGCTCCAAAATAGGAATAATGATGCCAATGCAACGGGTAAAATAGTCCCTATTGAGGATAAAGGCTTATTTTCAGACATAAGTATGTAAAATATTACGAAAACTAATAACGATATAGATAATGGTATTATTATAATTTTTGTGGAAGAAATAAACTTGTAGATTATTTTTCTTGAAACCAAGTCGGAGTTAGATACTTTTTTTGATTGTTTGATTTGTGTGACTTTTCGGGTTTTTTCACTTAATGCAAGTAAAGCAAATGCAGAGTAACCAATCGCTAATGAAATGAAAGCAAAAGCACCGATTCTTGGAGATATTAAATTTGATTGTCCACATAAATACAATGTAGGTGCTGCGATTAAAATTGTGATAATATGAGCTCTTCTTTCTTTGGCCAGCAAATCTTTAATTATGGTTTTTATTGAAGTGTCTGAAATTTTATTTTCATTCGCTGCAATAATATCTCCCATAATACAGCCCTCTGAGACGGCAAGTTAAGATACTCGCCCCGTAACCAGCCAATTAATGCCGAAAATTAAAAAGGCTGCTAGAGGGAAACACAGGTGGATAGGCTTGTCCTTTAGTGATAAAATTAGTGATTTCACGGAGTTTAAGTTTCATTTGGAATCTGTTTTAAGTATTTCAAGACTAAAATATCTAGATTATTATAATAAACAAGATCGTAAATCATGTATAATCAAAGTAAGTTTGAATGACTATTTATCAGCTAGGGAGATTTTGAGTCAAAATCCTAAAGAAATAGTCCCAATAACTTCATCAGGAAAACTTAAGCTTGTTAGGCAGAGATTAGATGCTTATTTTGCGATAGATTGATGATTGCAGTTTGTAAGGCGTCAGCATGGGAGCTGGAAGCGCACCAGAAGTTAAATTGCCGGATGTTGGACTAGTTTTCGGAATTAGCTTACTAGTTGGATATGTACTAATGTTTGTTAAATCAGGATCTGACTTCTCCGAACATCTGTTTTCCAACTTTTTTATGATTTTAATAGGATTTGGTTTGGCTGCTTATGGATTTTATTTTAATTATTTCCATGACCGTAATGAGGTTGATGAAGAAATAATTGAGGCTGAGATTTTAAATTAAGAACTCTTAGTATGTATTTCCACCCACTCGCAATCAACACAGTCTCTAAGATTAATAATAGATTTAGCTTCGTATCCACTATTGATCAATTCTAGCGAACCATCTGAATTTAGACAACAAACCCTATGTTCTACTCCGTTTATCAACAGTTTATGGTTACGATTAAAATTAACCATAGATTGCCACCAACTTGTGATAACTTCTGGTTCATTATTGAGCTTAACGAGTTCATGTTTCTCAAGTTGTGAAGATATTGAAGCATTTAACACCTGAGTCCATTCTGCCACATTAATTTCACCCAATGCACTCAAAGAAGTGGCTATATAATCGTTGTTTGATGCAATTTCCCCTTTATTGTCAGAAATGTTGCAACCAATTCCTACAACGCAGTTAGTTACTTTTCCTTGAGTTCTAGCCTCGCAAAGTATTCCACAAAATTTCTTATTGTGCATGAGTATGTCATTAGGCCACTTGACTGAAATTCCAGATTTTAAAAAATTTGACATTGAAACTAAATCAAATGTTGGGAGTGGGATTGATTTTATTATTGCGATAGCCTCAATTACTGCTAAAGCTGCTTTAGCTTGTATAACGGCGGGAGATGATTCTCCCATTGAAATTTTCCAACTCCCACACCAACCTCCTTCGAAGTGCTTCCACTTGTTTCTTCTTTGTCCTCTTCCTTCTGTCTGATTTTGGGTAGTAACTAATGTTCCTACAGGAAAGCTTCCCTCTAGTAAAAATGAATTTGTTGAATTTACTGTGTCTAAGCTGATAAATTTTCCATTTGCCCAAGGCTTCCAAATAGCGCTGGAAATTATTTTTTCTCCATTTTCAAAGTATTTATGGTTAATCTCTCTGGTAGCCCAACCCATTTTCCTACATTCTGTGGTGATGAATTTTCCTTCATCTTCATCGCTGTGGATTAAAATGATTAATCCGTTATGTTTTAACGCATCAAATTTTTCAATTTTATCAAGTAACAATTGATGTATTTTTTTAGTCTTTAAATCGCCAATATCTGACAGAGACGCTTCTTCCATAGGACCTAGAAACTCGTCTTTTTTTGGTTTTTTAAGATAAGGTAGGTTCCATACTATTAGGTCGAATGGCCCCTCGTTGAATACATTTGAATCACTCGTATTTTGAGGTTCTATGCCACCTTCTATAAATTTTACATCCCGATTTTTCAATTGTTTAGCTAAGCCCCTGCTCGTAGCTACAGCGAGTGGGTTGATATCACACCCAACAACGTTCCATCCGAGGTTACTAGCGAATAGAGAAACCACTCCTGAACCACATCCAATTTCTAATAATTGTCTACTGTTACCTTGACCTAAATTTCGAATGGTTTCAGCTAATAAATACGTGTCTTCTCTTGGTGGATAAACAGTATGTGGAATTGTGAATGAAATCTCGTTGTCTAAAGGAGATATCCAGTTAACAATTTTAGATTTAGATTTGATTTTTTCGATTTCTTTTTCAGCATAATCCATGGTATATCTCCTCTTTTTGGTCAAGATTCGTGTCCAGATTATTATTGCCATGAATAGTTAGCCTTTTAATCCCCCCCTAGGTCGGACCCTTGCCCATGTATGAAAATTGGGCCTGTAGCTTAGTCAGGTAGAGCGACGGGCTTTTAACCCGTCGGCCGCGGGTTCGAATCCCGTCAGGCCCGCTCACCTTAAGAAACGGGTCTTCTTGATTCGGGGTTTGGTGATATCAATGGTCGTAAAAAGTGCTACAAAAAAGCGCTTGACAGAACTAGGGGTTCGAGAAGAACTAGCACACAAACTAGCTACAGATCGTAACATGGCCGCCATTAAGCAGATGTCAAGTGATGACATCGCAAAAGCTTGTGGGCTGTCCAGAGATGATGAAGAGCTTCAGACTGTGTTAAACGTTCTACAAGAAGTTGGTTCTAACAGGCGTAGGAATAAAAGTCGAAAAATCACAATTAGTATGAAAGAGATAGACTTGATTGACATGCCCGAGCATGAAATTAAATTTAATCCTCTAAATCATGTACTAGTCCCGCATCATGCATTAGTTCCCATTGAGGATGAGGAAAAAGAATTATCACCATGGGATTTGATTCGCTTTGATTTTGATGGCACAAAAAGATTAGCAAAAGAGTTGCTACCAAAGATATTGATCACAGATCCAGCAATCCAAGCTCTGAAAGAAGCTGAAGAAAGACGTGAGATGATCAAAGCCGCAGAGGATGATAAAGACCATCCAGGTTTACCAGCTGGCTGGTTAGCCGATCGTGTTGTAAAAGTCACTAGACCAAGCCCTACAGCGGGGATTTCTGTTGCTTACAGATTAATAGTTGAAGGAAATTAGGGGAGATGAAAATGAAAGAAATTGTAGACTCATATTTTAGAGATAGAAGCTTAGTGAATCACCAAATTGCGTCATTTGATGACTGTATCACTGCAAGAGATGGTAGACTAAGCAGAATGGAGAGGATTGTCAGAAATATTAGAATTGGAACAGATGAAAAACCTGATGATGCTAATGGAGGTATCATCAAATTAGATGTAATAGATCAAGAGATTTATGTTCGCATTAAGAACATAGTGCTTGACACTCCAGTTGTCAAAGAGGCCAATGGTGCACAACATGCAGCCACTCCAGTTGAATGCAGACTTAGAAAACTCACCTATCAAAGTCCGATATTAATGGATTGTACAATCTATAAAGACGGTGTAGCTTTGCCCGCTGAGAAAAGAATCACTATCGGAAATATGCCAATTATGGTTCGTTCAGAAAGATGTAATGTACACCCGAGACATGTCTTCAAGGCAGCTAATATCGGCACTAAAGAAAATTTAATTCTTGAACCTCATAAAACTCAGGATGATGCAGATAAGTATGAAAAATTACTTCGTAAAGCAGGAGAAGATCCTCTAGATCCTGGTGGATATTTTATCATAAACGGTACTGAAAGAGCATTGATTTCTGTCGAAGACTTAGCGCCCAATAGAGTTACCGTGGAACTAAACACTCGTTACACAAAAAACACTGAAGTTGCTAAAATCTTTTCCCAAAAAGATGGTGTTAGAAAACCATTGACAGTCGAGAAACGTAGAGATGGTATGCTTTTAGCTAAGATTTCAACTGTAGGAACAACTGCAATTCCAGTCGTATTATTAATGAGGGCACTCGGAATTACTCAGGACCAAGAAATATTCAGGGCAATTGCAGGACCTCATGAAACTTTCAAATATATTGTAGCAAATATCAATGAAGTTAATGATCAAGAAGAATATGGACAGTCTAAAGACATGGAATCCGCATTAGATTGGTTACAAAAGAAATTTGCTGCTGGTCAACAACGCGAGTTTAGGGAGGCAAGAGTTCAACAATTATTGGATCGAGAACTATTACCACACCTTGGAGACACCGAAGACGCCAGAATGAAAAAAGCGATTTATTTAGGAAGGATCGTTCGTCAGGTTTTAGAAATGGCTATTACTGATAGAAAACCGAATGATAAAGATCATTATGCAAACAAAAGAGTACGCTTAGCAGGAGATCTAATGGAAGATTTATTTAGAGTATCAATGAATCAGCTTGCTAGAGACTTGAAATATCAATTAGAAAGGCATCATAACCGTAAAAGAGATCTGAAAATATCTAGTTGCCTCAGACCAGACGTACTTACTTCCAAGATTATGCATGCTCTAGCAACTGGTAACTGGGTAGGAGGCCGTAGTGGAGTTAGCCAACTTTTAGATAGAACAACTTTCTTATCCGCATTATCTCACATGAGAAGAGTAACAAGTCCTCTTGTTAGAAGTCAACCCCATTTTGAGGCAAGAGATTTGCATCCTACCCAATGGGGGAGATTATGCCCTAATGAAACACCAGAGGGACAAAATTGTGGTTTGGTGAAAAATGCTGCACAAATGATTGACGTTTCTGAGGATGTTCCTGTAGAAGATGTTAAACTACAACTAAAAGAAATGGACGTGTTCATGCCTGAAGATTGGTCTGACGGTTCCAGAATTCACGTTGATGGAGATATTTTCGGTTTACACAAGAGGCCAAAATCTCTGGTAAATCAATTCAAAAATGCTAGAAGAAGAGGAAGAATAAGGCCAGAAGTTTCGATTAGACATGACTCTGAAAATAAAGATATTTACATTAATACTGACAAAGGTAGGATTCTGAGGCCACTGTTGGTAATTGACGGTGGAACTCTTAAAGTTAATAACGAAATACTAGCAAAACTTTCCGGCAGAGAACTAGAGTTCAAGGATTTAGTGAGTAGAGGTTACGTTGAATGGATTGATGCTGATGAGGAAGAAGATCAGTATATCGCATCTAGACCATTTAATATGCCACAATTATCTCCAAAGTCAGGATTTCCAATTTCACAAGCCAATATGAGATGGACTAACTTAGGAGAGGAACGTGCTACAACAGCTAAAATTTCAGTTGACGTAAGGTTACCGTCTGGAGAATTTGTCGAAGAAAATCATGAATTTCCTTTAACTTGGTCTAAGGCTAATAGTGAAGGGGAATTAGAGCTTAACCAAGAGTTCACACACCTTGAGATAGACCCACAGTTAATTTTAGGTGTCTGCGCAAGCTTAATTCCTTATCCAGAGCATAATTCTACACCAAGAGTAACTGGTGGTACAGCTATGGTAAAACAGAGTCTTGGTCTTCCATCATCTAACTACATGCTGAGGCCAGATACTCGGTTACATGTTTTACATTATCCGCAAAACTCATTGGTCGGAACCAGAGCAATGGAAACTACAGGCTTCCTGAGAAGACCTGGCGGGCAAAATTATGTTGTTGCAGTGATGTCTCATCATGGTTACAACATGCAAGATGCAGTAATAATGAACAAGGCCAGTGTAGATAGAGGATTAGGTAGATCAACCTTTTTAAGGACTTATAACTCCGAGAGAAGAAGGTATCCGGGAGGGCAATTCGAAGAAATCGAGGTCCCAGGAACAGGTCTAGTTGAGGTAAAAGGCTTGAGGTCACCTGACGCTTACTCACATCTAGAAGGAGATGGACTTTCGATACCTGAAGTTCAACTAAATGGTGGAGACGTGATTGTTGGAAAGACAAGCCCTCCGAGATTTTTAGAAGAAACAGGAACAGGTGGGTTTTTACAAGCCCATGAAAGAAGAGAGTCTTCAATGCTTATCAGACACGGAGAGAAAGGCTATGTTTCGAATGTTTTTGTTACTGAATCATTGGAGAGTGGAAGATTAATTCGTTCGGTGGTTAGGACAAACAAAATCCCAGAAGTAGGTGACAAATTTGCCAGTAGACATGGTCAGAAGGGTGTCATTGGTCGATTAGTTCCGCCAGAAGATATGCCTTTTACAAGAGACGGGGTAGTTCCAGATTTGATTATTAACCCTCATGCTATTCCAAGTAGAATGACTGTCGCTCATGTAATGGAAATGATTGGAGGTAAGGTAGGATCAATGGAAGGAAGATTTGTTGATGGTACTGCATTTGTTGGAGAAAAAGAATCATCTTTAAGAGATGGATTAGTGCACAACGGATTTCACCATTCTGGAAGAGAAACAATGTACAACGGAGAAACTGGAGAGATTTACCCAGTAGATATTTTTGTCGGAGTAATTTATTATCAAAAATTACATCATATGGTAAGTGGTAAGATACATGCCAGAAGTAGAGGAAGAGTACAAATCCTAACAAGGCAACCGACTGAGGGTCGTGCTAGACAAGGAGGATTAAGATTTGGTGAAATGGAGCGTGATTGTTTAATTGCACATGGAGCTTCAATGGTAATCAAAGACCGTCTACTTGATGAGAGTGATGGAATAGAAATGTTTGTTTGCGGACAGAGTGGTCATATTGCATGGTATGATCCTAAGAAGAGAACTTATGTAAGTCCGATACACGGTGAAGGGGCTGAGGTATACAAAGTTCAAACATCATATGCTTTCAAGTTATTACTTGATGAAATGAAGTCACTAGGAGTGGCAATGAGACTAAAACTGGAGGATAGAAAATGAGCAGAAACCCACAATCGATGATACCAAAAAGAATAGGAAGTATTGGATTTACCTTAATGGATCCACAAGAAATCAGAAGAATGAGTGCTGTCGAAGTTAAAACAGCAGATACTTATCGAGACGATGGTAGGGCATTCAAACAAGGATTGATGGACCCTAGAATGGGAGTAATTGAACCTAATATGGTTTGTCCTACTGATAACTGCAAGTACGACACTTCACCAGGCCATTTCGGTCACATTCAGCTGGAATTACCTGTGATTCACATTGGTTTCATTAATAACATTAAGACCGCCTTAAAATCCACATGCAACACATGTGGAAGAATTTTACTTCATGAGAAGAAAGAAACGCATCCATCCAATCCAGAACTATCTGAACAAGATTACTGGAGGAACCGAGTTTCGGATACGATGCTAAAACACGGAGTTGGATCGTCAGAATTTACTAAAGTAATTAAAATGATAGAAAAGGTTTGTTCTGGAAAGAAGGCAAGTATTTGTATGCACTGCCAAGCAGAACAAGGAAAGATAATGATCGATAAACCATCGACTTTCAAGGAGCGCTTCGATACAAAGACTGGAGCAAAATCAGAAAGAAAATTGAATCCAAGAGATATTAGGGAATGGTTAGCATTAATTCCAGATGATGATTTAATTTTCATCGGAATGGATAAAGCTAACCGTCCAGAGTGGACGGTATTAAGAGTTTTACCTGTACCTCCAATCACTGTTAGACCATCTATCACTCTAGACAGTGGTGACAGAAGTGAGGATGACTTGACTCACAAATTAGTTGATGTATTAAGGATTAACCAAAGACTTAGAGAAAATCGTGATTCTGGAGCGCCACAATTGATTGTGGAGGATTTATGGGAATTGTTGCAATATCATATTACAACATACTTCGACAATCAAACTAGTGGAATTCCACCTGCTAGACATCGATCTGGAAGACCCCTAAAGACTCTAACTCAGCGTTTAAAGGGTAAAGAAGGAAGATTCAGAAGTAACCTTTCAGGAAAACGTGTTAATTTTTGTGCACGTTCTGTCATTTCTCCAGATCCTTACTTGGGCATTAACGAGGTAGGGGTTCCTGAAAAAGTGGCTATGGAATTATCCGTACCTATTAGAGTAAACAGCAGAAACAGAGAGCAGATGAGACAGATGATACTTAGAGGTCCTAACAAGCATCCTGGTGTAAACTATGTCGTACGGCCAGATGGTAGAAGAGTGAGAATCACCGACAGATCTAAGTTTATCAACGCTGGATTTAGATGTTTAAACCCTGATTGTTTGCCTGAAAATAGTATGCGTCCAGATTTAAACGCTGCTATGTCTGCACCAAATTTTCTACCTGGATTAGCAGTCAAGAAACAAACTACAAAAAATTTAGACGGATCTGTAGATGAAACACACGTTGTAGATCTTGAGAAGACTCTCTTGAATCTAGAAGGAATAGACATAAATGGTAAACCATTGAAGGAAGATAACCCAGATGGTATTTTACAACAAAGATGGATTTGGGAGAGAGAAACTAACATGAGTCCTTATCCAGAAAATCTCGAGATAGAATGTCCTCATTGCGGTTCTCCAATAAATGAATATGACGAAAGAACACGTTCATTTGACAGATTAGAAACTATCGACTCTGATGGTAACCCCAAAGAAGGACAGGTAGTTGAAAGGCACTTAATTGACGGCGATGTGGCTATTTTCAATCGACAACCATCACTTCACAGAATGTCAATGATGGTTCATGAAGTTAGAGTTATGAAAGGTCATACTTTTAGATTTAATCTCGCAGTTTGTACACCTTATAACGCAGATTATGATGGTGATGAAATGAATCTTCACGTCATTCAAGGTGAAGAGGCAAGAGCTGAAGCTAAAATCTTGATGAGAGTCCAAGAGCATATATTATCTCCTAGATATGGAGGTGCCGTAATTGGTGGGATTCACGACCATATTTCTGGTGCATTTATGCTGTCTAGGGATGGAATAGGTGTTAAGAGAGCGCATGCTTTGCAAATTTTAAGTTCTGTAAAATGGGTTGGAGATTTACCTGAAGAAATTGAAATGTGCTCCAAAACAGGAGCAATCATCGATAATGCTTCCAAGAAAGGTTTCAAAGGAGAATTAGTTAAAGGATTTAGAGGTCACGATTTGATTGCACTTCTGTTACCAGAAAATATTAAAATTCAGTTTACCAGTAGGTCAAATGACTTAGTAGACGTGCATGATGGTAAAGTTTCAGGNACCCTAGATAAGCGTTCGATTGGTTCTGAAGATGGCAGATTACTCGATGCCATTGTTCAGACTAACGGTCCAGANGTTGGTGCTAAATTTTTAGACGATTTTACCAGACTTTCTATAGCTGCATGTACCTCTCTAGGTTTCACGACAGGAATCGATGACGAAGACTTGACCGAAGAAGCCATTGAATTAATTAATGCAGAAAATGCAAAAGCTAGTGAAGAAGTGCAACAATTCCTACAAAAATTTGGTAAAAATGGTAAAGGATATGAGGTGAGGCCAGGAAGAACACCAATTGAAACATTAGAAGAGGACATTATGATTGCTCTTGATCAAGGAAAACAAAGAGCTGGTGATATTGCTAAAAACGAATTGTTGAAGGCTGGAAGTGATAATGCAGCTGTGAATATGGCTATTTCAGGAGCAAGAGGTAGTATGGATAATCTAACTATGATGGCGGCTTCAATCGGTCAGGCTAAAGTGCGTGGTAAAAGACTGGAAAGAGGGTACAAAGATAGGGTACTTTCACACTTCCCCAGAGGGTCGAGAGGGGCGAGTGCTAAAGGATTTGTATCATCATCGTTTAAACACGGATTAGAACCAACTGAGTTCTTCATGTTATCTGTATCAGGAAGAGAAAGTTTAGTTGATACTGCTGTAAGAACATCTAAATCTGGATATATGCAAAGAAGATTAATTAATGCTATGGACGATTTGAAAGTTGTTCCTGATAATAAGCGTTCTGTTAGGAATACAGCTGATAGAATTATCCAGTTTAGTTACGGTGAAGACGGAATAGATCCATGTCGTTCCGCTCATGGTTCACCCGTAAATATTGATGTAATTGTTGATACTGTGTTAGGTACATTCGGAGAACTCACCAATGTNGATTCTTATTCCGATCATGGAGATAAAGACTTCGAATCACTATTAGACGGAGATGGTTATGATGTTGAATCTGCAGATGGAGGTGATTTCTGATGGTAGTGAAGAGTGCAACTAAGAAGAAGTTAATGGATATGGGAATAGATGAAGAATATGCTCATAACCTAGCAGATGATCGTAAATGGGACGATGTTAAAATCTTGGATTCTGAAACCATTGCTAAAATTTGTAAAACAGGTACTGAAACTGCCGAAAGAATACACGAAATGATCACAAGTTATGCTACGGGCAGAAGGGGAGATTCTGGAATTGACGGTGGAGAAACTACTGTAGTAAGAAGGAAAGTTAAAAGAACCTCAAGAAAAAAAATCATCAAAAGGGACCTTGATTTATTCAAATCAGAGGAAAAAATGGATAAGATAAAAGATTTTGAACTAGGTGAATTTTATGATGCAATCGAAAAAGCTAATCAACAGGTTGAAGGTATAACTTTAACAGCTCGAGTTATTTCAGATTTATCCAATGCACTGGTTAAAAGAGGTAGAAAGAAGGTAACTGCCAAAGAAGCCAAAGAAATGGTTAGAATGGCTAAAGAAGCATTTGTATCATCACAAGTTGATCCATTTGAGGCTGCTGGAATAATTACAGCTCAATCTCTTGGTGAACCAGGAACACAAATGACTATGCGTACATTCCACTATGCTGGTGTTGCAACAGTTAATGTTACTCAGGGTTTGCCAAGGATTATCGAAATTGTTGATGCTAGAAAGAAACCTAACACTCCGACAATGATTGTCCATTTAGACGGTGATTACAAAACTAACGAATCTAAGGTCAAAAAATTAGCTGCAAGTCTTGAAGTGACCACAACTAAGAATATTGCAGATATTGAAACAGATGTTACACAGAGAAGATTAACACTGAAATTACTACCTTCAATTTTGAAACAAAAAGGTATGTCTGCTGGAGAAGTTGTTGATAAATTGGGTAAAGCATTAAGATTATACATAGATGTTGATAATGAGGCAAAACCTAGAAACATTACAATTATACCTGGAATCCAAAAAAAGGAAGATATGGAGAACCTGGACTCAGAACCTCCATCTTACACTGAATTGTTACAACTCGAAGACAAGGTCAGAGATTTAAGACTAAAGGGAATTCCTAATATCGAAAGAGCGAATGTTCAAAGAAATGATATTACTGACGAATACTACATATCTACAATTGGTTCCAATTTAGCNAGAGTTAGTGAAGTTGAAGGAATTGACAGAAGCAAAACTTACACAAATAATATTATAGAAATTTATGAATACTTGGGAATAGAGGCAGCAAGGCAATCAATTATGAATGAGTTGCAGGCAACTTTAGATGCTGCTAGATTAGATGTTGATGTTCGACACTTATTGATGGTTGCTGATGTCATGACCAGTGAAGGAGCTGTTAGAGCAATTGGACGTCATGGAGTTAGTGGAACTAAACACAGTATTCTTGCACGTGCTGCGTTTGAAGTTACAGTAAACCATCTACTTAAAGCAGGAGTCATAGGTGAAACTGATAACTTAACNGGTGTGGCTGAAAATATTATTGTAGGTCAACCAATCTCATTGGGAACAGGGAGTGTTGACTTGTACTATATCCCTGAGGAATAAAGAGGTGAAATTATGGATGTACTTAGAGAACTAAAAGACGCTTGTTCTACTGGAAAATTAATCTTCGGACAGAAGCAAGCCAGAGCTAATTATTTAGAAGGAACTGCGAAATTAATCGTATTTTCGATGAACTGTCCAGAAGAATATGTAAATGAGATAACGAGNAAAAATTCAGACGTGACTATGTATAGGGTTAATGTTGTAAATAGAGAACTTGGAGCAGTTTGTGGAAAGCCGTTTCCTGTAAGTGCTATTGCAGTTTTAGATCCAGGAAGGAGTAAGTTACTTTCATTGAAATCCAATTTATAACTAGTTAGCACTAAAATCTTAATTGGCCTCGGATTACCGATGNTAACCAATATTAGCCATATTTTTTCTTCACTAGGTGTAATTTTTGAAGAAAATCACAGCTATAATACAATTTCAGAGGTAAAATGCCTTGGTAGAATAAAACATCTACCAGAACTTTTGAAGAAATTGGGTGCCAAAAAAGGTCAACTCTTTTGGTCTTCGTCCAATAGCTGGATTGGTTTTAATAATAATGATTTAGAATCTTGGTTAGTAGATGCACCACTTGGAGATCACATAATTTTGATTGAAAANGGGTCAAATCTTGATTTTCATTTTGANTCACCTGATGGAATAAATGTTGAATTATGGGGTCGTGATGAGTTAGCATTAATTATTGGTTATGGTTTTTTAGAAGGCATATTAGTTGATAATTCAAAAAATATAGAAGAACCAAAAAATAATCTTAAAAATAATTTAGATATTAACGTAATTGAAGAGGCAGATCAATTTTCAGAAATTAATGGTTTAGATGTTATATGTCTTAATTCAAAAGTAAACCCTAATGAATCTCTGGAATCTTTGGGTATTTCACAAATCCCTTGTCAACCTATTTTACTCGAATTAGGATTATGGTTAATTAAGGGTAAATTAAAAGGTCCAGATAATTCCTTTGAATATAATAATTGGATAATTCTTGAAGACTTTTTTAGGAATAAATTCACAGTTGAAGAGGATTTAAATTTAATTCATAAGATACCTAATTTGCCGATTTTATCCTTGGGTTTTTCAAACTCGGATGTCAATTTAAGAAATAATTTAAACAAATTATGCGATGAAAGGAGACATGAGTCAATTAGCACTTCTGAACTTAATTCTGGAAAATTATTAAGGTGGTGGAAACTGGAATTAAATTCTATAGAACAAGTGCATAAAAGGATACTTATACCTTCATGGTTTTTCAAATCNCATTTAGAAGGAGATAAAATAATTCATGGTTTAACTGGTGAGGTGCTAAACTTTGAAGGTGAAATGAAAGGGATTGATTAAAGTGGGAGTTCTACTCACACCTATACATGAGCCGTCAACGCGTATTGAGTCAAGCGAAAATTGTGATTAGTTTAGTAGTATTATTTCTACTAGTCAATTCAGCATTTTTAGCTTCGATTAATTATGAAGATGATAATGATAAAAACTCTAAAAAGAACTTAGAATTATTTCAACCAATTAATGAAATCCGCAATATGAACTCTGCCAAAGCACCATCTGGACATGCAGTTTTTACTGCATCTCAGGATTTCCCTTCACTTTCTCAGGGGACAATCGTTGATGGAGATAACATTTACACATATGCATTGAATTATTTTTCATATGATTCTACAGCAACGCTTGGAGCACATTCAATTACTTACGATGATGGTGCTTCTGGCGAAGGGTCTTACTGCTATAATTCTGGAATGATTGGGAAAATGGATTCAGATGGTAACTGGGTTTGGATTGCAGGGATTGATTGTGGTTATTTTAACACTGGTCAAGACACTGATGCTGACGGAGAAGATGATCTTTTTTGGGGTCAGGTTTTCATTAACGATGTAGCATTAAGTCCAGATGGAGGACTAGTTGTTGTTGGAGAGGCATACACATCTGAGAACATATCATTTATCAGCTCCGCAGGTCAAACAATCAGAGATACGGCTGAAGTTGGAGTACCTTTTGGTTTTGTNGCAAAGTTAAGTTCTACAGGTTTCTGGGATTGGGTTGAATATCTGCATACTGATGCTTTAAACACAGGTTCTCAGCTGGGAGCGTTACAAAATTGTTATTTTCCTGCTAATGCAGTAGACGTAGATTCAACTGGAATTTATGTTGCAGGTTCAGTTTCAACAGAAGCTGGAGTGGGAGGACCTATTCCAGGTTCTACAGATTGTGCAGATTCTAATGTGGGAAGCACAGGAGATAGTTCGGGAGACGGTTTCATTACCAAATTTAGCTCACTAGGTCAACAAGGATGGGTTACAAATACAGTAAATTCTGCTACGGATAATAGTGTGAATTCACTTCTGATTGATGATGAAGGTTTAATTCACATAACTGTAGCATTCGTGACATCAGTTACCATGGGAAGTGATACTCATCAGGTTTCAGGGCAACAAACAGCGGCATACGCACTTGGTGCATTAACTAATTCTGGGAGCTGGGATCATTCAATGAAAATTGAAGGTGGAGATATTGAAGAGTCGAGAGATACCGATGGAGATGGAATAGATGACACAACTTTGTATTTTGGTCCCCAAATAACAGGACTTTTAATTTCAGATTCTGAAGAAATGATAATCCACGGTTTTTACGGTTCTACTATTGACTTAGACACACAGTATTCCTCAAATGGAGGTAGTGCAGACGTATTCCTAGGAAAGTTAGATACTACAGATTACACTTGGAAAATGGGAATGTCTTACGGTAGTTCAGTTTTACAATCTTCAGAAAATATTTTTGACGTAGCTATTGGACCAAATGGAGAAATAGCCATGACTGGAATCTACAACGGTACATTTGACTTAGGTGGAGTTACCTTGCAACCAAGTAGTTCAACATATTATGAGCAACCATCCGGAGAAGGTTATGCTAATTACTTAGCTTTAATGCAACCAGATGGGTCCTTTTCAATAATCAATGCTATGAAACCTCTTGATGGNACAGATTCAACTGTAATAGGTGTCCAACCTTTCTTCCTTCCAGGTGATTCGATGCCTAAAGTTGCGGGGTGGTATTATGGTGACGTTCAGCTAGTTGATAATGGAGATACTACAACTCAGATCTCAAGCGTTGAGACGTATGAATGGTTCCATTGGTTCCCAGATTTAGGCCCGAAAGACTTTGATGGTGATGGACTTTTAGATCAAGATGATAATTGTCCTACGATAGCAAACGAGAATCAAGAAGATTATGACGGAGATGGTATAAATGGTGAAACTCCNAGTGCCGATGATGTTTTTGGTGGTGATGCTTGTGATTCAGATGACGATAACGATGGTATTTTAGATGAATTAGATAATTGTAAACTTGGAGTTTTAGATTCTGTACCTCCTTGGGTGTCTACAGAATCTGAAGATTACGATNGTGATGGATGTAGAGATCTTGATGAAGATAAAGATGATGATGGAGATAATATCTGTGATGTAGGTGGACCAGACAGTTATGGTAATGACATGTCTATAATTTGTTTCGAATCATATGCAGGTTCAGACTTATGTCCAAAGGGGGACAAAGGATGGATTTCAGGGGCTGATACTTTAGATTCAAACGGATTAACAGTGAGTAATGACCATGATGTTGATGGATGCAATGATGAAGGTGATCAAAATAATAACTTTGGAGAAGATACTGATGATGATAATGACGGAGTATTAGATCCTAATGATGCATGTCCTAAGGGAGATATAAATTGGACTTCAAGTGTTAATATTGAACCAATCACTGATTTAGATGGTGACGGTTGTCAAGACTTATTAGAAGATTTAGACGATGATAATGATAATGTTCCTGATGAAATTGATGATTGTCCTAAAGAATTTGGCGTATCAAATAGAGATAGAACTGGTTGTGTTGATACTGATAAAGATGGTTGGTCAAATCCTGACGATACATGGCCTGCCCACCCTGAAGGTACAGCAGATGCTTTCCCAATAGACCCCTCTCAATGGGCTGACACAGATAGTGATGGTTATGGAGATAATGTAACTGGTTCAAATTCAGATGATTGCATGACAGTTGCTGGAGATTCAGAATTTGACAGAAGAGGTTGTCTAGATACTGATTCAGATGGGTTTTCGGATCCAGATGAAGATTGGGGTGTCGAAGGTTGCTCTAATCAGTACGGACTTTGCGCTGACGCCTTACCAAATGAACCTACGCAGTGGACTGACTTCGATGGAGATGGTTTCGGAGATAACTTCGGAAATAAATCATGGGAAGATTCACGCGATGAAGCATGGCCAGGAAGTTACATGTTCCTTGCNGTTAACCAAGACGCATGTCCATTAGAACCTGGTACCTCTGGGATTGAAGGTAATGATAATGTTCCAATGGGCTGTTTAGATACTGATGGTGACGGTTGGCCAGATACAATGGATCAGTTCAAAAATGATGCAACTCAATACAAAGATTCTGATGGCGATGGATTCGGAGATAATCAGTCTGGAAATAATGCTGATGATTGTTTACTAGCAGCAGGGACCTCTTCGGAAGATAGGCTAGGTTGTCCAGACTCAGATGGTGATGGTTATTCTGATCCTTCGTCAAACTGGCTTCCAAATGATTGTGGTGAAGATAAATGTGCTGATGAGTATAAAGATGATGCAACACAATGGAAAGATACAGATGGAGATGGCTTTGGTGACAATACAAGTGGAACATTACCAGATCAATGTATCGATGAGCCAGAAGTAATCAACAATTTTGAAGATGATGATGGTTGTCCAGATGAAGAACCTATTCTTGGTGGTGCGTTGTCATTAGAGGCTGCTAGTGGAGAAAATCTACCTATTGCTTTGGCTTTAGTCGCAGCTATTCTAATTGCAGTTGTCGTTTCAATTCTCGTTCTCAGAAGAAGAAGTGATGCAGATGAATTTGCAATGGGTTACGATGACCCAACAGGAGGACAAATGGAGATGTATGTGCAACAAATGATGGCTCAAGGGTATCCTGAACAAACTGCTCGTGCTTATGCAGCACAACAATTTGGTATTGCATCAACCCCACAGCAAATGTCACCTCAAGCATCTGTGACTGCTACCTCACCAGCTACAGCTTCTAATCCTAGAATGGAAGCTTACATCCAACAGTTAGTCCAACAAGGATATACTGAAGAACAGGCCAGAGCTTATGCCATGCAATATGCCGATAGATTTTGATTAGATTTGAAACATTCTATTAAATCTGATAAATTATTGGCTGTTACATGCGTGGTTTAGTGACTGGTGGAATTATATTTCTAATTCTGTTGTCAANTAGTTCGGTNAGTGCAATGCAGACTGAAGAAGTTGTNGTAACTGTAGATAGTTCAAATTTACGTTTTAGCCCCTCTGAGGTTACTATTGAAGAAGGTCAATCTGTGAGATTTTTCTGGTCAGGAGAGTTCCTACCTCACAATGCAGTGCATGATGCTTCAGAAGGTGAGAAAGCATTCGATAGTGGAGATCCAGAAAGAGAAGTAGATTATATTGTGTTTTTTGAAATTGGAATGAATGGGACTTATAATTTTATTTGTGAACCTCATGAATCGTTCGGAATGGTAGGTACAATTACCGTTTTACCAACTACATCAGATAATCTAACTGANGATCCCAGTGATGCGGATTCCTTTCCTCAAACCCAATCAGAGGTGAATAATTCTGAATCACTTTTGGAGCTTTTTTCTCACGGATTCCTGTTGATGTCTTTATTATTTTCCGCTTACGTAATTGGAAAATTAAGTGGAAAAAAGGGAGTAGATTTATTGCAGAGTGAAGAAGAATAAAATTTAAAATTATGAATAGTTCAGATAAATAAAGTGTTCAAATTATTTATCAATTTGCATACAAAGTTTCGCTAAGATATTTTAATCCTGAATCACAAGCTATTGCAACAACTGTTTTGCCAGGGCCTAATTCCTTAGCCAACTCAATTGCTCCTGCAACATTCATTCCAGTTGATGTCCCTCCAAAGATTCCTTCTTCTCTAGCTAATTTAACCGCAATTTCCCTTGCAATTTTTTCATCAACAACTCTTGCTTCATCGTAAAACTCCTTCTCCAATAATTCTGGAACAAAACCTAGTCCGATTCCTTCGACAGTATGAGAGCCTGATTTCCCAGTAGTAATAATTGGTGAAGTTGAAGGTTCTAGTACGACAATTTTGGTTTTTTGATTGGCCTTTTTTAGTGCTCTTGAAACCCCCATTAGTGAACCTGCAGTACCCACAGAGTCGCAAAAGCCATCTATGGGCACATCTAATTGTTCAAGAATCTCTTTTCCAAGGATTTCAAATCCATTAATTAAATCACTATTTTTTAATTGATTTGTAAAAAATATGTTTTCATCTAAAGCAATTTCATTTGTATGTTCAACCATTTTCTCAATTAAATCTCTTGTAATCTTACCACCATCACTTTCAATAATATCTAACTCTGCTCCTAAAGCAGTCATTGTATCTAGTTTTTCTTTGGAGAATGCATCTGATGAAACCACATGAAATTTGTAGCCTTTAACAGAACATACGAATGCTAAACCAGCTCCAGTAGATCCTCCAGATAATTCTACAACTTTCATTCCTTGTTTAAGCAGACCCTTTTTTTCTGCACCTTCTATCATCGCAAGTGCCATTCTATCTTTTTTTGAACCTGTGGGATTAAAATATTCTAATTTTACAAAAATATCAGCACAATTTTCTGGAATTATTTTATTGAGTTTTACCAAAGGAGTATTTCCAATACAATCTAATGTATTCTTCGATTTTTGTCGCAAATCATCTTTTTCAAAATACATTTGAAAAACACCTGCATCAAGTTAAAACTTCTAGTAGTCTATCTTGTTCTGCAGCTAACCTAATTTCTTGAGCAATTCTTCTGCCTGTTGACATTGGTTTTCTCCATAATGAATTTCCATAAGGATGTNCAACTGAAACATGCACATTTGTTCCTCCACCTATTCTTGGCGCAACATCATAAATGTAGTAATTCATATCTTTATCAATACATGTTTGTAAGCAGAACGGACCAACAATTCCTGGAGAGTAATGTTTCTTAGATGCTTCAATAAACTTCTCACCTAACTCAAACGCACTTTCTAGTAATGATTCTCTGATTGTTGCTGTATTATGTCCTACAACGGTCATTTCAGGGATTTTTTGAGATTCTGGCAGTGTAATTTGTTGTGGCGCTGGAAGTCTAACATGACCATCTAAACTTGATTCAAATCTCCAATCAACACCTAATAATTCCAATTTAGGCAAATCATCTTCAAGTGGGCTGTAAAAGAAATTTAGATTGAACACAGGGCCTATTACATATCTTTCAATTCTAGCATTTACAAGGCTTTCCTTATCAATCACTCCTTGTCGTATCAATGCAGTAGATTTTTCTTCAAATTCTCTAGGAGATGCACAAGTAAAGAACCCTCTTTCCAGTTTCTTTTCTGCGTGATGTAATTTTACAATAGATAAGCAATCAATTTCTTCATATCCATTTATTTTTTCTGGAAAAGGAAGCCCAGCTTCTTCAAGTAACCAGTAGTAGTCTTGATCTTCTTCACGATCTTCCATTCTAAGCATATTTCGGCTACCAAATAAGGGTACTCGGAAATCTTCTTCGATTTCTTTCATATTGCAGTATGATGTAAATGATCTATTTGGAATAAATAGAACATTTCTATCCCTCATCTGTTGTTGGAAATTAGGTTCAAGAATNTCACTGAATTTTTTTAAAGGAATTGTTTTGTCTACCATGCCTCGTGTAACTCTTCCTGACTTACTTCTTGCAGTTCTGAAATATTTTGAGTAAGTCTTTTCTCTACCTTTTTGAGCATAAGCAACTGTTGGAAAACCTTCTTCAATTGCACCATCACATATATCCAAAGCAGAATGGCTAGCTACCATTCCAATTCTTAATTTTAGAGGATCGTATTCTTCTAAAATCGCTTTAATATTATCCCGTTCAATCATAGTTTTCACCATTAATCCATGCTTTGAAGTTGCATTAATTCTTCTGTGGTTAATGTTTCACCAGAAAGCAATTTACCCATCAGATTATCCACACTAAGTTGAGGTTCGGATACAGTTGATTTTTCACGTCTTTCAGTTTCCATTGTATTGATTATGTTATTGATGCTGTGCAAACATCTTAATGCAACGATGTATCTATGATGAGCTAAATCAGCTTCTTTTTTTGTGTTTCTAAGAGTTTTATGCGCTTCCTCTGCTTTAGCTCTTCTAGAATCTACTTCTGTATTCCATTCAAGCATTAACTCGTGAGCTGCTTGTGCCTGAGATGCAGCTTCAGTAACATCTTGATGGGCTTTTTCTTGCTCTTTTATTGCTTTATCGTAAGCTTCTTGATCTTCTGGATTTGCTTCAATTTTAATTTTTACAGGGACATGATCTTTAATTTTTTTATGCAATGTTTTTGCTTTTTCCATTGCTTGTTTTTCTTTTTTTGGTCCCTTGTGCATTCCCATATCGATTTCTCTTTCCAATTTGTTAAATTCTCTTTTTATCTGCTCTAATTCTTTTCTCTTTTTGTGAGCCTTTCTTTTTTCTTCAGGGGATTGGCTTCCTTCAATTACTTTCTTTGCGTCTCTTACTTTTTTATTGCATTCATCTCTAATTTCTTTCATATCTCGAACTCTTTGATTTTCTGCATCCCTTATGGTGCGTTGTTTTTTGACTTCTTGGATTAATTCTCTGACAGCAGAATTTAGTTCGTTTCGCGTTTGCTGGAATTCTCTAGTTTTTGAATTCCATTCGTCTCTTTTAACACGAAAATTAGTGGCTTTTTTATCCATTGCCTCTCTTCTATTACTCAGTTCATTTTTTAGTTTATTCATTTGTCAGCCAACTCCTTGTTCTGGAACATCATCGGGATTATTAAGTTGCATATAATCACATTGATTGATTTATTTCAATTTATAACTGAAATGCATATTTAATCCGAGAGGATTAAGTGTGAAAGGTTCTGCGCATAATAAGTGATGTCATGTTCTTAGGCAACCTCCCAGGAATAGAAAGAGTAATGTTTAACGATGTTCAAGCTCCATATGTTAGTTTGATTACAGGACCACCAGGTTCACTTAAGACTGGTACTGCCTTGACTTTGGTCTCAAATTATCTTAGACAAACTGGCGAATTTGGTCTTTATTGCACTATTGAAGAAACAGTTGATTCTTTAATGCGAGGGGCTAGTTCATTAGGATTGGCACTACCTCAAAATTTACAAATAACAGATTTTACAGAATTAAGGAGAGATAATGATACAATGGATTATCTTAAATTTACTAGGCGGATGATCGAGCATTTCAAAAGAGAACGTGGTGATCAATTTACGGTCTTTGTTTTAGATTCTATCGGTGCGATTTACAGTTTAACTAGTGTCGATGAGAAAATGCGTAGAACAATGTTCAATTTTTTTGATTTCCTGAGAACTCAAAATTTGAAATGTATTTGCCTGACAGAGAGACAAGTTGGTGAATTTGCCGAATTGGAGGGAAATGAAGGTTTCTTAGCAGATGGTATAATTTCAATGGGTCTAGACAGAAGAAATGGTAAATTAGTTAGAACATTTCAGTTAGAAAAAATGAGGCATGTTAGACATACTATGGAAAAACAGGCCATAGATATAGGTCCAAATGGTCCAGTTCTTCTAGGACCTTTGTTTGATTAAATTAATTCCTCAATTCTTGGAAGTATTTTTCTAATATCTTTCCTAATTTTTCCAAGATTAGATTTAGAATTAATCACGATGGCGAGTGATGAAGATTTTTTCATAGGCCAGAATATACTTGTTCCTTTATCTCCAATTAGAGTCAGACAATTAACAGGTTCAATGCTTAAAGAATAAAATTGTTGATGGTTTTCATGAATAATTTTTTGCATGGTATTAGAAACTTTGTTGATGATATTCTTATTTCCAAATGAATAAAGTAACAGACCATCCTCATCAAAAACACCTCCAGAAATGATATCTGAATCATTAGAAATTATTTTCAATAAATGGTCAATCATAGACGGCGTGATGGGTATCAAGTGAAAAGACCTTGTGCATAAAAATATCTTACCTGTCATTTTTCAAGGAAGAATCTCTTGGACCAGCTCTTCTCCTCCCTCTGTTAGTTTGAATTCTTGTTCGAGGGCCATTTCTGCTATGTTTATCTTTATTTTTTGATTTTGTTTGCTTGTTTTCTATCTTGTCAATACCTTTTCCATGTTTTAAAAGTGTACTCAAATCATTTAGTGAAATGCTACCACCACCAGATATTTTTTCCTGAATAGAACTTAAATCTGGAACTTTATATCTTCTTTTATTATGTGACTTTTTCCCCAATGCAATTTCAAGTTTAGATTTCTTTTTCTTTAATTCGTTCACTTTACGTTTATTTACTGCAATTTTTTTATTAATCTTGAAGATTTTATAACCTACTGGACTATTATGATTTTTATTTTTTGATGATATTTGTAATTTTTCTTTTCCAGTTTTCTTCCTCATTTCATTTAATTTTTCCACTGTTGACAACTGTTCTTTTATGAGTTCTTGGAATTCAAGATGATATTCCGTGCTTTTTAGTTTCCTAGTAAACATTTTTTGTAATTCAAANAATCTACTGAACATCTCAGTTTCCTTCTTTAAAGAAGGATATCTCAGTTCAGTTTCTTCACCAGTTAGTTTATAGTAGTAAAGGTATAAATTTTCTAAAATCGCTTGTTCTGGTAAAATTATTTTTGAATTAATCTCATCCCTCAATTTCCTTAATTCATTCGCTTTTTTTTGTCTCTCTTGAACTTGGATTAATATGTCCTGTTGTTCTTTAGGTAATCCTTGAATGTCATCTAAATTATTATTCATTGCTATACTCATTAGATTTAAAGACTGTCTTTCGTCATATAATTTATTGATATTTTGGGAAATACTAGTAATTTGAATGTTTATATCCTTTAGATCAGCTTCTTTTTTTTCTGTTTCCTTCTCTTTTTTTTTGGATGTAACACTCATTCTTCTTCACCCGAATCTTTTGATGCTGATTTTTTTCTTAATGCCCAACTGCTAGTACCTCCGTTTTCAACTCTTAAACAATCCTCTAATAGGTCATCAAATCCTAATTCTAATTTTGACTCCCAAAAAGAAATAATTTCCTCTGAGTTTTTGTAAATATTTTCAGCTCTATTTAATTTTCCAATGGCAGAGTTAAATTCCGAACGTAACTTTTTACCTTTCTCTTCATTACCAACTGTCTTTTTTTTGGCTTCAACANATAAATTTTCATGGAATTTCATCGCTTCTTCGGTATTTTTCACTTCTTCTTTAGCATTCTCAATTATCTTTGGTAATTGATTCATAAGATGTTGTCTTCTATGTATAATAGCTTTAACAAGTAATTCGGGCTTTAGTTGCAGTAGTGTCTTTGGTTCCATCTGTAACGTTCGCTCGAAAATGATTTCTTCAATAAAGGTTAGTAATGAAGCAAACCTTGGCAATGTATCTTAATCAGTGAGGTATTAGGGTGTTTGAATGAGGGCCAAATTGTCAATAATAATCTTTGTTTTAATTCTANTCGTTTCGGCATTTACTCCCTTAATGAGTGCAAGCTCAACATCAAAGACTGGAGACTTATTGATATTAAACGGGCCTTGGCATGTAGGAGATAATATTGATTTCTCAATCTTAGTTCAAAATGATGGTTCAGAATCAGTAGATGTGTATTTGCAATTAGAAATCAATGAAAAAATCCGTAATAGCACAGTTTTTCAAATTGAGCCTAATGATATTGAAGAATTGGTAATGTCATTTAATAGTTTAGATACGGGTAAATTTCTTGTTAATTGGTCTGTAATAGAACTATCTGAAAATCACACAAAAAGTTTTTCTGGAGTTGAAGAAATAATTGTTTATGAAAAACAATCTCTGACTACTGAAATAAATTCAATTGAATTTAATTCTGATTCTGGTTACTCAATTGATATAGGAGTCAACTTATCTGATGGAAACTCTAGACTGGTTAATTCAGAAATTTATTTCGTTAATGGAGACGAATTGATTTTAGCCAGTAACATTAATTTAAATTTGAATCCAGGAATTACCACGTTCAACTCAATTCTAGGTTTTGCACCCTCTGGTACCTCAAAAATTAAGATTATTATTGTTCCTTTAGAATGGTCTTCTGCTACAATCGCGATGGATATTCAGAATATACAATCGGAGTATTCAGATTTTAGATTAACTATTGAATCAGATCCAAACCCTTTAAATCCCACCTTGGGAGAGAGCGTTGAAATTTCCATTAAATTAACTAATAACGGGGTTCTTGAATTGAAATCAGGAAAAATTATGGCAATAGATGGCCAAAAAAGAGTACTTGGAGAATTTACCTCTCCTGTATTAGCCTCAGAAAAAGAAATTGTAATGAAAATAAAAATCGACGAATGGATGTCAACTTCTACAACAACATTGGAATTCATTTGGACTATTGATGATTTGTTTGTCAAAGACACTTTAGAAGTAGTTTCTAGTAACTCAAATGAAATTGGTTATGAGCCAAGTTTTTCGGTAGATTGGTTTAGTATTTTAGTTGGAACAGGGCTTGCTTCAGCCATAATTCTTTCTGTGAGAATAATTTCGGTAAAAAAAGAGGTTGAAACTAAAGAAACAAGGAAATTTAGTCAAAAAAATAGAAAGATTGAAGACAAATCAACTACTGAAAAAAGAACTATTGAATGTAAGGAATGTAACAAAAGATTACAGGTCCCAATTGATTATAGTGGACAAGTAAAGTGCCCCTCATGTTTGATAACATTCAACGCAAAAATTGATTCAGAGTCAAAAATTAAAAACAATGATGAAGATTTATTTTCCAGATCTAATAACGATGTTATCGAATGTCCTAAGTGTGATCAAGTACTAAGGGTTCCTTATGATAAGAGACCCGCAAAAGCCAGATGTCCAGCTTGTAAATGCATTTTCAATGCTTTGCCAGAATAAGAAGGTGAGATAATTGTCAGAAAATGAGGAAAAACCTCTGCAAAATATCGATTTAATTAATGAAAGACTAAAGATAATGAGATTTGCTGAAGATTTGGTTTCTAATTTCGATCGACTCTTGCTGAGTAAGGGTGCTAGTTTGATGTTAGTGTTATCATCTCTAATAGCATTTGTTGTGGGAGTAGGCGTTTGGAAAGGTAGTAGATCACCAGATTGGTGGGATAATTTTAGTAATGTGATTTTTAATTTAGAA
Organism: Methanobacteriota archaeon; assembly: GCA_002720095.2. Lineage (GTDB taxonomy): Archaea > Thermoplasmatota > Poseidoniia > Poseidoniales > Poseidoniaceae > MGIIa-I. Next base: position 94,669 of record PBGP02000006.1, read on the forward strand.
TTAACACCATTTATGGATTGGTTAAGTGTTATTTTTTTGATAGCTATGTTGTTAATGTTATCAATAACAACAACTCAAGGTATTATTTCAAAATTAATATTAAAATACGAATCATTAATTAGTTTGCACGAAGGGAAAAATATTGAGAAATCATATGGTTCAGAACAAATAAATGAAATGGTAAATCGCTCGATTAGAAATAGAATTTTTTCAACTAGTCTTACTCTTCTTGCTCTTCTATTACAATTAGTAGTCCTAATTAGGGGTAGTTATGACAATATTTCAGAAATAATTCGAATATTTTCATTAAGTTTCGTTTTAATAAATTTTAGTTATTTGATTAAAAAAGACTCTGTGGAGTTTAATACATCAGAGAAATCAGGTCTAGTAGGAGCTTATGAACCTGAATTTCATCCTTCAATTTTGAGTTATCCTCTAACAGAAATTTTATTGACGATTTGTGACCCACTGTTAAGAAATAGAATACAAAATTTGATTGATGAAATCAATTTAATTAAAAGAGTTAAATCGGAAAATTATTCTCATTTTGAAAAAATAGTTCTGTTACACTATTTACATGATGAAGGAAGAATGACTACAACAAATTTAATTAAAAAAATCAAAAAAACCTACAAAATAAAGGAACCATCTATCGCTTATGATATGAAATTATGGTCTGAGTTAATAAGAGAAATCCATAACACTTGTGGTCCGTTTAATAGATTAATGACACGGACGTTACAGAAAAATATAGACGATTTAAATGAAATTCGAGATTCAGGATATTACTTTGACGTTGATGCCGATGATATTTTTGATAAGAGAGGTTCTTTATTTGTTCAATTGATAAATGCATCTGAGAAAAAAAGAACGGTTATTCTAATAACCCAATCTGCACATACGGTACCTGAAGTCACTACACATACCATAGAACTTAATCCACAAGGCAAAGAAATGATGGAATTAGGAAATAGACCTTGGAAGACAGACTTAGAACGCAGAGAAGTGATAATGGCGGCTGCAGATGAATCTTCAGCTTGGATATGGATGAAAATAAAATCTAAATTACCAGGTGAGTTAGTTCTTAATATAAGATTAGAAGACTCTGAAGGGCATTTGATTGATGGTAGAACTTTAATTTCTTTGAGTAGAACTCCAATGCTCAAAAGATTCAGCTACATGACTAGTAAGATTGCAATATTAGTTGCATTTCTAATACCATTAATTAGGCTTGGATGGTGGAGTTTGTCAGCATTTTGAATGGTTGGTTTCAAATCCTATTGAGTTTACCCACCATTGTGACCGGATTGGATGAGCGGCAACCCGATGTTGAAAGAGACGGACTCAAAGATGTTTTGAATACAATGGAGTCAAAAATCAGAAGGATGAGAGATCAACGTTCTACTCACCATAAATCTGCAAAAAGATTTGCAGATCAAAGAGATTCTATTCAAGCAGAGTACAAGCAGTTAAAGTCGAGGTTAGATGAAGGATTGAGTAGGGTTAAACAGAAAAAAAACGAAGCAAGCTCATTCAGATTACGTAGGGATAATGCACAAGAACAGCTAAAAATATTATTTTCTAAAGCTAAAAGTGGAAACTTTGAAAAGAGAAAATCAAAAAATATTACAATAGAATTCAATAAACTGAATAGTACTATAGCTCAACTCGAAAAACAAATTGAGACTACTTACAACACACTTGAAAAAGAAAAGAAACTATTAAAACAAATTAAGTCACATAAAGTAAATATCAAGGAATTAGCACCTTTAATAGATGAGAATTCTAAATTGGAGGTAGATCTATCAAATACAGAATCAGCGATTGAAGAATTAAAATCGGTCGGTGACGAGTCACATAAATTAATGGTTGAAGCGCTTAAAGAGGCTAGGAAAATTTCAGAAGAATTAAACTCGTTATTCAAAGAGAGAAACTTCTTAAAATCAGAAGGAGATAGGTACCATAATAGTTTTGTGGACGAAAAGAAGAAAGCTGATGTTGTCCATAAAGAAATAGTAGAATTAATGAAGAAAATCACAGAGATTAAAGATAAAATGAAATCCTTGAGTTTAGAAAGGAAATCTTGGGTTTCTGATCATAATGATTCTGTACGGGGTGAATTAAAAGCCCCTCATAACGATGATTCAACGGCAGACTTTTTAGTCGAACAATTATTAAAACAGGGATCTATAGAATATGGAGGTACATTAGAGAATGATTCGGATGGTAGAAAGCAAGAGAAGAAGAAGAAAATTCTTCAACGAAGAAAGAGTGTTACTACTGCTCGTGGAAATCGTTCGTCTAGTAAGAAGGAGTAATTACCATCCTCTTTTTTCCATCTTGATGTCTAAAGTCTCTATTTCAAGTCCTGGCATAGCTTCACCTACCATTTTTGATGCTTCCGCAACTTTCTCTGGATTGTCATAATGGTGTGTAGCATGAACAATGGCTTCTGCAGTTTGAATAGGGTTCTCGCTTTTGAATATCCCTGAACCTACGAAAATTCCATCCATACCCATATTCATCATTAGAGATGCATCAGAGGGTGTTGCAATACCGCCGGCTGAGAAAGTAATGACAGGTAGTCGACCTAGTTTCTTAATTTTCTCTAAGGTTGAATGTATTGTATTTTCAAATTCAGATAAAGTTCCAAATGGTGTATTTGCTATATTGATACCTAATTCTGAAACTGAATTGATTCTTTTGAACCCTTGCATTATTTTTTCTTTAATTCTTTCAAATTCAGATTCGTCAGTGTTCTGTAGGTAACCAATTTCTTCTTGTATTATTCTAGCATGTTTGACAGCAGAAACAACATTTCCAGTTCCTGCTTCACCTTTAGTCCTAATCATTGCAGCCCCTTCAGATATTCTTCTGACTGCTTCTGGCAGGCTGGTTGCCCCACACACAAATGGGATATCAAAGCTGTTCTTTGCTATGTGAAAAAACTCATCAGCAGGAGTTAAAACTTCGCTTTCATCAATCATATCAACACCCAATTCTTCTAAAACTCTCGCTTCTTCAAAATGACCAATTCTTGATTTAGCCATGACAGGAATTGAAGTTGTTTCGATAATCTCCTCAATCAGGTTCGGATGACTCATTCTTGCGACTCCTCCGTCTCTACGGATATCTGCTGGAACTCTTTCCAGCGCCATCACTGAACAGGCACCTGCATCTTCGGCAATATGTGCCTCTTCTGCGTTAACGACATCCATTACGACCCCGCCTTGTTGCATTCTAGCGAAACCTCGCTTGAGTAATTCTGTACCTTTGTGCATTGCACTTAAGTCAAATTTATTATTCATCTCATCACCAATTATAAGCTATCAAAAAAATTTGCTGATAAAAAATCCTTAGTGATAGCCTATTCATTACCCCGTAAAATTGGTTTAATATAAAGAGTTGTATTCGTAACAAATTATGAAATTTCTGGAGGTTTATTTATCCAACCTCTTCTTTGACATCTGTCCAAAGACTCAGTAATTAACTTACGGGCGATTTCTAATGGGTCTTGTCCAGGGTATACTTCAATTTTAGCAGTCATTTTTATGCTGCTATCATGATAGTTACTCATTACAATTTTTCCGCAAACTAATTCGTTTAAATTTAAACGAAAATGTAGACGATTTTCATGGTCAAGTCTTTGATTAATCTCCTTAAGCAACCTTGTAAGTATTTTTCCGCCTAGACGTGATAAAGTCATTCTAGATTGGCTTCTTGATAAATTAATCCTAAGTATTGTAATTGGTGAACCATGAAAAGATTTTGTTTTTTCAGCCATCACAACCTTTTCTTTTCCACACATCCACTCTAAGCTCTTAACTATTAAATCAACATCTTGTAATCCTGAGGCAACAGTTGTACACATGAGGTTGTGTATCGGCATAAAATACCCTGAAAGATTACAGCAATATACCATTCCATAGGTTTCTAGGTAAATATTTAAAACATTTAAAAAAAACTATTAATGAGATTGTATATACACCATGCATTTCATATATAGGTCTTAGTTCGCAGAGTTGCTACACTGAGTGGAATCCTATGGCTGTAAGATCTAGTGCACAATCACGTAACTTGGCAAGAAAGCAAAGAGACAAATGGAAAGCTAAGAGAATTTTTTCTATCAGGGCACCTAGAAATCCATGGCAATACAAGAAAATTGGTGAAACAATCGGCGAAAATGAAGAATTTATCAAAGGAAGGGTTTTTCAAACGACTCAACAAGAATTTGACGGTGATTTCACTAAAATGCACGTAAAATTAAACTTTAGGATTGTAGAAGTTGTTAATCAAGATGCAATCACAGAATTTGTCGGCCATGAACATCAAAACGATCACATAAGAAGACAAATTAGGCGTTACAGAGGTAAAGTTGACGCTGTGGTAGATGTAATAACAAATGACGGTTATTTAATTCGATTGAAACCATTGATTGTCACTGAAGGCAGAGCGACATCTAGTATGAAGAAGATAATGCGTAAAAAAGCCACAGAAATAATCACTATCTTTGCATCTACGTGCACATATTCAAATCTACAAAAAGCTATCTTAGGTTCAGAAATTGAGAATAATATGAGTAATGCTTTAAGTCCAATTACAAAAATTCGTTCAGCAGTAATAGCTAAGAGTCAATTACTAAAAACTGGAGTTGTTAGTTCAGAGGGTCCCACATTAGATGAAATCCATGCTGCTGAAATTAAGGCTGAAGCCGAATTAAAAGCACGTAAAGAAGCAGCTTTATCTTCCACGGAAGATGAGGGGCCAACAATACTCGAAGCTGCCGAAGCAATGGAATCTATAAGTGAAAAAGCCAGTGATGATAATACTACTGTTGAAAATAATGGCGAGAAAGATGGAGTTTCCTCTGCTTCAATAGTTTCTGATGTAGAAACTGATTACTCTTCGATGACAGTTGCCGAGTTAAAAGAAGTTCTCAAAGAATTAGGTAAACCAGTATCTGGTAAAAAAGCAGATTTAATTGCTAGGATTATCGGAGAGTGAATTATTTTATGGGGGTGTCCTCATGAAAAGAATTGGTTTGATTGGCGGTACAGGTTTGCTGAGTTTTACTGAGGATAAAGAATCTATACTTCCATGGTCTTTGAAAAATAGAAACGAGTTAACTGTTGAAACTCCATACGGAGATGTCCCTATGACAGTTTTAGATTTAGATAACGATGGACTTGAGTGTAAAATATTTTTTCTTCAAAGGCATCATAACATTCACGGTGGAACCAATTCTCCGCATAACATTAATCATCTTGCAAATATTTCTGCTATTTCTTCGTGTAGAGTTGATTTTACCATTTCAGTATGTTCAGTAGGTGCTGTAAGTGAAACCTTCAAGCCTGGAATGGTTGGTTTAGCTAATCAATATATTGATTTTAGTGGAAATTCAGTAAGTTACAATAATATTGAAGCAAAATTTACTTCGATGACTTCACCTTTTAATTCGGATTTAAATAACAAATTATTACACTCATTAAGATTATCACAACCTCACCTTTCAGAGTTGATGGATTCCGACTTTTTGCTAACTTACTGGTATAGTGTCGGGCCTCAATTTGAAACTTCTGCTGAAATTCTTGCTATTTCTAATTTTGGGGCTGATTGTGTAGGCATGACTTTGGCACCTGAAGCAAAGTTGTTGGCAGAGAAAAATATCCCTTTTTCTGCTATTTTAATCGCTGGAAACCATGCAGCAGGACTTGATCCTTCAGATTCTAACGCAATCCTAGACCATAATAATATATCATCTACAGCTACATCACGCTCTGAACCAGTTTGGTTTGCTTTGAAAAATATTTTTACTTAATTCTTTTAAATATTAAAATTTTATAGTCAAATTCGTCATTATCTTCTTTTATAGATTCGGATTCTTTGGTTTTCATCCAATTATCTTCAGAAAAATTTGGGAAGTAAGCGTCCGCATCTTCTACTTCAGTATTGACATAACTAAGAATCATCTTTGATGCGATTGGCATGAATGCCTCATAAATTTCACCACCACCTATCACAAAGACTTCCTTTACATCTTTACTAATTTTGTATATTAAATCAGGAGAATGGATTACGAATACATCTTTATTTGTCCAATTAATATTTTTTGTAAGTACATAATTATCTCTATTTGGTAAAGGTTTTCCGATAGATTCGAAGGTTTTTCTACCCATTATGATTGCATTGCCTGATGTAATTTTTTTAAAATGTTTCAAGTCAGAGCTCAAATGCCAAGGTAATTCTCCTTTCCTACCTATAGCATAATTTTTATCAAATGCTGCAATAAGAGTTATTTCCATTATCTCACCTAAATAGATATTGGAGCTTTAATATGTGGATGATGTTCATAGTCATTGATTATGAAATCCTCAAATTTAAATTCGTCAATATTTTTTACATCTTTGTTAATACTAATTGTAGGTAATTTCATAGGTGTTCTACTTAATTGAATTTTAGCCTGCTGTAAATGATTTTTGTATAGGTGCGCATCACCTAAAGTATGTACAAATTCACCGGGCTTCAAATTTGTAATTTGTGCCATCATCATTGTAAGGAGGCTATATGATGCGATATTAAAAGGAACTCCGAGAAAAACATCAGCGCTTCTTTGATAAAGTTGGCAGGATAATCTACCATTGGCTACATAAAATTGAAAAAATGCATGACAGGGCATCAGAGCCATCTCGTCAAGTTCACCAACATTCCAAGCGCTGACAATTATTCGTCTTGAATCAGGGTTATTTTTGATTGCGTTAATTGCATTTTCAACCTGATCGATAATTTCTCCTTCTTTAGACTCCCATTTCCTCCACTGTTGGCCGTAAACAGGTCCTAAATCTCCCTCGTCATCTGCCCACTCATTCCAGATTCTAACACCATTTTTCTGCAAATAATCTATATTTGTTTCACCCTTTAGGAACCATAAAAGCTCATGAATAATAGATTTTAGATGTAGTTTTTTCGTTGTTACCATCGGAAAACCTTCGGATAAATCAAATCTCATTTGGTGTCCGAATATAGATATTGTGCCAGTACCAGTTCTGTCTTCTTTTTCAACGCCTTCGTCAAGAATTCGCTTTACAAGTTCGAGGAATTGCTTCATGTTCGAATGTCTTAGATATCCGAAGTCAATAAATAATTTCCTTTTCAGCTAAATTGCTCCTAGATGTTTTAATGAATTCATAAATTGATCTGTAAATCTTCTGTATAATTTACTAAATTCTTCTATTTGTACCGACTCTTCATTATCTAATAACAATTTTAATTTTTTTTCATTCATATTCCCACCATTCTTATCAATTATCCATTCATTCCAAGTAATTGGTTTTCCAAAATGAATTTTAATTGGTCTCCAGAATCTAGGAAATTTATGGCTCTTGGGTTTCATAAATTCACGTGTTCCTTCGCAAACTACAGGAACTACTCTTATATCAGGATGAGATGCCGCTAACCTTGCAATCCCAGTTTTCCCTTTTCCTATATGAGGTGGTTTAGATTTTCGAGATCGTGTTCCTTCAGGAAATATCCCCATACATTTCCCTAATTGTAGAACTCCACTAGCTGTAGATAGTGCGTCTCCACCACCTTTCTCTCTCACAGTTTTAATCTGTCCAGTTGAAGAAACGACAAATTTAGTAAAAATTTTTTCAAAGTGTTCATCTTTTGCTAAAAAATGCAGCTTTCTTCTAGAAGCTGCAATCATGAACAACGGGTCGACATGAGATAGGTGATTTGAAGCAAAAATAGCTGGACCATTTTTTGGAATATTTTCCAAACCTGTGAATTTTGTCGGAAAAACCGAACGGAATATTTGACCTGCAGTCAACCTTAAAAAAGAGTAAATGGGGGTTGTTAATTTTTCCAACTTGTGTTGTTTAATTTTAATATTGCTTGTGAGTTTTTCAAGCATATTTTCCAAGTTGCTTGAACCCATAATTAGTTTACCTAGATTATAGTATATATTATTTTTATTTCACGTATCTTATGGATATGATTTTTAAAGTATTTCAATTAGACGAGTTGTGTCAGAAGTATTACGTGGTCCAAACGGATGTGTAGTTTTTATTTTCGTCGTCTTATTTCTACCTATTTTCATTCCTTTAGTCGGTGCATCTACAGGTTGGGAAGAAGATGGTTGGTTGGATGCAGATTGGTTTACGAAGGATGGAAGAATTGCTTCAGGAGATGAATTAGGATGTCAAGGAATGCCCACTTTAAATTTAGAGTTGATGCCCAGAACTACGGCTATGGAATGTAAGAAATATTTAATGGAGAGAACAAATGCATCTAGATGGAGTGATTATCCACTGTCTTTTGGGGTTGACATGAATGAAAATCCAAACTTTGATTCCAGTGATCATGAAGCTCTATTCAGTGAAGGTTTTGCAGTTCACGGCTTGAATACTAATTACTTCAATACCGCATGGCATGATGCAAGTGATATTCCTGTTAACAATTCAGATTGGTGGAATTTAGGTTCAAGTGGTAGTTTAGAACAGAAAATCACTTCGTTAGAAGATATAGTGGAACTCGCCGAAAACGGTGCGATGGTTAATTTACAATGGCAAGCTAGAATTGCTGATTTAAGAGTGCGTACTAATGGAGATTTAGTCGCATGGCTTGAATCACAAAACTCATGGTATACTACATGGGGGGAAGCATATTCATACGAGTTTCACAGAATTCAAGATGATTTTATATTCACTGATGATGGGTTAAATAATTGGAAACTAGAAAATTTGGGTCCGCCACTTGAATATCAAAATTCCTTAGCATGGAACGTACCTGTGACTAGGGGGATTGAAATTTCCAATAGTACTGTAGTTGAAGTAAGCACGGATTCGAAAGAATTTGTCGAATTATCTTTGGAAAATAAAACGTTGAAACCAGGTTGGAGATATGATGGAAATATATTATGGATAACAATAAATAGCGGTGAAGAAGTTACAATAAAATTAGATAATTATTCGGAAGTTAAAATGCTTACAGAATCTGCTAGATACTTCAACAATCATTCTTGGGCTTTAACTATTTCTGGACACCACACTATCGATTTATTCAAATGGTCAATGAAGTTTGATGAATCTCCGTTGGTTTTTACTTGGTTAGTCGAACCACAAGAAGCTGAAGATTTTAGTTGGATATTGATTTTGATTGCTGCGACTGCTGGTATTAGCGCAGTAATATATTCCAAGTTACTTATAAGTAAAGATCGTGAAAAATGGGATTTTTTAGAATCAGAATAATTTAATTATTTCAACTCCATTTTCTGATAATTTACTGCTTATTCTTGTAAAGAGACCTTGTTGAGAAATTAGATTTTCTGGTGCGTGAACTCCAGGTTGAATTTCTCCAGATAAAATTTCATCTACAAAACCCAGTGTTACTAGCCCAGTTGTTCTGGCCATTGAAGAATTTTCCTTGGTGCCTTCATCAAAAATAATCCATCTATTTCGAATACCTTTTGAGATAATATCTACTTCCAGTAGTGTAAATTCTTCCTTATTTTTATCAAATTCCCAAGATTTGATTAAATCCTCGATAGTATTGTTTCTTTCCAAGCCATCTAATTTATTGTGAGTTTTTAAATCTAAAAATTTCTCAATATGGCCTGGCCATCTAAGTGTATATTCTGTCATATTCTTACATTCTTTCAAGTCTAAAAGACTTCTTAATCCATCAGTTAAGAATGCTTGTAATGTTCCTATTTTTCCGTTGGTAGAATTACTGTAATCTATTAAATGTAAATCTGATGTTGCTGGTATCTCAGTCTTTTTTGAATCAATTAAAACCCTAGCGGGTCTTTCATATTCCTCAATGACATCGGTTGGGCTAAAAGGTGCCATGTAAGACCATTCATCATCAGGAATAAGAGGAATACCTCCTACTCTTATCTTGCAATCCTCTATTTTCCCAAATTTTTCGATTGTATCTGCTACAATTAGGTTAGAAAATCCAGGGGCAATTCCTACATCAAAGATTAAACTACAGTTATTTTTTATTGCTAATGAATTGTACTCTCTTGGATCTTCGATTGTGAAAGCTAAATCAATAACATTAATTCCCTTCTGTAATAGATCTTTTCTAACTGAATCACCAACACTACCAGGCAGCATGTTGATGACTAGAGAATTATGTTTAATTTTTTTTACATAAGCTAGAGCGTCAGATTGGATAGTATTGCACTTGTCCTCTAAATTTTTAGGAATTTGCAATCCTACCACTGTCAAAGAATGTCCCTGTTTAATTAACTCAGAAATTACAAATTCTCCTACTAATCCACAGCCTAACGCAACAATCTCTGCCATTAAATTATATCATCAATATCATACTTATTGAATTATGCATTTTTCTAGTTCTATTTTTTTAATTTTACTTAATTTAGACGATTTTAGTATTCTTCGCGTAGAAGCGTTGATTTCCTATCACTTTGACGGAGTGTTGATTAAATGGACGAAAGCATTCGAATCGACCCTTGGTCATCATCTCAATCCACAGATTATCAGAGAATTATTGACCAATTCGGCTTATCATCTTTAGAGTCTCTAAATATTCCTTCACCTTCCTTATTACACAGGCGAAATATTGTATTTGCTCACAGGGATTTAGATGTCATTTTAAGGGCTAAAAGTAAACAGAATTCATTCGGAGTTTTGACTGGTTTGATGCCTTCAGGAAGGATGCATTTAGGACATAAAATGGTAATTGACCAAGTTAAGTGGTTTCAAGATTTGGGAGCAGATGTGACTATAGCTGTTGCAGATTTAGAAGCACATGCGACTAGAGGTCTATCACTGCAAGAATGCAGAAAAAATGCCATGGAAGAGTATATTTCAAACTACTCAGCAATGGGTTTAAATCCAGAGAAAACGAATATTTATTTTCAATCAGAGAGACCAATTGTACAAAGACTCGGTTTCACATTGGGTAAAAAAACAAACTTATCAGAAATAGAGTCTATTTATGGATTTAATGGGGAGACAAACTTAGCACATATCCAGGCCCCTTTAGTTCAAGTGGGCGATATTGTCCATCCAATGCTTGATGAGTATGGCGGTATAAGGCCTATTGTTGTACCAGTAGGAATCGACCAAGATCCACATTTAAGATTGACGAGAGGTTTAACTTCTAAATCAAATTGGTTTAATCTTAAAGTTGGTAAGGATGGGGGTCTCAGCATATCCTTATCCGTCCAAGATGAAAATTCAAAGATGTTAGGTGTGTTTAGTGACGGAAAAATAGATCGAAAATCTAGAGATAATTTATTCCAAAATCTTGTAGAAATGTTGAAAAAAATTGGTTTCTCTGATTTTATCAAGAATCCGAAACATGGAACTTTAGGTATTCCATCAGCTACAAAATTAGATTATGATGATGTCAAAAGGGTTTTACTTTCTTTGGAAAGATCAATGGGCGGTTTAGGACTTTTACAACCATCAAGTACTTATCACAAATTCGCAGTTGGCATGAATGGTGACAAAATGAGCTCAAGTAAACCAAATTCGACAATATTTCTTACAGATCAAGTAAAAGATATCCAGAAGAAAATTAAATCTGCATTTTCTGGCGGAAAATCCACAGTAGAGGAACATAAAAGGTATGGCGGAAATCCAGACATTGATGTCGCATATCAATACTTGATGTACTTCTTTGAAGAAGATGATGAATATTTAAGAGAGTTAAATGAAGGTTACCGTTCAGGTAAAATTTTAGCTGGAAAAATGAAGGAAATATGTATTGAAAAAGCAATTTCCTGGATGAAAACTCATCAGGAATTAAAGCAGCAAAATTCCCATTTAGTGCAAGAATTTTTGTCATATTAATAGATATGATTAAGTCACTCCTACATTGACATATTAACATGCAAATTGATGCTATTCGAAAAAAATCCAAAGCGACATTAATGATGTTAGTAATGTTATTTACAGTACTAGCTACAGTTGTTACAGGGAATGTCAACGCAGAACAAGGTAGGTCCGTTGGTGGTGAAGAAATTACTGTAACAGTACTCAGTGATCATTACAATGAATTGTCTTCCATTATGGTTGGAGCTACTGTAACGGGACTAAATCCTGGAATAGATTATGATGTTTCATTGAAAATTTGTTATGATATGGCAAATGTAGGGAGTACATGGCAGAATCCTCCAAATGGATTTAATTACGATGGTTATCATTGTGATCAGCATATGATTGATTCAGAAATTTATGATGCGGAAACTAATGAATTTCAGAACTATTTATGGGATGACATCATTGATGTTCCAGCAGGAGTAAACTCCTATGCTATAGCTAAAGCAATTGAATTTCAACGGGAATCTCATATTCACCCAGATGAACTTGGTTCTTTTACTTGTAATGATTCATCTTCAATCTCAGACTGGTGGTTAGTTAATGATGGAGTTAGTAACTGCTTAGATTCATCTGATGAAAATTTTGATTATGTAAATTGGCCAAAAGAAATTGTAGATGCGTCTTATTTCTACAACTGTACTGATTGGAGTTATTACGGTTGGGATCAACCTAATCTTGAATATACTTGGTGGCACTATGATGGCTGTGGAAGAGGTTATTATGTGGTGGCAGAACTACTTATTGGCGATTATGAACTTGCAGATTCTTTTTCTAATTCCTTTGCTGTAGGTTACAGAGGAAATGTCTATTTTGACACTTTAAGGGATGATACCATATTGGTGGGTAATGATTATGAATTTTCTTTTTATGCATGTGAGTTGTTCTACTACATTTCAGAGCTGGTTGATTATGATTTAGATTATGAGGTTTATGATTTAAGTGATCAGTCGCTCGTAGAATCTGGAACACACTCACAGATAGACTCACGTGATTTAGCGAGTTCTTGCTCTAACTGGGAAACAAAGGCGATTTCTGGGTTAAATGTTGGAAATTACAGTTTGGAAATAAAATTAAATCAAGAAGGGGTTTATCTAACTAACCACTACCAAGAATTTCAGGTAATTGATCTTGCTCTAACAGAGTCGGAAGATTTTATTGTATCCGTAGACGATAACTATTACGAAGAGAACCAACCTGTAATAATAACTATCGAGTTGGATAACTTAAATCCTGCAATTAACTACAGTGTGGATCTAACATTATGTCGTGATAGAAACTGGCATGCCTTCCCTTCAAACATTGATGGAATGATATATACAGACTTAAATTGTAATAAGGCTTGGAGACCACAAACTTATAATGCTGAAAATGATTCTTATTCAGATGAATTATCAACATTGAGTGTTACAACAGGCTCTACCAATGCAGTCTTAAACGCTGAAATACTACAGAATTATTCTTCAGATATGAAAACGTGGCAATTAGGTCATTTTACATGTGACGACGGTTCAATCATTTCAAGTTGGGAGTTAGTAAATGACGGAAATAATGATTGTACAGATTCATCTGACGAAGGTTTTGATTATGCTGAATGGCCAGAAGAAAATATTTCTGCAACACTCTCTACTGCGGAGTTAGGGTACTATTTGATTGCCACACTTTCTGCAGAAAAATATAAAATTTCAGATAATATTTCCAACTCTTTTGCATCCGGAGAAAGAGGAGAAATTGGCTTTAGAGCATTACATCCTAATGGTGTACTAAATGGAATGGACTATGAATTTGAGTATACTTCAAAATGGTTGTTTAGATATATAGACACTATGGTAGATTATGACTTAAACATTGAGATTACTGATTCAGATGGAAATCTCGTTGAATCATATTCTGATAATTCTCTTGATTCAAGATCACTGACAGCTTGGAAAATTCCTTGGCATACTTACACAGTAAGTGGATTGACACCTGGTGAGTATGTACTAACTATTGTTTTAGATATGGAATCTCGAGAGTTAGATACTTATTTCCAGGAATTTAGTATTATTGATGAAACACTTTCTAATTTTGAGAGTTTGAGTATTTCAGCAGACTCAAATCATTATGGTAATCAAGATAATATTGAATTGGTATTTTCAATGGACAACTTGTTCCAAGGTACTAATTATAACTTAGATTGGAGGATTTGTAGAGATGTATTTGAGTTAGACCAATTCCCTCAAAATGCGAATGGCGACATTTTCGAAAAATATGATTGTCCCAATCCACTTGGTTCTGGTCCTCAAGTATATGATGCCTCTACTGATTCGTACTCTAATGCTTGGGAATCAAGTATTTCAATTCCAGCAGGTTCAACTACACACAGTGAAATTATTTTGTTAGAATCAGAGATAATTTCAGATATTGACCCTTGGGAACTCGGAGAATTTTATTGTGATAATGGAGAATCAGTATTGGATGGCTGGACATTAATCAATGATGGAAATTCAGACTGTACAGATTCATCTGATGAAAATTTTGATTATACAAATTGGCCGATTGAAATAATCAAAAATCCTATGTATGATTACGTTGAACAAGAAGGGTTCTATGTAATTGCTGAAGTTCAAGTTGCTGGATTTGAAGTCGTTGATGCTTTTAGTCCCTCTTTTGCAGTGGGTGAAATTGGTCACATAAGTTTCGATTCAGCTCATTCTAATGGTATTCTAGAAGGAATGGATTACAAATTCAATTTAGCAGGATGTGAATTATTTCGGTACATAAATGACTTAGTCAACTATGATATAGATTATCGTGTTTTTGATGATGATGGTTTGTTAATTGACTCGGGTAATCATCAATTAATAGATTCTAGGGACAACACAAGTTATTGTTCAGAGAGTGAATTGATAATTATTGACAAGAATATTTTGACTGTCGACCAAGGAAAAAGAAACAATGAATACAATGTTAAAATAAGCTTATCACTGTCGAATTCGCTAATAGACGAAATGGATTTTGAATTCACAGTTACAAATCCATTGGCTCCTAACGATGATGCCACATTGGAAATAACCGCTATTTCAGGATTAAATGGGGTTGGAAGTGTTGAGATTACTATAGGTGAAATGACTGCAGGACAATATTATGAATTAGTATACACCACATCAATCGCAGGTTCTCAATCAGAAGTGGGTAATTATTTCATTATCGCTCCACCTCTTGAAGATACTAAAGTAATCAGTTTCCCTCATCTTCCTGATGGTTTCTATTGTGTCAATGCAATACTTATGATTAACAATTGGGAGTTGACCTCTGCTTCAGATTGTTTTGTTCAAGAATCAACAGTCGACACAGATCAAGACGGAATTAGAGACATAGACGATGGATGCCCCAATGAAGATCCAATACAAGGAACAGATTTAGATGGAGATGGTTGTATTGAATACACAGATACAGATTTTGATGGATGGGATGATGTCGATGAGATTGCATGTGGAAGTAATGAACTTTGGGATGAGTCAATTCCGATTGATACGGATGGTGATGGGGTATGTGATGGGCAAGACCTAGATGATGATGGAGATGGAATTGATGATATCATTGAAATTGCGGAAGGTACAGATCCATTAGATGATCAGAGTAAGCCAAATTCCCCTCCAATTTGTGACATTTACTTTTCTATAGAATCAGATGGAGTAGTAATAAAGAACGAAAATGCTTTGATTTCAGGAGTTCCCTCTGGAGTTCCAACTGCACCAGAGCAGTTGACTGTAACTCTACCTGTTGGTAATTATTACCTAATCGCACTATGTAGCGATCCAGAAGGTGATGTAGTCTCTGTTAATCTAAACGGAGAATTTGTAAATGGAACAGAGGCTAGAGTTGGTGCGTTGGTTGTAATGGCCCCAGATACATCAGAAACTGTGGAATTAGTACTGTCTTACGGAGACGGAACACATTTCTTAGCCGCGATTGTAACAGTCAATTTAAACGCAACTTCAGGAATACCTGGTATTGTAGACGATGTTAGCGGTGAACCTGTTCCTGGATTTACAGGAGTAATGACAATTCTATTGTTAATTGGTGTGGCCTCAATAAGAAGAAAAAATCAATCACTTTAGAATTCTTCAAAAAATAATGAGTAATGTATTCAAGCGTTAGTTCTAAGTCCCCCCTCTCATAGTAGTGCACATGCGGTTCGAATGTGATATGCTAGAAGAGTTCAATGAGGCTTTTGAGATACCTCATTCAGAAACACCTACTGTTGGTGATGAAGAATTGGGGGAATTAAGGATTAGATTACTCGAGGAAGAGGTACAAGAGTATGCTGATGCTGTCAGAAAAGGAGACCTCTTAGAAATATTAGATGCTCTTGGAGACATAGCTTACATTTTAGCAGGAAGTGTGTTAAATCATGGTTTACAAAATGTTATTGATGATGCATTTTCTGAAATACATCGCTCCAATATGGCGAAATTAGTTGATGGTAAAGTTCTAAAAAGAGCTGACGGAAAAGTCGCAAAACCTAAGGATTGGTCACCTCCTAATCTAAAACAGTTCTTACAATAGCTTTTCTGCTTCATCCTTAGTTAATTCAGTGAATGTCGCTTTTTTGTGCAATATTTTTGAATGCCCCATCGGATCAGAAAATATTAATGTCAATTCAGAGGTAAAACTTCTTTTTTTAGTTAAATCTAAAGACTCAAGTAGTGCATCACACTTCTTATACTCCTCAGAATTTTCTTGTTCATTAAATTGATTTTTTGATATTTTTATGGCTTCAATGAATCTGTTTATGACTCCCTCTACATTCGAAACATATCCTGATGAGTGAGTACCAGGAAACACGGCCAGTTCTAACTCTGGAATTTCTACTGAACAATTTGACCCTCTGATTACTCTAGCGTCTAGATCATCGGAGGATGATATTTTCAGGGTCCAGATACCAGGGGTTTTATCTTCTGCCGGAATAAAATCAGTTTGTCTTAGTCCACAATTTGAGCAAAGAAGGGTAACCTGTGTATGTTCTCCGAAATAAGCAATTTCTGTAGTATGAGCAATCATTTTTAAGCTGTTTTCATTACCACAAACGGGGCAAGAAGACTCAATATTGGATTCCATAATCTGCCCTCAATTTAAGAAAGCCTCGTCTTCCAAACCTTTCATACCTTTACATGATGGGGGTAATATGAGTAGCCTAGTCTCAGATAACTGCAATATCTCTCCGTTTAAATCACTAATAATGAAATCATTCAATTTTTGTATGATTTTATTGAGTATTTCATCTTCTGCTAAAATATCTTTTAAATCAACAACGCTTATGTCTCCATCTGAGGCCCAATCGAAAAGTTGGTAAACCCCATTTAAACCTAATAAATTCGCACGGTGGATAACAAACCCATTAATTGATGAGATATTAGCATCTGGATATAATCTTTCTAAATCATGATAAATTACACTATTTTTTTTTACTATATTTTTCTTAGAATTGAGACTTGGCATCACTAAACTCTCTATTGGTTTGTTAGAAAAAGGTTTAACAGACGGATTTTTATCATGTTCATCAGAATCAAATAAGATATTTACCTCTTCTTCTCCAAATGGAAGTTTAGATTGACTTTGGTCATCCACGTTGCTAGGGGGATGTTGGTATTCTTCAATTCTTTTGTCAAAAAACACTTAAAAGCTACATTTCCAACTCAATTTATTCGTCGGGTTGATAAACTACCTTCATACAGGGTATCATGAGCAACGTCAATTAAGAGGCTGTTTGTGGTGAGTTAATATGGAATCTACAATGGATAAATTGAAAACGGGTACTAGTACATTGGGAATATGCTACAACGGCGGAGTTGTTGTTGGAGCAGATCACCGTGCTACGATGGGCCATTTTATAGCTAACAAAAGCGTACAAAAACTGTTTCAAATCGGTCCAAATCTAGCCTTAACCACTGCAGGTCTGGTCGGACATGCACAAAGTTTGTCTAGAACTTTGAATGCTGAGACAACATTATTTCAGCTTAAGAGAGGTCATCCAATGACAGTAAAAGGTGCTGCTACTTTGACTGCCAACATCTTACTAGGTAGACCTTATTGGGTGCAATTACTTATTGTTGGAGTTGATGATTCAGGGCCAAGTGTGTACAGTATAGATGGTGCAGGAGGCTCTATTCCTGATGTTTATTGTGCAACAGGATCTGGATCACCGTATATGTATGGTGTACTGGAAGATGGATTCAAGAAAGGAATGCAAAAAAATGATGCAATTAAGTTAGCTGCTCGGGCATTACTTGCTTCTGGTCAGAGAGATGCTGCATCAGGTAATGGAATGGATTTGGCATACATTACCGAGTCAGAAGGATTTGTCCAACTAACTGATGAAGAAGTTGATAAAGTTATTAAATCATTAAAATAAACTCCCGGCTAGCCCGCCTTTAGGGCTTACTCTTTTGAGTGGGTATAGATTGGGGAAGGTGATAATTTGAGACTTAGTTTTCATGAGGTAAAAAATAAAATAGCAAAATTAGTTCCCAAGGATATAGATTATTCAGTAGATTTAGAGGCAGCAACTGTTGCAATAATTACATCTCAACCTGACAGATTTGGAAGTGGGAGTGGGCTAACTGGGGAAATAGCCAAAGAGATAAAGCGTAGAGTAGTTATTAGACCAGATAAAAAAATAATGATGTCTGAGGAAGAGTCTGTTGGTCACATAAAATCTATTATTCCAGAAGATGCAGGAGTAAATGACATTTATTTTGATCCTTGTTTTTCTGAAGTAATACTTACCTGTGATGACCCAGGAACAGCAGTTGGAAGGAGAGGAGAAAATATTAACAAGCTAAGAGATAAGATAGGTTGGATTGTTAAAGTTGAAAGAACGCCTTCTCTGAGAAGTAAGACTGTGGTTGATATTAGAGGTTTTAGAAAAACTCTAGCCGAGGAAAGAAGAAAATTACTCAGAGATTTTGGAAGAAATATTTTCAGGCCTAAACTGTCGGGGTCATCTTGGGCAAGATTAACTGCCTTAGGTTCTTACAGAGAAGTTGGAAGAGCTTGTCATTTAATTACGACTAATGAATCTAGAGTGATGATTGATGTTGGAGCTAATATAGCTGATACAGCGAACCATTTACCTTTTTTCAATGCGCCTGAAGCATTGCCATTGGAAAAAATTGATGCAGTAGTATTGACTCATGCTCACCTAGATCATGCAGGAATGTTACCCTTATTGTTCAAATATGGATACAAAGGACCAGTTTATTGCACACCTCCTACGAGAGATATGATGCTAATTTTGCAATCAGATTATCTGAAAGTCGCGGGGATGGAGGGGAAATCTCCTCCATACGAGATGGAACACGTTCGAGAAGCCATGAAACATGTGATAGACGTAAATTGGAAAGAAACTACTGATATTACCCCAGATATAAAAATGACTATGACCAACTCTGGGCATATTATCGGATCTTCTGCTTGCCATTTTCACATTGGAGAAGGTAAACATAATCTAGTATTTTCAGGTGATCAAAAATATGAAAAAAGCTGGCTTTTTGACGCAGCAAACTCTAAATTCCCTCGTTGTGAAACTCTAGTACTCGAGTCAACGTATGGTGCTCAAGGAGATTTCCAGCCATCTCGTTTAGAAGCTACTTCTGAATTGCAGGAAATGATTAAAAGAACAATTGGAAGGAATGGAAAAATGATACTTCCTGTTTTTGCTGTCGGTAGGAGTCAAGAAGTTATGATTGCAATAGATGAATTATTTAGAAATGGAGAAATGGAACCTTGCACTGTATACTTAGATGGTATGATACAAGAAGCAACGGCAATACATGCATCACATCCGGAGTATTTAACAAGAGATTTAAGGAATGCTATACTTAAAAATGATGAAAACAATCCCTTTAGCGCTCCTTGGTTTAGAACTGTACAAGGAAGAGAAATGAGAGAATCAATATTATTAGACCCCACTCCGTGTATAGTTTTAGCTACTAGCGGTATGTTAACAGGGGGGCCAGTAATGACATATTTCAGACATTGGTCAGCTAATGAGAGAAATGCACTGTGTTTCGTAGGTTATCAAGCAGAAGGATCAATTGGAAGGAGATTGCAAAAAGGTTTCAGTGACATTCAGATGTTTTATGAAGGTGAAACGATAAACTTAGAAGTTAATTGTGAGTATATAACTATTGATGGATTTAGTGGGCATTCTGATAGAAAACAACTACTTGATTTTGTAGATCAATTAAACCCTAAACCTCACGCTATTGTGTGTCATCATGGTGATTATAGAAAGTGTAGTGAATTAGGTAGAGCATTGAGAGAGAAATATAATGTCAGGTCATATTCACCAAAAAATCTAGAGACAATTAGATTGTTTTAATTATAGTGGTAATTCCCAACTATCTTCAAATTTTTCTGGAATATCTTGATTATCATTTTTCAGAGAATTTCCAATGCTACTAGAATGATTTTCTTCGTTATCTGAATGGTTTGAATTTTTAACATCATTCCTTTTTGCAATTACTGAAAAGCAAGAAATAATTATTATGAGAGATAATACAATCGCTAGAATCCAATATGTCTCACTGGGAGTATTAGAAAATTTGTAAGCGGAAATTAAGATAATTAACAGTTGTGTAATAATTAAGAAGTAATTTAGTCGATTATTACTCAACCCCATTGAACTACGGAAGGTGGGTGGATTCATGAACCCCTAGTATTACGGTGTATCATGGCGGGACCTTTGTCATCAGATTGTCCTGGCTGGCTAATGACGGCAGTTGCTCCTTGGGGTGAGAATCCAGAAGACGCTTACGATCAGGGTTTAGTGGAACTAGGATTAGGAGACGCGCGATTAATCCGTGTTGAAGGTGCCATGCTGCCTATGGGTTTTCTACCCGTAGCGCCAGAACCATTACCAATGGGTAGTTTAGTTGAATGCCATCTTGCAATTGGACATGCTTATGATGGTGGAATTGCATCAGCAGGAGTGGCTTGGGCACATTGTAAAACACCAGAGGGTGATGAATGCTCTATAACAGCTTCAATTTCTACGGAAATGGATTCAATAACAACTGACGAATTACTTAGAAAAAATTTTAGAAATAAATTAGCCAGTAGAGATTTAGAAGTGATTGAATTCGATATTGCTGTAGATGAGGTAACTGCGGCACAGGGCCATTTTGGTGTTGCATTAGCAGCATTAATTCTTCCTGAAACTATGTCATTTCAAGAATCCAATCAGTTGGGTAGAGTAAGAACTGGAATTACTAGGGATGCCACAGATTTTAGAAATCCATTACAGAAAAAATCTAAATCTCCTACTCCAAGAGGGCCTAGAAGAGATGATGATATAAATTTCAATTTTTGAGATTATCATGTCTGAAGAATTACCAGCATATTGTTTAGTTAAGTGTAATATTTGTGAATATTATTTCGGAAAACATAAAAATTCAAAAATTAGCTGTCCTCGATGTCGGACTGGTAACAAAAATTTAGATATTGTAGATAGGACAGAAAATGCTGAAGAACTGCATAGACTTGTATCAATAAATAACCTCCCGAGCCAATTGAGAAAAGAATTTGAGCAAAAGAATATAGATAAATTAGAACAAAATACAAACTTTGATTTAAAAAATATGCTGCCAAATATTTTAGTTGAGTCTGTAAATGAAGAAGGATTCGTCACAGTTCAAAGCCTTAATGGAAAACTAAGAGCGAGAAGAATAAAATTTGATGCATTAAAATTGGCCCATAATGCTGAGTTTGAAGGTCTTTTAATGCGAGTCTCCGAGGGCAAATGGAGATTAATAGGCTGAATGCTTATGACTAACTTAATTTTAGGCGTGTTAAAGGGCCCGTGGGTTAGCTTGGTTATGCTCGTGCGTTTGGGACGCACAGACCCCAGTTCGAATCTGGGCGGGCCCATTCTCAATTACTTTTTACTATTTAATTCAGATTCTCGTTCTGTATAACTGATAGAATCTAATTTTTCATTTTCCTCTGAATAGTCTGGTGGATTTTCAATTATGACATAAATTATTATTCCCCCTAATGCTACAGACAAACTAAATACTGCGATTACGACAGTTTGATTCCATTTCTCTTCTTCTGAATCGTCTGAATTAGTGTTATTTACAACATTTCCTACGGGAATCATTAATATCACACACATTAAGAAAATTATTGGAATAATAAATTTTTTTGGTAGGACCTCTGATTTCAACATAACTCGTCCAGCGCAAACTAGGGTTTAAAGTATGCACATCTTGAAGTAGTAAATTTTCACCGCTGATTATATGGGTTTACCTAAGAAAGCAGAAATATACTCTAATTGGAATTTAAGTGATGATATAGTGTTTCTAAATCACGGTTCGTTTGGAGCGACTCCAAAAGCCATTATGGAAGAGCAAAGAAAATGGCAAGATTTGATGGAAAGAGATCCTGTTAAATTTTTTGAGGAGATTGCTCCTGAGGCATTATTAAACTCAAGGAAGGCAATAGCTAAAATCATAAAATGTCATTTTGATGATATTGCGTTGATTGATAATGCAACAACTGGAGTAAATATAGTTTTGAGGTCTCTAAAATTTAATGAGGGTGATGAAATATTAGTTCCGAATCATGCTTATCAAGCTTGTAGAAATGCTATTGATTTTATAGCAATGCGTTATTCAGTAAATGTGAAAATTTCTAAAATTCCATTTCCAATAAACAATAATGACGAAATTATTGAAAATATAATAAGCTCAATCACGGAAAAAACACGTCTAGTAATGATTGATACTGTAACTAGCCCTACTGGATTGAGAATGCCATTTGAACAATTAGTCCCTATGATTGAATCAAGAGGAATAAATGTTCTATTGGATGCAGCGCACGGAGTTGGAATCGTGCCATTGAATCTAGAATCTCTAGGTGCTTCATTTACAACAAGTAATTGTCATAAATGGCTTTTTTGTCCAAAAGGAGTTGCTTTTTTGCATGTAAGAAAAGACTTACAAGGACTAATTAAACCATTGGTTATTAGCCATGGAATGACCTCTCCTTTACAGGAGATGTCTAGATTTAGACATGAATTCGATTGGACTGGCACAAAAGACCTTTCGGGATTTTGTGTTTTACCATTCGTAATTGAACACATAAATCAAATCGGAGGAAGTATTGATGAGATTATTAGGAAAAATCGTAAATTACTAATTTTTGCGAGAAATTTAATTTGTGAAAGATTAAAAATTGACAAACCTTGTCCAGACTATATGATTACAAGTATAGCAACGATTAAATTACCAGTTAATCTACTTAGTAAAAATGAATTCCCAAATATACAAGATCCAGATCCATTACATTGGCAATTGATGAAAAAATATCATATTCAAGTCCCAGTATGGTACTGGCCAGATCCTGAAGGAAGGTATATTCGAATATCTTCACAAATATACAACAATGAAGAAGAATACAAGTATTTAGCAGAGTCCTTAGTTGATTTATTAAACAAGGTTTGAAATATGGAGTCACATACATCTTAACGATGGGTGAAATAATAGTAGCCATAACTGGCGCTTCTGGTGCCATATACGGAATAAGGCTTATTGAAGAGTTGTCCAGAATTGGTCGAAAAACCAGAATCATTGTCACAGAGTCAGCTAAATTAACATTAAAACATGAATGTGACTATGAACTTGAAAACCTAAGCAGTATAAAAGGTGTAATTTTGGAAGATAATTCAGATATTGCAGCGAAATCAGCAAGTGGTTCAGCCAAAATTGATGCAATGGTTATTGTTCCGTGTAGCGGAACTACTTTGGGAAAATTAGCCGCAGGAATTGGTGATAACTTGGTAACGAGAAGTGCTGTAGTTTCAATGAAAGAAAGAAGGAAATTAATTATTGTACCCAGAGAGACTCCACTAGCAACAGCACACATTGAAAATATGTTAAAACTCTCATCGTGGGATACAGTAATTTTACCAGCCAGTCCTGGATTTTATAATATACCCAAATCAATAGATGATTTAGTTGATTTCATAATATCCAGAATTTTGGATCAATTAGGAATAGATAATAATGTTTCAAAGAGATGGACAGGCGAAGAACTTTAATTTTGTTGTTTTAGATGAGTTCATAATAATGAAATTTCAGCCCATTACATGGCAGATGAATTAAGTTCGCTAAAAGTATCTGAACTTAAAGAAATGCTCAGAGAAAAAAAACTTCCTGTTTCAGGTAAAAAAACTGACTTAATCGAGCGTTTGTTAAGTGAAAAAATAGTAAATGAAAATGAAGTGACAAATCAACAAGTTCAACAAAACAACAGTATATGGGTAAGAATAAATGAAAAAAAGTTTCAAACAAAGGGAGGATTAGCATTCTCTTCGGTACAAATAATTATGTTACTGATGGTAATTTTATCTACTTTAGGTATCGGAATTTACAGCTACTCAAAACTTTCATCTGATGAAGTAAATTATGAATTATTGGAATTTGATAGTTCTAGAGCGAGAAGTTATGCACAAATGTTAGTAGATTTAGGTAATCCAGGTAGGCATTCAGGATCTATAGAAGAACAAGCTACTGTTGATGCGATACAACAGAATTTTACAGAAATGGGTTTGATGTTACAATATGAAACATTTAGTGTTCCAATGTTTGAAATAATCTCAGAACCTGAATTGAGTATTTGTATTCCAGGTGAATATCCTCTTGGAATTCAAAGTCCCACACCCTGTGGAACTACCGATTTCAATGCTGAGATTAATGATTTCGTGCATATGACTGATTTTGTTATACAAGGTTATTCTGGGAGTACAGATATTCAATTTTGGCAGAATGAGTATACAATTGTAAATTTGTCAGACGGTTCTGAACAATCACTTTGGGATAATGCAAGTGGACAAGTGGGAATGATTTGGTTAGATTCAGTTGGAGTAACTAGCAATACTGAATTTTATTCCAAAGCAAGAGATTCTAGTTTAGCTGGTTTAATAATTGCGATCAATTCAGGAAATACTTGTAAGATACCTTCTTTGGAAGGGACTTGCGTACCCTTCTTCAAAACTGTAGATGTTACACAGTTAGGGACAATGCCTACAGAAATTGCGTTTATCATGGTTTCAAACGATGTGGCTCAAATCTTGGCTGATACTTTCAACAACAAGGATGAGAACGATGCTCGTTTAAGATTATTTACTGATATGAATAATGATGGTAATTTGGATGTTCGCGTACCTTGTGGTGTTTTGCCAGGAAAAACAGATGAACTAATTATTATTGGTGGCCATCATGATACTACCTACAATAGCCCTGGTGCAATTGACGATTCTAGTGGCGTAGCTAATGTTTTGGAACTTGCAAGACAATTTAGCCTTCTTTCTAATGAATTAGGCCCTTCATACTATACCATCAAATTCTGCACATGGGGTGGTGAGGAAGAGGGCCTGCATGGTTCAAAATCTTATGTCGACAAACATTCTATAGAATTATCTGAAATGTTGAGGATATATGTTAACTTTGACATGCCTCACGTAGACATAGATTTGGAAAATCGGGGTAACTCTATCTCATTTTATGGTAATGGTATTGCAGACATTGAACATATCTCCAATATTATTGAAGTGTTTAAAATTAAAAACCCTGAAATATCCTCCAAATATTCTTTAATTCATAATTATCAGAATGATGAACAAATTGCATGCACCTCTGATCATTGTCCATTTGTCAAACAAATTAACAAGGATATCATTGGAAGTTATGGAACTGGTTCTTGGGAATATCATACTTATTTAGATGATATGACACGATTTAATGAAGAAAGTTTATTTGTTACAGGGACAATTCTCGGTTCATATGTTAGATACTTATGCTGGGGATAGTATGGGAAATGATATTTTTGTGTTTGTACCGTCAATAGTTAATATTGATGGTATTGTAGAGGGGTTAGGGATATATTCTAATGAAAAGTCAGCTCTTGAGAAATTGAGGAAAAAAATATCTGACAATTGGTCTGATGGATATAAAGAAGCTCAACTAGTAATGTGGACTTTAGACTCAGACAGTACTGATGCCACACCATTAAAACATATGTACGCAAAAACATGTCCTATTTGTGATGAAAGAACTTTTTGGATTGATGTGGTTGAAATGAATGCATTGTGTTATTTGCCAGCCTGTCAGGCTTGGATTGAAAGCAGTGATATAGAAGAAGAAAGAATTGATTGTGGTTGGCCCCCAATTGGTTTCACATCACATTCAGATTCAATTGAAGGTGCGTTAAGAGAACTTCGAAAATATGGCGCAAGAATTAGAACATCTATGATTGAAGACTCAGATATTTTTACTCACAGAACTTTATTGGAGGAATATGAATTGTCAAAAAAAGAAAAAAATAAGGATAATATTACATAGAAACCAATGGAATAATTCCTAAAGCATTGCATCCTCTGTAAATTAATTTACGTGAGTATTCACTTACTTTATAGTGAAATACATTTACATTTTGATTTTCAATAATAATACAGTCTCTGTAGAATGAATTATATTTTGTTGCTAATTCTAGCATGAATGTGCAAAAATGATTTGGTTTATTTTCAGTAATACTTTTTTCTAATGAATCTTCAAATCTCATCAAAGTTCGCAGTAGGTTTGCTGCCGATTTATTTATTTCTACTTTTGAATAGTCAATATTAATTTCTTCAAATTTTAGCTCATTTACTTTTTTATTTATTGAACATGATCTTGCATGAGAATACATTATGAATGGAGCAGAATCTGCATCAAAAGACATTGCATCTTCCCACTTAAACGTAAATCCTTTTTCAGGAGATACTTTTAGAATATTAAATCTAATTGCTGAAGAAGCAACGGCCTTAGAGATTTCCAAACTTCTCTTATCTTCAATGTTATGACCTCGTTGATTAATGATTTTCATCGCCATATTTTCTGCTTCTGCAATTAAGTCATCCATAAATACTACATTTCCTCTGCGAGTTGACATTTTTCCTTCTGGCAATTTAATAAATGAATAAAATAAAACCTCTGGCTTTTTAATTTTTAATTCTTCAAGTGCGATTGAAACCTGTTTCGACTGTAGTCTATGATCTTCGCCTAAAATATTTATTAATTTGGACGCTCTTGTCCATTTCCACTCATGGTAAGCTAGATCTCTTGTTGCGTACAAACTAGATCCGTCACCTCTTTGAAAGAAGAATTTGGTTGATTTCCCACTAACTCCTTTCCCAGCTAATTCTAGATAATTTGCGCCATTTTCTGCTTTACCGTAAAGTTTTGATTTCTTCAATTCCTCCATTATACTATTAACTCTGCCATTAATTATAAATTTAGATTCAGTAGTAAAAGAATCATATTTGATACCTAATTTTGAAAGTGTTTCAAGCATTCCATTTAATATGGGTTTGAATGAATCGTTAAATTTTGATAAAACCGATTCATCACCTTCTTCTGATTTTTTAATTAGTTCAGAAAGCTCTAATTCAATTTTTTTATCGTCTTTTCTTATAATATTGGCAGCTTGATACCACCTAACTCTAATATGGTCTTCTTTATTAATCCATGTTGGGTTTAGGCTCTCAATACCTTCATTCTCTAAAATTTCATCCACGTCTTTCTCTGTAAGATTTTCTAGTGCCCATGCTAGAATTCCAACTTGTTTACCCATGTCATCTACGTAATATTCTGCAATGACTTTATTTCCGAACTCTCTATTTAGTCTTACTAAAGCGTCGCCTAATATCGCATTTCTAGCTCTTCCTACGTGGAATGGACCATTAGGATTAGCAGAAGTGTGCTCTATCAACACGTCATTTTTTATAGAATTTTGAAAAAATTCATAATTTTCATCTAATAATTTTTTAGCGATAAATTTCGTGTCAAGATTAAAGTTCACGTATCCATTTTTTGTGATGACGAATATTTCAGGAATTAACTTATTTTTAAGTGATGAAGATATGTCTTTTGCAATTTCAACTGGATTTTTTTTTAATATTTTAGCCAATGCAAAACATGGAATACATAAGTCACAAACAGTAAGATCTCTAGGTTTTTCTATAAGATCGTCAAGTATATTTTTATCAATGTTCAATTCTTCTAATAATTCATTAACCGCTGGTGTGATAAGTCGTTTCAGTATATTCATAATATCAACTCATTGGGTATCTTAATATGGCTGCAATCCCTCCGAATCCGCTGTAAAGTGTGGCACCTTCTTCTGTATCTGTGGAAATTAACACAGTCTTACCTGAAGCCCTTGAAGCTAACTCACTTAATTCATCGACCAAACTAATTGAGTTTTTTTCAATTATGTCATCATCTCCAGAATTACAATTTGCACATTTGGGTAATAAATCTGTAAGGTTGATGGTGGCAAACCATTGATGTGAACATTGTTTACATTCAAGATTCACAATTTGTTTTCTCAGGTTTTCAGACAATAAAAGTGTTTCAACAGCTCCTTGGTTCAAAGCATCTCTTACAAATTTTTCACCATATGCAGCCTTAGGATATGGCTTAATAACTTCAATTAGGAATTTGTCGACCATTTTTCTTTCAGCATCTAGTTCGATTTCTTCCATCACTGAACCTGCATTCTCTACTAATTCTCTCAATCCACTTTCGTTACTATAACCTACATCAAATCTTGTTGCTACAATTTTTTTTTGAATTTCGTGATGAAAGTAATTTCCATTAACAACATAGTCCTTTGTAGCTCCAGGACCACCAATTATAATTCCTTTCATGTCTTTAATGAGTGGGAGCCAATAATTACAAGCTCTTTCTGCAGATTTTTTGAAAAAATTGTGTGCAGCTTCTTCAATCAATCTTTCAAATCTTTGGGCTGATTGTCCACCTCTTCCGTGTTTTGACGGTACTTGTGATGGTAGGTATTCTTGAACATGTATTTTTTTTCCACTCGCTAATCCATAACAAGATTCAGATCGGTCAATAACAAATAATCCGTATGATGCTTTTTCAATCAGCATCTCTTCTAATTGATCTAATTCAAATGTTGAATCACACCGATACCTCACAGATTGAATTTCTTCAGGTGGATCATCGATTGTAATATTTATCATTCTCGTTTTATTATTTCCAATTATAATCGCACCAACAAAAATGGCTATTCCTCTATCGCCAGGTGTCTTGTAGTTATTTAGAGTAGATAATGCCGACTCAATGGCACCCTGTACATTCTTTTTGGTTCCTTTTGATTTAATGTTAGCAGCTTGCCCATGTTCATTTTGTAATAATTGCCTTACATCAGAAATCTGTCTGTCTGGAGGTAGATAAACTGTGACTAATTCAGTACCATGTCCTTTCATTTTTCGTAAATCTTCTAGATTAAACTTTAATTTTAGGCGTCTACTTTGCTTTAGTTCTTCCTCACTCATTATACGCCCTCAACAATCCTCTACACTTGCACTTTGTGAATATGTCGGCTGATGGGTTGAATATTCATTAATTAGTATAATAAACTTTTTTTAACAGATAAATCAATAATCTTACATAAAGAGGCTTAGTTGTTCAAATGGTGGAGATAATACCAATTGCTTTAGGTGGTAGCTTATTTTCAAGGAAGGAGGTTAAAGATTTAGATATTTGGAGATCAGAAATAATAGATTTACTGTCTAATTACGAAAATAATGAAAAAAAATTCATCATCATAATCGGTGGAGGGCATCTAGCAAGAAAAGAAATTGGTGTAGCAATCGATAGTGGCGTGAATGATAAATTTGAGTTAGATTTAATTGGAATCAGATGTACTAGAAAGAATGCTTTTAATTTCATGAAAATGTTTGAGGATCATAATATAAGTGTAAACAAAGAAATTCCTGAATCTATAGAAGATGCTATTGAATTACTAAATAGTAATGATTTAGTTGTGATGGGTGGCACATCTCCTGGTCAAACAACAGATGCTGTAGCTATAAAAATTGGAATAAGATTAGGAGTTAAGAGGGTATTTGTCGCTACAAATGTAAGCCATATATTTTCCGAAGACCCAAAAATTAATAAAAATGCTAAAAAAATTAAATCAATTTCTCTTAAGGAATTAGGAATTTTGTCTGGTGTTGGTAGTGTTATTGAGCCAGGAGCTTCATTTGCAGTAGACCCAGTAGGAGTAAGTAGCGCTATTAATTCAAACTTACCACTTGTTATATTAAATGGACACGATGTCGACAACTTGAGAAAAGCAATCAATGGAGAAGAATTTATTGGAACAAATGTTTTTGGAGATTAATAACATGTCAAGTAATTCTAAATTAAAAAACGCAGTGAAAAAATCTGCAGAGAAATTAGCTAAAACTAGCACAGAAGTTACTTCTGTTGTTAAAAATATGCCTAGATCGAAAAGCAAGGGTTCTTTCAAAGAGCATAAGCACTGTAAAATATGTGGGAAATCAATCTCTCCAAATGTAGAAAATTTATTGTGTAAATCTGAATTATGTCATGAGAGGGACGATAAAGATATGAAGGTTAAGAAACAATTGAGGTTGTGGATGATAATATTAGTTGTAGCAATATTATCACCTAATATTTTACAATTAGCAGGAATTTGGTGAAATCATGAGAATAGCACCGCTTCTGATAGGAATTATTTTAATTTTAGTAACTATTGTAGGTTTAATCGGCTACAGTGGTTCAGACGATGTAGAAGTACCTGTGGTACCCTGCCCAACTAATCCATTAGAACCAGATAAATGTTATGTCGGAATGACAAAGGCTGATTTGTCAGTGCCCACACAGTTTTCAATTTTATCTATTGAAATTTCTATAGAATGGTCTCAATCTGAATCAACATGGTTAGGGGTAATACCGTCTAGTGATGCAACGGAGTGTCCACCTGATGGACAAGGATTAACTTCATGCGAAGCTGATGAATTAAATTTTATCACAGGCGGAACAGAATCAGTTGGTGAAGATGGTTTGGAATGGAAAGTTGAACCGGGAAAATATCGCTTAGCTACAGGAAGTGTAAGTTCTGATGCTAATTCTGTTGCAGGAAATATAGTATCATATGAATACGATGCAAGATTGAATTTTTTGGTCGCTTCTGTAACAATTCTGTTCGGAACTGGAATGTTATTCGTTGGAATTGAGTTTTAGAAATTCTTATCTGACCGGTACCACCCTTCTGGTAGCTCAAGAGGTTTGCCTGAATTAGATTTTTGAATTTTGTTGATAAGTAAATTTTTAATACTTTTTAGTCCCAAGTTTTCTTTTGTACTAATTAGTATGTTGTTAGTGATATTGTTCCTCAAGAAGATCAAACTTTTACTATCTATGTTTGACGAATCTATGTTAGTTTCTATTGACTTGTAACTATTCCATTCTTTTTTATCAATATTTATTAAATCGGCTTTGGTTTCTACTACAATTATTTCTTTCTTATTAAGTAGGTTTTTTACTTCTTTTAATAAATTATTTTGTTCAACTAAACTAGTCCCACATTCTTCAGAGTAGTCAATCACAAATAATACGATACTACCAATGTGCTCTAAAGCAGCAATTGCTTGCATTTCAATTTGATTTCTTTCTTGCATGGGTCTATCTAATAATCCGGGTGTATCAACAATCTGATATTTTAATCTTCTATGATCAAAATGACCAACATGAAGTTGTTTAGTTGTAAATGGATATGACGCTACTTCGGGTTTTCCTGATGATAATGATGAAATTAGAGCTGATTTTCCAACATTTGGTGCACCTGCAACTACAATACATGGATGACTCGAATCAATTGATGGTAATTTCTTTAAAGTTTCTCTAGCGGAATTAAGCCATTCCAGACTTTTGGATGTTTGTCCAACTATACTACTTATTCTTCCGTAAGCTTCTCTTCTAGTTGCATGCATGAATTCAATATTTGCAGTTCGAATAATCTTTTCCGTATTTTGTCTAGCTATCGAAGAAATCTGCTTAGAACACCATTGAAGCATGCTGAGATTATGTTTGTAATCGTCTAAGCCTACAGCTGCATCTACTAGTGCTATATCGAATAATTCCAAACTTTCAATTGAAGGCCAATTTTTAACGTGATTCATTAATTGATCGCAAATTGTATCTACCGAAGATTGAATCATTCTTATCATTTGTTTTCTGACTCGGAAGGTTTTGTTAGGATCGTACACATTTTCTGCAGCTTTTCTACCTCTTGAAAATCCTTTATCTAGAATCTCATCTGAAAAAGGCACTGTTGCCAATTTCTTCCAGTGTACTGCTGTCATTTCCCCCTCTCGTCCTTCGCACAACTGATCTGTTTTTAGACGAATGGTTGTATTCAAATAATAGTTTTGTTTTTACATCATGAATGTTTGCAGATGTTTAGTGGTACGGTGTCAAACAGAAGGAAACGTAGAAATGAAGTAAAATTGCCTGACTGGGCAGTTCCATTGTGGGAAGAACTGGGATGTCCAGATTTGGATTCAAATTCTGATATTTTGGATGGCTCCCTGCTAAGTCGTAGACATGGTTTAAGAATGGACGATCTTGTTGAGATTGAGTTAGATGCTCGTGCATATCCTAAGGACAGTGATTTGACAATTAAGGGAAGATTAATGTCCAGCGGGAAAAACATGATTGAAATCAAGAGTAATGAAGGAGATATAAGTTACATTGCAAAGGATGTGATTGTAAGGATGAAACTAGTAGCGCACATGAGACCACCGTATATCGATGATGAAGAATTAATTGCATATGAGAAAGAAGATCAAAAAAGAAGAACCAAGTTACATGAGAAAATAGAGAAGAAAACTCAGGGCGGTAACGATAGTCATTTGTGGGGATAATATGGGTTTATTTGAAAAAAAATGTATTCCATGTCAAGGAGGTATTCCTCCATTAAACGAAGATCAAATAAACGATTATCTTCCACAGATAAATGAAAACTGGGAAGTAATAAAATTACATCATCTTAGGAGGGAGTTTAAATTTGATGACTTTCAAAAAGCTTTAGATTTTGTTAACTTAGCTGGTGATATTTGTGAAAAATCTGGTCATCATGCTAATTTTGAATTTGGATGGGGTTTTGTAAATGTTTTAATTTGGACACATAAAATCGATGGTTTAGTAGAATCTGATTTTATTTTAGCTTCAAAAATTGACCAACTCTAGGTTTGATTTTATGTCAGAAGTACAAAAAAATCTTGTAAATAGGAGAACTATTTATCATTTTTCAACCAGAGAAGTTGATAAAAAGATTTTAGAAATCGCATTTGAAGCTGCTCGTTTTGCACCATCTCATAAGCATACTAATCCATGGAAATTTTATGTGATGGGTCAAGAATGCAGGTCTTCAATAATTAAAGATGTTGAAGAGTTATCTATAAAAAAATGTGAAAAAAAGGGATTGGAAATTTCCGATGAAATTATTGAAAGAGCCAAAAATAAGATACTTAAAGTACCAGTTCTAGTGGCAGTAACCTCTAAATTATCACCAGATAACTTATTCTTACAAGAAGAAGATTATGCAGCCACAGTATGCGCAATTCAAAATTTAACCCTTTCATTATGGGATAATGGTATTGGTTCTCAATGGAGTACAGGTTCAATCACAAGACGGCAAAGTTTGTATGACGCATTAGAAATTTCACGTAAAGATGAAAGAATAATTGGATTAATAAAAATCGGATATCCCGAAAAAGTACCCTCCCCGAAGAAAAAACAACTGTCTGAAATTAGATTTTATTTGAATTAATTATTTAGATATTGTTATTTTAGCAAGACAAAGAATTGCTGATGAATACATACCTAAACGAATTATCAATGACAATATTCTTTCACTTGGCTCAATTTTAATATATTTTTTTGAAAGGTTTCCTACAAAAGTAGAATTATCATTTTCAGATTTCCTAAGTTTTTTTTCAATTGTTGTTAGAAAACATTGGTCATTATTTGTTTTCCAATGGATTTCTAGTAGTGGAACTATAATTAATATTGAATACCAAATTATTTTATGGGTAAATATCCACCCGAATAAAACATACAATATGATTGAGATATGTATTAATCTGATAATTTCTGCAGAAATTATTATTTTTTGTATCTGATTAATGCCCACATTATGTAAAAATGTAGTTTTATTTAATTAATTAATGGAGAAAAATTAAGTTTAGACCGTTTTTCAATTTCATGATTATCTATAAATTTACATAATGTCAAACCTAAAATTGAATAAAATAGTGTTCCAAAGTGATAAGAAGTAACTAAAAATGTTACAATAGAAAAAATTGAAGTGAACCATAAAAATGACATCATAAATCTTGTCAAGTAGTTTGTACCACCCCTACCAAGAACATACCAATCGACACCTCTTTTCCATAACTTTTTAAAAATTAAAATCGAAACCTTAGGTAAAAAAACATGGATTTTTAATTTAGACTTAGATTCATTATATATTGATTCTATTTCGACTTCATCAAGTTTAAATCCTCTTCTACCTGATTCTAACAGCCACCAATTAGTATATCCGAAACCATTCCACTTATTCTTAAAATCCCACTTCTTTATCATTTCAAAGTCTATAGCTCTATACCCGCATTGTGGGTCATTGATCTTATTATAACCACTAGCAAATCTCATTAGTATTGTGAGTAGAAAACTACCAATTTTTCTACTTTTGGGCATGCCTTTAAGTCCGATACGCTTACCCTTAACGTGGTCTATAGATTTATTTTTAATTGGTGAAATAAGTTTATTTATCTCGCCAGGATTCATTTGCCCGTCTGCATCCATAATTATGATTATCCATTTTTCCCGTTGAGAGAATTTTGAATTTAGTAGATCAGCTTTTTCTAAGTTTAACAAAAATTCCATTCCACTGAAAACAGCAGACCCAACTCCTAGATTTTTTTGATTAATAATTACGAATGATTTATTATTATTACAATTGGTGAGTTCTATTCTTTCTGTTTCAATAAAAGCTTCCTCAGCTAAAATTTGAGTTGAATCTGTAGATCCGTCGTTAATAAAAATTACTAGGTCCACAATTGCTGGTAAACTATGGATAGTGTTCTTCACCATTTGAGCTTCATTATGGGCAGGCATTATTATTGCCAATCCTAACTCATCAGACATAGCTTGCCGTGTCTTCATTTACTTTCAAATTAGTAGGTTTAATTAGTAATATTTCAAAAAGAGTATAACTATTCACATTCACGAACTGTTTGGTAGGATGCTGATTACTTTCATATGTTCTAATCAAGATTTGAGAATACCATCATTTATTTTACGATGTAAGAATATGTTTAGTGAAATTATTGTTATTGATGATTTTATGAATAATGATGAAATTTACTCCCAAGAACTAGGTATTAATTGCTACAAAAATAAAAAATCTGAATGGAAAGATGTTTTAAAGAATCATGAAATTAAGGATGGATTCATTTTAATAAATCTCGACGAAAATTTTTGTTTTGAAAAATTAGATTCCATCTTGTCTAGAGATTTTTCAAAAATGAAAAATATTGAAATTAATTACCTTAATGAGTATGATAAAATTGCCAAAAGTGATAACATTAATGATGTTATTTCATCAGTGAATAATTTTGATTACGTCTCTTGGATATATTTTACTAAACACGGATTTGATAGCTTCCAGAATGACCAAAAAATAGGCAATTTACAAATATTTAATTTGAACTCGTGTGAATTTTCTAAATCAGAAAAAGAAAAATTGAGAAGAAGTGTTTTTGAGTTTAATATTAAAAAAAATCCGTTGATTTACTTTGGTATTCCTGGTTTAGTGTTAATGATTTCTTCACTATTTTTGGTGATTAATGTTGTCTCTAGATATCAATCTATAGATTCAGTCTCTATGGGTACTGCCATTATTACAATTTCAACAACTGTTTTAGGAATTCTTTCTATAATGTCTGCTATCATTTCATTTATTTTTGGGAAACAAACAGAATTTATTTTAACTAATTACTCAGATTAGGTGATTAAATGTATCGTGGCTTAGTTTGTTTTGATATGGATGGTGTTTTGGTAGACTATCTCTCAACATGGGAGTGGGTTTACAATAAGTTAAATTTGTCTAATAAGGAATCCTATGAAGCATTTCAAATTGGAAAACTTACTGAGTGGGAATGGATTAAGAATGATCTATTACTAATTCGTGGTGCGTTAAAAAATAAAATGAAAAATATTGAATTATACGAATTATTGTCTGATTGTCCTTTAATGAAAAATCTAAAAACAGGAATTGAAAAATTGATTTTTAATGGTTTCAAGGTTTCAATCATATCTGGTGGAATGCACCCCGTTGCACATAGGATTGCTTCACAGTTTAAATCAGAGAAAACATGGAGGAAAAGATTTGGGGGAATTGATAAATTGAGTTCAGATTTATTCTGCTCAGGTTTAGATTCTAAATTAGATGTATTTACTAACGGTTGGAATTATGATTCAATGGGAAATATTCCTTCATTAGGGCGTTATCAAGTACAATTAATCGCTAAAGGTTCAATTGTTAGTATTCTTCAACGAAGATATTCTATAGATAAAAAGTATACTGTATCAATCGGAGATAGTAAACAAGATAATAGTATGTTCGATTACTCTGGACTTAAAATTGCTTTCAACACCATGAATAAAGAATTAATCAATAATTCTGACATATACGTGAAAGATAAGGATATAAATATCATAGTTGAAAAGATTTTGGATTATTTTTCTAAATTAGAATCTAATTAGGGTGTCACTCTTCTCGAATCTCTGGGAAATGGAATAACTTCTCGGATATGTTCTGCTCCAGAGAGCCAACTACAAACTCTCTCAACTCCCATTCCAAAACCTCCATGAGGAACACCACCAAATCTTCTAATGTCTATATAAAACTCATAAGGCTCTCTCGGAGTTCCTTCTTCATCAATACGTTCAAGAATTTCTTTTTCTGACCAAGTTCTCTCACCACCACCAATTATTTCTCCATAACCTTCAGGAGCTAGAAGGTCGTGACACAGCACATATTTTTCATCATCTGGATCAGGTCTGTGATAGAATGGTTTGGCAATTTTAGGATAATGCGTTAGGAAATGAGGTACGTCAAAATCTTGAGTAAGTATTTTTTCTTTTGAATAATCTAGGTCCTGTCCCCATTCAATTTCAACATTTAATTTTTGTAGTGTTTCAACCGCCTCATCATATCTCATTCTGGGATATTTTGAATCTGCATACGTAGAAATTAGTTCTAGGTCTCTTCCAAGTATGTTTAGTTCTTCAGTTCTTTCATCAAGAATAGTTTTCGCAATATGCCTTACGAGGGATTCTCCATGATTCATTACTTCATTATTCCCTCCCCATGCTATTTCCATTTCGGCATGCCAAAATTCTGTAAGGTGTCTTCTTGTTCTAGATTTCTCTGCTCTAAAAGAAGGGGCTATAGTGTATAATTTTTCCAATGCTGGCATAGCTGCTTCGGCATATAACTGCCAAGATTGGGTTAAATATGCTTTTTTCCCGAAGTATGGAACTTCGAAAAGAGTCGAACCTCCTTCAACAGCTCCAGCCACGAAGGAGGGTGCTTGATATTCAATAAAGTCAAGATTCCTAAAATATGAATGTATTGATCCGAAAACAGTTGACCTAATCTTAAGCATTGTGGTCATTTTTTTGGTTCTTAGGTATAAATGACGATTGTCCAATAAAAATTCAGTTTCACCGCCTTCTGAATGTTCCATTGCAGACTCTGTAATTGGAAAAGGATTTTTGGGGTGAACGGGTCCTATAATTTTGACTGATGTAATGGATAATTCATGACCCCCTGGTGCCCTTTCATCAGATTTTACTAAACCGTTTAATATTATGCTACTCTCTATCAAAGCATTTTTAATTTCACCAAATTCACTTTCTAATATTTCAGCCTTTTTAGCAACGCATTGGATTTCACCTGTTGAATCTCTTATGGTCATAAAAACTATTTTACCACTACTTCTATGCCTTTTAATCCATCCTTTTAATTCGATATTTTTATCAGTGTACAATCCAGATTGAATATCAGAAATCCAAATAATCTTTGCCATCAAACTTATCCGAAATGAATCATTCATTTGAATCAGACGCCTAAATTTAAAGAATAATAATTATTATAATCCAATTAAAGATAAAAAAGGTCAAGAAAGATTTGTTAATGGGTATTATGTTGGGATATGATTAGATTAGGGATTGGTGCTGAACACAAAAAGAAATTAGTATTGTATTCAATTGGAGGAAATGCATTAAGCGACCCTTCTAAGGCTAAAGATTTACAAGATAATGAAGCCCTGAAATTAGTAATGCAAGACGTTCTAGATTTATTAGAAGCGGGTTTTAATATAATTTTAACTCATGGAAATGGCCCCCAGGTGGGAGATTTGTTGTCCATGGAAGAAAATAATGCAAATAATAGCAGAGCAAGAACAGACTTGTCCACTTGGGTGGCTGCTACCCAAGGAATGATAGGGCATGAATTATCTTTAGAACTTGACTCTCTTTTGGATATTAAATCTAGGCCTGAAAGAACAGCAGTTGTTCTAACTCGTGTTCGAGTAGATGAAAATGATTCTGCTTTTGCAAACCCCACGAAACCT
Source organism: Methanobacteriota archaeon (assembly GCA_002720095.2). Lineage (GTDB taxonomy): Archaea > Thermoplasmatota > Poseidoniia > Poseidoniales > Poseidoniaceae > MGIIa-I. Next base: position 133,090 of record PBGP02000006.1, read on the forward strand.
GTAGGACCGATCTTAGATAAAAGTATGATTCTAGATTCTTGGGATGTTAAATTAACAGAAAGAGGGTTGAGGAGGGTTGTTGCTTCCCCCAAACCTGTAGAAGTTTTAGATTTAGATTTGATATCTAAATTAGTTGAATTAGGTGCAGTAGTAATTTGCGGTGGAGGGGGAGGTATCCCAATAAGTATTAAAGAATCATGGAGTGGAATTCCATCGGTTATTGATAAAGATAGGTTTTCTTCATTATTAGCGGTCAGTCTTGGTGTTGATGTATTTATCACATCAACAGCGATTGATCAGATTGAAATTGGTTTTGGAACAGACAAATCTGAAAAATTATCCCTAATTGATATTAAGACTGCTACTGAATATTTAGAAGATGGTGAATTTCCAGAAGGTTCTATGGGTCCTAAGGTTGAAGCGATGATTTCAGCATCGTCAAGTTTACCTGAATCAAAAATTCTTCTATGCTCTCCAGGTAATGCACTTCGAACGTTGAGGGGGGAAACAGGTACTAGAATCATTACTAATTCATAGAATAAACTAAAGAATATTATGGTCACGGCAACATGGGCCTGTAGCTTAGTCAGGTAGAGCGACGGACTCTTAATCCGTAGGCCGCGGGTTCGAACCCCGTCAGGCCCGTTTATTATTAACAATTTCAATACCTTTTTTAGTCGATAGTACAACAACATCAGCTATGTCAAAAAATATTCCACAATCAAGTATGCCAGCTAAATTTAAGAGGGAATTTTCCAGTTTCTTAGGATTTTTAATTTGCTCTAAATGAAGGTCAAGTATGTAATTTCCGTTATCCGTAATCATGGCAACATTTGAATCTTTTATATTTCTTCTAATGATTTTTGATTCATCTAGTTGTAATAATTTCGAAATTTTTCGTCTGGTTTCTTTCCAAGAAAACTTAATAACTTCTACTGGGAGAGGAAATTTCCCAAGAAATTGAACTTTTTTTGATTCGTCTGCTACAATAATAACTTTTTTTGCGGCTTGAGCAATAATTTTTTCTCTTACTAATGCACCACCTCCGCCTTTGATTAAAGACATATCTTGATCGAATTCATCAGCACCATCAATAACCACATCTAATCCATTTAAACTGGAAAGTTCATACAACTCAATTCCATTTTCTAATGAAAGTTTTTCTGTGGCAATGCTCGTTGGTACACATTTAATTTCAAGATTTTCTTCTTTTATTCTTCTTGATAATTCAAGAATTGTATATTTAACAGTTGAACCCGTTCCCAAGCCAACCTTCATTCCGTTTTTAATAAATTTAGCCGCATGTATTCCAGCTTCCTTTTTTAGTTCCTCTGTACTACTCACATACCTCCGAGTATAATTCAGGTGATATTAATTACTAATCAAAAAAGTTAGATATCGTAAAAGGTTTGACAAACCTTCACTATACTCGATGTTTGATGGCGGAGGGGCACATAAGACAAACTGTCGCAGCCAAATTAATTATTTTGATAATAATTCTGTTTCCATTTACTGTGATTAATTTTAGTGATGCAATTCTAAACGAAGGCATTAGTAAAAACCAGATGACAAATGCAAGTAATAATGAAATTATACAAATTGATACATATCCTAATGGTTTTTCAGATGATTTCAATTTAAAAATTCCAGATGGTAATGCATTGGATTTACTAGAATTTGACCTAATGCCAGATGTGGATGTTTCATCTGTAAATCATGTATGGGATTCAACATCAGATTGGAGAAGTTCTTATGCAGAATATGAAAATGTAGATTATAATTTGACAGGTTTAAGGATTAATTCGCCATCGCCTTCTTGGGATTTTGAAAATTCGAATCATGGATGGACTTTGGATGCAAATGGTGGTTGGGCATGGGGGGTTGATTCAGCAGGTTCTCACGGGGGCTCTAAAGCAATTTACACCTATTTGGGACAATATCCTAATCAGATGTCTACGACTTATTATGCAACCTCACCCAGTGTAGATTGTTCTTCATGTAATGGGGGTTGGAATGTTAATTTTTGGAAGCAACTTGGTGTAGAAAGTAGTTCTTGGGATCACGCATATTTTCAAGTTAAAGGAATCAATGGTTGGGTTACTATTTGGGAAAATTCAGGATCTGTAAATGATGTAAGTTATAGCTTACAATCATATCGTGTTGATTCTTACATTGCAGGGAATAGTGACTTTAGAATTCGTTTTGGTTTAGGGCCAACTGATTTCAGTGTTACATATGATGGATGGAATATAGACGATGTTTCAATTACTCCAGTAAGTGGCTCTGGAGTTGGTGCAGCTAAGGTAGAAGGTTCAGGTGATGCAAATTGGACAACTGCTGAAATAGGTACGGGAAAATACCACTCCGTAGATTCTGGCCCATATGGACTTCTTAATATCGTTGCAGATATCCCTTTCAATACAGGATTAGATTGGACAATAATTGATTCTAATTCTGATAAACCTGTATTAGGGTACGAACAAAGGACAGAACTTTTTTCAGATTTGGGGAGAATTGACTGGGAAAAGCATTCAAGTATAAAAATAAAAATTCACTTATGGAGTGATAGCTTAGAATCTCCTGAGTTAAAATCAATAATTCTTGGTAATGTTTGGAAATTCGATTTTAATCAAGAACCTAATTCCTCAGATTGGATTGGAGATGTAAACTTAATTTCAGGTAATTTCGAAGGAAGTGGTGATTTAGTTTTTCCAAAGATTTTTTCAACGAAGCCAATAATTTCATTAAATTATGAAGTTATTGTTGTAGGTTCAGGACAACTACAGTTTAACTCAGATGAATCTTCTAATTGGAACAATATTTCAACTAGCGGAATAATTAATTTAGATAACTATTCCAAAGAGATACAATTTAGATGGAAGTCTAATTCACAGAATTGGTCATTTCAATCTATAGAAATAGAATTTCAGACAGGAATATTGCCTCTATCTCCATTTATCGATATCGGAAAAGACGGTAAAGATGAATGGAATTTATCTATGGGTGAAATTGGGTTTTGGGGTTCACAAGATCGATGGTCCGATGGGTCAATTTCTAAATTAGTGACTCTGAGCTCAGGCACACCTCAATATGTAGATTACTGGCTCCCATCTGATAAAGTGATTAATTTTTGTATTGATCTTACTCCCGAATCAGGACAAATTACGGAATTAGGGGCGGATTTAAGAGTAGGATCACAAATAATTTCAGAAATAGAAATCCTCAATAATATTGGAGTTTATAGACACTGTTTGAATAATTCAGAACTTGATATATTAAATCAGAACATCTCAACAAATTCTAATATTTGGGAATCAAATGGGCAAGGTTTTGTATTAGGAAAAATAAAATTGGTAGGTATTTCTCAGAGAATTCAACTTAGTGGTTTAGACATTCTTTATCATCCGAAAGTTGAATTTAGAGAGAATTATGATTCTGCATTTATTCGGACAATTAATAATTTCTTAAGTGATACAATGATTACAAATGGTGAAAAAGTTATTTCAATACCAATATTTTCTGAATTGACATCTACTTTGTTGGTTGAGATAATAGATTTACATTCTACTTCTGGATTAATAACTGAAGAATTAACATTAATTAATTCTACAACTCCATTAGTTTCTTCTGAAATATGGCTTGAATTAGAATCAAAACATTCGGTATCTGAAGGCACAATTAAATCTATAGAATATGACTTTACATCAAAGTTAAATCAAATTAATTTTGTTTACGAACTTGATGATGTGAACAAAACTATTTCAGATTCAAGTGATTTAATTGAAGTAGAGAAACATAGCTATTTTGAATCAAATTCAGATAACACGTCAAAACTTAGATTTAGAATTAACCCCATTTGGGATGATGATTTTGAACTTGAATTACAAGTAAGAATTGTCAGAAATGACGGAATAAAAGGAGTTCCAGAAAAAATTTTAATTGGTTCAAATACATACCAATCCATTGAAAATGATATTGAAATCAAATCTTGGTCAGTTACAAATGATTTAGGCAAATTAATTCCAGAGGGAATGCCATATTTGAAATCTGGGTCTAACATAACAATAGAAGTTAAATTGGGATTTGAGAATATTTCTTCTTCTTTACATTATCCCAAATCTGGAGATTTAGAAGTATTTGTCCTCGAAAATGGATTTGAAATTGGGAGAACAGATAAATTAACCAATGGGCGAGTTAGTTTTGTAAGATTAATACCATTTGGACCAGGTGATTTAAATTATGAAATAAAATTAAATTTAAAAAATTCTCAAATAGATACGACTAAAATACAGATAAATAGAACTTTCATAGCGGATTCATTAGCTCCAAAATTAATTTCAACTAATCTTGAGAGGTATGATTATCGTTCCCCATCTGAAAATCAAATATTATCATTCGAGATCTTCGATAGGCCAGTTTTACCGGAGAAACTAAAAATTAATCTATGGAGGGATTGGATTGATGATTTTAATCAAGATGGACTACCTTCTATAGGTGAATTCTGGAGCAATGACATGTTTAGCCCATACAATCTTTCAGCATCATCAGGTAAATACACTTATGTTTTGGATGACGCAGGTGCTCCAGACGGTAGTTTCGTTTATGGTTATTTAACAGGGTCTGATTCTGCAGGAAATCTATTAGTTGGTGGAGGTGGAGGAGAATTAGGTGAAGAACTGTTTATTTATCAAGTAACTAAAGATAGTCTACCTCAAATTTTGACGGACGATGTTTCATGGGATAATTCGGGTATAATGTGGTTAAACCCGGGTTTAGAATACGATTTATCTATTCCATTTAATGAAAAAAATGGAATTAATGATGTCGATTTTATCGAAATCAATTTAGATCAAAATAATGAAAATAACCTTAGTATGCGATGGAACTCAGGTGATTCTAATTGTGGTACTGATAATGAGTTTATTGTGGTAACTTCCTGTAATGTTTATTCTCGGACTTCAGAATCAGGTCCCTACATCAAAGAATTAGAATTTAAGATAAGTTTCAGGATTAAATGGAGTTATTCTTCAGATGAATCATATATCAATGAACCTTCTATAGAAATTGGAGAAAGGTCGGGTTATTCAAGCATGGTTACTCTTCCACAATTAAGATGGAGATTTTCAGATGAGATTTGGATTGAATATGCTAGTCTCAATTTTGAATCTGAAAAAGGTAGTAGAATTTCTAATAATATCTATGTTTTACCAAACTCAACTTTAAATTTAGAGGGTATAATTAGTTTTTCAAGAACTGGTGAAAATGTGGCCACTAATTTGAATATTGAGGTTGGTGTAGGGTTTAGTAAAGTAATTAATTTAACGAATGATGGCAAATTCAATTTTGAATTAATTTCTCCCACCTCATCAGGAAATTATCCACTTTCTATAGACCTCATCGATGATAAATTTGGAAATTTCGATAACGAGAATTTTCCACAGATCTGGATAGTAGTAGACGACCAATCACCATCAATTGAACAAATTTTATCACCACGCTTAGATGTCGACTTATCCAGAGAAGAAATATACAATTTGTTTATCGAATTGAGTATTAAAGAAACGATAATGTTGAATGAAGAAACAGTTAATTTATTTTGGTCAATTAGTGAATTTGGGGTTCAAGCTCCAAATTATCTCATTAAAGATCGAGTCGAATCATTAAAAATCAATGATCCTGTAGCAGGCAGATATCTCCTAAATTTGAATATTCCTTTATCGAGTTATTTATCCAGTTTATCAATCGATAATGATTTGAAATTTAATATCTGGATTGAAGGAACTGATGCAGCAGGAAATAGTATTTCTTCAGAACTAAATTCTGAATCAAATCCTTTATTCTCTTGGACAATTTTACCTTATCAACCCATGTTAATACTTAGTGACATAAGTTATTCAAAGTATAATTCTATCAATTCTCAAGATATATTAAAGGTAACAATTACTGTTGAAAATATTGGAAATGCAGACACAAATACTAATTTAACCGTCTTTGCTAAGAATTCTGATGGCGAGTTTGTTATAGCTCGAGAGGAAGTAATAGTAAATATGAATATGCAATCTTCCGTGACAATAGATTGGGTTCCTGAAGAAAAGGGTGTTCATTGGGTTGAAGTTAGGTGGAATGAAATTTATCTTGGTGAAGGTTCATTAATTTCTGTTGAAGATTTAGATAATAGTATTTTTTCAGATTTTAGCAGCTCTGGTTACGTAATTACAACATTTTTAATTTTATTTTTGATTCTCCTAGTAATGTTATTTTTCCTAAACAATTCTGATTCTGAATATTACGAAGATTCTGAAGAAATTTATGACCAAGAAGATCCAGCAAATCATCATATCTCACCTGAATACGATAAAATTTCGAAAAATTTAATGTTGCCTGATCTAAATAATAATTATGAAATAAATCAAAAAATTGATATTAAACAATGGACTGATCAGAATGGGTATACTTGGAAAAAAGTAGGACATAATCCCCCTCAGTGGTGGGATGGTAACTCATGGAAAGATGTGTAATTAGTGAGGGAGTAGAGAGTAAGCCCCTTTCTGTTCACTTTTCAGTTGACCGCATTCAACTATGCGTCCTACCCTTCCCTAAGCGTGCAACCTCAATGGGATTGTTTGGACTTGCTCCGATGAGGATGTTCGTTTCAGCAAATGTTGAGCAATCTCGTCTTTCCAGATTCATAGTACACACTCAAATTCGTTCGTTTCTAATACATTGCCAGCCATTCCTGACTCCAGATAGGTCATCTTACACTTTGGAGAGGGGACTTTCCTCAGGGTCTAACCCTGTCAGCGGTCCTTCTACTCCCTCAAGTTGGCAAATTGACATTTCTTTTTCAATCTTCTCTATAGATTTTTTAATCGTTTATTAGTACTGCGTCTTTAATTGTATTCTCTGAAGATTCAAATATTGTATCTCCTTCAAATCTTATCCAAGTTCCATTTCCGGAGATTCTTGACTTTAATTCATACCATGCTGTAATAATCGCTGGTAGCAAGAACACTGACGTAATGAAAGCAAAACCTATCAACAAGAACATTAGCATGAAGAAATTTTCTAGTCCAGGAAATTCTACCAGAAAACCAGCTGCGATTCCTGCCATAGTTGTTACACTAGTTTCAAAAATAGTTTGACCCGTTGACTCTATGGAATTTACTATACCATTGGGTGTTTCACCTTCTTCCCTAATTCTTTCAATCATATGGATACAATCATCAACTCCGATTCCAAAAACAATACTTCCTACCATTGCTGTGAAAACGTTGACATTCACGTCGCCCCCTCTCATTAGTAAGGGTTGCCACAGAATTACAATTGCAACAGGTATCATTGTTGTTACACCAATTCTAAAGTTCCTGAATATTAGAACTAAAAAGCCTGTTAATACAAATAATGTTACAATAGTTGTTAGTGATTGAGTATTGTGTATTCCTTTGTTAATATCCAATGAAACTGGTAAACCACCAGTTAATTTACTTGTATTGGTATTCAAAAGATCCGAATCTTTTGAAAGTATAAGATCAATCTCGTCTCTCAATCCTCCAGCTTTGATTAGGTTCATGTAGGGTTGTTCTACATAAATCAAAGTTTTTGATTCTTCTTCGTTCATCAACATTGAGCGAACTTCTTCACTAAGAGTATCTAATGAAACGTCTACTAAATCACCTCTAAGTTCAGCCCTTGAACCTGAATCTAATTGTTCCATTCCGTAAAGAGTAGTACATAATGGTAAATCTTCTATCTCAATGTTCGAATCTCCGTCCCATTCCCAGCACTTATTGTGTAACATTCCCCATAAACTATCATTATATGCATTATTTCCGTCAATTCCTAAAGTAATATGTATGCTCTTTAAGAATGTAATTAAACTTGTAGTTGTTGTATTTTGAACTTTAGAAACTTCAGTTTCAACAACATTAATTGTATCTAAAACGGGTAGATCTCTAATTTTAGAAGTACCATTGTACATATCCCTATCTTCAGCGGTAAAAATAAACATGCTAGTTTGACCTGCTTCAAATTCTACCGAGTATTCTGCTAAAGTTTCTAATGATTTGATGCCTTCTGGTGCTTCAGATGATCCAGCTATTGGTTTACCCAATTCTTCTTTCATGTAAATTAAGCCCCAACCAGAAAACATAGCTGTAACCAGAATTATTAGTGCAAAATATTTGACAGGTGCTCTACCAATATTTTTCCAAGATGTTGGATTCTTTCTTTTTGTAAATTTTAGCAACCATGCTAGCACAGGAACAAGAATTCCTGAAAAAATTAGTGTACATAAAATACCAAGAACTAAAGTAATTCCTACCGTTCTCATTGGAATAATTGGTACTATTTTACTTACTGTAAGCACACCAAAACCAATCATTGTAGTGACGGCAGATAATAAAACTGCTTTTCCAGTTGTTGTCATGGATTCCATTACGGCTTCTCTAAATAAATCAGAATCCCATTCATCTGGTAATATTTCTTCTCTACGACCTTTCTGTCGAGCATGATAATTTCTTTCTTGAATTTCATCTAATATTCTTCTTTTTGATTCTTCAATTCTGTTTACAATGTGTAAAGCGTAATCTACCCCTAATCCCACTAATATCGGTCCTGCAGAAATTATCATCGGTGTTAACATTACATCAAACACAACGGTAGACCCTAGTGTCACAGCAAGAGCCATGACAATAGGAATGCCTGAAATCAGTACTATTTTCCAACTTCTATGCAAAAGAGTGACAATACCAACCACAAAAATTAGACTCCAGGGCATTATCTTAGTCAAGTCATAATATACTTCTTCAGATATATCTTCGAGTACTTTGGTCAAACCAGTGAGAGTCATTTCGGTCTGAATTAATCCGACAGAAGAACGATTGTCTAGTATATTTTGAATATGCATATGAATTCCAGAAAAATCATTATGTTCAGACTCGCTTAAATCATGTCTTAATCCAATTAAAATAAATGTGGTATCCCATACCCCATCATTATTTGTGTCAGCAACCATGTCGGATAGTGATCCTTGTAATCGCGATACGATTTCATCAATTCTTTCCTGATCTGGTATGCTATAACTTCCCCAAGTAACTTGATCTGTTTGTGAACAGGGTACGGATAATGGAATTCTTTCTTCTAAACCATGTTCACAAAATGAATTAATAAATCGTCCGTCGCTACTATTTGCTTCTTTAATTATCTGTGAAATTGAGAGAACCCAGACTACTCCATCCTCCTTGCCTCTATCATCTTTTTTGTAATCCAGTCCTCTTTTAGTTGAACTTTCTCCAATATTTTCAGAGTCTCCTTCAACCCAACTAATTTCTCTAAGTATATTTTGATTGGTTATATTAGCATTTTCGTCACCATAAAGTGCATTATTAGTTTGAACATACACTAGGGCTATATCAGTTGACCATTGTTCTCTAACTTGTAGCAGTAAATCTGTTGATTCTGCACCTTCAGGTAAATAAATTTCTACATCACCTTCAATCTGATCTCCAAAGTCTTTCGCCGAATAAGCAAACCAACTCGAAATTAATAACATAAACGCTAGAGTAACAATAGGTGCCGCTAGTACTGTTTTGTAAGTTTTATCAAGATTTTTAGAGACTTTTTCTCCGATAATTTCATTTGTGTCGTTGATCTTATTGTTAAAATGTTTAACTCTATCAGATGCTTTTGAAATCAAGAATTTGAAATTATTATTCCGACCTTTGTCACTTGACACGTAACATCCGACATAGATTTATCACATGAATTATACGCTTATTTATTTATAGAATCATTTAATACTCTTTTAACATATTGTAAAACTATTCCTGAAACGAGTAAGGGAATTCCTAATGCGCCAATCCATACAAATGTAACCCCTGGACCTACAGTAACTCCAGTCCATTCCGAAACTCTGTTTATTGTTCTGAGACCGAAAAGTGCACCAATGGTGACCATAATTAGTCCCGGAAGACCGAAGACTAGAAACGGTCTTTTTTGTGATAAAGTGGTTAAAGCGTAGCTAAAAACAGAAATGCCATGTGGGATAGGGTGTAAAATTGATGTGTGCTTTAGGTCATATCTTATTGTAGTGGGTACTTCCATTATTCTCAATCCTTTATCCGAGATAGATTCTAATATTTCAAGAGACGATTTCATACCTTCATTTTCAAATCTAACAGAGTCTATAGCTTTTCTATTGAATGCTCTGTAGCCAGATTGAGTGTCCCTAACATGTTGTTTTGAGTGTAATTTGCTGACTAAATTTATCATTTTTAGACCTATTTTTCTGTAAGTAGGCATATCTTTACTTCCTCCACCTCTTACAAATCTGGAACCTATTACAAGGTCAGCCTTATTGTCTAACAAGGGTTTAATTATTTTTGGTAAATCTTCAGGATTATGCTGTCCATCACTGTCTATTAACACAACGATCGAGGCATTTTTGGTTTTTGCATATTTAAAGAATGTCTTTGCAACACCACCAACACCTCTGTTCTCTGTATGTGATATTAGAGTAGCACTGGTTTTTTTTACTATTTCAGCAGAATTATCTGTAGAACAGTCATCTATGCAGACTACCTCGTCAGAATATTTTTTACATGACAGAATGATGGACGCAATTGTTTCTTCAGAATTATACAATGGAATGCCAATAATTGTATTACCTTTGGTAAAATTTGTTGGCTTTTCTCTTTCCATCAATAATTCCTTGAGTAACGACTATTTGGTCTTGACTAATATAATTTCAAAATTTTGCGTTTATACCATTTAACAATCAGATTCAAAATATGATTGGTATTGCCACTACATCATGAGCAGGGTTCTAGTAACGGGAGGTGCAGGATTTATTGGTTCTCATTTGGTGGATCAGTTAATAGAAAAAGGTAATCAAGTGGTTATTTTTGACAACCTCTCTAGCGGGAAATTAGAATTTTTACAATCTGCCCTTTCTTCTGGAAATGCAACTTTTGTAGAAGGGGATTTATTAAACCTTGAATCTTTAAATAAAGTGATGAAAAATATTGACATAGTCTATCACTTAGCAGCAAATCCAGATATCCGACTAGGAACTAGAGTTACAGATACTGATCTTAAACAAGGAACATTTGCAACATACAATGTACTAGAATCTATGAGAATAAATGGTTGCAATAAAATAGCTTTTGCCTCATCTTCGGTAGTTTATGGCGAAGCGAAACTAATGCCTACTCCAGAGGATTATGGCCCATTATTCCCAATTAGCTTGTACGGTGCTTCGAAGTTAGGATCGGAGGGTTTAATTAGCGCTTGGGTTGGAACATTCGGTTTTAAAGCTTGGATCTTTAGATTTGCTAACATTATCGGTTCAAGGGGCACTCATGGTGTCATCTTTGATTTTATCCATAAATTAAAGAAAGACGCATCAAATTTGGAGGTACTAGGTAATGGTTTACAAGAAAAATCATACATGGAAGTAGTAGATTGTTCTAAAGCCATGATTCATGTTGTAGAAAGGTTTAATGATGATTTAAATTATGTAAACCTAGGTTCTTTGGATACTTGTTCAGTAACTCGAATTGCTGAGATTGTAATAGAGAGATCGGGATTCGGAGACGTTAACATCCATTTCACAGGAGGAGATAGAGGTTGGGCGGGAGACGTACCAAAAGCAATGTTAGACCCCACGAAATTGAATGTCAGTGGATTCAAATGTGATTATCAAAGTGAAGATGCGGTTCGCTTAACGGCCGATATCTTAATACAAGAAATTGGATTATTGGAGGATTAATATGAGGAGATTATGTATTGTCGAAGATGATAATGCTGCGGATTGGATTCCATCAGCAATTTTTGTCGTAGGGTTATTATTATGTTCATTTATTTTTGTCTTTGCGAACTCAAACGGAATATCTTCTGGGATTGCTAAAGGAGAAATGGCACCTGATTTTACAGCTTTAGCCCATCAAGCTGGAAATGATACTAATGATTGGTATACTTTCAGATTGTATGAAAATTTAGATTTGAATTGGTCAGGAAATTATTCCGAAGGTATTTTTACAGTAATTGAATTTTTAGATACAGATTGTCCATATTGTTGGGATACTGCTGGGAAAATTAGCAGCTTAGATAGTCAACTTTCAAATTATGGTCTTTCAGACAGGGTTCGATATATTTTTGTTGTAGTAGAGTTACCTATCAAAGGACACAGTACTTCTATAGAAGAGATTGTGGCTTTTCAAGAGAAGCTGTCTTATCCGGGTTGTAATGGAGGTACAGTAGACTGTTCATCTAGACCAGGAGATGTTCATCCCGGGATCTATATTGATGACAGGAGTAATGAAATTTTCAGAGAATATTCTCCAAGAGGAACACCTCATTACATGATTTTAAAACCTAATGGAATTGTTGGCTGGGATGGAGGTCAGGACTCAGATAATCAAATTGGGATAGAATTAAGTAATTTAATCTGTAGAGACGGTGGCGATAATGATTTATGTTCCCAAATTGGGGGTGAATGAATGGATTGGCCATTATATGCATACCTATTAGTTATGATTTCTGGTGTCCTGCTAACATCTAAATTAGGGGAGAAATTAGATTCTAAATTTCGAAATCAACAAACTCGAATAATTAACGGAATTTTACTAATTTCTTTTGGAGGGTTTTTTGTAAGCACACATACATATTATATTCATCAGAAATTACATGAAGTAGGTGCAAATTCAGGTTGTTCTGCATTCAGTGTATTTGATTGTGGGGATGTAATTTCTAATGATTCATATAATTCCGACCCGTTTTTTGGAATTCCCTGGGGTATAATAGGAATGTTTTGCTTTGCTATTTTGATATTCATTGGTACGGTGATTCGTAGATCTCCAGAGGATAAAAATATTATCAACTGGATTAAAGCGTTAGTTTTTATACCGTCAATGGGAATAATACCTATTTTGTGGTTAATTTATGTAGAATTATTTGTTTTAGGAGTATTCTGTCAATATTGTACTGGTGCACATTTAGCAAACATTCTGGTCTTAATCTCCGCATATCGATTATATAATTTCTATGAATCTGGAAAATGGGATTCTGCCCAAATTGGTTGAGTTTCAATTATGAACTAGAAAAAAATCCTTTCTATACTGGATTTTAGGTTGTACAAATATATTTTCATGGTATATAATCCTCCTGAGTGTTAAATAAATCAATTTCTGCATTATTTTGAACTATTTCTAACATCAAAATTGTAACTTCTATTCTAGCTTCTGAGGGATATCTATTTCTTAGCTGCGAAAATAAATTAATTTGTACTTCTTTAACACCAATGGCTTCAATAATATCTAAATGATGCTCATATCCCTTACTAGATTCTACAGTATATTCTACTAACCATTCACCTACTACCTGTCTTGACAAACTTTTCTGCTCCAAACGCTCCCTCATGTTATTATTACCAGCATACTAGCAAATAATACCTTCGTATAAATATTTAAGAATTATACGAAAAAAGATTTCTTTCACTCTTCTTCGTTTCTTGCAGTTGTATCCAAGAACCCTAGGGAAGCAAAAACACCCAGGATAAAAAATATTCCTAAAATTAATAAGACATTAGAATCGTCATTAACATTTAACTCACCTTGAATTATCTTTGCAACCCCTTTTATTTCGTAAATGTTATCTTCGACAACTTCATGTGTAACAATGAATCCTAAGTTATTTGCATTCATATCTCCGTTTAGATTATAGGTTAGGTTAATTTTTAGATTTTCGTTCAAGCTAGAAATGTTATATTGTGCGTTCTCCTCAGAAGTTAGTATCTCTTTACTACTAATATTAAAACTAATCATTTCCTTTAAAACATTGTCGAATTTGTCTAAATCTCCCACATAATTATTACTAGTTAGTTTATTTTCTAGAATCATTAAGTTAACAACTCCTACTGAATTTTTATCTAAAATGATTTCGAAATTGAGCTTATTTTCTTTCTTTAATACACTAAATTTAATTTCTGAAAAATTTGATTTTTTACTTTGTGATTGTAAAATTAATGAATTAAGAGCCGATATTTCGGGAGCCCCTTCGATATAACTTGTTCTATCAATAACAAATGATGGAGCCTGAACCACACTGCCATTAAACAATGAGTTGATTCTACTACCACTAGCATAGTTCCCCAAATCATCAACTCCGTCTGCAGGATGTAATGCTATTAATGCCACTCTTTCATTGTGTAATTCGGCTAATTCTTGGATGCTTGGATCTATTTCTGAACAGGTTTGACACCATGTGGCGGTGTACTCTTCAATGAGGACTAATGACCCACTATCAGTAATAATTCCTTTTTTTAACTCATCAGAAAATTGTTCATATTCAACTATAGTTCCATTTAAGTTAATTAATATTATTAATATCACAGAGATTAATATTTTTTTCATGGAATTGCCTCAGTAAGCACCCCCAAGCTGTAGGGTCTTTTATTCGCTTGTTTATCTTGGGCTAACATAATGGCGGACCGTTGGGCTGATACGCATAGGAAAGATTCTTGGAGGAAGAAAGCCAAGAATTTAGGATACAGAGCACGCTCAGCGTTTAAATTAAAGCAAATTCAGGAGAAATTCAATGTTATTCGAGAAGGAGATTGTGTATTGGATGTAGGCTGTCACCCGGGAGGATGGTCACAGGTCTCATTAGAGTTTACAGGTAAAGATGGATTGGTAGTAGGCGTTGATTTAGAGCCGTGTGAACCTGTTGAAGGTTGTATATTTGTTGTAGGTGATATTACCGAGAAAGAAACACAGAAAAAAACAATGGGATATTTCTCTGAAAGAGATATCAATTCAATAGTTTCTGACATATCACCTAATCTGACAGGTAATTGGTCAAGAGACCAAATGATCTCTTTGCAGTTGGTAGCCTCTGTATTAGACTTTTCTTTGCCTATATTATGTCCTGGAGGAAATTTTGTAACTAAGATATTTCAAGGTGAAGGAATAGAAAATTTGATTAATCTCGTAAAACCCAGATTTTCAAATGTCAAGAGATTTTCTCCCGATGCAAGTAGAAACAGTTCATCGGAGGTTTACCTTGTATGTAAAAATCATATTCCCTGGAAAAACAGTGGTAAATCAATTTTATCGGAATTTAACAAACTGTATCTTTTAGAAAATGACGAAGAAGAAACTTTTGCTAAAGGATTTAGATTACACAAAGCAAAATGAATCCCTATATGCTCATATACTGGATGTTTGTCGGCATGTCTGAACAATATGGTAAATAGAGCAACTGTCTGCAATTCATCAGGTGTGCCTCTGGTCGAGCCTAAATCAACTTCATTCCCTTGTCCTTTGTGTGGGACTCACATTGGTAGAAGTCCTATTTGCAGAAACCAAGGAGTAACATATAAGTGTACAGATTGTGATTTTACTGGTCCTTGAGGTGAGAATGTGGGAGAAGTAGCAGTTCAGTATAAAGTAATGCCTGACCCTGACGTGGAAGTAGCCATTGATGATTTGGTTAGTTCATTAGAAAACATGGAAGATTCCGTAGGGAAAATACATAATGTAGAGAAAAAACCTTTAGCATTCGGGTTGATGTACGTGGAGTTACACGCAGTTGTTGAAGATGCGGAGGGTTTAGTTGATAAATTTGAAGAAGAAATTTCTAACATCCATGGCGTAGGAGAAATCGAAGTTCTGGGAATGGGTAGACTGTTATAATCTCAGTAATGATTAATCGGAGATCTCATTATCTCCCTTAGTAAAATGGATGCATAAGACCCAGGTGGGAGTTTAAATTTGAACTTAATCGATGCTCCATTGGGATTCCATCTGTCTCCTTCTTTAGGACCCTCATCCCAGATTTTAGATTGATTCTTTTCAACCTCATTTGGACATATTTCTACACTCAAGTCGTAGAAGTTACTTGTCAAGGGTCTCCTTGTTCCAGATGAAGATAACCTAGGTATTTTTTCAATATTCCAACTGTCTTTATCAAAATCATTTTGTCTGAGAATCTTATCTTCCAGTTTACCAATTTTTCCTTTCGCAATAATGTTCGAAAAACCAGGTAAAGGCCCAGTGACAGCAAGTCTTCCAAGTCTGCAGTTCCTTTTAATTCGTGTTAAAGTATCTTTTTCAACGATTACTAAGCTATTAGAATCTATGTTTCTCTTTTCCTTCAAATGTCCTACAATATCACCGATTTGTGGTACATTGATAGGTATTTTTGCTTCAATTCTTGATGCTAAAACTTTGTTAAAAATTTTTGACTGAGCTGCATGAATAAACATTAATTGTAGATTATTTGGTAGAGTTTTGAATGCTGAAATATAATTTAAATCTTTATTAAGTTGGAGTAGTATATTCTTCTCAAAATTTAATCTTTGTGGAATTAAATCTAGACATTTTTCAATATCATTGGTATCACTCCATGTCTTTCTGAATTCTTGTACCTCTACTGACTCAAATTTACTTTCAAGACCTAAGTAAGTATTTACCGCCTTTTCGAAGTCATTTTGAATAACACATTCACCAACTTCCGCTGTCACAGCCCTAAGACCACCGAATCTTTGGGGTCCTATCCAATTGGGAAAAACACCTTTGCCTAATTTTTCTTCCATTTCTGAAAAAATACTTTTTGCATTCTGTAAGGCCTCTTCATCTGTCATTGGACTACCATCTTTTTTAGCGCATCCTCTAACAATAACAGTAAATTTGTTGGAAATATGTTCACCGAATTTTAATTTTTGGTGAGATTTTCCAATGCAAGAGATTTTTACATCATTAAGCTTAACATTTTCAATTTTTTTAAGTGGTGCATCGACTATCATGATTTGTCTTGTAACGGCTCTTTTATCCTTAGTCCCTGAAAACCAGATTCTGTTCCTCGAAATTCTAAGTTCTTTAGCTAATCTATTGATAAATCTGTTTGTCTCCCAGTTCTTTAATGTCACTTCAATTACTGAAAATCTCCCTTTTGGGTCCAATGAAAATTTTCCGAATTCTTCTTCAACTCTAAAGTCAGATATCTTAACTTTGATCATTCCGCCAATTCCTTCGTTTTTTACCACGAATGTTGATAACC
The DNA here is from genome assembly GCA_002720095.2 of Methanobacteriota archaeon. Lineage (GTDB taxonomy): Archaea > Thermoplasmatota > Poseidoniia > Poseidoniales > Poseidoniaceae > MGIIa-I. The sequence goes on from PBGP02000006.1 coordinate 150,145, forward strand.
CGACCCTATTTTCCATTTCAGAGGTTGTGGCTTGGGCCACTTAATCACTCCTTCAACTTAATTGAATCGAATTCTTTGGAAATTTCTTTGCATACATCTTGGATTAATTTTACTGGATTTTTTTTACCCTTAGTTCTAATATACAATTCAGGATCGTCTAATACTGGATGACCAGGAAAGAAATTAACATAGTCTACAGATTCATTGTTATCAAGTTTATTTCTAAACAGTTCTAATGATGTATGTGTTTCTCCTTCAAATCTTAATTTAAGCTCGTTTCCTTCTTTTTGCAGTACCTTTATTGGCATGGAAATCGAGTCTGCGAGCATAACCTCTTTATTGAACCTTTGGAGTATTTTGTCTACTCTACTGCTTATGAAATATAACTGCTGCGAATTACATGGGCGGCGGTAAATCTAAGGAAGGTAAACATAGATATTCTGAAAAGTTCAGTAAATTTTCCTTACCTATTTTTGCCAGTTCAATTATTTTTACTTTAATTTTGGGTTTACAATTATATCCCTTGCCTTCATTTAACACAGAAATTGCAGAGTTTGCACCCGATGATTCAGCCAGTATCGCTGCCGAAGAATTCAGTATTGAAATGGGTAATCAATCCCGCCAAATGCTTGTGAATATTAAAATGGACGATAGTTCTAGCATACTTTCTATAGATTCATTGAAGGAACAACATTATGATTATTTGAGACTAATTAACTTAACTGGTGTTGAAAATATTAACATTGAAAAAATAATCGCATTGTCTGAAATAATTAACTTAGCGTTGATTGAGAATGACGTCGGCAATAATATCTCATCTGTGAATGACTGGAATGATTTACTCAACAGAACAATACCTGATGATTTAGGGATTTCAGATATTGCGTCTAATGAACAGATACTTGGTTATGGATCTTTTATTCGTTCAGCGATCATAAGTAATGATTTAGATATATCTGGTCTAGAATATTGGATTGAAGATAGAAATACATCTTCCGATCCTACTCCTTCAGCATCATCAACATTATGGATACTTGATATTGACTCCTCTTTAAGTCCTGAAAAATCAAAAATTACCCAGGTTGAAATAAGAAAAATATTAGATGAAATATCTCTTGATTCAAATCTTACATACTCTTCAATCTCTATGGATATTATTAGTCATGATGTAGATGAATCTACTATGAAGAGTGTAGTCTTACTTATTTTACTTGCGTTAACTGTAGTTGTAATAATTCTTTCATTAGCATTTAGGACTATTACGGGTGTTTTATTCCCATTAACTGGTTTATTGATGGCATTAACATGGACTTATGGATTACTTAGTGCATTTAATGTTCAATTTACTGCTCTAGATGTAGCAGTTGCTCCTCTTGTATTAGGTTTGGGTATTGACTATTCAATTCATTTACAAAGACGATATGAAATTAATCGTAATTCAGGCCAAGAAACCGTCGATGCTTGGCTTAATTCCATCGAAAATCTAGCTTTACCGCTATCTTTGGCAGTTATTACCACTGTTGCAGCCTTCATGTCCAATTTGTTCTCTCCTTTACCACCTTTGAAATCTTTTGGTATTTCATTAGCTTTGGGGGTAATTAATGCATTTTTTTGTTCAACAGTAATTGTTGGAACTCTACATGTATTGGGAGAGCGTTTTTCGGGAGGTAAACTCTCTTTAGCTTCTACAGGTTCTTTAGGAGATAAATTTAGTGACTCTATGAAGTTTCAGAGTGAGCAGAAAGCAATAATCATGATTATCACTGGATTATTGACAGTTAGCTCTGTTTTTGGTGCAATGGTAATAAAAACGGAGTTTGATTTAACAGACTTCTTGGATGAAGATATGCCCGTGATGGAATTGAGAACTGAAATGCAAAATACATTTGAATATTCCAGCATTCAATTGGTTTACATATTAATAGAACCAGCAGGAGAATTATATTCTATAGAAAGTGGCGATACTTTATTGAATTCTATGCAATATTTGGATGACGTATTACATTTAACTAAGGGCATTGTAAAGCCATCAGGGAATTCTGATAGAACTCAATACAACGGTGTCTACGGAATTTTAAGAGATGCCATAGAACTAGATCCATCATGGGGTGAATCCCACAATCTCAAACTTTACGCTGACAAACTAGGAAAATTAGATTCTTCTAAAAAATTGAATATTGGTTTTGCTTTAATGGACTTGCTGGAAAATGAATCAGTTGGAGATCCGCTAACTGGGGATACTTGGTCAGAGAGGGTTGCAAATTCAGTAATATTAGACAATGATGGAAGAATCATAAAGCTAAGAATAAGTATTTACGTTAATTCAGGTACTAATTTAGAAAATTCTGAAATTGTAAAAGATCTGACCGAATCGGTGGATGAGCTTTCATCTCAATTAGGTGGATTGGGAGCTGAAGTGCATTTAACTGGAGACATGGTGAAAATTGATGCTGTATTAACGGGAATGACAAACTCACAAATACAATCCACCTCGATAAGTTTAGTAGTATCATTCTTAGTTCTAATGCTTCTGACACGTAGATTTACACCTGCTCTTGTAGTTATTGCACCTGTAGGAGTGGCTGCTTTTTGGGTTGTTGGATCTATGGCTGCACTTGGTTTACAATGGAATGTTCTCACTGTTATGGTTACAGCGCTAACAATCGGAATAGGTATTGATTACTCGATTCATGTATGGCGAAGGTACGAAGAAGAATTAAAGGTCACTCAAGGTGACAAATGGGAGTCTGTAAAGAGAATGCACTCTTCAACAGGTCTTGCACTTTTAATGTCTGCTGGGACAACAATATGTGGATTTGCTGTTTTGACACTTTCTCCAATGCCAGTGGTAAGAGAATTCGGTTTAATTACCTCTTTAACAGTATTCTTTTCGGTAATATTATCTTTAGTTGTTCTTCCAGTTCTTCTCGTTGAATCTACTGAAAATGGCGAATAGTACTTGCTAACTTTCGATTAGTTCATCGATATCCATACCTTGCTCTTTTGCAACCAATAATAAGCATAGATGGATTGTTACTTGACCTAAACTCCTTTTTTTCCTTAAACATCTTCTATAAATTTCTTCCTTTATGATTCCAGTATTCGCAGATATATATCTCAAAAGTCTTCTTTCCATACTCGAAAAATTATTTTTGATTTGATTTAAATTATTTTTAACTACAACATTATTATCGGGTTTTGATATTGATTCAACATCTTTTTTATTATTTTTAATATTTTCAAATAGAGTTTTTTGTAGAATCCAACCAGTTTTAATTTTATTGAAATCAAGTTTGATATTTGGTTTAATTTGATTCTCAAACTCTATTAGCCACCCATTTTTGATTAGTTCATCTATTAATTTCTCTGATTCAGAAAAATTTAACCATTGCATGTCAATACTCCAAAACCTAGAAATGAATGATTTTTTAAGCGATTTACTTCCTGAATTATACCAAGTAATATTAATTAATTGTATAATTTCATTTTCCATCTTTACACCCTAGAAATTAGATTTGCATATTCCTTTAATAGTTAGATCTTTGATGTGTAGAGATTCACTAGATGTTGAGGGTGCAACATACCAATCATATTTTTTAATGATTTTTTTATCTAATTTTTCGAAAAGTTCTTGTAAATCTCCTGGATTTTTTCCAATAATTAAAATAGGCCTTTGGATTTCGTCTTTTAGCAAATTCAACCTCTCTTCAATGTGTTCTATAGAATCATTGAGTGTAAATTTAGTTATTGCATTTTTGCAAAGTGCGTGTGAAATTTTAAGTTCAGATAATTCCAAATTACCATCGATTGTAACATAGTTGAATCCTAGCATGATTGAATCTAGCAGAGATCCGTAATCAGCATTTTCAGGATCCCAAATTGAATTAGGGTGTAATCTAGCCAATCTTTTGATTCTTCTCATATTAAATCCATCTCTCTCATGAATTAGCATTTTGATGTTTTTTAGCTTTGGTGATTCTGGTTTAAGTTCTCCTGGTAAAAATTTACCTTTGTGAAAAATAAACCTTTGAATCTTCTCCATTTACTCCCCTATTTTAACCTGTAATAGCGAGGGTTATTGAAGATGATTCCTTGCGGGTATTGATTTCAAACATGTCCAAGTATGTAGCGAGACATCCTAAAACAGGAAAACCTCTTTTTTCAGAGCGTGAAATAGAGGTTGAAACTAATCTAAGGCCTCCAGTTTCCAAATGGGATGGTTTCGAATTAAGTATTTTTGAATTGAAAGAATTGTATGAAAATATTATTCCATTAGCTAAAGGAGAAATTGCAGAATATGAACTTAATCATGTAGACATAGTCGGTAAAAAAATCAAATTAAATCGAACAGATGGAATTAAAGCATTACCAAGGTTAAATTCAAGCTTCAATAATGAATTGTATGATGTGTTGTTAATGTCTCTGTATGATGTTAATCCAGAAAATAGAATTGCTGCATTACAAATTTTGCATATATGCGCTTGTAGAAAGCCAGATGGATTGTGGGATATTCTCGCAGAATTGTTAGATGATGATGTGGAAGAGGTTCGAAAAACCGCAATAAAGTCTTTAATAGCTTCAGTACCAATATTCCCCTCAGGATGTGAGGTATTACTATACATTGAACTGAGGCATGAAGAAAAATATCGTAGAGATGGTGCTTGGAAAGCTCTTAGTGAGTTGTTGAAAAAATGGCCAGATGCTGCCATGGAACACCTAGATGTTCTTTCAAGAGATGATGACGTTGATCTGAGAAGACGATCTGCGAACATGTTTTCTAAAGCCGCTAATAGAAAATCAGCCATAGCTTGGGATTTAGTAAGTTGGGGTCTTCAAGATGAAGATGATAAGGTCAGAGACAATGCATCTAAAGCAATCAGAACGGTAACTCATCACGAACCACGTCAAGCACTGATATTCGCAGAAATGGCTCTTTTTGATACATATAAACCAGTTCGTAAAAGAGCAGTTTTAGCGTTAGAAAAGCTTGGAGCCGGTAGCAGAGTAAATTCCTTAATAATTAGAGGTTGCAGACATAAAGATTATGAAATCAGAAAAAATTGTATCAAAATGCTGCCCAGATTGATGAGTGAGGATGAACTGAGAGATTTATCATTCGAGTTATTGAATAATGAAAAGAATAAGGCTTTGAAAGATATACTGACAGAATACAGTAGAGACGAACAACTTGAAGGAACGGAAATTGAAAAAAATAAATTTCTTGCTCCTGCAGAACCAATTGACCCGCTAGAAAAAGAGATAAATCAAGAAAAGATTAAAAAAAATGAAAATAAAAAGGTTTGAACAATTTGTTAATCTGTGCGTCATTGTTAATATGGAGATATTAGTCGCCGAGACGTAAGTGTACTAGGAGATGAGACAAGTTGAATTCAAACGTTGATAGATTTGAGGCAATGTGGGAAGGAAAAACCCCTAATGGAATTAATAGAACTAAGGCACAGAAATTTCAGCAATATATTCTTGAGCATGTCAGGCAAACTGGTAGGCCAATGAATAAGGAAAATGCATTAAAGTACTGGACTGGAGAATTACAGCGTGAAATTAAAGAAAGTGAAATGCTTTGATTGAGTTGAGTTGATGCGTGATAAGATTACATTTGAAAATCTACACATTTCTGAGGAAATAGTCAGCAGCATAAAAAATATTGGTTGGAAAAACCCAACTGATATACAAATAGAATCCATTCCGCATATTTTGAGAGGTTCAGATTTACTCGCTCAAGCTAAAACTGGATCGGGAAAAACTGCGGCTTTTGGTATTCCCGCAATACAAAATACCGTCACGAGTGATGGTCTACAAACACTAATCCTTACACCTACGCGAGAATTAGCGTCTCAAGTATCAGAAGAATTGAATGTTATTAAAGGTGAGAAAAAAATAAGTATAGCAGCATTTTATGGAGGTGTTAGTATTGATTCTCAGATAAAGGCCTTGGAAAAAGGTCTGGAAATTTTGGTAGGTACGCCAGGTAGAGTAATTGATTTATTGAGAAGAGGTAATTTAAAATTAGAGAACTTAAATTTACTGATTCTTGACGAAGCTGATAGAATGCTAGATATGGGCTTTTTCCCAGATGTTACTTGGATAATCAACAAATCAAACAATGATAAACAAACACTACTGTTTAGTGCAACTTTTCCACAAGAAATACTTAATTTGTCATCTGAAATTATGAATAATCCTGAACATGTCATCACTTCACAGTACGAACTTGAAATTCCAGACATTAGTCAAAAATATTCTAGGATTGGAAAAATTAACAAGAGTTGGGCGTTATCAAATATTTTGTCAGACTTTAATTATGAGGGTCAGATTCTGGTATTCTGCAATACTAAAAGAATCGTTCAAGTTTTAGAACAAAGATTTTCAAAAGTATTGGATAAGAGAATTTCAAGCTTGCAAGGTGATATGACACAAAATGCCAGGGAAAAAGTAATGAAAAAATTCAAGTCAGGAGATATTGACTTAGTTTTTTCAACTGATGTAGCTGCTCGAGGATTACATGTAGATGGTGTGAAGTTAGTCGTGAATTATGATTTACCAAACACTGTTGATAGTTACGTGCACAGAATAGGAAGAACTGGTAGAATGGGGCTTAAAGGGCGAGCTTGGTCTTTGGTATCATCAGACGAATTAGGAATGATTTCTTTACTAAAGAATGTTCATTCTTTAGAATTAACCGAAACTGAAATTCCTGATAATAACGGTGATAATCATCAATTATTTTCTAAGAAAAAAGATTGGAATGAACATTCTGATCTTTTCGGTATGATTTCATTAGGCATTAATGTTGGAACTCATGATGGATTAAACCATCAAAAATTATTCGATTGGATTAAAGGATTGATTAAAATATCTGATTTAGCAGTTGGAAGTATCACATTGAATGATGACAATTCAATAATCGAAATTCATAAATCAAAAGTAGATTATATCATTGGAGCAATGGAGAAGAATAAAGGTTTAGGCAAATTATTGAATGTTGAAATCGTTTAATTATTCTTCAGAATAAATTTTCTTTGTGATACTTGATTTGTTAACCATCAAAAACCATGCTAGCCAAATGAATGTAAGAATTATTAATGATCCCCATTCAAAAACAAAGTCATGAAATACTTTCCACGGAGCATCACAACCAAATTCACCAGGATTTTTTTCACAACCACTAACCGCAAGTGGATATATAAATAGCAATCTAATAATGTTAAGTAAGAAAATTAGAATTATGGTTATTGGTATAGTGACACTCTTAATTGTTCTACTCACATAGGGAGTAAGAATTATTAGAGTTGTCAGAAATAACATTTCGTGAACTCCTGCACATTCGTCTGACACATAGAAATCAATTGTATTATTCTGTAGGTCTGGAAAATTAGGATTGTATAATTCCACTTTTGTCATTAAACCAGTATCTCCATACATTAATAGAGTTGAGGTTTCATCACCATAAATTGTTTGATTTAAATTATTCCATATTCTGGCTACAATCTCTTGAATCCCTGCTAGGGTATCCTGAGATGATGTAAGTATCATGTAAATTATTTCAACTAGGAGTAAACCTGTTGGAATTAATAAATATTTTTTACCCATTTGGATTAATTCTTTAATCGAAATGTCTTCTTTAGGAATTTTCCCTTTTTTACTGTGATGATTTTTAGGAAGTTCCATATTGATGTGTATTAAGTTTTATAATATGAATGCATGGTTTAATTGAATTTGTAATCTACTGTTTAATCACTATTCCGATTATTTGAAAAGCACAATGAATCTGGGCAGTTTAGTGGAGAGATTCTTAATGGAAGAACTAAATCTAATTGGTTATGTTTGCCCTATTCCAGTTTACGAAACCAAGAAAAAAATTGAAGAAATGAGTCCTGGGGAAAAGTTGAAACTAATCTGTGATGACTCAGATGTTCAATATGATATTCCTAAACTTGCCGACAGAATGTCGTTAAAAATTACAGAAATTAGGGAAGAATCTGGAGTATGGCAGATTACTTTGAAGATTCCGAGGTGAAATTATGAACTACGGCGAAGATGAAGAACTTTCAGAAAAATATGAGATCCCCGCTGACGCTAAACTTCCATTACGAGAAGGTGATTTTAGAATTAGAGTGTTTCACGAAGAGAGTACAGGTTTTGATCACGTTGCACTTACGTTGGGAGAAATGAGAGGACCAGATCCTACATTAGTTAGAATACATTCAGAATGCCTTACTGGGGATGTTTTTGGAAGTTTACGTTGTGATTGCGGTCCTCAACTAGAAACAGCTCTGAGCAGTATCAAATCTAATGGATGGGGGTGTTTATTATATTTGAGACAAGAAGGTAGAGGTATTGGCTTACATTCTAAGATTCAAGCTTATAATTTACAGGATAAAGGTTTAGATACACTAGAAGCTAATTTAGAATTGGGTCTTCCAGCTGACGCTAGAGATTACAAAATAGCTGCTAAAATATTAAACGCAATTGGTGTAGAGAAAGTATGTCTTCTCACAAATAACCCTGAAAAGATAAATCAATTGAAGAAACATCAAATTGACGTTGTGCGAAGGATGCCTCTAATTGTTGGAGTTGGAACTCATAATTTAAAATATTTAGAAACTAAAATTGAAAAAATGGGTCATAAAATTGATGAAAACTCTCTAGTCGAAAATTTTGATGATGAGAATCAATAGAATGGGGCCGTGACCGGGAATTGAACCCGGGCCGGCGGGACCACAACCCACCGTGCTAACCTCTACACCATCACAGCCATCTTGTAAACAGCTCGAAGTACTTGGATTATTTGAATCAATCGTCAATCTTAACTAAATTACTACTAAAGACCATTTAATTCAAGTGTCTTAATTTACTGCGTACTCCATGTCGAGATTCAGTATTAACAAGAATATATTTCTATTTTTATCAGTTACAATACTTCTCTTCTCACCAATTGCATCTTCAAGAACTGTTTTTGCAGTCTATAACATTGATGTATTACCTCAGGGAGAGTTTAATAGTTCCGATGAATGGGAAATAGATTCACAATTTGGTTTCACAGATCTTGAATCAGAGAACACAAATTTGTTAGTAGGTGGTGGGAAAGTAACTATTGAACATGAAAGACAACAGAATCTAAGAAGTATGAATTTTTGGGCTAATGAGTCGAAAAGTGGTCATGAATCTGCTATTGGGTACCCGGATTCCGAGTTATCAATATCTTCTGGAGCAGATATTGATCTTTCTGGATTTGATTTTAGTTCAGTAAGTAATTATCCATTAGTAAGTAATTCATTACTTTTGTCATTTAGAATTTCAGATGGATTGAATGATGACAGAGTAGAAATAAGTATTTCATTCTCTGATTCTGCATATTTAATAAAATCGTATTCAAATACGTTCTCGGAAGGGGAGGTAAATTATCTAGTAAACCCATACCTTTTAATTAATATAGATGAATATGATGACTGGACATGGGATTCATTATCAGACTTATCTGTAAAATTAAACTACGAATCAGTAGGTGGTAGTGATGAGGCTCAGCTCGAAGTTGACGCAGTTGGAATAATGGCAACCTACCAAATGAGTGAAAGTGGTTTTGATTTTGTCAAAGCACAAACACAAATGACATTAAGTGATAACTATGAGTATGGGAATTTAAGTTTATACTTATCAGGTTCAATTTTTGGTGATTTTGGTAATTTAGATACGGATTTAAGTTGGTTGAAATTACAAATAGGTACAGATATAATCTATGAAATGAATATTGATGAGGACTTATCAGATTTTGAGATAAATATTAACTTAAACAGGGATTTGTTTTTGATGAGTCAAGAATTAATTTTTGCATTAGGTGTACAAATTTTTTGGGATTCTGATGGTTCTTATAAAAAAGGCAGTATGATAATTAATGAAGTCAATATTGAAGGAATTACGATTACTGAATGGGATGAGAGTCCACAATGTCTGGAAATTGAAGATTATGTAGGTGAAAAATCATTTACAGAAGATTCAGGAGAATATGCAATAATATCTTTGATAGATTATTGTTCTGATGATCGGACCGATGTTTCCAATCTAAATTTTTCAGTGGATGTAATAAATGAAAGTATTATCAATGTAGAAATTGAAGAAGGTTATCTTAAAATTTTTCAAATACCTCAATCATCGGGAATTACTGAAATAGTGCTAAATGTAACAGACGAGTCTGGTAACCAATTGAGAGATACTTTTTTGGTTGAAGTTAAAGAAGTTAATGACCCACCTATGATTTCGAACTTCCCTGATGAAGTATGGATTGAATTAAATGAACAATTAATTTTAGAGGGGGAAATTATGGACTATGAGTCAAATTTAGATGAGCTGGAAATATCTGTAGACAATTTGTTGGTAAAGATAAATAATAGTAAGTTAATTATTAATGCACGAGAATTAGGGACATTCGATGTAATTTTAACTGTGAGTGACGGTAGTCTCGAATCAACACATAAATTAACGGTCCACGTATTTTCTGAGCCAGATATTATTCCTGTATATCTTAATATTCTTGATTCAGAAGGAGAACAATTGATTCTCGACAACATACTTACTAAAACAGTAGACTCTAATGTTAGAGTAATTTCTGAGATTAAAAATTTAGGAAAGTTAGATGCAACATTTATTTCAATTAGATATTATTCCAACGAAGAATTGATTCACAATCATACAATTCCAGTGATATCATCTAACTCTTCAGTAATTGTAGAATTTGATTGGGATATAACTAAGATAATAAGTAATTATAGTGTCTTGGTTGTTGTAGATTATAATAATCTGATAGATGAATCAAATGAGTTAAACAATGAATTATTCCTAAACTTTAGTGTTGAATCTAACGAAAAAGGAAATTTAAATGCAAAAACTCAAAGTCTACTTGATAATTTTTCAATTATATATTCATTAATATTTTTAGGTTTTTTAATCTTATGTTTAATTCTTTTAATGGGGCCGAAGAAAATAAAGAAAATTTCATAAATTTTTTTTAAACGAATGACGTGAGGCTGATAATCTTTTTTTAACAGTAAAACATAAAAGTAAACTCCACTACAAAGTGATTGCTTCATGGTTGGGGGACCGAGGTACAAGAAGCAGGATGTGGGGATAATGGGATTACTAAAAATTCGATTAGAAACAGAAGAATGGATTTATGAAGAATACGAAGAAGCTTAGTCATATAAAGACATGTTTAGGTTGAGCTACTGCTCCTCTGTCTTTGATAGAAATAGTAGTTGAATCAAGTTTAGCTTCAGCTATGGCTAATAGTTCACCATTTAGAGATTGGATTGCTATTTTTTCCCCTTTTCTAAATTTAGAACTTATATGGGTCACAGCAGGATGCATTATCATTGCACCATTTTTTAAACTTTCATGAGCGGATTCTTTAATTATTATTCTAGGGTAGTCCTTTACAAGTTCTTCGATTGGGATTAATATTTTTAACATTGCTTTGTCGTCACCTAGTTCTTTAAGTTTCCATATTGCATCGGATAATTGAGCCATTGTAATACATTTATTTTCAGTAAAAGATCCGCTTTTAGTTCTTCGAAGTTCTTTTAGGGTTATCTTTTGATCTATTAGTAATCCTAAATCTCGCGCAAATGTTCTGACATATGTTCCAGCTTCGCATTCTATTTCAAGAAGTAGATTGTCATCTTGAAAGTCCAAAATTTCTAATTTTTTTATATTTCTGGCTCTAACTTGAATTTTAACGGCTGAAATTTCAGGAGGTACATTGTAAATTTTTCCTCTAAGCTGATTAATTGAAATTTTTATTTTTTCAATATCTACATTTGAGCTTAATTTCAAACTAGCGATATATGTTTTTTCATGCTTAAGTATTAGAGGTGTTAATTTCATAGATTTACCTAATAGTAGCGGTAAAACACCCGATGCAAAGGGATCTAATGTACCTCCATGAGCTAATTTTTCTAGGCCTAGTAAGTTTCTTGCCCATGCTGACAGTTGGTGACTAGTTGGTCCTGGATGTTTATCTAATAGTATAAATCCAGCATTCATCCTTGATTGAAAATTTCTTGAATAACCATTCATGTCATTAGGTTCACTGTCAGCGTTAATGTTTATCATTTTAATTTACTCCTGTAGGTGTCTTAATACTTCTTTCAAAATTTCTTCTGGAGTTTTATGGTTGCAGTCAATGGTTAAAGAATATGGGCTCATATCATCTAAAGAAAGATTATAAAATTTTTTAAATCTATTATTATCTTTTTCAATTCTCTGTTTAATAGAAAATAAAACCTGTGCTAATTCTCCGCCTTCTCTTTTCTGAACTCTTTGGGCGCGTATATCTTCATTTACATTAAGCCAGATTCTTTTGCATGGAATCTCATTGTTTTTTGCCCAATGTCCTGCAAGCCGACTTTCAATAATTTGCGGACCATTGATACTTTTCATGATTACGATAAGTTCATCATCAAGCTCCCTATCAATCTTATCATCAATTAAGCATAACTCAGCATAATCAACCAGACTCATATTATTTTTTTTAGCAGCATTTCTAAAAATCATCCCACCGTTAATCGACCTCCAACCCAGTTCTTTTTCTAGTAAATTAACTAATGTTGTTGTTCCACTACCAGGATGTCCGCTAACTGTAATCTTCGTCATAGAATCATTTCCATTCGTGTCTGCAAGTAACACATCTCAATTTCCCAGATCCAGAACGTTCAATTTCTGAGCTTCCACATAAGTCACATTCACCTTCAATTTTCTTTGAATTATGGGTTCTAGTTTTCGTCATAGAATTATTTTGTTTTTGTACCCTACTTTTTCTTTTGTTCGAATTATTTAAGTAAGATTTTTTTTCATTTTTATTTCTGAATTCATCTAATAGTGGCTCCTTGATAGTTTTACCTGCCACTACTATAGGATGAGTCCTGTAACGGATTAATTTGATGTGCCTATCAATAATTCTCCCTAGTGGCGCCGACATGCAAATATATGCAAAAATCCAAACAGGGATAAACCACATAACCTTGTCATCAATTAACCTCCACTTGGGGTTCCATGGAAGGCTTAGATAATCTACTCTAAAGTTTTCTACTGATGAGGCCAACCATGCAAAAATAGCTATAATAAATATCATTGTAAACATCATAGGCTTAAAAGCTCCCATTTGCACAGACATCTGGTCGGGTAGCATTTTCTCTCTCATTCGCATTGCAGTATCAAGAGCGACCTTATTTTGGTCTAATCTAGCTTCATTCGCCATTTTTCCAATCTGTCTTTGTCTATGAGAAATATGCGCTTGTGCTACAGGATCCATGAAAAAAGAGCGCAAAATCGTATTGACAACCATACTTGCGGAACCAAGTGTTAATACCATCAAGATTAATGAATTTTCAGGTACGATTGGACTTAATACAGGATCTGCATAATCCATTAAAGAATTTCTAACACTGGGGTTAATGACTAACATCATCATCATGATCATCATAAGAAGAAGTAGCATCATTTGTCCACCACCTTGAGGCATTTCACCGCCTTGACCGCCTGCGCTATCCCCTGTCATAATAACCCTTAAACAAAAGGGGTGCATCAATGCTTCCCCTATTTTTGCTGCAAAATATAATATCCGTTAGTATCTTGAAATAGATATGACTCCGCAATTCATGAGCGGAGATACTTCACGTTGGGTTAGTGGGCAACCTATGCCAATGCTAAATCGACCAGTTGTAATTTCATTGTCACAAATTGAATTGGTTTCAAAAATTTTCAAAGAGGGAATGCTATGGTATTGGGGTGCAGATGTTGGATGTGTCGGTAATAAAATGCGTACTATGAGGTGTAACGAGGAGGGGATTGAACCTGAAGGTAATGAAGCTGAATTAATAGATTGGATAAAACGATTCGGGAGTAATTCGACACTGGTCGTTGACTGTAGAGAATCAATAGGTATGCCAAAGACCGTTACACCTTTACTTAATCTTCTAATAAATATGCCTTGTCAAGTACTAGCAATAGTAGATGATATTACTGCATCTAACCCTTTTCCAGTTTGGACACCAGTTACTTAGTTCTAATAGAATTGAAATCCACAGATTTGACATTTAGATGATCCAGGTTCAACGATACCTCCGCACATAGGGCATTCAGATGATTTTTCCTCAGACGATTCGTTAATTGAGTTTTCTTTGATTGATTGTTCATCAGAAGCGTTGTAAGTAATTCCTGCTAAGGTTGATTCGAAATTATCATTACCATCTTCAGTATCTTTATGTTCTGATATTTTCTCTTCTAGGACTTCTTCTGCAACCTCTTCTTCTGCAACCTCTTCTTCTTCTGCAACCTCTTCTTCTACAATTTCTTCGTTATCTTTATTTTCTGAAGATTCATTATTTTCAATTAAATTGAAATTTTTAGCAGCTTCTTCAATTTCTGATTTTTTAAGATATAAATTACCATCTTCATCGTATTTGATTGCATGTTCTAAAAATAGATTCCTGTCTGTGATTCCGTAAGATTCCATCATTGAAACTAGAACTTCTTCGCTCCAATTATAATCCTCAATTGTTGGTACTTTGTCTTCAGGACTGCCATCTATAGATTTATTAATTGTTTCAGCATCAGATTTTTGTATTAATTCATCATTATCAACCTCATCTCCAATTTTAGCGCCTCTAAATGATTGGAGATCAGAAATCTTTAGATCTCCGTCACCTTTGATGTCGTAAGATAATTCAAATTTTTGACCACTATTGATTATTGGAACACTCCATTCCAAATTTATCCCATCATCAGATTCAGAAGTCTTTAATTCTACATTATTTTCCTTATTTGCTCCACTCACATTATGTCCTTTTAATTCAAATCCTTTAGGGATAAAATCAGGTAAGCTAACATTTTGTAACGGGGAATCAGAATTATTTTCAAAAATAATTAATACTTCATAATTTCCTTTACCTCCAGTAGGGATAAGACTTTTTCCTACAGTGAATTTTCTTCTTTTGTGGCTGACTTTTACAACAGGTACTTTATCTATACTAATTTTACAGCTTGGACCATATCTTTCTGAAATAAATTCGCAGTTAATGGGTGCTTCAATATGCTTGTTTTCAGGACTTGGATCAGGTGCATTCAATGGATAGGTGATTGTAGCTGTTTGACCAACTCCCATCCCCAGTGGTCCTTTGTCACCAATTGTTAATTTGAGAGTGTTACCTGGCCCATCTGGGCTTATATGTGTATCTTCTAAGGTAACTCCAGTACTGAATTCAGCTCTTAACTGTTCAACTGCTACTTCTACATCGTCAATTCCAACTTGGATTGAACTAGCATCTGGAGGCATAAAAAGTCCTGGTAAATCATCAATAATTCTTAAAAGATTAATTGTGGCAGAACCTGTATTCTTGACTTTTATAGTAGCCGTAACAGTTTGTGGCCTGTATGACCTTAAAATTTCAACGTCATAATCCTTGGTCATTTCTGCATCAAGAACTTCTAACTCTATTTGCTCTAAATCTATAGTTCCCATTGTGCTCCTCGAACATCTTGGTAAAACTGTATATCCTAGTTGAATTGTAAAGTCTGGTCTTTCTGTTCCTTCTACATTCTTAAACTCACTTCTCCACTCAGATTTTTCATTTCCAGAAGGATCATCTGGTTCGACATCTTCTGGAACATCTTTTACATCAAATAGCATTATATCGCTTCCAGACATTTGAACTTGTAGTTTAACTAAGTCTACAGCGAAACTTGATCTGTTTTTGAATACCGCTTGGCACTGCCAATTGTCTGGTCTTTCGTCTTCATTTACTGACATGTAACTGAAACCTCTACAATAAGCATCTAATTGACTGAAATTCATCCCCGATAGTGTCGAATCAGCCTTGTATTTTGCTTGCGTCTTTCCAGATTTAATCGGCTTTTTATTGTCGACTTCTATTAATGCATTCAAACTAATTGATCTTTTTTCGCCTATTCCTAACTCTCCCACAGCCCATGTCAATTTTTTACCATTGAGTTGGTAATCCGCTGATTCAGTTTCACTAATGTTAAATTGTTTGGGTACTTGTTTTGTTACCTCAACATCTGTCAAAATTACGTTTGAAACATTTTCAACTTCTAAAATAATTGTAGAATCACATGCAGAATTTAGAACGACTGAAGAGGTAGAGTCTTGCTGCCTTGATGGATTTGTATCTATGTTTTCTCTCAGTACTAACATTCTTGGACCACTAGATGTGTAATCAATTTTATGTTTTTTACCAGCATCAAGTTCTGCGACAGAAATAGCACTTTCTTCGAGTGAAACGTTTTCTAATCCATCTAATACCACGTCAATATCCCATAATCTATTCTTAGAACTCGGGTTTTCGATGATTAAACTACCCTTTACTTTCTGTTCAATAACAGAGCCATCGTGTGATAGTAATGTTTTCTCGACTTCATTAATTGTACCTTCTAATTTGTCTCCTTTGACTTTATCTACATCAGAAACACTTCTAATTTTTGCACCTGCAATGGTAAAAGAAGGTTGATGTTCAGCCGGTGCGGATGGAACTAGTAAAGGGGTATCCTCTTTATTCTCTGAGTTTACACCCAACAATAAATCATCAGCAGCCGATGCTAAAAGTGAATCAGTATCCAAATTTACATTTTCTGTGTTTTCAGATCCTATTAGCAATGAATCCAAATTCGGTATTGAGTTAGTGTCTTCCATTTTCGTGGGCGTAGGAAGTGATTCTATACCTAGCAGAGCGGGCGGTTCACTCATTTCTGGAGGTGCTGGAGGTGCTTCCATACTTGGCGGAGCTGGTGGCATACCTGGTGGAGCGGGTGGTGCTTCCATACTTGGCGGAGCTGGTGGCATATCTGGTGGTGCTGGAGGTGCTTCCATTTCAGGAGGTGCTGGCGGCATACTAGGTGGTGTTGGAGGTGCTTCCATACCTGGTGGAGCGGGAGGTGCTTCCATTTCTGGAGGTGCGGGTGGCATACCCGGTGGAGCAGGTGGTGCTTCCATACCTGGAGGTGCGGGTGGCATACCAGGTGGAGCAGGTG
>PBGP02000015.1 GCA_002720095.2 Methanobacteriota archaeon
TTTTCTTGAATTTTTTTATTATCAATTTGAGTGTCAGATTCTTTACTTTCTACCTTCTCTTTTTCTTGAATTTTTTTATTATCAATTTGAGTGTCAGATTCTTTACTTTCTACTTTCTCTTTTTCTTGAATTTTTTCATTTCCAGCCTCAGAAATATTTTTTTCTCCATCAATTATCACATCTGCCTCAGGAATATCATTAATATGAGATAAGGTTTGTTTTCCTTGCGGGATCCAAGGATTGAATGCAAATAGTTCATCATTACCGTTAGAATTTACAAGAATTTGTGCATATTGGGGGACTAAGCGATTAATATTTTTTAATAACTCAGGGCGTTTAATCTCATTAAGAACTTCTTTTCCTAGCTTAGAGTTTTTCTTCCAAGGCAAAGAAATTAACCTTTCAGTTAATTTTTGATAATTTTCTATTTCTTTTTCAATTTCATTTCTCAAGTTTATTATTTTATTTGGGTCCTCTTCTTTCATTTTCTTTAATCCTTTAACTTCCCAACCCAATTCATGTAGTTCGTCAATCCACATATCCGTATGCTTTAATAGGCGATTTTGCAAGGATATACTTTGAGAATATTGATTACTGTAATTTTTGCTTTGATTTGATTTTACCAGATTTTCTAATTGAGCAATATTCATTTCGAAAATAGATTCATTAAGATTTTTATCATATTTTCGCAATTCATCTATCAGAATTTTTTTATGTTTTTTATTACGTTTTTCAACTACAGAAATCCACTCTAATAATTTCTTAAGTTCTTCGTCATTAGGAATTGAGTTTTTTAGTACTTCAAACCACTTTTCTTTCTTAGACGAATGATTCGTATTAAAACTAGTATCTAATGATTCAAGAAGTAATTTTGCATTTTTAATTGTGTCCAACCTTTCTCGCATTTCTTGTAACTGGTTATGGGCTAACACTGGATTGATAGTAACATCATCTTCTAATCTTTCCAAGTTAAATCCTTGTTTTTTCAATGTCTTTATTTCAGAGATAACTTTTAGTTTAATTAAGTCACTCCTTTTTTCTAATTCCACCACTATTTCTTCGATAAGGTTTTTTTCATTAATTCTTCCAAAGTTTATGTCAGACACAGCCTCTTCTTCTGGCCAGATTGAAAATTGGACTTCTAATCTATTCCAAATTGATTTGTAGTCTCCAACATCACTTTCTATTTTTTCAATTCTATCCTCGACATTTAATAACTCATCTGGTAAAATTGGAATTTGAAAATCGAACTCAAAACCTTCGGAAATCCAAATTGACAACTTAGTATTCAACCGCTCTAACCTATTAAAGAATTCTTTTTCTGTTTTTTTAATTCGTTCTACCAATGAATCAAATTCATTTTCTGATCCAGGGTGAGTAATCATCAGTCTTTGTTTCTTATAATCTGCAGCTACAAGTGGGTCAAACCTTTCAATAGTTCGTTCGATTTTTCTTTCTAGTCTAATGTGTTTATCATCTAAATCTTGAAGCTCTTTTATAAATCTGAATCGTTCTTCTAAATCCATTTCATGTAAATCATCAACCTTGAATCCACGACTCGACAGAAATGAAGCCATATTATCTAGTGTTGCAACCCTTTGACTTTGTTTATTTTCAAGCATGTTAATATTTTTCACTAACTTTGAATGTTTTTCAGGGGTTTCAAATAGATTTAATAAATTAGAAATATTTGAAACCATACTTTTATCAAGTGAGTCCAAACGTTTTACTATATCATCTAGTTGACTTTTTTTACCAGCAATTTCCCAGTTAACTTTGTTCTGCTTAGCTGCAATTCTCCATGGAAAATAAACTGATAATAATCTAAAGTATTCCTCTTCGTTTACATGAATATCTTCTGCGTTTTTAATTCTACTTAGTAAATCTTCTTTTTCAGAATTCAAATAGTTAGGTAGTAATTTCAGTTTTTCTTTTAAGTTCAAAGACCTTGAAACAAGATTCTCATATTGCTCTATTATTGCTGTCCTTTGATCTTCATATATATTGATTTTAACTCTTATTTTTTCAGTGTGAAAACCCTCAGATTCAAAATTATTTAACCTTTTTTCCCACCATGGTTTTGAATCTGTAATTTCAGACATAATTGATACTCAACTCTACGATAATTAATCTCAATTCGAATCCCTAATTAGAATTCACTGTTAAATGAGCATTCTAATGACGTTTTTTCCGAAAAATAACTTTTTCCGTTTAGAAAAATTGTGACTTATGAATAAACAAATTTAAAAATCCAAAATATTTTTTAACCTCTGAAATAGGCTTTTAGATGTTATTTTTTCCGCAGACCATAAAACCATATTAACTTCGGTCCGTTTTAATGGATTATCTATTGTTGACTATTATTTTACTTTTGGGGGCATTATCAGGCACGGTAATTTGGTGGATGTTACGCAACGAAACTCGAATCAGACTATTACAAATTGATCTCGCTGCAGATAGAGTGGAATTACGCTCTGGTCTTTCAAGAATGGAAACTACAATTGAGATGATGAATCTGTCTTCTGAAGCCTTATTACAAACAAATCCCGAAAATCAAGGCACTATTGCTATACATAAAGTCTTGAAAAAAATTGAAACACAAATGTCTGTTGGATTGAGCGATTCTAATACAGCAATTTCAACAGCCAAAGAATTAAACTCAGCTATTAGAATGTTATTAAAAAGTGTGGATTTAAACGGTGATATTAGTAAAAATCAAACTCAACTACAACCAGGGGCATTAAATTTAACTGATAGATTATTTTCTTTACTTATCTTGATGAAAATTGAACCAGTTTCCTTAGGTTTAAACACTTTAGAGTATGCTAAATTAGGTGAATTACTCTACCGCTGCGGACATTTAGATTGGTCGAAATATTGTTATCAAGAAGCCATTCATAAAAGTTCAGGACATATTGCAAGTCTTCAATCTTTGACCCATCTTGCTAAGCTGGAAGGAAATTTGGAATTGCAGCTTGGGTGTATAGAAAAAATGCTTCATCACGATCCAGATAATACTGAATTATTGAGATCACATGCCTCATTGATTATGCAAAGTGGCAAAAACGAAGAGAAAGCTGAAAGAGATGTATTACGTTTAGAAGCCATGGGAATGGATACACCAGCAGATCAAAGCTTGCTTTCAGGATTAAGGAGTCGTGCAGGTTCTCCGTATGAGGTAATAGAAAGACTGGAAAAAATATTATCAGAAGAACCAGAAAGATTTGAGGATTGGTTACTAAAGGCTGAAATGCACGTAGAAATTGACGAGTTAGAAAACGCATTAACCTCAGTTGAGGAAGCAATAAGACACAATAGACAGTTTGGTAAAGCTTGGGCTCTTAAAGCAAAATTATTGGCAAATAATTCATTACGTCATGAAGACGCTTTACGTTCTGCAAGACATGCAGTAGCATTAAATTCAGGAGGTACAGAGTTAATTTTACTCAAAGCGAATTTGGTAGCTCTTGAGGAGGGAGAACTTAGTGCGAGCGAAACATTACAGACAGAATTAGAAAAGAACCCTTCAAATGATGAATTAAGAGCCCATATGGCCGATTTACTTAGACAGAGTGGAAACTTAGAAGATGCACTACAACTATTAGATTTAGCGACTGAACAGACATCAAGAATTCATATTTCTCGAGCTAGAGTAGAATTAATGATTGCGGACAGGAGAAGAGATGGTACTGGAGAAAATGATGAATCTTATATTACAATTGCAAAGAAATCTTTTGAAAATGCTATTGAATTAGATCGTGAATCTGGAATTGCATGGCTTGGAATAGCACGCTGCCATAGATCATTGAAAAATTATGATTTGGCCAAAGAAGCACTAGATCGTTCATCAAGACTTCTAGATGGAGAACCTATTGTATACGCTGAAGCATCATTACTGGCTCTGGATAATGGTGATATGATTGAGGCAAATAGATTAATTGAAGCTGCATCAGTTACGTTAGAAAATACAGCACTGATATCTTATTTAAGAGGTAATTTAGCTTCTATGAGCGGAAATTTTTCAGCTGCAAGAAACTATTACGATGATGTTTTGGAAATCCATGATCCTCTGCATGTTAGGGCAAGATTGAATAGAATAAATGTCAGCATAGTTTTAGGATTATACGACAGAGCAATGGACGATTGCAGAGTTTTATTGGAACAATCACCTAATTTAACACTTGCAAAATGTAGAATGGCGGATATTTTTATGTTAATCGCAAACTGGAATGAAGCCAAAAGTCTTTGGCAGGACATTTTGGAAGTTAATGGCAATCATCCACATGCATTAACCCAGTTAGCAGCATGCTATATTTCATTAGGCAATCCAGATCAAGCGGAATCACCATTAAATAAAGCAATTAGATTAGACTCTTCTTTTAGCCCCGCATGGCACAATCGCGGTCTTTTATATCTTGAATGGGGAGAAGAAGACGCAGCGATTCAAGATTTTGAAACCACAATTAAAATAGATCCAGAACACATAGATGCCCAACTTCATCTCGCATCTATACATCATTCAGCTGGAAGATGGAAAAAGGCAGCACAATTCTGGAGGGCTGTTTTGGACATCGATTCGGATAACGATATTGCAAGAAAAAGATTAGGTCATTGTGAAACGCAAATTTCTATCACTACAAATTAGCTATGAGCATAAATGATATCACCCTCTTATTTTTCGGCAGTACATGAGTGGATTTGAACCTGGAGACAAAGTACAAGGATTTATGTTAAAAAATGCAAATGAGAAATACGAAAAAGAGATATCATTAGATGATATTATGGGCCATAATGGCGCAATAATTGTTTTTGAATGCAATCATTGTCCATATGTAGTAGGTTCTATCGATAGAATTAATGAAATTTCTAGTTTTGCAAGTAAATGTAATTTAGGTTTTGTTGGTATTAATTCAAATGATTCAATTAAGTACCCAGACGATTCTTTTGAGTCTATGCGCAAGCGCGCTTCAAAAGGTATGCCATATCCATATCTACACGACGAGACCCAGCAAATTGCAAAAGAATGGGGAGCAGTTAGAACTCCCGAATTCTACTTAATTGACAATAATAGGACTGTTGTATATAGAGGTAGATTGGATGATTCGCCTAAGGATCCTTCTGCAGCTACTACTAGCGAACTTTTTGATGCTATTGAAGCATTAATCTCATTGAAGACGCCTAAAATTACAAGAACGGATCCTATCGGATGTTCTGTGAAATGGAAATAATTATCCGAGGGATAATATTGTTGGATCTTTCATCAAGAAAAGAGTTTAAAATAGCATTAATCAGTACGATACTATTTTTTATCTTTTACTTCATTCTTGGATATTTTATTTGGAAAGACATAATTTATGAAGAAATTGATGGATTTTGCGAGGGTAAAAGGCAAGGCTTGTTAAAGGAACCAATTAATTCTATATCTAATATTGCATATGTAATAGTTGGATTATACATTTTATATATCTACGAAGACTTTCCCAAAGAAGGAAAGAATCCTATGATTAGTAAGGATATAGCTCCGATTTTATATGCAGCTGGATCTATCTATATTGGCCTTGGTAGTTTTGCAATGCATGGATCTAATACTCCCATAGGAGGTATCTTAGATTGGTCTGGGATGTTGTTCTTTATTTCATTTCCAGTGTTTTACAATCTATCACGAGGTTACACATGGTTTGAAAAAAGATTACTAATTTCATTTTCTATTGTTTTTATATTTACTGCGATAATTGATGCCATCGGTTCTTTAAGTGATTTGGTATTAATCCAAGATTATTCAGGAACAGACACACTTATTGCTACGACAACAGATTCAAAAAATTTGAAGCTGAAGCATATTACTAGAGACTATTTTTGGGCATTATATATTGGTACATGGATTATTCTCGAATCAAAAAACATTACCAAAAATAATCTAATCATAATGATATTCTTACCATTAATCGCCTTGTTTACTCTAACAGTAGATGCACCACACATGCTATTATTAATTTTAACAGTGTTATTTATACTAATTTCTTATGTATTGTGTCATTTCCCTGGTAAGGCCATAATTCGTAACCATTCCCCTTATCTTTGGTTGGGAATATTAACTTATGTTTTAGGAAATATTGTGTGGAGAATAGATAAAACCGTTGAATATTGTAAACCAGAATCATTGTTTCAATATCATGCTTTATGGCATATTTTAACCGCCGGTTCTGTATTCTTTTTCTACAAATATTTCACAACAGAAAGAAATAATCTTGAATTAGATTAGTACTGTATAAACTATAAACGTGATTGAATAAGAGAGGTATGTAAAAATGAAGATTACCAAATTATTTGCCAGAGAAATTTTAGATAGTCGAGGTAATCCAACAGTAGAAGTTGATTGTTTCGTCAACGGGCAGAGGATATCTAGGGCTTCAGTACCCAGCGGAGCGTCAACAGGTGCTTACGAAGCAATTGAATTAAGAGATGGGGGGGAAAAATGGAATGGGAGAGGAGTTAGTGTAGCAGTAAATAATGTCAATGATAAGATTAGCAGTGCTTTGATAGGTTTGGACTTAAATCTACAAAACTCTCAAAAAGAAATAGACCAGATTTTAATAGATTTAGATGGCACTTCAAACAAGTCCGTGTTGGGCGCCAATGCCATGTTAGGTGTTAGTATGGCTTGCTTAAAAGCAACTGCGAAACTCAATAACTTTTCAGATTGGGAGAGTATAAGTAATTTAATGGGAACTAAGCCTTCTATTCCAGTTCCTATGATGAATATTTTGAATGGAGGTGCTCATGCCATAAGTGATGTTGATGTACAAGAATTTATGGTAATCCCCCATGGATTTGAAAATTTTACTGACGCCCTAAGAGCAGGAACGGAATGTTATCATTCTTTAAAATCAGAATTGAAAAAAGATGGATTAATGGTAGGAATTGGTGATGAAGGAGGTTTTGCACCAAACCTGCCAACCAATGAACATGGCTTACGATATATGGTACGGGCCATAGAGGGTGCAGGATATAGTACAGATCAAATAGGAATTGGTCTAGACGTAGCAGCAACTGAGTTTTTTTCAGAAGGTAAATATGAGTTTGATAAAAAACTAATATCAGGCAGTGAACTGATGAAAATTTATGGTAAATGGATTGATGAATATCCAATTTTAAGTGTGGAGGATCCTTTCTATGAAGATGATTGGTTTACTTGGGGTTTATTTACTAAGCATTTTGGTGAGAAATGTCAAATAGTTGGTGATGATTTATATGTTACACAATCCGAGCGATTACTTAAAGGAATTAGTAATGAATCATCAAATTCAATACTAATTAAACCTAATCAAGTAGGGACAGTTACAGAAACATTTGAAAGCTTAAAATTAGCCTATGATTCGGATTTTAGCACAGTAATCTCACATAGATCTGGAGAAACATCGGACGTAATTATTTCTGATTTAGCGGTTGGATCTGGCGCAGGACAAATTAAAACAGGAGCACCCGCTAGGAGCGATAGAACTTCAAAATACAATCAACTGTCAAGAATATCAGAGGAATTAAATAATTATGCCAAACCATTTGGAAGGTGATTTAACATTTCAAAAAAAACATTATATACGGTATCATTAATTGTAATCTTTATACTTCTCTTAGTAGCATTTAGATTTGTAATTTATTTTGGAATATTTGAAAAAGAACCATTGTTAATAGACAATGAGATTGAACTCGAAGAAGTGGCCGATGGTTTAGGTAAACCAACATGTATAACTTGGGTTTCAGAGGAGTGGCTACTTGTCTGTGACACAAATTCTCAATCTATTTTAGCTCTCGAATTAACAGAACAAGGTTTTTCTGAACCAATAGCAATTATTTCAAATTTAGATAACCCACATGGTGTATTACTATGGGATAGTCCAAATAATGATTCAAAAAGGCTTTTTATTAGTCAGGCAGGTTCCTTAAATTATTTCGAAATAACTTCAGGTTCAAACCCAACTGAATGGGAGCTTGCTTATTTAGAAACTATAGTTGAGGGGGTCGCAACTGGAAGCCATCAACAGAACGCAATTTCTGAGGGGCCAAATAATACTCTGCTATGGCATTCAGGATCAACATGCAATGTTTGTGAAGAAGAAGACATAAGAAGTGCGACTCTAATGGAAATAAATCCAGTATCAGGAAATTATAGCATCGTCGCAACCGGAGTTAGAAATTCTTTCGATGGGACTTGGGTTCCAAGTATAGGGTATGTTTTCACAGATAATGGTCATGATTGGGCAGGAGAAAACTTTCCTCCAGAAGAAATAAACCTACTTGAGGAAGGAGGATTCTATGGCTGGCCTAATGTAACTAAAGATAATCCAATCCCTGAAGGGAGTATACCTCCCATTGGTAATTACACGCCCCACTCATCTGTAAATGGTATTGATTTAAGACCAGTTAATTCTAGTCTACCAGGTGGTGAAACCACTTTATATGCTACGGTTTTTGGTTCATGGAATAAACTAGTTCCAGCTGGAAAAGAAATAATTAGAATTGATATTGTTGAAGACTCTTCACACCCGCAAGGGTGGGGAACAGAAGTGACTGTTGTAATCGAAGATCTCCAATCTCCACTACCGTTGGAATTCCATCCAAATGGAGATTTATATTTTGCAGAATATACAGAAGGCATATTATATAGACTTAGTTGATGAACTAGAGATTATTTAACCAATTCTTAATTCTAGCACACCCTTCCTTAATTTTTTCAATATCTGTAGCATATGAAATTCTAATTAAACCCTCACCTTTTTTCATTAGTGAACCAGGAATCAAATGCACACGAGCTTCATCTAAAGCCCTTTGAGCAAAAGTCATATCATCCATTCCAGTTCCTGTGATATCCATTAGAACATAAAAAGCACCTTCAGGATTGGGAACTTTAATTCCTTTAATATCTTTCAGGCCTTCAATAATTACTTCCCTTCTTTGTCTAAAAGCACGTGTCATATCATCAACTTCATTTTTGCAAGTTAGCGCTAATTCAGCTGCTGGCATCAAGAAAGTAGGAACATGTGTTGCAGCATTCGCATGGCATTTGAATATAGCATCCATTGCATTCTTTGGTCCCGTCATAAATCCAAGTCTCCAACCTGTCATGGCCCAGGATTTAGACCATCCTCCAATGACAATTGTACGCTCATAACCTCCATGCAAAGTAGAAGGCGAAATATGTGGCCAATCGACCCACGTCATAGTTGCATAAATTTCATCGGATATAATCCATAAATCATGACATTCAGCAAATTCAACGATTTTCTTTAATTCTTCAGCAGTATATACTGCACCAGTAGGATTATTTGGTGAGTTAATCAGTATCATTGTTGTTTTTTCCGAAATAGCTTCTTCCATCGATTTAAAATCTGGATGGTAATTATCTCTTCGTACAGGCACATGTACCGGAGTCATACCAAGTAATGTTATTTGAGCATCGTAAGTAGCCCATGACGGTGAAAGTAGCATAACTTCATCTCCAGGGTTCCCCAATCCCATTAATGCATACAGGATAGTTTGCTTGCATCCTGGAGCAATCAATACCCTTTCCATGCAAGTATTGATTTTAAAATTATTTTTTAGATAATTTGCAACAGCTTCACATAAACTTTCTGAACCTGCCTGTCTAGTGTAGAATGTTTCACCGTTTTCTAATGACCTTATAGCCCTATTTCGGATTTTTTTTGGGGTGGTAAAGTCTGGTTGACCAACAGTAAAGCGTATAACATCGGGAGGGGGGGCAGTAAAAAAAGATGCGAAACCGACCCCTACTTGATCAATATTTTTATTAAAAGACGGCATATGTTATTCCCTCTAAATCGGTTGTGTGCCGATTAAGCCTTTCAAGGTGCTGTTAAATTAGATTGTAAACGTATTGAAATACGATTATTTGGTCGGAATGATTAACGCACGGGTGTCAGAGCGGCTATGTCGGGGATTGCAAATCCTCTTACCTGGGTTCAAATCCCAGCCTGTGCTCATTGTTTGTAATTGTTATACAAGTTATTTAAACAACAATTAATTGCGATGTCTATGTTAGAGATTGATGGGCTTCATAGGGGTTTTGGAACAGGATCAAGCCGAGTTGAAGTTTTGAAAGGTATCAATCTCGAGATTAAAAAGGGAGAATTAGTAGCTTTAATGGGTCCTTCAGGTTGCGGTAAATCAACATTATTGAATATAATTGGAGGTCTACTGTCTGCTGAGAAAGGCAATATTAAGCTTGAAAATAGAAATTATGGACTTAAAGGCCCTTCCTCAGTTGTAGATGTACGAAGGCATAAGGTGGGTTGGATTTTTCAAGATTTTCATCTATTGGAACACCTTTCAGCCATCGATAATGTTGCTATGGCTTTAGAAATTTCAGGAATGTCTGGTCCAGAAGCAGAAAAAAAAGCCGAAAGAGCGTTAATAAGGGTGGGCCTTGAAGATAGAATGGGCCATCTTCCCGAGCAATTATCTGGAGGCCAGCAACAGAGAGTAGCAATTGCAAGAGCTATTGCAGGCGAAAGACCATTACTACTAGCAGATGAACCTACAGGTAATCTAGATATTTCAACAGGTAAAGATGTTTTAAAAATATTCAAGGACCTATGCCACTCTAAAGAAAATCCGATTTCTATTCTCATGGTTACACATGACCCTGAACTTGCCAGTAANGCAGACAGAATGTTATTACTTAGAGATGGAAAAACTGCGACATCAGACATTCGTAGCGCTTGGGGTACTCTGGACGGTGATGAGGAATGACAGAACCCAAATTATTTGAAAGAATTAAACTTAAGATTCGAGATTTACCCAGTAATTTTAGAATTGCNAGTCTCGGAGCTTGGAGAGGGAGGGAAAGAGGTTTAGCAGTAATTGCAGGAGTTTTTCTTGCTAGTNTAGTAATTACTACTGTTTTAGCTTATGGAGTAGGACTTTCACAATTATTTTTAGCGGAATCATTAGAGACAGAACCCTTTGATGCTAAGATTGAATTTAAAAAAGCACCCTCCTATGGAACTGAAGGTTGGACTAATAATACTACAACCTTGATGCAAACTTGTGATGAGTTAACATTGAAAGTCGAAATTACAGATTGTACAGTAATATTAGGCAGGCAAGGAATTCACGGCAATGGTTTTTTCAATGAAGATTTTGTAGTGGCTCAACCATTAGAGATGCGAGAAATAACTTCTGCAACAAATGAACTATGGGAAAATGTATCCTTTGATTATCCAGAATTAGAAAATGCAGGCCCCCCTATTTCATCAATGAGAGGAATTAGGTTGTTAGGGCCCGAAGCGTTTGATGGAGAACTCGCAAATCGTCTTGGCGAAAGAATAATTTTTGGGTTAGGAAATTGGTCATCTGCGGATATAGTTGAAAATAAAAGCGGAGTTTTCTTACCTTCAAATATAGCATCAGAAGCCCAAGCTAAAGTTGGTGATAAATTAGACAAACTCACGTTTGCATATGTTGTTGACAGAAAAGCGGGCGGAGGATTTGAAGACTCTAGTGAATGGGACTGTGAAGGAACAATTGATGTCGGAAATAATGGATATGCATATTGTAGAATCAATATGACATTGACAGATTTAGAAATATTAGGTATTTATGAACCATGGCCTTTCGGGAACCCAACACTTTCTCCGAATCCTATATTTACAACTTGGACCGCACTAAATGAGATTGATAGAGCCAGACTAATTGATAATGATCACATGTATTTGGGGGTTACAATTGATAGGGCTCTGCTACCGACTTCTTCAACTGACGCAGCCTCTGAGTGGGTTGAAGATTTGGGAGTTGAAATTGAAAGCGTTAGTTATACCTCGGAAAATATAGAATTATTTTATTTTGATATAATCGGTGGTACNATTACATTCTTAGAAATTTTTCTGGGTTTAGTTCAAGCCTTTGATTATATCATTATGATTCCAATTGTAATATTGTCGTTGTCAGTTTTAATTTATGGTCTAGTTTTATCTTTGGAACAGAGGCGTAGAGAAATCGCCATCCATAGAGTTATTGGAGCTACTTCCAAAGGTCTGCAGAGCATGGTATTATTAGAGTTAGCAGTAATGTCTACTTTTGCTTGGATAGCGGGTTACGTTTTGGCTATAGCTGTAGTTCCTTTGGTTCTTTCGAGTGTAGGGTTTATGGCATTCGAAAGTTTAGATAATGTTGAAGTAAATCCTGTGTTAGGATTAGGTTCTACTATTATTACCGCATTCGCTACACTTGGGTTAGCTTTGCTTTTTGGACGTAGTCGGTCTAAGGAATTTATTGAACTGGAAATTGAAGAGGGGGTTAAGAAGGTCAGAGAGGTAAATAAACCTAAAAGGTGGTTGCACTGGTTAATGTTTATCATCGGAGCAATAGCTGCGATAGATACTTGGTTGGAAATGAATGGTTCTGAAAACGGTTTAAATTCCAATTGGTTTATTGAAGGATTGTTAGGTTTATTTGGTCCATTTTTATTATGGATTGGAGGCGCACTACTGTTAGGTAGAATTGGAGCCAAGGGGCCAAGGATTATGCAATTATTCTTAGGCAAAACCCCCTTACTGAAAGATGTCAAAAGAGGATTAAAAGGTTCAGGTTCCACAGAATCAATTAACAGATTATCCGTAATCATGTTACTAACATTATCAATAGTGACTTTAGCAGCGGTTCAAGGATACACGGGTACTTTAGTAGATGAATATACAGCATCTGCGACAGTTGGTTCAGACTTACAAATTACTACTGAGCAACCAACTAATATCAGTGAAGTCCAGAATATACTTAATGATGTATATGGGAACGAATTATCAATAACCGCAACTACAATCACATCTATTGCTTTAGAGACAGAAGATGGGGATTCCTTTCAAACCTGGGTTCTTCTCAATGGTACTAGAGATATTCTTGATTGGACAGAGCAATCTATTCCCGGAGCAGATATAGATTCAGCGTTAGAATCTTATGAAGGGCTGACTTTCTCAGCTGGAGAATCAGCGGCATACATTCTCGATATATGGGGGTCAGGAAGAAAAGGAGGCGATGATAGAGGAGATGAATTACTGGTTAATGGAGATTCAAGATCTGAAAACCTTACTTTTACTTGGACAGATGTAAACTTTGATATCTCTGGATTGGACCTAGAAATTCAAAATGAAACTGCCCCAGAGTTGGGATTCGAACAACTTATTTTTCTTCTAGAGTCATATAGAGCCTCATTGGAAGTAGATTTATCAAATTTGAATTTGCAAAATGCCGACTTAAGCAATAGAGATTTGACAGGAGTAGATTTCTCAGGCACAAATTTAAGTGGAGCAAATTTATCAAATTCTACATTTACAAACTCACTGTTCAGTGATACAAATCTGAATAACGTAAATTTCTCGGGCTCAAATCTCTCTAATACATTAATTTTCAATAGCTTTGGAGTTAATTTCATCACTAATTCTGACTTTAGTGGTGCTGATCTTGAAGGGAGTATCGGTTTGTTTAACTTATCTTTATCAAATTTAGACAATGCAAAATGTCCCAATGGTATAGTTACTAATACGAGCTCATGTGATGGATTTTTGCTAGAGCCTACTGTAGAAAACCTACCTTCCTCCATGGCAGAGCTGCTCTTTGATAATGATAATTTTAACATAGAAATTCAATCAACAGAATACAATCTGTCTTTGCGTTACATAGGAGTACACGAATTTTTACCTGGAATTCCTACTTCAACAATGTCTGATACATTAGTTATAGGCGAAACCTCTTGGAGAGCTTTAGTTGGAGAAGATACTGCAGATAACTTTTCAACGAATACCTGGATAATTAAGATTAATGAAATTCAAGGTGATGAACTTGAAGGATTTAGAGCAAATTTGGATGCAGACTCTAGAATTTCAAGTGCGATGGATTGGTCTTCTAAACATAGTGAAGTTGAAAGGTCTGGAGGATTAATATTCGGAACTCAAGGCCTACTTAGTCTACAATTTGTAGTCGCTAGCATTGCCGCTGTTGCATCAGCGTTTGTATTCTTATCATTAGTATTGAATCAACGTAAAAAAGAATTAGCGGTACTACAAGCAATTGGAGCTAGCCCAAACCAGATAATTAGACTTGTACTATTTGAAATACTATCAATTGTAGTTGTATCTATGTTTTTAGGAATCTTATTAGGTATGGCTTTAGCACTATCCTTTAATGGCTTATTTTCAGTATTCGGTTTTATTTTCGGAATTTTTGGAGGTAGTGAAACTATTATTGATAGGAATCTGGTATGGCCTTGGTTTGAACTTACTATTGTATCATTGACTGTGTTTGTAGCAGTTGTTGTAGCACTGTTAAGTACCACACGTAAAGCATTGAAATCGGACCTTTCAACAGTGCTAAAGGGGGAATAATATGACTGAAGAAGTAACAGATTATCAAACAATTTTATCAGCAGATAGTTTATACCATGTTTACGAATCTAAATCTGAGGATGGTAATGTTGTAGCACTTAGAGGATTACATCTTAATGTTCTTCCTGGAGAAGCGGTTGCAGTTGTAGGCCCATCAGGCAGTGGTAAATCTACTCTTTTGAAGTGTTTAGGGGGCCTCATGAAGCCTAGTGCTGGATCTGTTTCATTAGCGGACAGAAATATGACAAGATTAACAGGAAAGGAATTAGTAGAATTAAGGCAAAAAACTGTTTCATTTATATTTCAGGAAGGAAATTTATTGCCACATTTATCTGCAATTGATAACGTAGCTCAGCCTCTAAGACACCAAGGCATCAAATCTAAAATAGCAGAAGCCGAAGCTAAGAAATTACTAATCGAACTTGGTTTAGAAAGTAGAATGAAAGGGTTACCTGCAATGCTCTCAGGTGGAGAACAACAAAGAGTAGCTATTGCTAGAGCTTTAATCACTAAGCCTAAACTAATACTTGCAGATGAACCAACAGGATCTTTAGATCCAATAACTAGTAGAGAGGTTCTATCATTATTCAAAAGTTTACATAAAGACAAAAAAGTTTCATTCTTAATAGTAACTCATAGTAGTGAAGTTGCCGATTTTTGTGACAGGGCATTAGAATTACGCGATGGGAGATTTATAGCTCAACATGGACAAGGTTTCGAGGTTGAAGAGTTGGCAGAATCTAGAGAATTATTAATTGATGAAATGGGGATGATTAGTTTACCTCCAGATATCTTGTTAAAAATGGGCGGCGCAGGAAGATGGGTTGTTAATGAAGTTAGTTCAGAACGTTTGATTTTAGAAATTTCTAAAGAAGAAATCAAAGAATCTCTCGTAACTAAAAATTTGGTTCTGGCAAACTCATGCCCCGCTTGTCGATATGAATACATAGACGATATACAATTATGCCCCGAGTGTGGAGCTGTAAGACCCATGGTTGTCAAGGGAAGTGAATAATGTGAAAATTACTAGATCTACAGTCAGAACCTGTTGTTTTATTTTTGGTCCGCTTGTACTGATATCTTACTTATTTACTTTGTCTCGAATGGAAGATCCAGCGGCTTTATGGGGAGGGATTCCAGAGAATCTTAGAGGAGTGAATACTGCATGTATGTTTATAGCCGCAACAGGTTTTATCATGATGTGGTGGTTATTTTTATACAAATGGGACTCCTTAGTCGTCGAATCATTAAGCTGGCCTTGGAGTAAATCAAATTCGGGAGGTAATGCAAGGTTACTGTTTGGGTTTCTTCTAGTGATGGTGCCTTCGTCACTTTGGATAGAATCAACTTATTTTCACATTTCAAATGATTTTTCATGGACTGCATACCTAGTAATAGGAATCTTAATTTTAGTTTCAATTGGTAATATTTTGTTAGGACTTATAGCCTTTAGTGCCTATAAAAAGGGAATTAAAGGTGCAAATTGGGCTTTAATTGGAGCAGGGATGCTAGCAATTCAAGTTATTATTAATGATGCTATTTGGTGGACTATAAAATTTCCATGGTAATATTTAGATAGGCGTGTTTAAATTGACCAGTCAACATCATTTTGCAACGGACTATTATAGACTCCCTTGGTTTTTTAGATTTTTTGCAAAGATATTGAATTTATTTTCCAAATCTTTAGCAACTGCTTTTATTTGGAGAATATTTTGCGGGCCAATTAAATTCAAAATACCAAAAAGAGAATCTAATTTTTACAATAAAACTGAACAGAAGAAGATTTATGTTGACTCAATAGCGAAAGAGGTGGTAGTTTATACAATTCAAAATAATGGACCTAAAATATTATTCGTTCACGGATGGAATGGTAGGGCAAGTCAGTATTATAATATGATTGAAACATTTGCTGGTGAAGGTTATGATATCATAGCAGTAGATTTACCAGGTCACGGTAAATCAGAAGCAGGGATAACTAATTTACCAGAATTCACAGCACTAATCAACGAACTCTCAGATTTACTAGGACCATTTCATACTGTAATTTCTCACTCTATTGGAGCAGTATCCACACTTAATTCTGTACGTTGTGGATTAGAACTTCGAAAATTGGTTTTAATTTCTACTGCTGCTTATAGCATAAGGCCGATGTTTGAAATTTTTGTGGGTTTATTCAACTTGGACCAAAAGTACTATGCAGATCGAATGTATAGTTTAGCAGAACAACAATTTGGTTCTAATCCCTCAGATTTCGGACCTGATAGATTTGTAAAAGATATTGATGTTAATACTCTAATTGTACATTGTCAGGATGATATGGAAGCGATGCCCGAAATTGCAGAGAAAATACAAAAAGATATGAAAAATGCGAAATTATACATGACTCAAGACTTGAAACACAGAAGGATTTTAAGATCTCCTCATGTTGCAGAACAAATTCTTAATTTCATTTCCGAATAGTAGAAATTTCTCAAATTTTTGCGACTCAATACCAAAAATGTGGGAATTTTGATCTATGACTTAGGGCCAGGAGAAAAATCAATAGGATAGTTTTATAAAAATAATGAAACCTTCATTGCTTACTTCTTTCACGGTACAATTATGACATCAATATCGGGTAGTAGAATTTTAATTACCGGAGCAGCAAGCGGTTTTGGTAAATCAATGGCATTACAAATGTCCAAAAGAGGTGGAAAAATGGTTTTATGGGATATTAATAAAGAAGGCCTCACCTCAATTAAAAACCAAATAGAATCACAAGGTAATCAAGTTGAAATAATGATTTG
Organism: Methanobacteriota archaeon; assembly: GCA_002720095.2. Classification (GTDB taxonomy): domain Archaea; phylum Thermoplasmatota; class Poseidoniia; order Poseidoniales; family Poseidoniaceae; genus MGIIa-I. Next base: position 17,180 of record PBGP02000015.1, read on the forward strand.
TGATTTAAGAAATCGCGAAGAAATTAATAATTGCGCTACTGAAGTATTAAGATCTGGATCTATTGATATTTTAGTTAATAATGCGGGTGTAGTATCTGGGAAAAATTTCCTAGAATTAACGCAAGAACAAGTTGAAAAGACATTTCAAATTAATACTTTAGCACATTTTTGGACCGTGCAATCATTTTTACCAACTATGCTCGAGCAGAATAAAGGTCATGTAGTTACCATAGCATCATCAGCTGGGTTAGTAGGAACCTCAAAATTAGTTGACTATTGCTCATCTAAATTTGCAGCTGTAGGTTTTGATGAAGCTCTAAGGGCAGAATTAAGAGGTATGAATAGTAAGGTCAGAACCACAGTCATTTGTCCTTATGTTGCCAATACTGGAATGTTCGAAGGAGTGAAGAAAAGATTTTTTTTATTACCAGTATTAAAACAAGAAAAAGTAGTTCATAAAATCATAAAATCTATCCAAAAAAACCGAAGAAGGTTATTGACGCCAAGATTTATCTATGCAGCATTAATTTGTAAATTATTGCCGGTTTGGCTATATGATTGGATCGGAGATATTTTGGGTGTTAACAAAACAATGGACGGTTTTGTAGGTAGAGATTAATTTTTGGGGGTTGAACATGCAAGAAATTTTTTTAAATCAGAAAAACAGTTTTCAAAATTCTCTAATACCGAGTTTAAAAGAACGGAAACAAGGTCTTGATCTGATACTAAAAATTCTCTCAGAACACAAGTCAGAATGGATTCAAGCAATCAGTGAGGATTTTGGTCACAGAAGTCATTATGAAACTCTAATTATTGAACTCATGCAATCTCAACATTTAGTTAAATATGTCAAATCAAACTTGAAAAAATGGATGCAACCACAATCGAAAAAATCAGGTTTGTTAAACTTCCCTGTTAAATCAAAAGTTTTTTGGCAGCCGCTAGGAGTTATAGGGGTAATTTCTCCTTGGAATTATCCAATAGACCTAACACTATCACCTTTAGTTTATGCAATTGCCAGTGGCAATAGAGTTATGATTAAACCATCAGAACATACACCAAAAACATCTAAACTTCTTCATAAATTAATTTCTAAATATTTTGATATTGAGTATGTAGCAGTTTGTTGTGGAGACGTAGATATTGGTATAGAATTTTCAAAATTACCTTTCGATCATTTAATGTTTACGGGTTCAACAGACGTTGGAAGATTAGTCATGGCAGAGGCTGCAAGAAATCTTACTCCAGTAACTTTAGAGTTGGGTGGCAAAAGTCCTACAATTATTGGCGCAGATGCAGATATTCCTTCTGCAGCCAGAAGAATTTGTTTTGGTAAATCTATTAATTCTGGTCAAACATGTATTGCACCTGATCATATTTACATCCCAAATAATAAGGTAGATGAATTCTTGATAGAATATAAGAAATCCTTTGAAGAAATGTATCCTGAAGGTGAAGAAGACTCAGGATATTCTAGTATCATTAATGATTATCATCGTACTAGAATTTTGGATTTAATCGAGGACGCCGAGCTTAAAGGCGCTAAAATCAAAAAAATATCTACTTGGAGTAACAAAGAAAAGATACCCCCCCATTTAATTTTTGAAACTACTGAAGATATGGACATCACACAACAAGAAATTTTTGGACCAATACTACCTGTAATAACTTATTCCGATATTTCTGAACCAATTGAAATAATCAATTCGAATGGAAAACCGCTCGCCTTGTATTACTTCGGTAAAGATAAAAAAATAAAACAACGAATAATTAATGAAACGCAATCTGGAGGAGTTGTATTTAATGATACTCTTATACAGTTTGCAATTAAAAGTTTACCTTTTGGAGGAGTAGGTGCATCAGGGATGGGACAATATCACGGTAGAGAAGGCTTTGAGACATTTTCAAGACCGAAACCAGTAGTGTTCAAAGGTAGAATAAATCCTCTAAGACTAGCTTACCCCCCATATGGAAAAAAGATCCACAAATTTTTAGAAAGATTTTTGATAAAATAATTTTATTATTCTTCGACAATCTTTTTCTTTATAGAGTCTGATCTGAATAATACTATCCAATAGCACCAAAATATAAAAGCTAGAGACCCCAAAAAATAATTTATTTCCATAATCTTAGTTCCAATCCATGCGAGCACATAAAAAAATGAAATCGCAATAGCCAACAGCGACAGTATTATAGGAGAATATTTTAACCGTGGGTCTATAAATTGATAGACATAATATCCTCCAAAATAACTGGCAAAAATATAAGCAAAAATTACGTATACAATTGCAATAATGATTCCTAAAATTAAAAATTTCCAAGATAAAACTGGCTTAGTAAAAATTAAATCTAGGAAAAGAAATATCACGGGCCAATTATGCATCATTTGTTGATGTTTTTCGAATAAATAATCATATTCTCTTCCACTTTTTATTGCATTGGGTGCCAAGATATAGGTGACAATTGTCGCAGTGAATGTAGCCATACCTATCGAAGTACAATATAAAACAGGAGTCATGATGATTGCAAATTCTGGTACAGGAATTTGAAATATATCAGCCCATGTTAACAAAGAACTCGATGTAAAGAATAAACATAAAATAATTAAATTCCAAGAACTGAATGTCACTAATCGCTCCACACCGTTTATATGATTATACAAGATTTCCTTTTCATTCTTAAAAAACGCATACATAATTGCACCATTCTTGTCCATAATCATCCAAATAAAGATGGCATGAAATGTAATATACGCGCACAATGTTCTGAAAATAGCTATGAAAGTCTGTGGTATTATATCCGAGGAATAACTAACTCCGCTTGCAATTTGAGAACGTGTAAAATTTGTTTCAAACAAAAAGAATAAACAAAATATAGTAATTGAGATTATCAATAAATAGATTATGTTCGAATTATCTCGTCTTCCATAAGATAAAAACCCTGCCACATGACATCCATTACATTTCAGATTAAGAATCTTTTATTTACAATCAAATTGATATTGTATAACTTGTACCGCAGCATATGAACCAATTCTTTATCAGAAAAAATATGAAGCCCACTTTTTTTGTAGTATTATTAATTTTTACATCTATCTTGTCTGGTTGTGTGAGTGATAATGATACAATTATTACGGAAAATGAGAATGATAATCAAGAAGAAGAATCCACAAACAATACAGGAAATGAAACTTCAAATAATACAGGAAATGAAACCTCAGATGATACTTTATCACTACCAAATCAATGTTTGACTGGGCATTCTAATTTAGCTATGCATATTCATCCATGGCTTAATTTAACAGTTAGTGGCGCTAAAATCCCTATCCCAGCAAACATGGGAATTGATACTGTCGCCTGTCCTAATGCAATGCATCTTTTACACACTCATGATGACACGGGCAAATTACATATTGAAACATATGAACCAATTACACTGAACCTTTCTTTGTTTTTTGCAGTATGGAATATCTCCCAATCAGGTGATTCAACATTTGATCCATTATTCTTAGATCCAGGTAATGTCACAATTATTATTGATGGAGTAGTACAAAATTTAAGAATTGATGAAATAATACTTGAGGATGGAATTTCCATTAATATTACATACGATGAATCTGATAATTATTCGTTAGAAGACGATGATGGAGATGGTATGCCTAATGGTTGGGAAGTTCAAAATGGATTAGATCCCCTGGACTCTTCAGATGCTCATTGGTGCGAAGGTGATTGGGCTGAGGGAGATAGTGATGGCGTCTGTA
>PBGP02000009.1 GCA_002720095.2 Methanobacteriota archaeon
AAGCCTTAGCAGAGATTATTCATGATGATTGTGTATTCAATCCACACGTAGGCGGCATCACAATGAGTAAGTCAGACATTCTAGGTTTCGCAGGCGGTGAAGGTACACCTAGATCAGAAAACGAAAGAATCTTATTCGAGAATGAAGAAGTAGGGGTGGCTCATTCGATTGTACACTTCGCAAACGGATCTACTTCGGAGGCAGTTATGTCATTCATGAGATTCAAAGATGGAAAAATCATATTGATGGAAACAGGAGCAACTCCTCTTTCTGATGATTATCAATTGATTGGAAATTAAATTAGCCAATTATTTCAATGAATTGAGTTTTTTCTTCACTTCCATATCTCATTGCTGCTATTTCCTCAACGGTACTCATCGTTAATTCTAGTGCATTTTCTCCCGAAACTTTCCATTTACTTCCATCCATTGCAATCAATTGATTTCGATCTTGATTTAGATGGATATTGGTATGAAAATGAACTGTAAGAACTTCTTTACAACTCAAATTTGTTCCAGGATAAAGCACATCAAATGATGATGGATCCTCTATCGTTGTTACAAGATCTCTAACTCCTCTAGGCATTGGAATTTCTGTTCTCTCCTCGGCAATTAAAGTCACTCCATCTTCACTTGGTATCCAAGGTTGCTGACTTGGTACTGAAAGACCAATGAGTAAAGAAATGAGAAATATTAGCACAGAAAGTGCGGACCCACTCATGTAAAAAACTGAATGCTTGAGGATATGATATTTTGTTCGATGCTTATTCTACTTCTCTAATTACAAGCGGAATACCACGTTCTTCAGCTAAAGAGATGACAGTTCTTGTCCATTTACTAGTAGGACTAGGGAAAGCAAGAATGTGTGTTGCAGCATCTAAAAGATTGTCAGTAAGGGATGTTGGAGCTTCTCCTCTTCCAGAATCATGTAAGCCAGGACGAGGATTATTCCATTGTTCTGAAAACACGATAAAAGGAATCGCGTGGTTATCTGCCCATCTTTCTGCTAGATAATCTACTCCACTGGCTCCACCAACAATTACAACATCTGGATATGCTTCAGTTTCAATCCAGTCTTCTATTGATTCTTCGATAACAGAGTAATCATAAAATCGGCTGGACCCCACAATTACGAGATTAATTACTCGTCCATCTTGATTTAGATCTTTTCCTCCGAGTCGTTCAAGGTCTCTGGCTCCACTCTGGTTGCTCATAGGGGGCCATCACTGTATAATCGAATAAATCCTTTGAAAAAATAAAAAAGAGATTTTATTCCGATTCAGTAGAGCCTCGAGTCCTCTCAGAAACAAAATGGAGATAGAAACACCATGTTGCGAATGCGCAAAGAATATGCCACAAACCGTGTATCTGGAATATTGAATCAGGTACACAAAATTCGGAGTCGGCTTTCCCAAATGGCCAAATTAACATCCCTATGATGAATGAACTCGTCCCCATTACAAACCACTTTTGCGTCGGCCGGTAAATCGAAGGAGGCGTGACCTCATTCACTAAAATTGAGAAAATTACGAATGTAGCACACAAGGCGACAAGTGTCCAAGGAAAAGAGCTGGAAAATGTCAATAATGCTAGAGTGATCGGTGCTGCACTAAGGATGAATACACGTTCTCCTGACCCATAAGATGTCCGTTCAAGATATATTCTTAATTCAAAAATCATCCATAATCCAATACATTCTGCCCAAACAAAATCTGTAAAGAACCCGAATCGTCGAAGTCCTTCTCCTATTCCAATAATATCGTCGCTATTTCTATAGAATTCTATTGCCAAAATCATAATTGAAAGGAGTATATGATTACGAACAAAGATTTCATCAGACCAACCAATGTACTCTCTCAGCCGATATAATACCGGAAAGAGAATGAAAATCAACATACCTCCCCAATCTAGGAATGAGCCGAGATATGTTCTGGTACCATGCATTGCAAAACTTCCAAGACCAATTGCAATTACTGCAGATGCATAAACAACTGGGATTACACCTCCTTTTGTGAATCCATTCAAATCACTATTTTTTTGTTGGTCCGTTCGATCAAGAATAGCCAATCCAACGACCACGAATGCTAAATTAGTCAACGTATTTACTGGTTCAAGAATCAACCCAGATGAAAAACTCTCACACCATCCATAAACGCCTTCCTCATAGGTTACTCCTGAAGGCCAAGCATCCAATAACCCAATAATAGTGTAGACGAGAAGAAATGACATCGACACAATTAATCCGGTAGTAAACCTTCTACCAAATCTGTTTAGAAATAATTTTTCTTCCAAATCAATACCTCTCATTTCGATAGGCGCTGCATAAATGCAGAATAGTTGCCAGGATACACTTTCAATGAACCGTCACTAGGAAGGTGCCAGATAGTATTGCAGACCTGGTCTAAAAAGTAACGATCGTGGCTTACTATCACCAATGTACCATCATATTCTGTAAGAGCATCTTCTAAGGCTTCTTTAGCTTGAATATCTAAGTGATTAGTTGGTTCATCTAATAGTAGTACATTGTTCTCTTCGAGTAGTAGTTTAAGCATAGCAATCCTTGCTCGTTCACCACCGCTCAAATCTGCTAATTTAGTGGACACTTGTTCAGATGTAAACTGAAATCTGCCCAATAACGCACGAATATCTCCATACTCCATTCGAGGCTTCAATTTCTGAATTTGTTCAACAGGGGTTGCTTGAAAATTAAGAGTACGATGATCCTGATGGAAATATCCAATTTGAACACCAGGTGGGACATCGATCTTTCCAGAATCCAAAGGAATCTCGCCAATCAATACTCGAAGAAGTGTGGTCTTGCCTGCGCCATTTCCACCAACAATTCCGATTCTCTGACCTTTGGAAATTCCAACTCTTACATTGTCAAGAAGAGGGCGTTCGAGTCCTTCAAAAGTCAATGTTGCTTCATCTAAATCAGCAATTTCCATACTTGCTTTATCAGTTGCAGTTAACTGGAAATGCAAATTTTTTCTCTGTCTAGGTTTTATTGATTTTAACCATCGTAGTTCGCCTTGAGCTCGATTCAACATGAAGCGTTTCTGAGAAATTGATTTGTCATATTTGTTTGCTCGTTTCATCGACTGAAGAGCTCCTGTCAATCGTTTGATCTCTTTCTCTGCTTTCTCGATTCTATCATCTAATGTCTGGAGAAAAAGTTCCTTCTGCTGTATGAACCTAGAATAATTTCCATTGAATCCTTTGATTTTCGCATCGGCAACCTCAACAATATTATTTGCAACTTTGTCGAGGAAATATCGGTCGTGACTTACGATTAGTAACGCACCTTGGAAATCAAGAAGGAATTCTTCAAGCCATTCAAGGGTCTCAATATCCAGATGATTCGTTGGCTCATCGAGGAATAGAACATCGATGTTATCCAAACCAACTAGTTGACGTGCAAGAGCAACTTTTGCACGTTCTCCTCCAGAGAGACTCGAAAGAGGCATGTCCGATGGATGATGACCTAATCCCAGACTTTCCATGATATTTTGTGCATGCCCCGCTGCATCCATTCCTCCAGATTTAGCCATCATAGATTGTAACTCAGAATAGCGATCCATGATTGGTTGCCAATCTGAATCATAGAATGATGGATCGGCCATTTGTGCCTCAATTGATGCGATCTCATTTTCTAAATCTTCAAATTGCCTTCCTCTACGACCAAGTTCCTGTTCAATCGTGGCATCTTCATCTAAATCTCGTATCTGAGTAAGATATGCGATTCTTAACCCCGGAGAGAATTTTATATCGCCCATATCAACTTCTTGATCTGAAATTAGATTGAGTAATGTAGTCTTACCTGAACCATTATGTCCAACGATTCCTATTCTATCCCCCTCTTCTATTCTAAGAGAAATTCCCTCAAAAACAACCTTAGGTCCAAAGGCTTTGTAGATATCATCGATGAGAATCAGTTCTCTCGTCAATAGACCACAACCAAATGGAACGGTATCATCCGCCCCTCATGACACTTCGGGCTATTTCTTCTTATATTTGGAGGACAATTCATCAATACGGCGAAGATGGGAATCAGATACTTTCAATTTTGATTTGAATTGTGCCAACATGTCAATTTCTGGCGAAGAACTCGAAGAGGTTTTTGAAGATTCTAATGTTGTGAGAGGGACCAAATAAACTGCAGGCCCTTTCCAATCCTCTCCGACATCGTTCCATACCGCACCGAATTTGCCCAGATGTTGTACTCGATTTTCGCCAGCATCCCAGTTATTCGGCTCGCCAGGACCCCAGTTCGTGTATGACCAGGGTCGGCCATCCGACCAGTACCAGTCTTCAGCACCTGGGCCCACTTTGCCAGGGTCACCGGGTTTACGGTCTGCGATTGCGAGAGGTTTTCCACGGTATCGATCTCCTTTCCTGATTCCACCCAGCCATACCGGCGCCCCGCCGGAGATTCGAGTGATATCTTCGTTCTCCTCCGCGCTGGTGACTGAAGCGATGTGTCCTCCCATTGCCAGAGCACGTTCGTTGTGCCAATGCCATCCCTTGTGCTCATCAGCAAATACGTATTTATCGTCAGAATTCAAGATAGGTTCACCCCAGATAGGTTCACGTGTCTTGCGAAACTGTTCAATCTGGATTTCTTGAGCATCCGCCTCTTGGCGCATGGTCCAATCCCACCATTCTGGACCGTCCATTTGTGCACTCAAGTACTTCCCATGACAGGACTTCAAATAGACTACATCGTTACTGCGGTATTCGACTGTGAATTCCTCCCATCCGCCAGGTGGTGCTTCCCTACGATTGATTTCCACACTGCCGTCAGGCTGTGCTGACAGGTACATGTCGAAAGCACTCATGAGTGCGATCTTGCTGTTCTGCCGTTGTTCCATACGGAAATATTCCCCCACATGAGCGACGTCGGAATTCCATAACACCCTTCCCTCGGGTGTTGCACTCAGATACTTCCCGTGTACGCCTTTAAGGGATATTTCTCCTCGAAGCATGTCTCTGGACAAGGGCTTAGTAGAGGGTTGGTGGGTTCGATTCATTCTGTCTTCTAATCTGATTAGTTTTTGTCGAATATCTTCTGGTATTTTGGGGTCATCGCGATTCCATGGACGGTATTTTTGATTTGATTCGCCAGGTTTGGTGGGATCGTATGTGTGTTTCAGACGATCGCTTTCGCTCCCTCCTGTACCGAAATATGCTTGGCCCTTGTATTTGCCAGAACGGTACGCATAGAGCCCTTTGACCTGCCAATCGCCAACAAATGGATGGTGGCCACCAACCATTAGTCCCAAAGCGCGAGCAAATTCAGCTGCTTTCTCAGGGTCGTGAATGTGCTGGCCAGGCATGGTTCTGGGCATGTTTGGATTGTGGGCGGGGACGATTTCAATATCGACCTGCTCTGAAGTTGTTGCCATTTTTCCAAACCCCAGTCTTATCTTGGTGGTAACAATTACCACGAATACGCCAATGCAAAACATTAACGCACCCGGAATTAACATTGCGAGTCTATCCTCGGCCGTGGATATGGATCCTATGATGAGAAGCGGTAAACCCATAATGAGCAAGGTTATGCCAACCACAAATGATGCGGTAATCGCTGGTCGCTTATTTGACTCTACATCCGCCTGATCTGTAATTACACTATTCTGATTGATTGCCGAAATACCAGAGGACATAGTGATTCTAAGTATAGATAAATCATTAACTTAACTAATCTGATTAAATTTATTACGAACTCAAGCATTTTTCTGATTGAATTGAAACTAGACAATGTTGCTGGATGCTCTATTTTTTGGCCCTTTCTCATCCAGCAGCAAATTCATTAGTAATTTCAAAACATTAATTAAACGGAATGAGCAATAGTACTAATCATTCAAAAATTATAAATTTTACTATATTTTTCATTGATATAATTCAAAAAAGGTTTAGACGATGGAGTATTTCCAGTTGCCTTCTCAATTAAATCTGAAGGGTTGTATAACCTTCCTTTTTCATGAATATTTTCTCTTAACCATTCTAAAATTGGAAGCCAATTTCCTTTTTCAATCATTTCATTAACATTTCCAAATTCACTTTTCATTTTGTCAAACAACTGTGCCGCATATAAATTCCCTAGAGTATAAGTTGGGAAATAACCGAATGCACCCATAGACCAATGAATGTCTTGTAGCACGCCAGTTGAATCATTTTCAACTTCTAATCCAAACCACTCTTTAAACATACTATTCCATATTTTCGGTAAATCACTTACTTCTAAATCTCCGTTAAATAATTGTTTTTCAATTTCATATCTTAATATTATATGTAAATTATATGTCACTTCATCTGCTTCAACCCTGATGAATGATGGCTCGACTTGATTAGCAATCAAATTCATTTGGGACGCATCAATATCTTTTGGGAAATCTGGAAACTCTTCTTTAAAAATTGGCAATGTAAATTTCCAAAATTCCTCGGTTCGTCCAATTTGATTTTCCCATAAACGAGATTGAGATTCATGAACGCCTAATGAAATTGCAGTCCCCCTCGGTGTTAATGCAAATTCATCTGGTAAACCTTGTTCATAAAGGCCATGGCCCGTTTCATGCATTACTGCATAAAGACATGAGAAAGGATCTTTTTCGTCATATCTTGTTGTTATTCTTGTATCTCCCGTAGATATAGAGATAGAAAATGGATGAGCTGAAATATCCATTCTTCCAGAATTGAAGTCAAAGCCCATCTGTTCTGAAACTTTCAAACAAAAAGCTTCCTGTTTTGGTATAGGAAAAGTCATATCTAAATCAGCAATTTCTTGTTTTTCAGACATCAATATTTTGTTTAGAACCTCGATTAATCCAGATTTTAATTCAGCAAAAAGAGGATCTAAATAATCAACGTTTAGTCCTATTTCATAATCATCTAATAATGTGTCATATGGACTATTTTCATTACCAAGATAACGGACTTTTTCTTTAGCAAGTTCTACTAATTCAGTTAATATTGGTGCATACATATTAAAATCATTATTTTCTCGTGCTTTGGCCCAAATCCCCATCGCTTTTGACCGAGTTTTAGTTAATCTTTCAACAAATTCAACGGGTAGTTTGGTTGCCTTATCATACATCCTTCTGACCTCTATTACATTCGTTTTTTGATCTTCATTCAAAATCTCAAAATCCATTTCTAAATTTGTAATAAGATCTCCCAATTTTGGACTAGTAATAGTTTCATGTGCACGTCCAGATAACCAAGCTAATGTTTCTGCTCGAGCTTTAGCACCATTTGGTGGCATCATTACTGATTGATCCCAATTCAATTGACTTTGAATAGCTTGAATCCTTGAATATGTGTGTACTTCTTCAATAAATTGTTCGTAACTCATCTTTCCGCCAATGTGTCCCAGAACAAACTGAATATTGAGTATTTGCATTTTTCTTATACAATTAATACAATAATTCAAACACATGATTTATGTGCGTGGTGTGTGTCTGAGGATATAAATGCAGATTTTAGTTCCGTGAAAGACATAAATTTGCAATCTGAACTTTTTAAAGATAAATTGTATGAAGCTGCTAAGACTGTGGTCGAAACCTGCATGGAAGTTAGAAGACACGAATCTGTCTTGGTAATTGCTGATCCATCCACTAGCGAAATAGGCCAAGAACTGTATAAAGTGTCTTCAGAAATCTCTGAAAATGTATTATTAGTTATAATGCCATTTACCCGCCATCATGGCGATGAACCACCAGCCTCAGTTGCAGAATTGATGAGGAATCAAAATGTTATTTTAGCACCAACCAAATTTAGTATTACTCACACCAAAGCTAGAATTCAAGCTTGTAAGGATGGAGCTAGAATTGCTACAATGCCAGGAATTAATTCGAAATTATTTGCGAGCGGGGGAATGTTAGCAGACTTTAATTCAATTAGAGAATCTATCAATAGATTCGGCGTCCATTTGAGAAGACGTAAGAAGGTAAGGGTAACATCACCTGAAGGAACAGACATAAGATTTGATGTGAATCCTAAAACTTGGAACAAAGAGGATAGTGGAATTTGCAATCGTCCAGGAATGGTAACTAATTTACCAGCAGGAAAAATTTTCAATAATTTAATCGAAGGCTCAGCTAAAGGAGATCTCTATATTGACGGAAGTTTTGATTCAACAATTCTTAGTGAACCTTTGCGGTTTAAAGTTAATGAAGGCGTAGCTACAGATATCAAAGGAGGTCCTGAAGCTCAAAGAATTAGACACCTTTATGCTGAAGCAGCAAATTTAATGCCTTCAAAAGATCAAGGTTCCGTTTGGACAATTTCTCAATTTGGAATAGGTCTTAACCCAAATTCTAGATTGATTGGGAACGCACTTGAGGATGAGAAAGTGCTTGGAAGTTGTTATTTTAGTATCGGATTAGATGGATCAAGAATTGAAGGAAATCACTCAGGGATATTAACTAATGGCATTATTAAGGAACCTTCTATTTTTATTGATGGAGAGCCGTTAGTTATCTCAGGAGAATTACAAATTTGAATATGTGTTAAAACCACAAATTGGACAGAACCTCCACGAGTTATTCAGACTAACTTTACATTTCTTACAAATTTGTCCATTTGGAAATGTCCTAATTATTCTATCTACGGTAGTATGTTTTTCATTAAAATTTATTTTTTGAATAGGTTTTGGCAAATTTCCATTGGAACTGAATCTTAATTTTTCTGGCTTGTTAAAACTTTCTTTATTGGAGGGAAAGCTAACCGGTGTGTTTATGGTGGTTTTAGTAGTTCTAGATATTGGCTTTGATTTGGGAACAATTTTTTGTTTAGAGGCATTATTTTCGATATTTGACTCGGTATTATCATTCTTTATCCAGTTTCTTGTGTTGATACTTTCTTTTTCCAAGTCAACCAAATCAGTGTTTTTATCAGAATTTCTTGCAGAATTAATTTTTGGTTTTGGTAGAGGAGTAGCTTCCACAAAAATGTTACCTAATTTTTTTGGTTTTTCTAAGATTTCAGGTTTTTGTAATTGATTAGTAGTTACTAGATTTTTATTTACATCTATTTTTTCACTTTTTCCGATTAATTTTTTATTTTGAGGATTGACGACTCTTGGCGGTGTAATTCTTTCAGAAGATTTTAGAACTGATATTGGGTTAGGCATTTTCATATCTTTAGTCTCTGTCAATGTTTGAGTCATTTCTCTTTCAATTTGAACTAGCTTTTTCCAATTTTCATCAGGTTTTTTAATCATTTCATCAAAAGAAAACACATATTTGGCCAGCTCTTCATTCCCACCTGTTACGTCTCCTATTGCATAGATTCTTAGGATATTAATGGGATCTAATAATGTTTCAAGTGCTGAAAATTCAGATATAGAAATATTTGGTTTTTGACTATTTTTTTCGGGATTTAGCCCTAGAAAAGTTTGTAAATTTTCAGTTAATTCAATTAGTTGTAAAGGTCCAGTAAGGATATAATATATTTCACCTGATTCTACTTTCAAACGATTGCTTCCTGAATCTAAATCAAATGTGTCTGTTAGCAATAAATCAGATATTTTATTCAAGACAATTGCTAAAGAAGATAACCTATCAGATTCCTCTAAATCCAATAAAATTTGACTTGATTCAGTTATTCCAAAATATGCTGCAGTCTCATCTACTTCAATTCCTTTAGGCATTAATGCACCTTCAGGGACGTAATCAGACATAATCACTCTTTACCACCGAACATAGTCTCCTTTTTGAGGCTTAGCCTGATATTATTTTGTTTAAAGATGGTTCATTAATAACCGCTGAAGTGGGTATAACATGGGAGTAAGAGAAGGTAGCGCATTATTAGTAGCTGCTGGGGAAATATCAGTGGATATTTTTAGAAATTTATTATCCGAGAAAAAAATTATTGTCGCGATAGATGGAGGGTATAATCACTGTTTAACTCATAATGTAAATCCAGACATTATTATCGGAGATTTTGACTCGATTAATTCCAGTTCATTTCCAGAAAAAACACATTTAATTTTTACCCAAAGTCAAAATGAGACAGATTTATCTAAAGCTATAAAATGGTGTATTTCATCAGATATTAACAACTTAGATATTATTGGAGTAGAGTCTGGAAGAAGCGATCATATTTTAGGAACTTTTGCAGCTTTTGCTGAAATAAACCAGGACTTTTCTAAACATTTGGACATTAAACTACATCTAAATGATTTCATCGTGAAATATGTACCTAAAAAGAAAAAAACAAAATTAATTTTAGACAAAGAGACGCATTTATCTTTATTCTGTTTATCAAAGAGTATTGTAAATTTCCAAGGGGTTAAATGGCCTTTAAATAATGAAGAAATGAATTTTTCAACACGCGGGATTCATAATTATTCTATTAATAACGAAATCGAACTTTTTGTTAGTAAAGGAGGTCCTGTTTTATTATTCATCATGAGAAATTAGTACTGTTGAAATGGAATCCACATTTTTACAGTTTCATCCCACCAATCTATTTGCCCGTCAGGATGCTGTCTCCATAAATGTCCATCTTCGTCCGTATGTGTCGGAAGTCCTTCAGAATCAATACTAATTTTTGATTCTTTAAACTCATCTCCGATATTATCATCAAATTTTCTTAAGATGATAACAGAGATTAACAGTAGCAATGTCATTCCGATTCCAGTTGCGATATAACCTGTAAATTCTGTTTTTATTTCTCCACCACTTCTTAGCGGCCAAGAAGATACTACACTTTCATTACCCCAATCTGTCATATTATCTTCTAGGGGAGGCATTCTTACAAGATTAATTCCATTAGTGGCACTTATCCCTTCTGAATTAGTCACATTAACTATTATCCTGTGAATTCCTGGCATCCACATTTTGCAATCAACCTCTAGTTCGTCACTGATATTGTGATCTGGAATTGTAGTCCACTTTATTTCATTTTCACTGAAGTCAGTTCCATCAGTAGGTTCAACAGTAATAAAACATAGACTACCAATTTCCATATTTTGTCCAGTTAAATTCAAATTAAATGCAGGAGCAGGTTGATTTAAAATTGAAAAATTAATCCATTTTTCTAAAGAATAACCTAGCGAATTATGATAAATTAATTTCAGTGAATATTTACCAGCTGGCCAATCACTACAGTCAATTTGATCGCTGTTTGGTTCATCATTTCCTGGGCTAATAGTCGGAGAAATCCATGGGGCACCTATAAACTGAACTTCACCAGTTTTATCATATCTATGTCCTATTTTATCTAATACACTTCTTGTGATTTTACAATTTGAACCAGTATTGAAATTATCAGATACAGAATTACCATTTGTATCAGCCATTACGCTAATATCAATAAATGGTTTTTCTAGACCTACCATTAGATTAAAATTACCTAATAGGAATTCAGATAAAACTTGATTTGTGTTAGGGTCTTTAAACGCCAGAGTAACTGTATATTTTCCTTCTTTCCATGCATCTACAAAAATAGATCTTGATAGTGACTTTTCATTTGTAAGAGTAAAATTATCCCACTGAAAAATTTCATATTGGTTAGGATAATCATCAAAACTCGTCACTAGCATCGCATTTACGGGCGTCTGAGTTTTAGTAGTGTTGACACTAAAAACAACTCTTAACTGGTCTATTAAACCATCGTTATCGATATCTTGTTCTCTTGCTTCATAGTAAACTACGGTAAAATCATCATTATTTTCTGATTTTGCGAATTCTGCATCTGGAAAAACGGATATTAGAATTAGAATTATTAAGATATTAATCATTCTTTTACTCAAGGAAATCAACCTCCTTAGAATATTCCTCCTCGTCACTATTTCCTTGTAGAATTCTATTAAACACAACAGCGATTAGAAAAACAAAGCCTGCAAAAGCATATGTTGCCCATGATGAGAGAGGGTTACTTCCCATAATTGTCATTGCTGCCCTAAACTCTCCAAAAGAATTAGAATATCCGTCCCCATTATTGTCGGGACATCCTTGAAAGTCAATCGTTGAAGAACCAGAGTTAGCTGGACAATCATCTCTTAAGTTTCCAACAGGATTATCTCCGTAACCATCTCCATCAGTATCCTTCCATTGCCAAGGATCAGTATCAAATGCATCAGCTTTACCTTCAGGACTAGCTAACCATAAATCATCAGGGTTAGAGTAACCATCCTCATCTAAATCCGGGCATCCTCTTCGATCTAGTATACTTGTACCAAAAACATTTGGACAAGCATCAGGTTCGTGTCCAGAAATATTATCTCCGTATCCGTCTCCATCAGAGTCTAGCATTTGAGATGGAATGTGTGGAAATTTATCACTTAAATCTGACCATCCGTCACCATCTGTATCAATACACCCGAATCTATCTTCAGTACTAGTTCCAGGAGTCATTACACAATTGTCTGGAGAAACACCAACGGGGTTGTCTCCATAACTATCTCCGTCACTATCCATCCACTGGCTCGGCTCAAGAGGAAATGTATCAGCCATACCTAGAGGATGAGCGATCCATTCGTTGTCGGGATCAGAGGCGCCATCAGAATCAGAATCAGGACACCCCCACCTGTCTCTGAAACTATCTCCAAACGTTAGTAAGCAGCTATCTGGTTGCCATGCGCTAGAGCTTTGATTATCACCGAATCCATCGCCATCAGTATCGTGCCATTGACTTGCTTTAGAAGGGAATGCGTCGGCAATTCCTTCGGGATGTGAGACCCAACTTTCATCAGGGTCTGAGAATCCATCAGAATCAGAATCAGGACATCCATATCTATCTTTTTCTGAAAAACCTCGGACTTCAATACATGAGTCACCTTTGAAACCTGAAAAATTATCTCCATATCCGTCTTTATCGGAGTCACGAAATTGTGATGTCTCATATGGGAAATCATCAATTTGTGTGTCACCATTATTTTGATTATCTCCCCATCCATCACCATCCGTATCTCTCCATTGTGTGGGATTCTCTATAAATGCATCACCGGATTCAATCCTAAAACCTGTTACAGAATCAATATAAAAACTATAATTATCTCCATATCCATCATTATCGGTGTCTTTCCATTGCGTGAAATCATTAGGAAAGGGGTCAGCACCATTTTCTATTGTCCAATTTGAATCACTATCTGACCATCCATCATTATCCGAATCGGGACATCCAGGTCTATCCTCGGAAGAGTAACCCAGGATGTGTGGACACGCATCTTCTAAAATAGCACCTTCAAAATATTCTCCTATACCAGTTTCTAAGTGAATGCTTTCCCATCTAGAGTCGTCCCAGTTATCACCTAGCCCATCACCATCGTAATCGCTCCATTGAGTGTGGCAATATTGCCCACATACATTTTGAATTGAAGGGTCTTGAGGAGACCACCAGAACGCATCCGCACCGTCTTCCACGGACCAGGGTTCTATCGAATAAAGAGTACTCGGATCAGAATACCCATCACTATCAGAATCAGGGCATCCAAAACGGTCTTGAAAAGATTGCCCAAAAAAACCAGGGCATGAATCGGGATTATTTCCGTTAGGATTATCTCCGTAATTATCAAAATCAGAATCTACCCATTGTGTACTATCAACTGGATAATCATCACCTTCATCAGACCATCCATCTTTATCTGTATCAATACAACCTTTTTTGTCTTCAATACTTTCTCCATAATCATTTGGACAGTCATCATCTAGATCTCTAAATCCATCCGCATCAGAGTCTCGAAATGTTGTATCAATTATCGCTGTAATATCGTAATTGAATTCGTCTTGGTCACAAGTATTTTGCGACCGAACCTCTGTAAAATAAGTAGTTGGTCCTGTGATGCTACCCCATTCAGTGGCAGAAGGAACTATTGAAATTGAGACAGATCTCGACCCATCACTTCCAATATCTGCAGTGTAAAGATTCGAAACCGCATTAGAATCCCAAATCTTTACTTTTCCTTCCCAATGATCAGTTGCGAAGCAGCCCCAATCCCAACCATGGTCTCCAGTTGATGATGAGACGTCAATTGTTAGTGTATCTCCTCCAAGAATATCAATTCTCCACCAATCAACAGCGTCTCCTTCTTCATCCACTTCATTAGAACTTGTACTTCCACTAGTCAGAATATTCGCATTTGCAGCATCATCATCTGCAGAAACAGTGGGGATAAATGGTAATAAAAAAATCAGAACAAGTAAACAAGTAATAGTACGCTTAGCGTTACTCGCCATGGTTGATGACCTCGGTAACTTCATTATTAACCAATTGATGTTGTTATAAATAGTTAAAAATTACTTCATTGAATTATTCGCATACATCATGTGTACAAATTGGCGGGTTCCAGTATAGTTTATTATCGTGATTGAATGTATCCAGTCGTAATGTGCTACCTTCTCCTTCAATAATTGTAACTATTGATGAAGTTGACGCAGGCAAATAATCTTCACCGGTTGATAACAGTGTTAAACGAAGAGTATGGCCAGCAGTGATTTCAGCATCTAAAGCAAAAAATTCCATTTTTGCCGTAATTATTTCTAAATTAGGTAACCATGCAGTAGATAAATCATCTCCGCCCTGGTGGTAACGTAAGTCCATTATGGAATGGCCAATATGAATACATTCATCACCATCACAATCTTCTAACAACGCATACAGTTGGCCGCCAATCCAAGAGGTGGTAACTTGAACATGAAGTCTAGGCATTCCTTGGACATAAATATCCTTAGTTAATGGAGACGTTTCGAATACGGGACCTGTAGATGCATCAGGTAAAACAGTAAGACCTCCAGAACTTGTCATATCAGTTCCTAAAGTAAAAACTAATTCTTCGGTATCAGATGCAGGATATCTTTCTTCTATTCTCCAAGCACCTTGATTAGACTGAATTTCAACGTGTAATAATGGCTGTTCGCCTTCTCCTTTAAGATACCAATCAAACCATTCTAGTAAATCTTGCATCCAATCAAATCTAATCATTTCAGGAAATGCTTCACCCCCTCTACCGCCTAAATCAGAACGTTCGTCTAATTGTACAGCTCTATCAGGATAGTCATGATCCCACTGGCCGAACAGGCCTTTGGCTTCAATACCTGCATCTTTAATTCTGTTGATGGTTGGAATTGCCATGTGAGGATCTACGTTCCAATCGTGCATTCCTTGTATCAAATAGACTGAACCTTTGTAATTCTCAATCACACGATCCAAGAAATATCTCTCTGCCCAATAATCACCAGCAACTTCTGAACCCCACATCCATGTTGAAACACCAGTTCCTGGACCAATAATATAGTCCGGACACATATTTCCATAGTCTTCTTCATCTCCATCAAAGCCATACGAACCATATACACCATTATGCATTATTGGCGCTCTAGCTTCAGATGAACCATTTTTCCACATTAGTTCTTTAACTCCAATCAGCCCAGAAATAGGTACAATTGTTTTCAAATGTTCGTTACCAAACATTGCTGCTTGCCAAGGAGTTGAACCATCGTAAGATTTTCCAATCATTGATACGTTTCCATTAGACCATTCTTGGGTCCCAAGCCAAGTTACAGCTGCGTCGTTACCCAATTGCTCAGCATTACCCATCAGATCCATACAGTGATTTGACTTGCCAGTTCCTGTAACACTAACTTGTGCGAATGCGTATCCATGGGGCAATATTTGATCAATTATCATTTCTCCTAGCCAAGATCCAGGGGCCTCAACTACGTCTGTCTGTACAGATGGTTCGTAGAAGTAAGGTCCAAACTCAGCTATTACTGGAACTTTAACACCTGGCTCAACTTTTGGTAACCAATACGCAAGGGAGATTATCCCATCGGGTGCCGCCCCTCCCTCTGATGCAGGCAAGTCATATTCAACAAAAACATGTGTTGAATTCCATTCATTTGATGTTTCCAAAATTTCATAATCTCCGAACTCAACGACAGAACTGAAATTTTCATTTGTGATATAATCGTTAATACCATCACCGTCCAAATCTAAATTACCTCTTTCCCAAACAGGCACTCTTACATCTTTAATTTGGTTTTCTAAAATTACTTTTTTACTTATTAGATTACCATTTACTGCGGCAAAAACAATGAAGATAACAACGATAACTGATGTAGCCCCGAGAGTTCTATTGAGAATAGATAATATGTCCTCGTCATCCTTTGAATCAACGGTACTGGAGGAATTTAAGTCATCGTTCACAAATGTGCGACAAGGATTAGCAATATGAATAAAGCGCTTAAATGTTAATTTTTAATTTAATATTTTCTCATATAATCGATTAAAGCTTTCTGCGGTTTTTTTGTGTGTAAATGTTCCCATGGTTAAAATCCGTTTCCTACCATTTTTTGCTTTTAATTTTCTATTTTCTGGATTATCTAACTCTTCAAGAATTTTTAACCCAAGATGGTTATAATCCCCAACATTATACAGGGAGCCTACTGTCTTGTCGACCATTTCGGGTAGAGGCCCATCATTTACTGTAACCACGGGAGTTCCAGAGGCCATCGCCTCAAGAGGAATCAAACCTTGCCCTTCATAAAACGAGGGATAGATGACTAAATCTGCAGATTTATAGCAATCTGCGAGGTCTCTAAAGTCCATACCACTCTCGATCGTGACAGAATCAGAAATTCCTAATTTTTTAGCTTGCTTGTTTAGGATTTTATGCATTTTACCTCTCCCTATGATAACTAACTTGGCTTGTGGAAACTTTCTTAACACAGTTGGCATTGATTTTAATAAAAATCTGAATCCTTTTCTTGCTGCTAGTCTTCCGACAGCTAACAAAAGCGGTGTGTTAGTAGTATATTTTCCACTTAATGCATTGTTATCCGCAGCATTATATCTTCTTCTTATCTTTTTGAATCTGGTTTGATCGTCTAATGAATCATGATCGAGTGGTGAAAATAATTTTTCGTCTACCCCCCAATGTATTACTTCACAATCCCATGTCTTTCCGAGTAGATATCTTTCGATAAAATCATTTTTTGTTGAAACAGAATTTGCTACACAAATATCACTGGCTCTAGCTGCCGCTCTTTCAAATTTTGAAAAATATTTTGCTGTCAATAGTATGGCTAAATCATTTGGGTTTCTCCAGACTGCTGATTCATTATGTTTTTGAGCAGCTAATATACCATCTCTTTCACCTAACCAGCTACCGTGTAAACTTGTCAGTACAGGAGCTATATTTTTTTTCAGATGAATAATTTCTTTTTCATTTAGTGAAATTAGAGGGCAGTGAAGATGAATAACATCAATATTTTTTTCAGAATTAATTTTCACAATTTCTTTCAAAGCGTTTTTGCCATAACTTCTAGTAAAGAACATCGGTGCATAAAGCCATTTAACTTCAAAAATTTCAACATTTTTAATTTTAGGACGAACTGTTTTTTTGTTCATTTTTCTGGTAATTAATGAAATTTCATGACCCATTTCTGTCAAAAATTTACAGAGATTATATGCCGCTGAACCCAAACCACCCCATAAAGGAGGATACTCTCCTGCAACCATTGCTATGTGCATTATTTCTCCTAAACACAACTTGTTTTTGAACAGTCCTACTTGAAGTCAACTATAAATCGATTTAAATTTGTAATATGAATCGAATGTACATGACAGATACACTTGATGTGAGTGTTACGGTTATTCTTCCAACCTTAAATGAAGAAGAGGGTGTAGGAGATACTATTGATGCAATTCCCAAAAATTTTTGCAAAAAGTTAGAAATTTTAATTATTGACGGCAATTCTACTGACAAAACAAGAGAGATTTCTGAAAAAAAAGGTGCTAAAGTACACATTGAGCCTCGGAAAGGTTATGGTAGAGCTTACAGAACAGGATTTTCTATCGCCGAGGGGGAAATTATCGTCACCATGGATGCAGATTGTACCTACCCAGCTGAGGTAATACCTGAATTGGTGAAAACACTTCTAACTAAAGATTTGAATTTTATAACTTGTGATAGACTTACGCTGGCAGAAAAAGGAGCAATGTCTGGTTTGCACGGTTTTGGAAATTGGGCTTTGTCCATTACAGGAAGGATGTTATTTTGGAATGGTATTAAAGACTCACAATCAGGAATGTGGGTTTTTCGCAAGTCAATATTTGATAATATCAAATTAAGACCAACTAATGATGGAATGCCGTTATCAGAAGAAATTAAGATTATTACGAAAATGTATCTGCCAAAAGATAAGTTTGCTGAAATTTCGGTTCCATACAGAAAAAGAGTTGGAGATGCAGAGATTAATACTTGGGGAGACGGATGGAAAAATTTTAAATTTTTCTTCGCTAGGAGATTTGGAATTAATAAAACCTTAACACCATGGGGCCCTATTAATGATGAATCTGATTAAAGTGTATTTTCTACACTAAATAGGTATAATCATATACTAGTATGAACGGGATATTATTCAATGAATAAATTATCTTTGAAGAAGAGTAGCGTTTTGTTTATGACGCTTTTGTTAGTAATGACTGTTTTTGTTTCGGTGCCAGCATCATCTGAAACAGCTCTACCATCTGATCGTTCTTGGGGTGTTTCCTATGATTGGTCAGAATCAGGAGAAGATGTGTTTACATTGACTGGATTGAATATTGATGAGATTTTGGCTAAATTCTCAGAAGCAGCGGAAGTGGCAGGTTTTGAAATGTTAGTTGCCCAGGTTTCGACTGGAGAATCAATGTTTTTTATTGACCAAACAGTACTCGCAGATGAGAAAACGGTAGATGATTTAAGTGGAACAGCCCACCAAGTTAACCAACATGTTACAGATCTAAAAGTAGTGAATGGAATGCTATTTGACATGATAATGTTAATGGAGTGGGAAGATGAAAATGCAGGTAGTGATGATGAAAAACTTACGCAACAAGGAGCCTCAATAGACTTTTCAGTCCAGATGAGTCTTGATGTATTACTGTCATTAGATTCAAGATACGTGGAGTATCGAACTGTTGCAGGCAATGAAATTGTTGGAGCAGATATGGTTACTACAATGGATTCTGAGTTAACATTCAATATGAATCACGATAGTACTTGGATGGGTGGAGATGATTCCATTGACATCTCAATGGCAATGTCTAACAGTATCGGAGCAGGAATTATCGATTCTAATGTTGAGTGGCGTTTAGACCAGCCTTATGACGTGCATGATTCAATAGATACTTCAGTTACAGACAGCTTCAATTGGATTTGTAATGATGATTTTGAGGAACTAAAAATACAAGATGAAAAAGAGCAAATATATCTTGGAAATGGTGAATTCGAAGATGGAGAAGTTTTCGAAAGAAATATTTTCACATCCTGTGGTGAGATGACAGGAAATTATGCATCAGAGCTCAACTATGGCTTTTCACTTTCAGGAGTACCCGCTGAATTAATGGGGTTAGATGTAGATACATTCAATGTAGACATTAGCGATCAACCACAATATACTGGTGATTTCACGTTTTCTCTTAGTGACTTAGATAATTCAGACTCTGATGACCCAGATGTAGTAATTATTGATGAAAGCAATGAAGATGATGATCAAATGACTGATGAAGAAGAATATTATGATAAACATGATGGAACAGATCTTGGAGTTTGGGAGTTTAACCCAGATAAAACTTACAATGTAGCTATTGATGACTCGGGCACAAAAGTAGAAGCAATGAGTTTCTTAGGTTCTCCAGTACCAGTACCTCATTTAGGAATGAATGTTGCATTATTAATGAATGCATTTGAGGGAAGTGAGGATGATCCAGGAATCTTCGAAGTAGTCGGAGAAGAAATTGCAGAAATAATGGAAGAACTAGGCCCTGAAATGGTAGGTACTTGTGACGACGGATATACGGAGTTATCATTAAACATGTACAACGATGGATATGAAGACTGTATGGATGGATCAGATGAGGTATTTGAACATAAATTCGATTGTAGATACACTTGGGGAGTATCAGTCCCACATGAATTGGTAAATGACGGAACTCAAGATTGTGAATACGGATCAGATGAATCTGATGTATTTCCAGAACATGAATTTGAATGTGATAACGGTCAAAGTATTATGCTTTATCAAGTAAATGATGGCATTACTGATTGTACTGATGAATCCGATGAAATAGGTTTCACTAAAGATAACAGGTTCACATGTGTTGACATGTCTGCAAGTATTCCAGTTCAGTACGTGAATGACGGAACTGCTCAATGCGCTGATGAATCAGATGAGGGAGAAGAATTCGAACCATCTTCAGAGCTAATGAATGTATTTGAGCACATTGGTGATTCAAACATAGAAACGACTTTGGAAACATTTTCAGAGGATTTAGAGGCAAGAATGACTGATGGTTCACTTGAACCAATAGATTTCCCATTCACTGGTGCAGATGGAGACTTGTTATGGTATGATGGAGCACCAGCAGGTTTCTTGACCTTTGTCGAGGAAAAGAATTCTGACGGAGTTGCACAAGAATATGTATTCATAGGTCCAGAAACAGAAGGATATGAGAGAGCTCCTAGTTCATTAGGATTTGAGTATTTAGTTGGCGCGGCCGTATCTGATGCTATTGAAGATGTTGGAGACGTTGATGAATTGTCAGATATTGTCACAGACCAATACGACTTAGATGGAGACGGAGTACCTGATCAGTTAGAAGGTATTGCTGATGGAAGCATAGATGATGCACAAGCATTAGCATCTGCAGACAGTGATGGAGACGGTGTTTCTGACTTAAATGATCAATGCCCAACAACTCCTGAAGGTAGTGATGTTTCTAATGATGGATGCGCTGTTGTTCAAGAGGATTCTAATGCAGATAATAATGCAGACAATAATGCTGATAATAATGCTGATAATAACCTCGATGCTGGCGATAGTTCAGATACAACAGAAACTAACGTAGATGAAGCAGCATCCGAAGACGGTGGAATGATTCCTTCAGTTTCATTCATTGCTACAATATGTGTACTCGCACTAGCTGGAATAATTTCGACTAGAAGAGATTAGAGAAATGGCTTTAATGGATGGCTGGGCCATTGACTACAAATGAGTAGTCACAAGTGGCCTAGAACTTTAGCAAGGCTGATATCTTTATTCGGAGTAATCGTTCTAGTATCATTGTCCAGCACGTCTGATTGGTTTGTTATCAATGGAGAAGGGAAATATGTTGAGGGTATACCTAGGGAGCCTGCAATTTTGATTAATTACACTGTAAATAGTACCGAAGAACAGGTAGATTTAGAATTTAAAAACTATACACCACTAAGAACTTATTGGAGGAATAGGGAACCTCCAGTATCACAAATTCAACCTACGATTAAGGAGTATTCTTCAGAAGACTTAGAAAATATGGATTTTAAAGAAGAAGAAGAAGAAACTATACTTGATCTAGAAATGTCAAGGGAAATCATGTCTTATCTTTTCGTCACAATGATTATTATTCATTTATTGATGTTACTAGCCCCAAATTTAAATTTGCTAATACCATTATTAGTTTGGTTTTTAGGATTTATAGGATTCATTATAATTGTTCCTATGGGGGTGTTAAATTCTTTTGGATTTGAAGGGCCAACTGGAGGTTTCTCCGATGAAACAGAAGAATCAGAGTTTGCACATCTGAACGTTGATACTAGTTTTGATATTGATACGGAAGGTATAATATTTACCATTGAAACTTTAGGATTTGATTTGGGTCTAGTTCCATCGGATGAACAGGATAATGTGTCTCAAAATAAACCAGCAGAAGGAGAAGAAAATTATGATTCATTGATTGGATTCGATGCTTATCTACAATTAGAATTCTCAGACGCTCTAAGTTATTGGTGCTATATTCCAATAATTATTACCTTAGTTTATTTCGTGGATAGAATAGATAAGAAAATTTACTCTAAAAATAATGAAGAGGAATAATCAAATATCTAATTCATCTTCTAAAATAAAATCATTCGGAGATTTTTCATCTTTAATTGTCAATGAATCCCAAGTCTCAACATAATCTTCAATTTCAATCAATCTTAACGATCTTTTTCTGATAAAAATCGCTAAAAAGAATGAGATAAATAATGCACTGATAAAACCCCCAATAAGGACATTCTCTCCTCCACCTAACATTTGAATAATTGTTCTTTCTGCTTGATTAACTTTAATGTCAATAACTTTTTCATCAGATGTTAAATCTACGTCTATAGCTGTAACTCTGATTGAAGCGAAACCTTCTGTATTTGGAGTCAACGTCAACACTGTACTCCAAATTCCGTCATTAGCTATCAAGTCTCCATTGGTTCCGTTATCATTTAGTTTTATGAACCAGTTTTGAGAACCTAATATTATTGTTGCCGTTAAATTTTGTGTTGTATTATCACTATCAATTAATTTAATTGTTATTTTTAATTCTGATTTTTCACCCACTGTAACTATTTGAGGGTGAACATTAAAATCTTCTAAAACAGGTCTGCTTGATTCTACAAAAATATTGACAATTTTTTCAGCGGATCCTCCTAGTTCATCAAATATTATTAGTTTAAGTTTATATTTACCGGGATTTAAATTATATTCGAGATTAGTACTATCAATTCCATCTAAAACTATTTCCCACGAGTTTAACTCTGATTTAATTTCCCACCTGAAATTTAAGATATCATTGTCGGGATCGAAAGATTCTTCTGCAGATAAATTGATTTTTTGTCCTGCTTCAAATGTAAATGTATTAGAGCTCCATTCAAAATGTGCTGTTGGTGAAGTAATCGAAGGTACAGGATTAGAAGATAAAACGTTTAGGATTAGATAATATACTGATTGCATATCATTTGAATCCGTAAGGATAAGTGATAAATTATGTATTCCTCTTGGTAATTTGATAGAGAATATTTCATTTGAATTTATTTGTGATAATTTTATACCAGAATTTGAAACCAAAATAGTAGAGTTCTCTGCTAATGTCCAAGTGAATGAATCTCCATCGTAATCAATACTATTCCTTAAATCAAATAAAATACTTTGATTTGATCTAAAATCATTTTCTAAATTGGGGCTATCTAACATCAGGACTGGTGAAGAGGGGAGTACTTCGATAGAAATTGAGGAAAATACCGAGCTATGATACCCGTCATTAATTTCAAGTGTTACAGTATGATTACCAGCAGATAATCTTCCTGTCCAACCAAGAGAATTTTCATTATTTTCTAACAGAATTAATCCATCTAAATCACTACTCCATGTTACAGTTAGCAAATCACTTTTAATCGTTGACAGATTAGAATTGCAATACAAGTAATTATCAATTTTCCACTGATTTCTTAAATTTTCACAACTAGAATCCCAATCACCACTTCCATTAGTGATAAATGTAATTAAATCAGAACTTCGATAATTCTCGGCCACGTTATTTAATATTGAGCTAATAGATGCAATTGGCGGTGAATTCTCTACATTAACCATTATTGTTTTCGTGCTCGACTCCCAATTAGGATTTGAATCAGCTACAGACAATGTTATTTCATGTAATCCAGAACTTAACCATCCATCCCATATTAAAGCTTCAGAATCACTACCATTCTTGAGTATACCGTCTAAATTAGAGACCCATTGAACGAATATTTCATCATTTTCTGGATCATATGATGAGCTTCCATTCAAGATTATTTTTGAGGATGAAAACTCATTAACCCTTTCAACTTCAAAATTAGCTATTGGCCTTTCGTTAAATAATATTATTTTTATATTTTTCGAAATTAAATTTCCTGCGACCCCATCATTAAATGTGATTGTAACATCAATCTCATCATTTGGAGAATCAATAAATGATAAAAACCATCTTTTCTCACTATTTGGTGGAATTGTTTGTTGGTTGTAAGAGTTTGTTAGAAATATTTCCATTGTTTCACCCTCAGGATCAAATGTACCATTTACATTGAATTCAACGATAGTAGACCGAGGAATTCTAAGTACTCCATCACCATCAGCCGTAGGATAAGTTTCTAAATTTACAACAATAGGCAGATTTGTCAAGGTAATAGTTTTATTTTCAAATGAGCATGAATATTTGTCGTCACAAACCTTAAGCGTTATTTTGTGCGTTCCATCAGAGAGGCAATTGATTGAGTTTCCGCTATTGGCTAAGAAAAGTGATTTATTTAAATTAATTTCAGGATGATTACACTCAGGTTTATCCAAAAGCTCGCCGTCTAAATCACTAGTCCATACAAAATTTAATTCATCATTTTCTAAATCCCAAGATTCTGTTGAATTAAATTCTACAACACCTTTACTAGGGAAAATTTGATTTTCATCTGGATTTGACCATATTATTATCGGCGCTTGATTAGATAGATTTAAGTTACAATACAACACAATATCATTTTCAAATTTTTCTATTCCCGTATTATTGACAACATTATCGTATGAACATGAAATATCTAACTCCTCGCTTTGACTAGAAACAGTAATTTCAGATACTGAACTCCATTCTCTAACAATATAGTTCTGCATTTTTGCGTATCCAAAATAATCAGTATTCATCGACATATCGTCATTAAAATAAGAAAAATTAATATTTAATTCAGCGAAAGGTAATCTATTTTGAAATTGATTTTTTACCCAAATTTCAATATCATAAGCCTCTTCAATAATTGATCCCGTTTCAATAACTGAGAAATTTAAGTCAATATTTTTTGGTTTGTGTAAATGTAGGATGCTATTCTGATCTTTAATTTTTATTACAACATTTTGACTATTAATGGCTTCCAGTTGTGAAATGTTAATATTTGAATTTGAAATACTAATTTCACCATCACAAATTACTGACTCCCCTCCTTTGTTCAAATTAACAAGATTCATACATTTTTCACTTTTTATTGAGCTATTGCTGAGGTATGAATCAGTTCTAGCATTACTCCCATTCCAGAATAATCCAAATCCATTATTTTGATTCCCATGAATGTTAAGATTGTTTATTTTTGCAGCACCATTTATTTCTGCAATTGGGCCAGTACGATTCATCTTAATCGATACGTTGTCGAGATTAATATGGCCGATTTGGGTTAAACCCTCATTATTTGCATAAATTCCGTATCCATCATTTTTTGGTTCGTAAATTAAGATATTTTTAAGATATAAATCTATACTATCTTCGATATAAATTCCTCCAAATGCATCATTTGTAGACGTGCAATTAATACATGTCACATTTCTATTGTTCGATTCAACATTGTTAGATAGATGAAATACTATTCCTGATCCTTCTATGTTATCTGCAGATTGATATCCATTTGAATTCGAGGTGAGATTCTGTAAAATTACATTACTTGAATCAAAGATATATGCTCCAGACTTATGATTATCTGAAACATTAACCCAATTAGTCCTAACTGTTGCGTGATCAATAAATAAACCGAATTTAGAATTATTATGTAAATTCCAGTTTTTCCCATTAGTGGCCCCCCTTTCAATATGAATCCCTGATCCAGTTGAATTTGAGACATGAATATTTTGTAATTCGGGAGGCCCGTTATCAAAAGCAGCAAAGATATAGATTCCAGAATCATGTCCATAAGTATTGTCTTTACCACAATTTTTCACCTGAACATCTTTCATAAACAGCGAATCATCAACCAAATATCCAATTATCCCTGGAACAGGGTTGTCATGAATATTGATATTTTCGAAAATAGCTCCGCTAGTGTTCACCTCAATCGCTGCAACACCCTCTTGAAATTCATATCCGTTGGAATTAATACCTCCTGTGCCCGAGACTTCTAAATTTTCAAATGTAGCCATAACATAATTTGTATAATTTGTGTGGTCATTTTTATCTATAATGACTCCATAAAACCTGCTATTTTTGATTATTGTATCTTTAATCACTGCATTTGTTCGGATGTTATCATCAAATTGTCTAACCCAAACCCCATTATCACATCTGTTGAGTTCTACATCTTGGAAAAAAGGTATTGAATCCATTATCCATAAACATGTAGCGGCGGCTAAAGTTGAACCTGTTACGTTATTTATATCAATATTTGAATAGAGACCTCCAGAATTCCCCCAGAAATTAAATCCTCTAGTTAATGTTCCATTAATGTATACTCCATCAAAAATAGGTGTAGACATGTTTCCAACTGAAATTGCAATTCCATATCTCCAGTTATTGTTGTTTCCACCATGTTCATCTATCCCACCCTGTTCAATGTGTACATTGAAAAAGTATGGATTTGCGGCGTCGTAAATATCTATTCCGACCTTATCAGCATTTTCGATAATTAGATTATTAAATGTCGGATCACTGGAAAATATTGTTACACCAAAATCACTGTTCTTAATTGTAAGATTATCGATTTTATGTGCTTTATTCTTTGATTGTGATTCAAATGAAATACCTCTATGATCGCCTGTACCTTGGTTATTCATCACAACTGGACATGAATTTGTACCTTCAATAATTAAGCGACCTTGAATAATTAATCTTACTCCTTGATCTAAATTTACTTGAGTACAGGTTTCAATAATTAAGATTTCATTTGGTTGTAGAACGTAGTCTGTATTAAGATTAACTACTCCATTCCAATTTATGGTGTTTTTAGTGATAGATTTAATATTTTTTTTAGGTTTTAGTTCTGTTAATTCATATGTAAATGGCTGATACATCATTGAAATTATAAAAAATACAACTAAAAATACGCATTTACTCTTGTGCACGTATGGTCGAGATTTTTAATCCTTTCAAGACTTTGGGGTAAAATGCTCAATGAACTAGTAAATTTACGCTCGTCCAGTCTCCTTTAGCCAAGCCTGTAGTTTTTTTTGAAGGCTTTTTGAAGCATTATAGCATTCAGAAGATGCCCATCTACCGATTGCTTGTGCCCACGCTAATGCTCTCTTTGATTCATTTAAAATTCCAGTCCAAGTCCAGAAAAGTGCAAGAGCTCTTCTTCCCGCTTGACGCTCACTCAACTCAGGATTATTTTCGATAATTAATTTAAATTTTGATAATAATTCTAATTTATTTGTGGTTCCAAATTCTAACATCCAACATATTAGACCTATATTCCTAAGATTACTTTCTGTAGTAATATCTACATTTTTACCATTGATGATTGCATTTTTCAATTCCATTTCTTTTAGTATATCAGAATCCTTTGAGGTTAATTTCGACATTTCTCTTCTGATTTCGTTGGCATCATTAAGTTCATTATTATAGAGATAAAATGTATGCTTAATTACAGCAATTGCAATTAAGCAACTTCTCTTTTCATCAATGGTTAGAGAATTTAAGTTTAATTCTTCTAATAATTTGATGGAATTAATTTTGGGTTTTTGATTTGGAATTCTATCGTCAATTTTTCTGCTAACTTCTCCAATTAAGAATTTAATTCTGTCTAATTCACAACTGAAAGGCATATTGATTAAGGTTTTTTCAGATTTTTCTATGTTTCCATTTAATCTTAGGATTCTACAATCAAGTTTTGAAGACATCAGAACTTTATCTTCAGATATTCCAAGATTTCTTGCTTGGCTGAATAGATTTCTTGCATTGGCTCCGTTACCCAGCTCGCATTCAGAAATTGATGCGAACCAAAAGAAGTCTCCGCTTGTGTTATTCTCGTTAATTTTCTCATGAAATAACGCGCTAGATTTTGAAGGGAATTCCATGCATATATCCACTGCATTAGTATTTATCCAATCTTGATTACATTTAATTCCAGACTTAACTTCGTGGAATAACCTTAGAAATCTCGAATCATCGGATTTAAATTTCGATAAATAGATTGTAAATTTATTGTGTAATTTCTCTTTATCATTAATTTTTAATTTTGATATTACAATATTTTTAATCAGATTCTGTAATAGAATTTTATCTTCATGATATGTAATTAATGACAAATTGTCTAAATCAGCTAAATGATCTTTATGAGATAAAAACTCGACTCCTATTGGTTCTGGCTGAATTGCTAATTCATGAACAGTAGATAGAATATTTTCATCAAGAGTCTGTAAAACCTCTTTATCAAAGTAGTTTTCAATGTCTTTTTTGATTTTTTCAAATGGAATATCCTTTTTTGTCATGGTTAAACCCAGAGGGTGACCGTCAAAATATTCAATCATGGATTTAATTTCAGGTCTACTAAACCCCTCTAACAATTCTTCAGAGGATTTGTTATCCAAACCACCGATATCTAGATAACTCCTAAAATTTTTAGGATACGGAGGTCTGCTTATTATTACTATTTTTATTTTTGGAGATGCCAATTTTTCTAGTAACTCTAATACTTCATTTCTGAAACGGGGTGTTATTGTATCATAATTATCAATCACAAGAATTTGGTTATTATTTTCTAGTTTGATTACTGAGAATAAATCTTCAATATTTGAGGATAATTTTTTGATTCCTAACCATGTTTCAACCATGGTTTTAGGACTAGATAAGGAATTTGCAGAATACCATTTCGCACTCACCCCTTTTTCAGATTCATTTTCGATCAATGTTCTTACAATTGCAGTTTTTCCAATACCCGCTATCCCTGAAATTAAAATTAAATTGTTTTTATTCAATTTCTCTATAATAATTTTCAGTTCCTTATCCCTTCCGATTAATTTAATTAGGTTCGGAGGATTACCAAATATTTCAGAGGAATTAGAAATTTTATTGATATTTTTACAATATTCTCTCCCTTTTTTAGTTATGAAGTGAACAGTTCGTTTTCTAGATCCACCATTGATAACATGAGCTTGTTTTGACAACAATAAATTACTTTTTTGTAAATCTTTAATCGGATTATGTAGCGCCGATCTAACTACTCCGATAGCATCAGCAATTCCTGGAATTGAACACTCTCTAGGGACATCCCAGGCATTTTGAAGGGAATCATCAAACTGATGAAGCCATTCCAAAATTCGTTGATTAGTAGGTTTGGCCATACATGTCGTAAAGATATTTGATTCAAGAACTTTTGATAAATTACTTCATGAACCCCAATGACTACAGCTGTATTAATGGCAATCAATTTGGAAAACCTACTACTTCCAAGAGAACCAGGAATTTATTTATTCAAGAATAAAACTAAAAAAGTTCTTTATGTTGGTAAAGCTACAAATATTCACGATAGAGTAAGGTCATATTTTTCCTCTAACCCAGATCGATTAATGATACCAAAATTAATTGAAAAAGCAAATACCGTTGACTATATTATTACTTCAAATCCTAATGAAGCATTGATTTTAGAAAGAGAGCTAATTAGGAAATTTAAACCCAGATTCAATTCTAGGCTTAAAGATGACAGTAGTTATCCATTATTAATTTTAACAGACGAGAAATATCCCAGAATAATGTATACGAGAAACCCTCCCAAAAATAGTCGTGTTTGGGGGCCATTTCCAAACGCAGGCGCCGCCAAGAAAGTTTTAAAATTATTAAGAAAACAATTTGGAATTAGAGATAAAGATTGTGGAGGAGAAGATGGATGTTTGTCAATGCAAATTGGGTTATGTAGGGGGCCGTGTCTCGATCCGAATGGCTATCCAGAAATAGTAAAAATTGTGACAAACATTCTTGATGGAAAAGCGGGAGATTTAATTGAAGAATTAACCAGAGAAATGGATGTTTTTTCGCAAAAAATGGAATTTGAAAACGCAGCTAAACAAAGAGATATTATTCGGGCAATCCAAACAACAATATCTCAAAGAATCATAACTAGCAGGTTTTACAGAGATTGTGACGCCCTTGGGTTCGCTAGCAGAGGTGACCTTGGTGTAGTTACTATTATTCATGCTAAAGATGGTTCTGTTCAAGGTCAACAAACCTGGCCTTTAATACATCGAGGAGATATTGAAGATTCAATTTCTCGTTTTATTTCAGAATTCTATGTCTTAAATAGACCACCATCATTAATTTTACTTCCTTGTAACATTTCTATTTTCTTATCTAGTTGGTTAAATGAAATTAGAGGGTCTAAGGTGGAATTAAGAGTACCTAAAAGAGGGAAATTAAGTGAATTAAAATCATTGGCCGACAAAAATGCTGAATTTCAAGTAGAAAAAGAAAGAAAGAATTCATCAGGATCATTGGAAAAAAAATCAGTAATTGAGTGTTCAGAATATCTAAAAATGGATTCATTAGATCATATAGTTTGTTTTGACATGGCACAACTGCAGGGAAATCATAGAGTTGGGGCTAGTATTTCTCTAAGATCAGGACGTCCGCTAAAATCAGAATATAGAAAGTACAAAGTCAAAGGAGATCAATTAGATGACATTCAAATGATGTTAGAGGTAATTAATAGGTGGACAAAACACCAAAAAGATTGGCCAGACTTATTATTGATTGATGGAGGAGAGACACATCTTAATTTTGTAAATAATCTATTGTCTCAAAAAGGATTAAATGAAAAAATAATGATCGCAGCATTGGCCAAAAAAGAAGAGATATTATTTAGATTAGACAAGAAACCAATAATTTTAGATAAAAGAGGTAGATTGTTAATTTTCGCTAGAGATGAAGCCCATAGATTTGTTAATCAGTATCATAGAAAAATTAGAAGTAAAAAAATATTAACAGATCCTTTAGAATCAATTGAGGGATTGGGTGCTAAAAAAATTCAGACATTGGTTAGATATTTTGGAGGTAGGCAGGGATTACTGCATGCCTCGATTGAAGATCTTTGTAAAGTCCCAGGAATTGGTAAATCTTTGGCAGGTAGAATTTATTATAGTAATTCTAAGAAAAACTAATACATGAATTGAGCTAAATCATCATCCATATTACTTTGTTGTTGATTTCCATATGCATCCATTCCACTAACGGCCATAGATCCTGCAGCAGTCATTCCATGGGAATTTCTGTTCAATGCTTTCCTAGCAGCAAATTCGAATTCATTTTCTAAGCGTTTTGATTTTTTACTTACTCTATGCCTCCTCCAAACAAATAATAAAGCCATTGCCAATACAATTCCCGCAAGGTATACCCCTACTTGTTTAAGAATCCAATTCCATCCAATAACGATGGAAAAACTAAGAGTATCTACAGATCCTTTGGATGGGACAGAATATGAAATATGTTGCCTTCCATCAGTTTTTGAAGCGTTTCCTTTGTTAGTTGATGAACTAAAGTCACCAAGTTCTAACCCTGGAGGAAGTGTGATATCAATTACAACTTGTGGAATACTTCCTAGAGGACCTAATTCCATATCAGGACCCTCAATATTAGTTGTGAATGCATTTCCATTATTATTTATCAGAATACCATCCCCGTTAGTGGTTACTCCTGGAGCCATCGTATTAGCAAAAGTGCTACTAAATGCATGAGCTATCTGAAAAATTGGACTAGTAAATATGGCAGTAGGTTCACTTGTGATAACGGATATCCCACTCTCAGAATAAGAAGCCTGTACGGTAGTGGAATCTAGAGTTAACATTAGTCTTAAAGGTGTATAATCATTAACATCTCCTGGTTGAGGAGCAAATAATTCCTTTACCTCAGCTTTAATATTAATCGCAGACAAATCTATTTTTACATTATCGTCTTCAATAGAGTTTGATCTAATCTCAGAGGAGAGTCCTTCACTTAAATCCTTAGCAAATTTATGAATCCCGTCATTGGTCAATTCGAATTGAATTGAGTTTCCAAATAAATCTATTTCTTCACTAAATATGGGTTCTTGAGTATCAAAAAATACTACTTGTCTAAGTAAATCTGATGGAATTGCATCTATAGTAATACTATTGCCATTTTCATCTTGTGGAATAATACTTCCATCTACACCAATTCTGTATATGTCAATATATACATGCCCTCCTAACGTTAGTGTAATTGCTTTAGACCATTCATCGATGTCTAATTCTTCAAAATTTAAATAAATTCCAGCTTTCATACATGTTTTTTGTGTTGCTTTACAAATTTGTTCATCTGTATAGTAATCATTAATTGCATGATCCCATGTCCAAGGATTATTTCCCTGGAGATTTATCGCTGTATTACCAGTTCCATCTAATCTTGATTCTAAACTAATTACTCCCGATCCATCTTCTGTATCAAGCCATGACGGCAGAACGATATTGAATGAAACTTCTGTAGGTGGCAGATTTTCTGGAATCATCTGCTGAATGTAATCTTCACCTAAATCAACTCCTAATTCTAGACCTGAATTTAGAACTGTTTCCAAATCATCATTACTTAATTCACTTAAGTTTACAGGCAGTGCTTCTGTGTCCATTTGTTTTGTAATTAAATCCAATAATCTAAATTCAAATGTACTTTGAGTTTTACTTGTCATTAATACGGGAAATGTATCATCCATAGCATAATTTCCTTGTAAACAGTAGTGGTTATGAGGAGAAGTACCAACATTTGCACAAGTGCTTGAATCATGAATTAAATTAATACCAGCTGTATTATCGGCATTTGTCCTCCATTCAAGAGGCCCTGTATCAATTGCAGTGCCAATTATACCTTCAAATGCATCAGTGATACCCTCAATAGGGAATTGCGATGCTAGATTGGATAAATCCGCAATTTCATTGTGTTGGACTAATCTAATACCTTCACTAGTTATCCATGGTGTTTCTGCAAAGTCAGCATCACCCATAAATTGGAAATCCCAATCATTCATTGTTTGATTACTGATGTAATGTACGTATAGATCAATTTGCATTTCAGCTTTACTTTCATCTAATAAGTTCAAAGTGACATCTATACTTAGTGATTTATCTTTTTCAATATCTATCTCTACAGGGTCGTCTGAAACGAGTTTATACCAGATATCTCTGGTTAATTCCGAGTCCCCATCGGAAGCACCAGTATTATTTATTTCCCAAACACCTTTATGATAAGTACTTGAATCTACATTCACATGTATTTCTCTTTCACCGTTGCACGCCAAATCATTTTCATCTACACATCCATACGAACCAACTTCTATGATATCTCCATAACTTGGTGGATGTATGGTAAATTGAGAATTATGTCCACCTTGAGAAAAAATTGAAAAAGGCATCTTAATAGAAGTCCCCATCTTAAGTAATCCTCTTAGTGTATTTTCTTGATTAGTATTTTCTCCACCAATGAAATTTAATTTGTCTTGATTTAGATCAATAGTTACATTAGACCTTATACATAATGGAGGATAGTAAGCATTCTCGAAACCAGCTCCCTCATTTACTGCATCTTGATTTGAATATTGTGTACATGATAAGATGCCACCTGAATTACTAGTCCAATCATCGACAGTCACAACATAATTTGTTGTGGCTCCGTTGGAGTTGCCGAAGTTAGAGGCTAAAGTTTCAACATTTTGTCTGGCACTGTCTAGAACCATATCTGCTACTGTTTCATCTCCAGCTAACGGTCCATTTGCGTCAATATCAAAATAGTTCCTTACATAATCAACTGGAATCCCCATAGTTTCTCCAACGTCCCCATCACCTTGACCGTCTATATCAAATTCAATACCATCAAAAGTTGAACGAGTAAATTCATGGATTCTCCATTCCATAATCAATTCAATTGTTTGGGAATTTTGAAATTTAATGTTATAATTTCCTATTACCCAGTCTTGATGATTCGGGGTTTCATCATCTCTAGGATCCCAATCATCACAATTAGCATTGTCAGAATTAATTGGAATTGTACCAAACGAAGGGTCTTCAACAGTAATTAGACATGAATTATTCGAGATAGAATTATCGGAAGAATCCCCAGCATTTACTGCAGGAAGAATAAATCCAGAAATCATAATTAACAAAACACACATTGCTATTCGACGTGTTCCCATGTAGCACCCCTTATCTCCGCTCATTTAACAG
This sequence comes from Methanobacteriota archaeon, assembly GCA_002720095.2. Lineage (GTDB taxonomy): Archaea > Thermoplasmatota > Poseidoniia > Poseidoniales > Poseidoniaceae > MGIIa-I. The sequence continues at coordinate 33,725 of PBGP02000009.1, forward strand.
CGTTTGCCGTATTGGCCCATAATATCCCGTTGTAATATAGGTGAAAAAATGGCAAAGGAAAATAATCTTAACCCGTATTCAAAAATGAAAATACTCATTGAAAAAGAACTAAATGATATTGGTTTAGATTGTGATACTCGTTCTAAATTATTAAAAGAGATTCCATCACGATGGGAGAAACTTGGCGATATGGTTTTAGTTCCTGAACTATCATTTTATTCAATAATTTGGGATGAAATTAATCTGAAATTTGAGAACAGAATTTGGAAAATAATATGTGGGGTTCTGAACGTATCAAAAGTAGGAAAGCAAATGAAAATTAGTAAAGGGCGACTGAGAAAAAGTCAAGTTAGATTATTATTTGGGGAAGATGGAATAGTATTACATAAGGAAAATGGCGTATTTTTTGAATTTGACACCACAAAAGTAATGTTTTCTTCTGGAAACGTTTCAGAAAGAATTAGAGTCTCAAAATTCAATTGTAATGGTGAAATAATTCTAGATTTATACTCTGGAATAGGCTATTATTCTATACCGATACTTGTTTATTCAAATCCGAAGTCGTTACATGCTTGCGAAATAAATCCTGATTCAATAATTGAATTTAAAAAGAATTTAAAGCATAACAATGTACATGAAAAATGTACTTTACATGAAGGAGATAATAACCTAACAGTACCCAAAGCAAATATTTTTGGAAAAGTTAACAGAGTCATATTAGGTCTGTTACCATCTTCTGAAAAAGGGTGGCATTTGGCTATTAAGTCCTTGACTCCTAATGGTGGTATGTTGCATTTACATGGAAATGCAGAGGCCAAGAAAGAAGATCTATGGGCAGAAGAAGTAATTTTTAAATTAGAGAAAATTTCCAGAGATTTGAGTTGTAATTATCAATTCAAGCTAATTCATATCGAGAAGGTCAAGTCATATGCACCTAGAGTAAACCATATTGTCTTAGATATTTTAGTTATTAATTGATTCTGAATAATTATTTTCTAGTATTAGTGCAGCTTCGTAAGAATGTTTAATTTCACTAACATTTGATCTTTTACCTAATGAGTAATCGATAACTACACCATGAATATCAATAAAGAATGCCATCGGAATTCCAGTAACGCCTAGCTCAGTAGCAAGATTCGGTGCTTGAATAAACGGTCGATTTATTTCTCTTCCGATACGCTCAGATGTATTTTGTTTCCATTCAGTCATATTGCTATATTTTGGATTTGAATCCTTGTTAAAAATTAGCATTCTATTTTCTGGAATGGCTTCGTCGTATGCATTTAATGTAGTTTCACAATGCGTGCACCATGGCGTTGAAAAATATGCAATCCATACTTCTTCGACAGAGTATTCATTAATTTTCAGACTACAGACTTCTGTTTTTGCGATTGTTTCGTTCATCGAACAAACGAATTTATTTTGGAATCCCGAATCGTCGTAAAAATCAAAAAGTGGGATAATCTGACATTCGTATAAACTTAGATTTGAGATGTTTACAATTCCTCTAGAACCACAATTTTTTGTTTCTAAAAATTGATGGGTAATTACACTGTCTAAGTTATCACTTTCTAAACATCCTGAGAGAGAAAAAGTTGTAAAAATCAACATTAGAAAAACCGCTTTGTTTTTACACATTTAGGTATGCCTCAATGTATTCAATTGTAAACTTAGCCGTAAATTGAATGAAAGATGTAGTGGTCCGGGGTTCATGGTCGAAGCGCCAAAACCAAATTTAGTTGATGAATTAGAGGTCGGTTTTAACCAACATAATGATGTTAAAGAAGGAAATTACGTGATTTTGGCTACGAGTATAATGATTACTATTTTTATCATATTGAGTTTTGTTTTAGAGCCAAAATTTATCATTGATGATTCAGATTCAAATGACAACTATCAGTGGAGAGAAGTACCTCTCAAGGAGAGATATAATATGGACCTTAACTTGACTTCCTGGCGCTCTCAACTTCCTGAGTCAGGTCCATATGAAATTCTCCCAATGACTGAACACTTTATTGAAGTAGATTTGCCTGCAAGTGAGCAAGATGCAGGATATCCAGAAGATGCCTTAATGCATGTAGCTTTATGGTTACCCAATGTTACAGAAGAAAAAGTTCCAGTTATTGCTACTATACACCCATATTATGATTTTGGAACAGAAGTTGATGATTCCAATCCAAATACTATTCCCGATTTAGGTGTTGGACAATGGATTTTTGAGGAGTTCATTTCCCATGGATATGCATTAGCCCAGATTTCCACATTCGGTAGTGGACAATCTACTCATTGTCAAGATGTAAAGGGTCTTGGCGAACAAATTGGAATACAAGCGGCTGTAGAGTGGTTAGGAACTCAGAATTGGAGTAATGGCAATGTAGGTTTAATGGGTAAATCTTACGCTGGAACAACCAACTGGGAAGCAGCTCAGAATCCTTCAGAACATCTTAAGACAATAGTACCAATTAGCGGTTCGATAGGAGTTCAGCAAATGTTTTATCGCAACGGATCAGCAGAAGCTAGAGCTATGGGCTATGATTTAGCTTATGAGTTGGCTACTGCAGATCCCACTACAGACGATTTACGAATTTGCCAAGATGATTTATGGGGTCCTGCGATGCCAGTTACGACTTCCTTAGCCGCAGAATTTGGAGGTGATGACATATCCGATTACTGGGAAGAGAGATATCACTTGGGAGATGTCATTGATAATTACAATGGTAGCGTATATATCGTGTGGGGAATGCAGGATTGGAACGTAGATCCTTATCATGCATTTCCTACATATCAGATGTTGAGAGATAAAGGTCTAACAGTGAGAGGTATTATGGGACAGTGGGGACATAATTATCCTGATCAGGGAGAAGTACATTCTCAATTAGGCACGGGATATGGAAAAGAGGCATACGAAAATATGAGTCGTATGGATTGGGCAATAGAACTATTTAATTGGTTTGAATATTGGTTAAAAGGAATTGGAGATGAAACAGAATCGTACGTACAAATGCAAACTCACGATGGTCGTTGGCATCTCGAAGAAACTTGGCCACCAGAGGACATGAGTTGGGAAACTCATGAGTTAACTGATTGGTCATTTCCAAGTTCATCTTTAGTTAGAGCCGATAGTGGAATTAAAATAATCAGCCCTCAATTTGAAGAAGAAATTCATCTTTCAGGATTACCTACATTACATCTTGATGTTACGACACAAGGATGTAATGGAGGACAAATTTTTGCTACATTATGGGATGAAACCTTAGGTTTAAGATTGGGTCATGCAGTCATGGATATTCGATATAGAGATGGGGGCTATGTTGCTAAACCAGTGTCTCCATTATTTGCCTCATATACAATGCTAATGGAATTTAATCCATTAGATGTAATTCTTCCAGCTGGTAATTCGTTGTCGATAGAATTAACAGATTCTGGTGAAGATTATCTTCCAAGTACATGTGCTGTAACAGGCCTTTCAGTTAACGGGGGAACTTTCGGAATGCCTTTAATTGATAGACCGCCTAATCATGAAAATTGGTTTGAAGTTGCACATTATAATTCATCCGCGGTTTGATACAATGCGAATTTTAATTTTTGAAGATACATATGATATTATAGAACTAGTCAAAAATACTGGAATTAATTTAGAGGGAATTGAAATTAAACAGTTTTGGGACACTGAAAACTCCACGGCTAGAATTAAAAAATTTAGTCCAGATATTCTTTTATTAGATTATTATATCGAACCAATTAGTGGCTTACAGGTCATTAAAAAGTTGAACATTGCATTAGAGAACAACCAAATAGTTCGCCCTAAGAAGATAATTGGAATTAGTTCATCATCTTCCGCAAATTCAAGATTTGTCCAAGCGGGGGCAGATGACTCAATAATTAAATTTGAATTAGCAAACCTAGACTTATGGAATAGAGATAATGTTTGATTTTCCTGAACTATATTAAACAAATAGTTATTTACTAATTTATCAGAGACTTATTTATGGGAGAATACCCTAAGTTGATGATGCTTCAGACCTGTCCTTTTTGTTGGAAGGTGAGGAGCTTGTTAGAGAATTTGAAAATAGATTTTCATGAAGATCAATTAAACCCCCTTAGAAGAAAAAAATCTTTAAAATTTGCAGGTGATTGGGGAAAAGTTCCAATATGGCGAGAGTCCGAAACAGATTTTATTATTGATTCAACTCCAATAATGATTTTTTTAGATGAGAAATATAATTCATCAAAATTATACGATACAAATTCTGATAGACAGGCTGAATGGTTGAAATGGGTTGATGAAAAATTAGCTAAGGCAACAATTCCAATTCTTTACGGTTCACTTGGTTCTGCATTGAGTAGTACTAGAACAGTATCTAAGTTAGAAAAATTTGGATTTTTTTCTAGGCATCTTTACGCATGGACAGGGTTCCCAATTATGTGGGGAATTATCGCTAAAACTAGAGTAAAAAAAGATGGTCGCAAACCAAAAAAATTATGGCATGATTTATTAGATGAATTCTTACTTCAGTTTGATGGAAAACCTTATTTTGGTGGAGACAAACCCGATATTGTAGATTTTGCAGCATTTGGTATTGTTCGTTCGATTAGTCCTTTCAGACAATTTAGGGAAATTGAATCGCATGATTCAGGGATTAAATGGTATAATTCTATACTCTCTACGTTAAACTAATTATTCCTCAGCAGGATACCAATCGTTCTCATCAGGTTCTCTATACCACCACTGACCATTTTCATCTTCATACCACTCCACACCATCTTCATCAACAGTATATTCTTCTTCAAGATTTTCAGTCTCATTAATTAATCCAGATTCTATCGCAATTCTACGTTTAGTTTCAAGAGCGTCTTCTTCATCATCTCTGAATACTCTTCCAGTTGGGTCAATATTGTTGTCAGATTTATTTGAGTATCCTTCTTCTAAAGCGTTTCTCGACTCTTCAGCAAATTCTAGAGCCATTTGCTCCCTGTATGATTCAAATTCTTCTCTTCCGAACGAACCAGTAAATTGATTTGATTTTTTGCGCATTAATGAGTCTAAATCAATATTTTTACCAGTTTTAACTGAAGGTGCATCTGGGACACCTTCGGTGGAATAGTATTCATCATCTTCATCATTAATTTTATCGAATGTTCTTCCTTCAGGATCGATATCTTCTAATTCTTCAATTAATAAATCATGTTCGTCATCATCAATTTTCCCTTCTTTGTTAGCTTTAACAATTATTTTCATAAATTTTCTAATTTCTCTAGCTAATTGCCTATCATCTTCAAGTACATCTGGTAGATTTTCTATTTGTTTTAACAACTTATCATAAGGAGTTCCTGTCAATGCCCCAATAAATTTACTAAACCGACTTTTACGTTTTACCATGGGAAATGACCTCTTTGTAAGCAATACTGCTTCAAACTTATCATAAAAAAACATTAGGGATGTTAAGAGCGAAGATGGTATCCCGATGGCTTGAAGATGCAATGCAAAATTATAATTCAACATCCTTGGAGAAAAAACACCTATATTCGTCTTTACTTCAAATTCCTGGAAATATATTCGAACGGATTATTCAGTGGACGTTAGAAAATCTTCCAGACGAAATTTTAGTTGGATTTGACCCTGATTGGAATAAACCCCATTTAAGAGAAGTCGAGGATATTTTTTCCATAAAACAAAGTAAAAAACAACTTTTTTCAGGTGAGGGTTATTCCTTGGGGGAACCAACTTTGGTTAACCGTGGTGACTCATTTTCAGTACATCATTTACCTGAGGAATGGACCGATGACTTTTTTAGTTTAGATAGGGGGAAAAGAAGAAGTAGATTTACTCATTGGTTACATACACATCCTAATTCTGTGGCAATTCCAAGCTCAGCAGACGCTGAAGCAGCGCAATTTACTGAAGGTATAGACATGATCTTAGGTATTAATTTTTTACAGGAAGGAGTCTCTACATGGTTTGATGATGTAGAAGGATATAGAAGATTACTTACTAATACTAACGAAAATATAATTGGAGCAACATCAACTGGACACTTGATTCTTGGACTAGAGGTAATTGCATACCATAGAAGTGGGATTGGAATCAACGTAATTTTTGTTGACGAAAAAGGAGTTCCATACGGTCTAGAAAATATCATTTTTGAAAAATAAAACTATTATTTTCAAAAGAATAAGAAATTGGTTTTCCAGTAGGGATTTCCAGTTTTACAATATCTTCTTTACTAATATCTTCTATCTTCATTACGATACTACGTAAAGAATTTCCGTGAGCAACAACGAGTATATTTTTGCCTGTTGTTAGTTCAGGAATAATTTCTTCTTCTAAACACGGGATAGTTCTTTCAGACGTCATTTTCAAGCTTTCACCATTTGGTGGAGGAATATCAAAAGATCTCCTCCAAATTTGGATTTGTTCAGCACCGAATTTTTCTCGTGCGACATCGTGATTAACTCCTTGGAGATCACCATAATGTCTTTCATTTAACCTATAATCTTTGATAATTTTAACATTTTTAGATTTAGAATTACACTGAATAATTATTTCTGCTGTCTTTTGAGCACGCTTTAATTTGCTGGTATAAATAAAATCAAAATCAATGTCACATAATAGTTTTCCAGCATTCACAGCCTCGATAACTCCTTGATCTGTCAATTCAACATCAGTCCATCCAGTAAATAATTTCTTAGCATTCCAAGTGGATTGGCCATGACGGACTAGGATTAGTAATGACACGGCTTTCATGCACGCTAATATATTCCGTCTTTCAATATTTTCAAGGGAATGCTAAATGGACTACCCACAGTATTACCAGTGGAGAGATTCCCATTACAATATCTCTGATGAACAATATAATTATAGTACTCGATTGAGCAGCAGAAAATTTTTCAAATTCTGTCTGCATTTTTTCGTCAATCATGTCTGAAACTTTTCCTGCACCTTTACGAGCAACTTCAATTGCTGCACCTGTAGCAACAGAAGTTAGTAATCCTGCTGGAGTGATTTTTCTTGCTTTAAGTGCTATTAACCCCCATGTCTTAAATGATGTTTTTGCTATTGATGAGCCTAAATCACCATTATTCACTTCATTAACCTGTTCTTTCTTAGAGAATTTCCTCAAAAATCCGCGGACACCTAAACCTGCATCAGCAATTTTTCTTAGCCTGTCAATATTTCTTTTTTTTATTGCATTCAACATATTCCTGACTCTAATAATTCTTGATAAATCTAAAAATATCCAAATTAAAGTGAATAATACCACTACCACCATGCCAAAATAATTAGTTTGCTCCCAATTAGGCCATCCTAATGGATCACTACTGATTCTAAATACAAAAACTATCAATAAGGGTATAAAAAATGCCAATAATTCATTAAAAGCTAACAAACCATAACCTTTGATCGGTAATTGTTTAATTTTTTTGAATGCCCATTCCCCGTGTGGGATTAACTGTTTAGTAACTATCAAAAAAGGCTTAACTAATAAAATAATTCGTAAAATCATCGGTATAAATAGAAATAGAATATATGATTCCCAGATATTTTGTGGGGGTAGTGAAATGAGAGCGAGAGGCTCGACCATATACCCCTTACAACTTATTCTTTTTCAATTAATGGCCGCAGGCTTCATGTTGTAGTTCATATTCGGAATGTCATGTCATTTTCATATGATTCGTCTGATTGGTTAAATTTTACAGTTGATTTAGATTGGATTAATGAAAATATTAAGTGGAAAGATTTTGGTACAGGTGTGAGAATAGGTAAGTTAGCTAGAGAAGGAAAAACAAGTTTAGTATTATATGATTGTAAACCAGAGGTTGAGATTAATGCATTTTTCCCGCATTCACATCCTGGAGGAGAGGTTTACTTTGTTTTAGATGGAGAGGTTATTGATGAAATGGGCCAATACCCAAAAGGATCAATAGTTTGGATGAACCCAGGATCAGATCATAATCCAAAAACTGTCGGCAAGACTATTATTCTAGTACTATGGCCAGATGGTGTAAAATCGATTTAATTCTTGGGAATCCTATGATCCATTAATTTTCTCCAAATAGGAGGAATTAAACTCGGCCAGAATAAACCAAAATAGCCAGTAGGTAAGTCTGGTGCTCCATCATAAGGTCTGAGTTTCCAAAATGGCTCATTCGCCTTTAGATGATGTGCGGGGTGTCTGGTTAATTCTAGTAAAGCCCATCTAGACAATCTTTTTTCAGATTGCCATGAGTGCATCATTGTTTGTTTTTCTCCAATTTCTCTGTTTAATCCATAGTGTCTAATATAATTAACATACTCAAGCAAGAAAATAGCAAAAAAAGCTTGTGCTATGAAAGCAAATGTAGCGGTGATACCAAAAATGTAGTAAATAGAATAAATCAATAGTGATTGGATTATAACTCCTATGAATACAGGATTACTGAAGAAATACATTTTCTTGTTTCTCTTTTCAGCTCTTTTTTGTTCAGTTTTCCACGCACCAATAAATTGATTTGGAATTGTTTGCATTATGTGATACCAGAGCCCCCTTCCTTTTGGGGCACTTGCTGGATCTTTTCTTGTTGAAACATATTTATGATGATTTACGTTATGCTCGGTAGTAAAATGTGCATAAAGTGACATTACTAAATTTGCTCTTCCCATCCACCATGAAATTGATTTGGTTTTTTTGTGTCCTAACTCATGTGCGACTATTATTCCACAAATCCCAGTAACAAGTCCAGAACTAATAGCAGCAGTCCAAGACGTCCAAATATTTCCATCAATCATTACTCTCCAACATAGAGTAATGATTACTACTGGATGAATAATTGAATGGATGTGCAGAATTATTTCATAAGGTGTTCCAGATTTTGCTATCATTTTTGTTGGTATATCCTCACCTAATAAACTATCTAAAATAGGATAAATTCCCAGAATTAAAATTATTCCACTGATAGTTGACAGACCTCCAATAATATTGCCTGTGATAACGACAATTGGGGCAATAAAACCAATTAGGTGAAAGTACCATTTTTCTTGAGAATCAGAAATAGTTTTGTTTAAAATATTGTCACCTCCTTAATTAATGAATAAATATTTGCAATTGTCTATTTTTTCTAATTAAATCTGTAAATTTTCCGTTGAATTTAGTGGCCCGTACAATATAGTCAACAATCCAGTGATAGTTTCTACCTCTTGTCTTACCAAAAATAATTCCATGATACTTAAATTTATGATTTTTTAACCAACTTTTAATAATTTCTCTATGTTCTTCAGTTCTATTTGATAAAAAATATCTGATGTGCTCTGAATCAAACCATTTGTTGATTGTTTTGAGTTCATTAGAGTAAGCATTTGTATTTTTTATTCTCCAAGATTCTTCATTTAGAATATTACCGCAAATTGTTCCATCAATGTCTATTGAGTAATTTTTAATTTCAGGAGAAAGAATCGGACTTTCTAAAATCTTATGAGAATCCGTGACTTCGTTTAGTTCGTTCACATATACCCGTTTCTAACGTAGTTCTTGAATACTAGCCTTGTAAGCGGAATAATATCCGAGCCAACTCCGATTGCAAATTGCGACAGTGAGCTACAGGCTCAAGGATAAGTGATTTGGACATGGATCAAAGATTGAAAGCAAAGTTACAGCAGCAAAGATATCATTTAGTTGGTGAACATGGAGGAGTAAAAGTTTGCCATTGGACAAAAGAGTCATTACTCAGAGATCGATCCTGCTATAAAGGAAAATTTTACGGTGTAAAAAGTCACAATTGTTTACAAATGTCGCCTGTAGTTGATCAGTGTAATTTAGCTTGCACTTATTGTTGGAGAGAACCTCATATGGATACTTTAGGATTGAAAGATCAAGATCCTTTAGATATGCTTTATGAAAGTGTTAGAGCACAAAGAAGGTTATTGTCTGGATTTGGGGGGAATGATAAAGTTAACAAAGAAAAATTTCTAGACGCCCAAAACCCTAAGCATGTAGCCATTTCTCTAAATGGAGAGCCAACATTATACAGAAGATTGGGAGAATACATCGACGAATGTCATAAACATGGAATGACTACAATGTTGGTTACTAATGGTACATTACCCAAAGTCTTGGAGAGGTTAGATCCTTTACCTACACAGTTATATGTAAGTATTGACGCCCCAAATAAGGAGGTTTTTGATAGGATTTGTAGACCAAAATGGAATAATGGTGTTTGGGAAAAATTAGAGAAAACCATCGATTTATTACCAAGCCTAGATACAAGAATAGTTGCCAGACATACTTTGATAAAAGGAGAAAATATGTTCGGTTATGAAAAAGAATACGCGAGATTAGATGAAAGAGCGAATCCCGATTGGATTGAAGCAAAGGGGTATGTTCATGTTGGAAATTCTCAGAACAACTTAGACATCACAAATATGCCCTATCATGACGAAATAATACAGTTTTCATCCAAGTTAGCTGAATTGACAGGACTTAAAATTTTAGATGACTCCAAACCGAGTAGAGTTGCTTTAATTGGAAAGAAAAAAGTTCCATTACCAATTCCTGAAATAGTCAAAGAATTCCCAAAAGATTTAGGGATCGCTCCTCCGATAAAACATCTACCTCTTCTATAATCACGCAGGATCTAATCCTGGAAGAATATTTATTGTGGGATCAATTTTAACATTCACTCCTAATTTCTTCATAGCTCTTGCAATGGACTCAGATTGAAATTTAGACGTCCACCTTTCTTCAATTCTTTTCCTTCCATTTTCAGACCATTTTTTCCTATTAGACTCTATCTTAGCTTGAAGAATTGCATTTCCCCATTTTTCTAAATTCTTATTTGAATTAGGCCATGGCAATCTTTTACCATTTAAATTGTCGGTAATTGTGTGGGTGAATCCAGCTTCATCAACCACCAACGCAGGAGTTCCAACTAGAATAGCTTCCATCGGCGTAAGTCCAAAACCTTCACCATGAGCAATCCCAATTAATGCTGTAGCATTACGAATTAATGCAGTAATTTCTACATTTGAAATTCTTGGCATAACAATTAGTTCAGCAGATATTCTCCGTGCCTCTTTTTTTAATTCAATGGTATTCCCTCCACCAACGTGGACCAATGGTAATTTTGAATGGTTTGCAATTCTTAAAGCGTCCAAACTGGCTTTCATATAACTAGCTCTACCAACTGTAATAAGATATTCTCCAGTTGGTTTATGTTCAAACTGCTCCCATGCATTCAATTCAAGTGCTGATGGTTTTTCTGTCCATAAGTTCGTATTTACAGCAGGCCACAAAACACCAACACCTCCTGATCTTTTATCTTCATCTCTTGAAGGATAATTCCCAGCTAATGAATCGTTTTCTATAACATTCCAACCGTGTGCTTTTGCCAAACGTTTAGCACTTGTGGGTGTATTTGAAGAGATGGAAGTATTGGGACGATTCCATAATATTGTATGCCACTTCTTATCCCATTTTCTATGATAACTAAGCATAATTTTTGTTAGCCACATGGGTCTAATTGGTTTGGCATTTAATTTTCTGTGTAATACATCATCATGTAATCCTCTATGCATTTCAATAAGATAAGCATGTAGTGGAATGTGATCAGGAATAATTGATAACATTTCTAATGAACCAGATGCAGAAATAAGAATTGCATCAGCACTATCAATAGTATTTTTTAAATTGTTATTTTCTATATCTTCAACGAGTATTTTCCATTCTTTTAGCTGAGATTTACCCGTTTTTGCAGTAATCTCATTAAATCCTCCAGTCGGGTTTATCCATGGTTTTTTAGGAGTAATTAATGGAACATTATTCTCATCCAAGAAATCACAAACTTCTTGTGGTGCATTAAGAGTTACAAATGTGATATTCCATTTCTCTTTATGTGCTGGAATTGCAGTAAGAATTTCTCTTTGCGCCCCCCCTAGTGGAGACATATCATTATGAAACCAAACTAAAGACGGTAATTCTTCCATGATATCTCCTCTATTTTATTAATATTTTATTATATAATTCAAGAATTTTTTTGGTGACATTTTTCCAAAGGTATTTTTCCGCTGCAATATTTCCTGCCTGTCCCCATTCTTTGAGTTGTTTTTTTGATGTTAAAACTAATTCATTCATTACTTTTGATAGCTGAATATCAGATTCAGAATTAAATGACAATCCACATTTTGAATTATCCACTAATTCACCCAGTCCATTAACATCAGACATGATTACAGGCAATTTGTTATGCATTGCTTCTAGTAGAACGGTTGGCAAGCCTTCAAATCTAGAAGGGATTACAATACCCGTAGAATTTTCAAACAACCATTGTTTTTCTTGTTCAGAAACAACACCAAGAACATGAATTTGATTTGAAAATTTGATTTCATTTACCCTATTATCTAACCATTCCTTTAATTCACCTTTCCCAGCGATTATTAAGTCAAAATCAGGCTTTGAATTTAGACTTGAGATTTCCCAAGCCTTCAGAAGAACATCCAATCCTTTTTGTTCTGACAACCGTCCAATAAAAGTTAATGTTGGGCGCTCCTCAACATTATTTGATAAATTCGAAGGCCTAATTGCAGAATCTGTGATTGGTACAAATCCGTTTGGAATAATATCAATATCTCCCTTTACACCTTTTTTTCTTAATAGATTTTCAAAAAATGATGTTAGAACAATTTTTCCATTTGAAGAATGCAAAGTTTTTCTTCCTTGCATAGCCCATCTTATTTTTTTAATTAGATTTGCAATAAATCCATGTTTAATATAATCATTATGATATGTAGTAACAATTGGTTTGTTTTGTTTTTTTGCTCTTTTCAAAACTTGACGAATTAATGTGGGTAATGTATCATGTAAATGAATTAAATCAAATTCATCAATACTTAGATGATTTGTTGATACAACAGGATCTACTCCCCCAAGGATTCTTTTTGGAATTAATCTAATAACATTAATTCCCCCTCTTTGGAATTTCTTTTCATCATGTTCAGGCACATCAGCACACCATACAGTGACTTCATGTCCCATTTTTACCAATTCTCTACCTATGTGTTCTACATGTTGATTTCCGCCACCAATATGTGGCCAAAACCATACGTGAACAAGCAAGATATTTAATTTGGAATCGGCATCATAAATGGTCTTGCTCATGCCTCGGCATGAGAATCATTTACTAATCTATTGTTCTATTATTTTTCCTTTTTTCCTAAGAATTTACTTTTCATTTCATCAATTTTCTTCTCGGCATTTTTCCTTGTTTGATTGACAACATACTCAGTAGCTTTTGCCTTAGCTTGATTCTTTGCATTGTTTATAGCTCCACCCGCTGCTTTGGAAGCGTTATCTGCAGCTTTTTTCAAAAACCCTTTCTTTTTTTCTTCTGTCATGATTCCGTGAATATTATCAGACTAATTATTCTATTGATTATTTAAACTTTCAAGCGTTTAGTTCATCTAACACCTATTTCTCGGCCAGCATATGGAGCCAATTGAATCGGTTGCTTTAGTCGGAGCGGGGACAATGGGAAGTGGAGTAGCTCAAAAGGCAGCTCAAGAAGGATTTCGAGTACAATTAATTGATAGAGATATACAATCAACAGAGCGAGGAATTCAAATGATTAGCTCTACACTTGGAGAAGCAGTAGAACGCAGAATAATGACCCAAGAAAAAGTAGAGGAAGTTCTGAGTAATGTGATTCCAGTTGTGAACACGGAGAATGTTGATGTAGCCACAGATATTGTAATTGAGGCCGTATTTGAGGATTTCGAAGTTAAATCATCAGTTTTTGAGGCTATTGATAAAAGTTGTGCAGAACATACAGTTATTGCTACAAACACTTCGTCCCTTTCGGTAAATAAATTATCTAAATCTACCAATAGACCAGATAAATTCATAGGTTTACATTTTTTCTATCATCCTGCTAAAAATAGGTTGGTTGAGATTATCCCAGGTGATGAAACTAGTTCAGAGACTCTAGAACGTGTTGAGCAATTCTGTAAAAGAATCGGCAAAGTACCGATAATCTGCAAGGATAAACCAGGTTTTGTTGTGAATAGGTTTTTTGTACCTTGGTTAAATGAGGCTGTATTAATTCTTGAAGATGGGTTGGGTACCCCAGAACAAATCGATTTAATAGCAAAAGAAGTTTTTGAAATTGGGATGGGTCCGTTTGCATTAATGAATGCTACGGGATTACCTATCGCATTACACTCCTCAGATTATCTATCTGAGCAATTGAATACCCCGCGTTTTAAAGGTGCTTCACTATTGAGGAAAACAGTAAACTCAGGTAATAAATGGGTTATTGAAGAAACAGGCGAATCTACTGATAACTATGAGGCCATTAAAAATAGATTATTAGGAGTTACATTTTTGGTCGCAGCTCAAATTGTGCAGGAAAATATTTGTAAATTAGAAGATGTAGATTGTGGAGCTAAAGTAGGACTAAGGTGGCAGAAAGGGCCGTTTGAATTAATGAACAATTTGGGAATTAAAGAAAGTTGTCAAATTGTTAGAGAGTATTCAGCTATTGCTGGAAAAGGTTTACAGATTCCAGTTCTCTTGGAAAATAGGACCGAAGAATTTGCTTTTGAGCTCGTAGAAGTAAAGATGCAGGGTAGTATAGCCAGAGTTAAAATCAACCGTCCAGATGTAATGAATGCGCTTAATGTAACAGTTGTTAAACAGTTGACCAAAATTATGGAAGATTTAAACCACAATAAAGACGTAACTACGATAGTTTTTGAAGGTGCAGGCAAAGCTTTCATTGCGGGAGCGGACGTGAAATTCTTTGTAGAAAAATTAAGAGAAGACAATTTCAAAAGGATTTATGATTTTACAGAATCAGGACATGAATTATTAAATCTTATAGAAAAATCACAGAAGACAACAATTGCATTAACTACTGGAATTACCTATGGAGGGGGATTAGAATTCGCTTTATCGTGTGATTACAGAATCGGGTCCAAAAAGACAGAATTTAGATTTCCAGAAACAGGGATTGGTATATATCCTGGTTTAGGAGGTACTCAAAGAATGTCTCGTATAGTAGGTGTTGAGATTGCCAGATGGGCAATTTTAGCAGGTAACAAAATTAATGGAGAGTTTTCAAAACAATTAGGAATAATTGATGAATTCTCCAGTGAAACTGAGGTTGAAAATTGTGTTCTGAAGTTAGCTGGGTTTGAAAAATCCGAAAATAAGTTTAGAGGTAAACCATTTCATATAACCACAGAAATTGAAACTATAATGAGATTTTATGGTGACAATGCTTTGTCAGAAGTACTTTCTGGTAGAACCCCAGTCGGATTCGACGCGGAAGATCCATTTGTTGTTAGCCAATTAAAGAGCCTTTCACGGAAAGCACCTATTGCTATTAAAATGGCCAGTCAGTTGATAAATGAGAGTACTAAAACTAATCTAGACGCTGGTTTACAACTAGAATTAGACCGATTAGAAACAATATTTTCAACAAAGGACGCTTTAGAAGGATTAAGTGCATTGGTTGAATCGAGAAGACCGAGCTATCAGAACCAATAAATTGATTGAATAAGGTTTATATTTTACACCAAATGTTGCATAGACAATTAGGTGAATTTAATGGAACAACCTTCACTTCCTTTGCCCACAATAACTGTCGCAGATGTTGAAAAAAAAATTGAAGAGGTAATTAAAATCGGAACAGAAATTCGTTCAAAATTAGGTAGTAGGAATAACGAACCAGAATGGGGAGAAAAATGGGAGGTTAATGCTGCTGTTAATTCCTTGAATATTCTTTCAGGAAAGTGGACAATTGAAATTATGTCTGCTCTCTATATCACGGGCGAGAAAAGATTTAATGATTTAAAACATCTTTTACAAGGCATTTCGAGCAGAACTTTGTCAGATAAACTAAAACTTCTGATTGCTAACGATTATGTTAAACGTGAAGTTTCTTCAGGACCTCCCGTAAAGGTAAGATATGTATTAACTGAATATGGAATGAATATCGGTAAACTGTTTAGTCCTATCGTTGGATATATTAAGATAAACAGCGGAATGATAAAAAAAGTTTAATCACTAATCATATAGCCAACAGATTAAAGTCCTAAGTGGTTTAAAACAGCACAATGGCGTTAATTGAGCAGGCTGTGAGAAATCATCCATATTCCTTGGGTTTGTTAGCTTCTGTTTGTGGTTTTTTTACTGGTTTTGGTGTATTAATTGTTTCCTTAATACCATTTTCTAGTACAAAAGGGATATTTTTTACAGGTATTGTTTCCAATAATAAAAAATATAATATTGAGCATCCGTTAAGAAATAAAATCCTAGAAATTCTCTCAGAAAAGCCTGGCCTATGTTACCGTGAATTGCAAAAAGAATTAAATGCTGCTAATGGTACATTAAGACATCATATTTCTGTTTTGAAAACTCAGCGTAGTCTGACTATTGTTAGGGTAAATGGCAGAACTTGTCACTATGCAGGTGCTCCAAGTCAAATTAAAATACTCCGTTCAATGGGTGTTGAAGATGATTCAAGAGCCGCATCGCTAATGCCAGTAGGCTTATCTGAGGCTCAAAAATTAATCATAAACGAATTAAGATCATTGAATCTTCCTCAATCACAAGCAGAATTAGGAAGAAGAATTGGAAGAACCAGAGCAACGGTTCATTCTGCAATTAAGGTTTTAAAAAATAGGGGTTTAATCTTAGAAGATAGGTTGGAATTAGCCCCTCATTTAGAAGACTTGTTTCAAGAAAGTTTAATTAGAAAAATTAGAAAAATCGACTATGAATGGAATGACGAACGTCATGAAACCTTGACAGTCTGAAAAATCATTGAAAGTCGAATAATTTATCATTTTTTAAGAAAATTTCTAAGTGCTAACTGTTAAAGGGTTATCTAATGTTCAGTTTAAGGATTGATGAAGTACCTTTGCCAGGTGCTGAAAGAGACAAGGAACAATTAATAGAATGGTTGGCAGAGAGTTTGAATTTAATTCGCAGAAAAAATGAAGAATCAAAAGGTAATCTAACAGGTCCTCCATTGTTTAGGATGTTAAATGACTATTTTTTATCTGAACCAAAAACAGGGTTTGAATCAATATTTTTAGCAGAATCACTAGCAATTTCTCCTGCAACATTACATCATCATCTAGGTAGATTATTAGACTCTAGATTAGTTTCCAGTCATACACACAAGGGTGCAGGCTCAAGAATTTATTTCTTAAGAACTGCTAGTATAACTGGGGCAATAGATTTAATGATTGATGAAGCCAAACAAATTTTGAACATTAGACTAAATCAAGCTGAGAAATGGATGTCTCAGATTGATGCAGAAAATAGAATTGAATATCGAGATGAAACATTGAACCGAATTTGGATTCAGGAAATAGTTCCTCCTTCACAAAAGTTCGAATGTAGCGAACAGACTTTATGGATGGCAGATTTAGGATTATTAGGTGACAGACCAGGAAAATCATTACAACTGAATAATTTGCAATCAGAATTATGGACTTACATGGCTAATGAATCGGGACCTAAATCTCTAGATGAGTTCGAAAAAACCTTTACTAATTATAATAAGTCAAAAATTCAGAGAGTATTAGAAATTTTTCGCCATGCAGGCTTTTTTGAAAGAGTACCGCGATATGATCGTTTGGGCCATTCAATTTGGAATATGGTACAAACTCAAAATTTACGAAGAGGTGCCGATTGGTTATTACATAAAGGTGGTTTAATCCGTCAGTTAGGAGAAAAAAAAGCGAATAAAATTATTGAGAAACTAGAAAAAAATAATTTGAAGATAATTGATATTGAAAATTGTTTGAACACGATATCTAATGATGAATCAATGTTGTTGTTAAACTTGTTAGGTGGAAGACTCTCATTTGGTTATCAATGGACTGGAAAGAATTATTCTGAGATAGCTCAAGTAATTAAAGACAGAACTGATAGATCTTTAAGAAGAATTAGAAGAGTAGCCGAGTTGCTCCAAAAACAAATATGATTCTTGAGTGATAATATGAAATACAAGTATAGCCCAATATTTCTTGCACCAATGGAAGGGGTCAGTGATTTAGCATTTAGAATCTTAGCTAGAGAATGTGGTGCAGACTTTACAATTAGTGAATTTACTTCTTCAACTGCTTTAACTAGGGGTTCAGTTAAATCATGGACAAAAGTATCGACTCATTCATTAGAAAAACCATTTATTCCACAAATATTTGGTGGTGATATTTCTGAAATGGTTAAGGCTACTGAATTACTATGTACTAATAAATCAGTAGATGTGATTGATATTAATTTTGGTTGCCCAGCTCCGAAGGTCTGTAAAAACGAAGCAGGTGCAGCGTTATTAGGAAACCCTGAGAAATTAATCAATATGGTATCAGCCTGTATTAATGTGAGTGAGGTGCCAATTTCTGCAAAACTAAGGTTAGGTACAGGAGTAGGTGAAGATACTGCATTGGAAATTTCTAAAAAATTAGAAGATATTGGAGTTGTAAGAATTTGTATACATGGCAGGACATTGAAACAAGGTTACAGAGGAGAAGCTAATTGGTCAAAAATTTCTAAAATTGTTGAAGCAGTCTCAATTCCAGTTATTGCAAATGGAGATATTATTGATTCAACATCTGCGTCTGCATGTTTAGAGGAAACTGGTGCAGCAGGAATAATGATCGGGAGAGGTGCTATCGGCAATCCACATATTTTTTACAAAATCAAACAAGATTTAGGAATTATTAATTCTAACCCTCCATGGGTCTATGATAATGACGATTGGGTTAATTATGGAAATATTAAGCAGGATTTTATTGCACGAAGTTGGTGTTGGAATAGGTATGTAGAGTTGATGAAAATCACTAACTCAGAAAATAAACAATCATTAAAAAGACATGCAATTTCATTTACTAAGCATTTACCTGGAGGTTCTAAATTTAGAGGTTCTTTACAATTTATTAAAGATATTGACGAACTAACAAAGAAGGTCTCTTTATGGTTAAAAGAAGGGTCAGTAAATAGTTAATATTTCAATTAGAAAGTAGACTCCCAATCATCAATATCATTGTCTTCAGCCCAGCTATCGTCATTAGTTATCCCTCTACCTTTCAGTACTTCTCTACTTAATAACCAGTACAATAGAGCTAGACTTCTTCGTCCTTTGTTATTTGCAGGTAGAGCAATATCTACATTTCTGAGGTTGTTGTTTGCATCACATATTGCAACAATTGGTATGCCAGAACCTACAGCTTCTCTCACTGCTTGCTGGTCTGCAGCTGGATCTGTAACAACTAATAACCCTGGCTCATAGAATGAGGGCAATTTTGGATTTGTGAAGGTTCCCGGTATAAACCTGCCAACTAAGGATTTTGCTCCAATTGATTCTGCAAATTTCCTTGCGGGTCTCTGTCCGTACTGACGTGCGCTTGTAACTACAATTTGTTCAGGTTCATATTGATTTAAAAATTTTGTAATTATTCTTATTCGTTCATCGGTTTTATTTAAGTCAATCAGATATAATCCATCATCTCTGACTTCCTGAATAAATTTCATCATATCGGCGCTTCTTTGTTGTGTTCCGATATTTACAGCATTTTCTTCATATGTTTCAAAATCAACTAAAGGTGTCATAGTCTCATTCATTATAGTTCCTCAGCAGCGCTGCTAAAGACCTCCCCTTCATAATGGCATCGCATAGTTTTGAATCTATTTTTTCAAGCAATGATACGTTAGTTTGATGTTGTATGGCTATGATAGCGTAGTAGCGGGTGTATGTATGTACGAAGCATCACAAGACGAAATTGGTATCTGGAAAGATAGCAAAGGTGTTGCTATTTCAGTTTCGGCAAGTGATCTTGAAAGACATGCATATTGTCCATTATCTTGGAAATTATCAAAAGAGGGCTTTGATGGTAAAGGTGACGCAATTACTTCAGGAATCAAGAAGCATCAAAAAATTCATGAAAAAGTAGAAAATTTTCATAACAGCAGTATAGATTCGAGAAGAGAAATTGCTGTTTGGACTTGGACACTTTCTATAGTTGTAATATTTTTAATAGATTCAATTGCATTTATAGTTCTTGAGGATGATTATCTCGGAATTTCTGGCGATGGATTTGGTTCGGAAAAAATTGGAGATTTAGACTCTGGTTGGTATTATTTAGATATGTATGATACTAATTCAAATGGGTGGAATGGGACAGATTTGATAATTTTAGACGGAAATTATAATCTTGTCTCAGGACCCTATGAGTTAATATCTGGTTCAGAAGAAAGAGTCACATTCAGATTAAGTTCTGATTGTGTAGATTGTATAGTAATAGTCAGAGGCGTCAGTGACGAATCTATTGAAATATCTTGGTCATTATCGACTACTGACATACTACCACCTAAAGAATTAGGTAAGTTCTTGGTAATGTTATCAGTGAGTGTGCTATTTTTTTCAATTTTAATGATTGCATTGCCATGGAGAAATCGATTGGGATGGAAAGAACCTGAATTAAAACCAAATGAGATAATTTCTACATTTGAGCAAAAATTGTTCAAACCAGTTTGGCAAACTGTTGATTTTGTTGGCGGTTGGATTAGTGGCGGAAGAATTGAAGGTTTTGCCCTACTTTCTTCAATAGTAATTATGATTCATGGAGTGTCGTTATACGGTGCGGATAATCGTCAACAGGCAGCATTAATTTTGGTTTTTGTAGCATTTTTTTGGCTAATAATATCGAGTTCTCAATTAAGAAAAGTTCTGTTATCTATAGCGGAAAGAGAGAAGTTAAGTGCAGAACTTGGAATAGATTATTCAACTAAGATTAATTACAGTGATGATAGTAAGGAATCATCAATTCTATCTGATGAGAATATTGGATTAAGAGGTCGTCCAGATCAAATTGTTGTAATAGATGGTAACTTTATCCCAGTAGAACAAAAGACAGGTAAGATACCAACTAAACCGCACTTAAGCCATAAAATTCAGTTATTGGCATATATTCATCTCATTGAATCATCCACGGGTTCAACACCTCCTTATGGAGTACTACGTTATGGAACAGATGTGGCTTTTCCAGTAGAATGGAATGAAAGTAGCAAAGAATTGTTATTCGATAATATTAGAGAAATACAAAGATTAACTGTTCAAGGAGGGGCTAAAAGAAATCATAATCAAATTGGGAAATGTAGGAATTGTTCTAGAAAACATGCTTGTGGAGACGCTTTATAGATTATTATTCTTCACTTTGGCAATCTTCTTCACTGAATTTTACACATTCAGACGTAACAGTAATTATTGCTGCAAAGTTGTCATTTGCTTCGACTACTTCAGCTAGATTAAATCCATATCCTCTAGCTTCAACTTCCAATGTCCAAGTACCGACAGGTAATGGAGGTCTGTGAACTTCTACAATTGGTTCAATTGACTCGCTTGCGAGTTTTTCATAAAATATTTCACCTTTTGAATTTAATATCTTAATATGCACATATCTAGCTTCTTGACTCAATGTAGAAATATTTAATCCCGTTAAATCCTCTATCAGATCTCGGGTTTCTTGAGCAATATCAAATGGATCAGGCATAGAAACACGAACATAGATAATTAATTCAGACACACTATCGGTAATTTCAAAGGTTGACGAATTATCATATGCTTCTGATGAAGGATTCTCAAATGTATAGGTAATATTTGTTTTCTGATCAATTTCAACAATTACTGGCTCTCCTCTCATGTATTCTAACGATTCTCTAATTGGAACTAATCCAAAACAGCCCATAGTTCCTGACAAAAATAATGAAACTAATATGAAAGTAGTCAATGAGTTGTTTCCTTTCATTAATCAACGCGAAATCTTTCTTATGCTTGAAACCAACGCTTAAAATTTCCATATTTACACTACAATTCATGAATAATGAAAATTTAGGAGTTGATGCTCGAGTGAAGCTAAGAGGGTCAGCCGAGCCTAATGGTGATGACGAACCCTATGAGTGCTGACGAGCACTTATTCGAATCTAGCGCCGCAGATTTGACATGATGTGGCGTCAATCGGAATTTCAGTTCCGCAACCACCACATTCTGCAGTTTCAACATTCTTTTTCTCCTCAATATTAATTTCTTTTTCAGATTCTTCAAATGTGAAATCTGTTTCAATGTTAGGTAGTTCATTTCCAACAAAGTCAGCTTTACCTTCTAAATGGTCTTTATCAGACCCAAGTCCAATCTTTACCTCATCCCCGGGCATTACACCTTCTTCCCCAGTCAGAGCATATAATTCAGCACGCATACTTGCATCACTTGCAGTAAATTCAACATCTTCGTCTTTCAGAGATTTTAGTTCACCTTTTGATGCTAGTATTTGATCCATGTTTTCTAGTACTTTTCCTCTTTGTGAAATCAACTCAGAATCCTCATCATCAATTTTCATTTTTATATTTTCTTCTTCAGTGTCTAATTTGATTTCTTCTTCTTCAATCAATTCAGCTTCTTGTTTAGATCTAATTTGTTCAACCTCGGCTTCGGCAACTACTATTTTTTCATCCCAATCTGTTTCTAATTCATCTTCGTTGAATCCCATATCAATTATTTCTGAAGCAAATTTAGTAGACCCTTTTATGATTTCATCACCATCATCTTCTTCAAGACCGTACACGTTTATCTTCCCATAGTACTTTGAGTTATATTTACAACCATATTCATAAGAACCAATTGTTTTGAATTCGTGCAAGAATTCATCATGATCTTGAAGATCTCCAGAGTGAAACAATAACTTTCCTTCTTCGTTAAGTGATTTTGCAGAAACAGTATGAATATTTTCTTCATCATAATTTGTCCACATTACTTTATCTCCCACAGTAATATTTAATTCTCTAGGATCATAACCGTTATTTTCAATTTCTACATAAATTACGTTTGATAAGTCGGTATCTTTTCTAGTTAAAATTATTGCAGCAATTAATGCAATAATCAAAAATATTGTGAATGGAATAAGTAAAATTAAGAAATCTGTGCTGTCTTCATTTTCTAATTTTAATAAAGACTCAGGGGGGTTAATTTGTAGTGTATGTGTATAATCGTTACCATTTTTTTGTACGAATATTAATTTTAATTCATATAGTCCAGTGTCTTCGGGTGTAAAAATACATT
This sequence comes from Methanobacteriota archaeon, assembly GCA_002720095.2. Lineage (GTDB taxonomy): Archaea > Thermoplasmatota > Poseidoniia > Poseidoniales > Poseidoniaceae > MGIIa-I. The sequence goes on from PBGP02000009.1 coordinate 56,816, forward strand.
CAAACTTCTGTTGGGAATCTAAATCCTTGATCGTGACTTCTTTTGTGTTCAATAGTAAATTCTCTTTATCTCTACACTCTACAGTTTGATTTCCTGTATCAGTTGAATTGATATTAATTTGAAGAGTATGTTCAATTCCCATAACATATGGTTGACTTGGAGTAATGTTTAAACTATACAAATCAAAATTTAGAATAAATGGGATTTTAATTTCAACGATCTTTTTATCAGAATTATCTAAATTGTTCGCGTCCATCCAAGTAGAATCTGGAGTCCAAACAACCTCGAATTCAAAATCACCTTTGGATGTACCAGTTTCAATTTTAATTTCTTCAACTTTTTCCTCGTTTCCAGAAAGTTCAATGTCAAAATTTGCATAGGATTCACCTTTCCAATTTACAGTCAGAATACCCGATGAATTTACAATACCAGTATTTTCAATACTTACCATCATAGATAAATTATTTTCTACAAATCCTGTTTCAATAGAATCTACAATTTTAATAGCTATATTTGGATTTTCAGCTATTTCGAAGCCTTTTACTGCAACATCATTATCTTCAATAATATTGATTTCACTAGGTATTAAACGTATAATTAATATGTTAACTCCAACTCGAAAATCCTCGAAATCGTCTGAATCAAAAGCAAATATCATCTCTTGCTTGTTAGAGTCAGCGTCCCACTCAATATTTTCATTGATAATTACTGGTGAAGCAGTACCTCCCTCATCTAACAATGTTATTTCAATTGGTATATTTTTACCAATTAGATCCTCAACATTAGTACCAGTAGCTACAATTGTGGCAGATAATTCCCACGGGCCAAATACTGACGCTATTCCCCCATTTTCGGTAGTAAGTGAAATGGTAGAATCAAAATAAAGATCAGGAGCTTCAATCACAATTAAATCTCCAGTCCAATAATTGTTGTTATCATCTAATTCGTTTATTTCAAAATTTGAATCAACTGAGATTTGTATCGTCCATGTACCAGTTTGTGGAGCAATTGCATCAAATGAAACAATTTTTGATGAACTAGTATCTAAAACTGTTTCAATTTGTTCAGTTAAACTAATTGTACTGCCTTCAATATTTAGAGATACTGAGTTTAATCCTGCTAACAAAGAACCTTGGTTGTGAATAGTTACATTGACAAAAAATAATTCTCCTTGAATAATTTTATTTTGTGGTGTAATTTCTACATTTTCAACGATTAAATCGGGTAAACCTTGAACTGTAAATGGTTTAAAAACAGGTGCAGTTTTTGAACCTGAATCTAAATCTAGGATTTCAACATATACTCCTTGATCATTTATATCAATATCTTGCCAAATTTGACTTACAGTAGTTTGAGAATCTAGAATACCATCACTGGCAGGAAGATTAATATTTTTAATATAATCAAAACCTCCGACTTCAAATTGATTTTTGTAAAAATATACATCTACATTTTTTGATTCTAAATTGCTGTTATTTAGTATTACGTCAATAGAAATAGGGGTTCCTGAAACTGGATTTTCAGGAGTGATAGTGATTGATTCACTCGTAAAAGTTATTCCTTCGACTTCAGCAGCCCGAACAACTGAGATCAGAGAAAATAGTGAACAAAAAATCAAAATAATAACAACTAAAGAACTTAATTTAACCTGTCCCATATTACCACTAGGACAAATGTTACACATTAACCTTGGTAAACATGAACAAACATTTGTGTAAATACATTAGGTAATTTTTTGTGGGAAAATGGTATTTTTTAACACAAGTATTGAAGCCGTTAGGCTTTGTGGTGTATGTATTCCGATGTCAAGACGCGCGTGCAACATGGCCTATTTGCTCACATTAATTCTTTTTGCAAGCAGCCATTTAGTGTATTTTTCAGAATTCGAATACGGCTCATTGGAAACTGAATTTGAAATTAAGGAAACAGTTACTAGTCGATCAGTTCCAGTTATTTCTCAGTTTAATGTAGACAATTCTGAAATTGGCGACGGTCAGAGTCCTTCATCAAGAGCATGGTTCTCCTCAGGAGAAAGTGACACGATATCATTTAGTTGGGAAGCTACTGATGATAACTTAGATTTTGCTACATTATCTGATACTCCTGGTGCTGAACTGTCTCCTGATGAATCACCATTTAATTGGGGGTGGGAAATTATTGGCGGTTTATCTGAGGGCATTTTCAATCCTATGTTAACGGTTCAAGACTCAGATTCTAATGTTGTTACTTCTACTATTTACATAGGAATTGATAGAACAGGTCCGACAATTGGAGAACCCAGATTAACTTACAATTTGAATGGGGTTTCAACTGAAATAGCCGACGGAGACTGGGTTTCTGCGAATGAGTTAAATGTTTCAAACCTAAATGTTGGAGTCACAGATTCTGGAGGAGTTGGTGTTGATTCTTATGAATACCAGATTTTACCTTCGGGTAACGGATGGAATTCTATACTTTCATCTGGGAATGCCGTTATTCCAGTTTCCCCAGGAGAACAAATTTTACAATTTAGGGCAATTGATTTATTGGGTAACAAGGGAAACATAACTAACTTTTCAATTAATGTTGACCTTTCACTTCCCAATTTTCATGGTTGGAATGTACCAGAAATAACTACAAGTACTCTCAATAACGTTTTAATTTCTTTTTCAGCTTCTGATATTGATTCAGGACTTGATGCATCAAATACATACATTGAATTTGGATTTGATTCAGATGGTGAAGGAAATATTCCTGATGAAAGTCAGGGTTGGACAACACTCGAGACAACCTCAGATACAAACTTATTATTCTTTTCAGCATCTATTAATGGAATTATTTGGGATCTTAAAGAAAATCAGTATTTGATGCTTAGAGCAATAATTTCAGATAATGCAACTAATCAAAAAATAACAGAACCAGTATTTGTAACTATTTTGCCTGGAGAAGATATCAGTTGGGATTCAACACAATTAGACAGATTAATTATCAGAACTGGTAGTGGTCAAGTATTTACATTAAATACAGTTGTAGTATCTAATGAACCAATTTCTGAATCATTTGAAGCTATTCTACAATTAGCACCAGCAAACAGAGATTCAAATGTTGAATGGACAACTATCAGCACTCAAGTGATCCCAATTGGATCGATGACAGATCTTATTCATGAGCTTGAATGGAAATTCTCCTTAACAAGTGGTGGACAATGGGATGTCAGAGTAATTTTAGATTCTGAAGAAATGATAGATGAAAGAGATGAAAATAATAATGTTAGATACTTAATTGTTTCAGGAGCGGATGGAGAGCAGGTATCTGGAATTGTGTCAGGTTTTGGTCCATCTTTATTCTCAATTCTAATCATCGGACTAATTGTTTCAAGATTAATTAATCAAGACAGACGTAAGTAATTATTCTTCACTCCAATCGATTTTTTCATCATCATTTAATTTCATTAATTCAGATAAGTCTTCATCATTATTCGGTTGAAAACTTTTTAATTTTCTATTCCTTCTTTGAGTAATATTACTCAGACCAGGAACCAGATGTTCAAAACCAAGTGATTTTTCTTTAATTTCGATTGACTCAAGAGACCTAGAGTCAATTCTTTGTTTTTTACGAATATTTTCCAACCTTTTCAATACAGGACCATGTTCAGCACCATTTAATATTTTTCTAATGGCATCACTTGCTACTGGTAAACCCAAATCATCTCCAATTAATACTATAGTTCCACCATAAACAGTAATTTCGCAATTAGTTAGGTTTTCAATTCGTCTTCTTATTTTCCCTTCCGAACCAATGATTCTAGACCTAATTCTTCTTTGCTGGTTAGCTTTTTTACCAACAAATGATTTAAGTTCAATCAATTCAAATAACATATCATCATTCAATAAAGAAACAGCCCTATTTGGATTCATACCTCTTCCAATCGCTTTTATCACGTCAGGTAATTTCATCATCATTAAAGGGTCATAACTTCCTATTTCACCCCAAGAAATGGATATATCTCCAGTTTCAGAGTTAATATTTATAGATTTACACCCACTATTTTCAATTAACATTCGTTTAGTCTCTCCTCCTTTACCAATAATTATGGCAATTCTTTTTTTTGGAATCTTAAGACTGCTTTGCATGATGTGCCCGTGATATACATCAGTTTTGAATATCGCGTCGTTCATGTGTAGAAATTTGTTAAGGATAGTTGTTGACAGGGCATCATAATGGCAGGGGCAATATCTCAACATTCCTCTAATAAGCATGAGTTTGAGGAACTTGAGGTGGGATTTTTAGAGCTCTTCAAAAATAACCCAAAGTATACTAGGTTTTGGCTGTCATTCTTAATCTCAAATGGAGGAACTTGGTTTAATACAGTCGCAGTCTTTGTACTGATTATTCAAATCACCGGCTCTGAGTTAGCTCTAGGTGGTTTAATTGCGCTGAGGATGCTTGCATTCGCAGTTCCGCAGCCATTTACTGGAATGTTAGCAGATAAATATAATCGTAAAAGAATAATGATTATTGCCAATGTATTGAGTGCTTTTGTTGCGGTTAGTTTATTATTTATTGATGGTAAAGATGATCTATTTTTACTCTATTTTTTGGTATTCTTATTGATGGCTTTACATGCACTTGAAGTACCAGCCTCTAAAGCAGCTCTTCCAAATATAGTTAAAAAAAATGAACTATTAACTGCAAATGCAATTGATACAGCTACCTGGTCAGCCATGTTAGGTTTTGGATGTGCTTTAGGTGGGTTTGTAACTTCTAAATATGGAGTTGAAACAGCTTTCATAGTTGATTCAATAACATTTCTAATTGCTGCTCTAATCATTTCAACTATCGAAATCCCTCAGAAGAAGAAAGAAAAATCAAAACAATCAATATTAAAAGAGGGACTTTCAGAGATTTTTCAAGGTTGGAAATACATTATCAATAAAGGTGATGTTTTGAGATTAGTTTTTGCAAAATCAGTCTGGACTATTGGCGGAGGAGGGCTAATTTTCTTAATAGTTTTAGTTGGGGATGAAATAGGTGTTGGTGATTTTGCAGTAGGAATTGGAATTATGTTTCTGGCCAGAGCTATAGGGGTTGGGATTGGACCATTAATCTCCAAATTTATGTTCAAAGATCGTAAAAAATGGAAGTATTTAGTAGGTTTATTGATAAGTGTAAGTGGAATTTTTTATTTTATATTTGGTTTGGTGGAGTGGACATTTTTCTCAATATCTCTCATAGTTTTTTCTCATGCTGCAAGTGGTTCAAATTGGGTCTTATCCAATGTAATGTTACAAGAAAGAGTTCCAGATGAATGGAGAGGTAGGGTTTTTGCCTCAGACTTGTTGTTGATGGCAATGTTCAATTCCGCTTCAGCTTTTTTTGCAGGAATTGTAATTGAAAATAATTTTTTAGATTTGAGAGAAGCAATATTAGTTTTTTCAATGTCACAAATAATTATAGGATTCTTATTCGCTTTTTGGATGAGAAGTGGTTTTGAAGATGACATTAATTTAATTTAGAACATCATATAAAACCTCTGCTAATTCCATGTTTAATCCTTGTTTTTTCCCCCAATCAATCAATCTCTGGATGTCGCGAACCAAAAATTCTTTTGCATTAGGATGTTTATCTGAAACAGCTTGACCTACATCAATTACAACAGGTTCATTATTATGCCATAAAATATTGTAATCAGAAAAATCTGCATGAACTAATTTTGCCTCATGCCAACACGTTCGTATGAAGTTTTTTAATTTATCAAAAACTTCTTCAGCATTATTGATTTTTACATCTCTAAGTCTTGGTGCTGGTTTTTTTTCATCACCAATGTAAGACATTACTAAGATGTTCTGATGGATTCCAAGTGGTTCTGGAACATTAAGTCCACATTTTTTCATTCTCAGTAGATTTCTATGTTCTTTCCTGACCCAGACTGTTACTAGATCTCGGTGTTTTCTTTTCAAACCTCCAAATCGGGGATCTCCTTCAATATATTTAATCAAATTTTTGAATACTGCATTTGATGTATGAAATATTTTAACAGCGATAACTCCACTATCACTTAAACCATGAAAAACATGAGCTTCTTTACCTCTTGCTATAGGCCAATTTATTTGTCCAATGTCTCCTGAATGCATTAACTTGTATACACCGAGCAAAGTAATTCTGTCAAATACCTGATCAAAAACTCTGCGATCAACCCATTCAAATTTTCCAATACCTATAGCTCCCTGAATTTTTTGTTCGATTTCATTGAACATTTGTTTGTATTTCGGTTCAACCATCCATTTCCATCTTTGTCCTGGATCTGTTAAATGATTGGAAGAGTCTCTTTTCTTGAAATTCTTCTTCTTCTTAGCTGGTTTTTTCAAATCCCCATATTCGTTAATTAACTCATCCCATGACTGTGGTAATGATTCATGATTTTTTTCAGAATCATACATTTTAATCATCATCCGAATAAATCGTCAATATCGTCTGTATCAATCCTTTCATCAATTTCAACATCTTCAGTTTGATTTTCTTCGTTAGCAGTTTCTTTTAATGAATCACTCCAGATTCCACTTTCGTCAGAATCTTCTTGAATTTCTTCACCAGAGCCAAATAAATCGACAATCTCTGGAAGAACTCCTTTTCTTGAAAGATAGATTGCTTGAGTTTTTGAATAACGATGTTTAACATCTGCTTTGCTGTCTTGAAAGTCCCAAGGCCAAACGATAATTAAATCACCTTCTCTAACCCATTGCCTCCTTCTCATTTTTCCCGGGATTCTAGCCATTCTAGTTTTGCCGTCTGCACAAATCACACTAACTCTTCTTCCTCCAAGGATATTATCAGCGATTGCAAACATTTCATTAATTTTTATATTAGGCATTAGAACTCTAATTGGTCCAACATCTGATTCTAACCGAGCCAGTTCTTCATTATCGACTTTCTCTTGGAAACGCCTGCCCATGATTTGCCTCTGGACTCATTTGATTTAAACAAGATGCTATGTATTATCAAATAATGCTCCTGAAGCATTAGTGACAGACTCTACCAACCAATCTGAGCTAACTCCAAAAAATACTGAGGCAATCGCACACATATAAATTGTAATTCTAATTATAGATGCTTTTGGTAGTGGCAATCTTGATTTTGGTTCTTCAAAGAACATAATGACTCCGATTCTGAGGTAATAGTATAAACTCATTGCACTATTGAAAAATATTGCCAGAGCTAAGAAAAATGTCCAATTCATACTTAGTATTGTAGGAATTAGATTTACGCTTGAATTTGTTAGAACCTCAGCCGAGGATACTTGTGTAATACCAGTAACCATCAAAAATTTAGACATGAACCCTGATAAGGGAGGTACCCCCGCTAATGAGAGCATAAAGACAAACATAGATGTTGCAATGATTGGTTCTCTTTTTGCTAATCCATTCAAGCTAGACATATCTGTTAATTCATTTTCTGTTTCTAAATGTGATAGAACTAAAAATGCTCCAATTTTAAATGAAATTAATACAAATAGGTGAAAAATAATCGAGCCTATAATTAATTCTGCTGCTTGAATACTATTTTCAGATTCAGAAAAACTACCATTTTTCCAAGCTGCAACTGAAACTAGTGCTGCCATCATATAACCTGCATGAGCTACAGAAGAATATGCTAACATTCTTTTAGGATTTTGACTACTTAGCGCAGCTAGATTTCCCCAAGTCATGGTCACTACTGATAACATTCCGAATGCAACCATCCAAACAGCTGTCGAACCTAAATCGGGTAATGTAATTATCATCAAAATTCTCATCAAACCTATAAATCCGAGTGTTTTTGAAGCAGTTGCGAGTAATGCAGCTATCGGACTTGAGGTTCCTGCGTATGCATCTGGAGCAACAAAATGAAACGGTACGGCACTAATCTTAAATCCAAAACCGACCAATAATAGACTGATTCCGAATAACGGTAATGCCTCAGGGCTTGTCATTGAAGACCAAGCAGTTTCAAGTACAGTTAATTGTAGACTTCCTGACCATAAGTAAAGTAATGACATTCCATATAATCCAATTGCTGAGGAAATCGCTCCAGTGATAAAATATTTAACACCAGCTTCAGAACTGGCCTTTGATTCCTTATGGAATGCAACTAAAACATAAATTGGTAAACTTGCTAATTCCAATCCTACAAATAGTACAAATAAATTCATAGACATCGCAACAATTGTCATTCCTAGCCCAGAAATGAGTAATAGAAGATGGAAATCAACTTGTCTACGATTGTCTAGTAATTGTTTTAAGTCATCATTATTCGGATTGGAATCTGCTTGTAATCTGTTAATACTCGCAGCGCTAACAAGCAACAAAGCCATGAAGAACATTAATTCAAACAACCTGCTAAAAGAATCAAGTTTAAGTAAATCTAAACGATTAACTCCACTAGTAGTCAGAATAATTGTTTCAGAACAAAATCCTTCTATGATTTTTCCACAGTCACTTCCAAGAGACCTGAATAACAATCCGATACAAAGGATGAATGTAAAAACTGAAATCAATCCAGGTAATCTAGGATCAGCATTCCATTTGAATCTATTGCCTCCTAATAAAACGGGAATTTTGAATCTTGTCAAGGGCAGTCTTATCTTTGCATCACCTAAATTGGTAACTAAGAATAATAGAAGGATACCTGTTAACAACATTAACTCTGGAAGTAAGTGAACGATCCCAGATAAACTAATAATTTCTTTCGCCATTTTTTTCACCACCTATTTCTAATTTCATCCCATAAAATTTCCTTGATTAATTCACTACTGTATCCAGACATCATCTCAAAGAAAATGAATGGAAATATACCGAATACTACTGTTAATATAGCTAGTGTCATTAATCCTATTCTTTCTGAAATATCTATATCTTTAGGTTTTTCATCACCTAATGATTTAGGCAATTGTGTATCATCTCCGCCTTCAAAGATAGTTCTTTGCATACTCCAAAGATAGTATGCTGCAGTAATTGCTAATGTTATTCCAGGAATAATTACCCACCATCCAAATTCATACCACAAAGCGATAAGAACGGCGACTTCAGCTACAAAACCCGCTAAAAGAGGTAAACCAAGACTTGCCATCCATGAGAACATCATATTTCCTGCTAACCAAGGACTATGCTTTGCAATTCCTCTCATTGAACCTATTTCTAGAGTATGGTAATGATGTTTAAATGCTCCAGCAACTCCAAATAACATTGGTGAAATTAATCCATGAGCAAACATCATAAAAATAGCACCTGCAAATCCTAGAGGTTGTAAACTAGCAATACCTAAAAGAATGATTCCCATGTGTGATACAGAAGAATAGGCTACCATTCTCTTGAGATTAATTTGCCCTAAGCACACCCAAGCACCATAAAATAGACTTATCATCCCAATTATCATCAATGGCATTTGAAATTCTATTAGTGCATGGGGGAACATTGAAATTGGAATTCTAAACATACCATAAGCACCCATCTTTAGCATTACTCCTGCTAATAGCATCGATCCTCCAGTTGGAGCTTGTACATGAGCGTCTGGTAACCAAGTATGGAATGGAACGACAGGTAATTTTACTAGAAAACCAGCCATAAATAAAACAAATAATAGTTTTTGAGTTCCGGGTCCTAGCCAGATATTTCCTTTAATGACTTCTTCTTGGGCAGTTTGAATCATTTTCTGCATATCAAAACTTCTTCCAGTAATGCTTGAGTTAGCGGCTGAAGGGTCTTGAATCAAATAAAGAATTATTATTCCTAGCAACATCAACACAGAAGCGGTAAAAGTGTAGATAAAGAATTTTTGAGCTGCATATTTTCTTTCTTTCCCCCCCCAATTTAAAATTAGGAAGAACATCGGAACTAGAGTTAATTCCCAGAAAACATAGTACATGAAGAAATCAAGAGCTACAAATACACCAACTAGACAACCCCCCATTAAAAGTAGTAATGGGTGATAATACCATGGTTTCTTTTCATTCCATGTGGTAATCATTGTTACTGGAACTAGAAAAGCAGTCAACCAAACCATCGGCATAGACAGGCCATCCAACCCAACATGCCATTTAGCGCCAATGGAACTTAACCAATCATACTCTATTTCGTATAAATATTGATTAAATTTAATATTACTCCATTGGACACTATATAATATATCAGTCATCATTAAACTTGTAATTATAAAAACTATCAACGAGATTCCTAGTGAAGCAAATTTAATTGTTTCTGAAATACTCTCTTTCTTCCAAGAAGGAACTGCTGAGGAAAAACCCATTAATAGCAAAGACCCAATAACTGGCAGTCCAATTAAAGGTAATGTAATCCAGTCATTTTCCATTGAAGGGATTCTTGGTGAGGCAAACATCAGTCCTGCAATTGCTAGAAATAACCCACCAATGACATACATTCCGTCATTTAATTTTGAGCTATTCTTTACCAACTATGCCATCCCCCAAATCAATCCAACTAAAATTATCGACCCTAATGCCACCATCATAATATAATCACGTGCGGATCCGGTAGTTAATTTTCTAATTAGAGAACTAGATTTTTGACTTCCTGCTTCTATCCCCTTAATAACCCCATCAACAGCTTTTTTGTCAAATAATGCTGAGCCTAATCCAATTGGTACAATTATTTTAAGGCAAATCCAGTCATATATATCATCGAAATACAAGCGTCTCCTTAAAGCCTCGGCTAATCCTGACTCAGCAAGAGCTTTATTATTGAACTGCCATCTAGATTTAATCACTTCAGATAATTTGACAATCCATGAGATTGTAGGAATTGCTTTTTCACCTTCTTTGAGAGCACCTCCATACAATGACATTGCAATAATTGGGCCGATAACTGAGGATAATCCGATTGTAGTCCATGTTAATAAGAGGAAAGTAGAGTCAATAACACCTTCATCATTTACCGCTAAGAATGCATGTTTTAATTCATAGACTAAATCATAGTGGAATGCTACACCTTCTGAAACCCATGGCACAAAGTGCAGGGCAGCAAAAACTATACCCCCGAGAGTCATAAAAGTTAAAATTACAAGTGGAAATTTAATCCAAGGTGTTTCTTCATGTACGTGTTCTGCAATTTCCGATTTTGGATTTCCAGCGAACGTCATAAACCACATTCTGCTCATGTAAAAGCCTGTCATTCCAGCGGAGACTAATAATAAAATTGCTGGAATGAATAGTAATATTTCATCATCATACATTGCTGCCTTCCAGATTTTGGCTATTATTCCTTCTTTTGACCAAAAACCACCTATTAATGGGATTCCAATAATACTCATCGAACCAGCAGCCATTGCTGTCGCGGTGATAGGTAATTTAGACGCCAGTCCTCCCATATTTGTCATATCTTGAGCATCAAAATGATCATGTTCGTGATCATCATGTGAAACATGATGGTGAGCATGATGCATTTCATGTATAACAGAACCTGAGGCCATGAATAGCATTCCTTTCGCCATAGCATGATTAAAAAGATGGAACAATGAGGCTCCTAATGAGAAATATGCCAAATCTTCCTTACCTTTACTTGCAAACCATAAAGCTGCCCCCAGACCAGTGAATATATATGCTAATTGACTCATTGTTGAATATGCTAGAACTTTCTTAATATCATTCTGTACAAATGCAATTCCAGCTGCCATAAACGCCGTAATTCCACCTATTATCGCAACAATGATGCCAACGTCAGCTAATTCTCCAATGTAGCTATCTCCTGCTGTTCCCATGAAAATCGGAAACATTCTGGCAACAAGATACAATCCAGCATTAACCATAGTTGCTGCATGAATTAATGCTGAAACAGGTGTAGGACCTTCCATAGCATCTGGAAGCCAGACATGTAGAGGGAACTGTGCAGATTTTCCCACAGCACCAATAAACATTAGAATCAGGCATGTCTTCAGTAGAGTAAAGTTTACAGGATTATTGTAATAATCCCAATTAAAGATTACGTTGAATTCCAATGACCCATAAATATTCCACATTATGATAAGTCCAATCATAAGGAATACATCTCCAACACGGGTTGTTAGGAAAGCTTTTTTTGCAGCAGAAGCTGCTGAAGGTTTTTCATAGTAAAACCCTATTAATAGATAAGAGCAAAGTCCCATTACTTCCCAGAATATGAATAACCACAGGAAGTTATCTGCAAGTACCATTCCTAACATTCCTGAACAGAATATCAAGAATTCTGCATAAAATCTATGATTTCTGTTATCATTAATTTTATCTGTATTCATGTAGCCAATTGAAAACCAATTGATTAAGAAACACAAGAATGATGCGACAAAAAGAAGCATCAGTGAAACATGATCAATATAAATTCCAAAACCTAAATTTACTCCATTAATCATTCCATCTGGTCGTAAAATATCAAATGTAATCCAATCTAGGACATCTAGTTGTCCATGATTAAGATTTCCAACGAATTGTGCAACCACCATGGAAGTTAAAATCAAAACAATTCCCATGGACATTAATGAAATAATACCCCCTTCTTTGAAGTAATCTTTCCACCAATTCTTACCGTTGTAATATTGACCTAAAAATAAAATAAATGGGAATGTAACTAGCGGTACAAATGGAATCGTAGCAATCCAAAAGCCCACTGAATCAACTATTGGTAATGATCCTTGAATAATCGTCTCCGCCACGTCTACACCTCAATTTTTTAATAACTCTAATTCGTCTAGTGAAATTGTACTGTGCTTTGAATACAGGGACAAGAAAATTGCTAGACCTATTGCCACTTCTGCAGCTGCAATAGCAACTGCAAAAGCTGCATACATCCATCCAGATTCATCGTTATAGTGTGCAGCACCAGAAACAAAATTTAGATTTACAGCGTTTAAAATTAATTCTATACACATTAAAACAATTATTGCATTTTTTCGAGTAAATGCCCCCCATATTCCTATTGCAAATATAATAACTCCTAGCCCAGCTACCCATGAAGGATCAATCATTAGAATCACCGCCCCCATTCCAGGTTAGATTCTCTTTACGTTCATCTCGAACTAGATATGCCGCACCTACCATAGCCATTGAGAGTAAAATGCCAATTAAAATTACAACAAATCCCCAATCAACTAGCATATTTGTTGCAAATGCAATGTTATCTAATGTATTACCACTTGATGAAACACCCCAATTTGCTGAATCTGTTACAGTGGTAAAAATAATAATTGCAATGAAAAGAATCCCTAGTCGGACTAATGTTGAAATTTGTTTCATTCGAAGTCCTCCATAATTTGAGTTCGAGTTAACATTACCCCGAATAAGACTACGAGCATAACACTTGCTAGGTAAACTAAAATTTGTATCGCTGCAAGAAATTCTGCTTCTTGTAGAACAAATACTCCTGCAATTGCCATAAATGTGAAAATCAGATACATCATTGAATGAGCAACTTTCTTAGCATAAACAGTACCTAATGAACCTCCAATTGCAATTATGGCAAATGCAAAAAAGATCGTATTTTCGACAACTCCCATGAATATTACGCCTCTGCTTTCAGTTTTTTCTTCTCTCTTCGTGCTCTTTCTTTAGCAGCTCTTTTAGCCAACTCTGCGTCTACGGCTTCTTTATGTTGTGATGGCAGAACCCTTGTTCGGGTTGCATCAAACCAAAGATCTTGTCTTGTAAATCCTGACATTCCATCATATTCATTGGTCATAAAGAAACTGCTAAAATCACAGGCTTCCATGCAGAGTCCACAGAACATACATCTTCCGATATCTATTCTACCACTCACGATTTGATCATCAGCAGGATACAGTGTATCTTTAGAAATTTCTGTTTCTGTGCCAGAATCATTCCATCTGACTTTGGCATTATCTCCGCTTAAATCTAAAATTTCACCAAATCTATAATCAGCACTAGGACCTTTATGAGCAGTAAATATATCATATTCTTCATTTTCATCCTTACCTTTTTGAATTGGTAAAGCTGCCCATTTACCAACCTCTAAATCTTTTCCAAGTCCAGAGTTTTCATTGTCCCTCGTTTCCATTACATCAACCCTTAGTTCAGTTGTCATGTGTAAACAATCATTTGGACAAATAGAGACACATAATTTACAAGCAGTACAAGTTTCCCAGATAACTCCAATTCTTCCATTATACTCTCCAGGCACAAATAACCATGGTTCCATATCTTCTAACCTTTCATAAGGATACATAATAGTTACAGGTCTGTATAATGAAGGAAACAAATCACTAGATTCTCTATCAGCAGTATATTCATTTTCTGTAGGTGTATTATATTTATTATTTTCAGTTCTTAATTTTGAATTTTCGTCTAATAACTGTGCAGGTTTGTTATGGTACTCATCAAGGAAAAACTTACCAATAATTGGAAAAGTACGTAAGGCAGTTTTCAAAGTCATCCACAGTGGACGAATTATCAAATTTCTAAAGTTCGGCTGGGCTCTTGGGTGTATTGGCATATTTTTCTTCTCCTTAATCATCACCTAATGCATGTGTTCCTGCTGGAATCATTGTTCTAGTATGTGTCATTCGAGTACCTTCCCAATCGGGATCTTCATCGATTGATAGAATAATAAATAAAATCATTGAAATTGTTGTGATTATTGCTGGAACCACAAGTCCTGATCCTGGGCCCCAACTTTGCCCATCAAATACATATAGTCTTAGGATGAATGAAAATGCTAGATTAATCAATGATAAAGGCAATAGATACTTCCAACCTAATTCTAGGATTTGATCGGTTCTAATTCGAGGGAATGCTGCTCTGACCCAAACAAAAATAGCGAAGAAAAACCATGCTTTTAACAAAACCCAAATAATTCCAGGAATCGCTAAATAAGGTTCACCAATGACACTAATTCCACCAATAAGGTTAGCGAATGGTGCATGATAACCACCGAAGAAGAAATGCGCCATTAGGATGCAAGCAGCATAACAGCGCAAATACTCTGAAGCGAAAAGAAGCCCCCATCTCATACCACCATACTCTGTCCACCAACCCTCGACTAATTCTGCTTCTGCTTCGGGCATATCGAACGGGATTCTCTCAACTTCAGCAATCATTGTGATTAAGAAAAGAAGTGCTCCGAGAGGAACAAGGAAAAAGTTCCAAACTCCTGATCCATATTGAAAATCAATAATTTCAATGATATTTAAACTCCCTGAAAGAATACAAACTGAGAGAACTGTAATTAATAATGGAATTTCGTAAGCCGTTAATTGTGCTGCACTTCGTATACCCCCTAGTAGTGAATACTTGTTATTAGACGACCATCCTGCGAAAAACACTCCCAATGGTGCAATCCCAAATATAGCAAAAGCAAATAACACAGACATTTCTGGGTTTGCAGCGTAAATTCCTGAACCGAATGGTAAAAATCCAAGGATAGCAACAGTTGATGGAATTATCAAAAATGGAGCTAATTCATAAATCACTTTGTCAGCTTTATTAGGAACCATATGCTCCTTAGTTAGAAATTTCATTCCATCACCCAAGCCTTGAAAGAAACCAGGGAAAAGAAACCATGCTCCATGCCAACTTCTATTGTTTACACGATTCACCGTGGCTTGTTCGCTTTTATTTCCCGCTACTCTATTGAGAGTATTTACAACCCATCCTACAGGAACACCCAAACCAAATGGTAGCAAAGTCCACCATTTTCCAGCAGTCACTCCATTTTCTCCAACCCAGAGACTCCTCATCGAAGTTGTCGCTCCTCTACGATCCATCAATCTAGCTATCAACTTTCTCTCTGTCCAAATCACAGTGATAAATTGAGACAGCATTATGATGGAAAAAATCATTACACACATTGTAAATGCTACCACAGTTGTGGTTACAATTTCGAAGACAGAACCTGTGCAATTTGGTATATTTTCAAATAGAAAAGTATTAGCTTTGATGATACCATTTGATGAACAAAATGAGGTCCCTAAATTCTCGTCAATTGCATTGAATGCAATTGAATGAATATCAGTAGCAGAACTTTCAACCACTCCATTCATATTTAACCAGTCATATTTTGGATTTTTCGTCATTTAGTTCACCTGTCCGTTTCTCCAATACATGGATCGAAAGATCCCATAATAGCTGGTATATCTGCAACTTTGTAGCCAATCATAGTTTTTGCAACAAATGGAATAGTTATGAACATGGGAGATCTAATACTAATTCTGTAAGGGAACTCACCTCTGCCTTTTTTACCTCCGCCTCCCACTAAATAGAATGTTGATTCACCTCTTGAATCTTCAAAATGGTGGAAACCAGTATTACCTGCTGGGGCTCTTGAAGGAGGTTTTGTGTATATCATCTCGTCTTTTTTATTGTAATGTGTCTCTGCACCACCTGGAATATTGTCCAATGCAGATAAAATCATGTTACATGATTCAATCATTTCTGTCATTCTAACACGATATCGATCGTAACAATCCGAGCCTTCATTAGATGATGCTTTTTCAACAGCCGCTACTCCGTCTATTTGGTCGTAAACGCTGTAAGGATGTGCCCATCTGACATCATAATTTACTCCTGCGGCTCGCACATTAGGCCCAGTCACTCCTGCATCAATCATTTCTTCTGCCTTACAGGCCCCCACTCCTTGAGTCCTCACCAAGAAAATCGTAGATTCATCAAGTAACATTTCATATTCTTTAAGTCTGTGCAAAAACATTTCAATTTTAGCCTTAGCTCTCGTTGCAAAACCAATAGGTAAATCTCTTTTTACCCCCCCTATTCTTGGGAAATTATAGTGCATTCTACTGCCCCCTAGTTCTTGCAATAAATCTAAAAATAATTCTCTGTCTCTAAGACACCAAACAAACACGGTTAAATTTCCTACATCAGGGGTATATGCTCCTAACCACATCAAATGACTTGCAATTCTTTGCATTTCCACAGCAATTAATCTAATGTATTCCGCTCTTTCAGGAACTTCAGCCTCTAACAAATCCTCGGCCGCATAGATATATGATTGAGCCCACGTCATTGCGGAGGCATAGCATAATCGATCACAATATGGTGTAATTTGTGTGTAATCTCTGGCTTCACAGATTTTTTCAACTCCTCTATGTATATATCCTAACTCAGGAACTGTATCAACTACCGTTTCTCCGTCTACCTTTACTCTTAAAGTCCACAAACCATGTGTCATAGGGTGTTGAGGTCCCATTGTAATCCACATCTCGGCCATAAAATCCCCTCATTTCTTTTTATCAGAGTCTAAAGGCTTTCTCATAAAACCTTGAGCATCATCATACATTTCATTGTGATCATGATATCTAATTTTGTGTTGTTTTTGTAGTGGATGAAATCCTTCAGGTGAATCATGCGGATTCAAAACTCTCATCATATTTTCATGACCTTCAAATGCTATACCTACTAGGTCCCAAGTTTCTTTCTCATTCCAGTCTGCTCCTTCCCAAATGGACTGAACACTTGGTACACTAGGTTCATCAGTTTGAGGTAGGACAATAGAAACTTGGTACTCCAAAGGAATTCCCATTCCAGTTAGTTTGGCAGCATTTGTGATTATTTGTTCACCGACATTTGGATTTCTAATTCCTTTTCGTGTTAGGTGTACAATTACTTCCCATCCCTTTTCTGGAGTGCCTGGTTTGTAGCCTGGTTTCCCAGAAAAAAATTCAAACTCAAGAGGAAAATGAATGCCAGTAATCATGCTTAAATAGTCAACATTTTGTTCGAATTTAAGCCATTTTGCTAGACTCACCCAATGGTTTGGGGGACAGTCAATGTGGACAAATGAAAACTTTCTACCTGCTTTATGTTTTCGTATTTCACATTTAATTCCTACTAATTCAAATCTTTCATTTATTTGTTCAACAGCAGATTCAACTGCAGAAATATTTTGTTCAAAAGAAATACTTTGCATACTCAAACCTCAATCTTCACCTACAATTATTGGTGCTTCTGTTTCACTATTTTTGACAGGAGGAGCACCAATCCGGATAATTTTTTCTCTTAATTTTCCGAATCCATCTATTAGAGCTTCAGGCCTTGGTGGGCAACCTGGAATGTAAACATCTACAGGAATTACAGTATCTACACCCTCTAGAATATTATATGATTGAAAATACGGCCCTCCTGAAATTGCACATTCACCCATTGCAATACACCATTTTGGCTCAGGCATTTGCTCCCAAAGTCTGACAATAGGATCAGCAAATTTTTTGCTGATAGGGCCGTTTACTAACAATACATCACATTGTCTCGGCGAGGAACGAAAGAAAACTCCAAAACGTTCAGCGTCAAATCTTGGTGCACCCGCAGCAGCCATTTCAAGTGCGCAACATTTGATTCCCAAATGTAGAGGAAACAAGCTTTTTCTTTGAGCCCAATTGAAGAATCTTCCCGCTAAAACACCAATTAATTGTTTAATTTTTGTTGCTTTAAGTGCTTCATCTGTTACATTTCCAACAACATCTATCAAAGCCCGACTATTAAATATAGTGTAATTCTCTGTACCATCCTTCATTAGACTCCCTCAAATGTAAATTTTTCCTCTTTTTCGAAAAACATGCCACACACCTAGACACATCAACATTAGAAATACTCCTGCATTGAATAAAGCTAGAGATGCGTCTTCATGACTCGATGTGTTCAAGTCCGAATTCATGGTTAGTGTTCCAGCTAATGCTAGAAACATAAATGCAATATCGAATACCAAGAAAATTATGGCATACCAGTAATATTGAAAATGAAATTGAATCATCGCACTTCCAACAGGTTCAGAACCACACTCATATGTTGAAAGTCTTCTTGGATACATGCTGTGATCAGTCTCATACCCTGGTAAGAAATATGATTTTGTTATATTCGGATTTGCCGAATCGGTTACAGGCCTAATAAATCTTGTAACAATGAATTGACTTAACGGGAATAATATACCGAGTATAACCATTAATCCAACAGCGACGTAACTTTCAGTCACGGTCATTCTTTCGACATCCTAAGGGGCTCATAGGGCCCCTTGATTAGTGCCAATTAAACACCTCAAATAAGTATATGGTTTTTGCCTTAAAATTTAGGTATGGCTAAATTTTCCTAATATTTTTTAAATTTCTTGAATTAAATATTAAATTCACCGATGCGGCAAGTACAATACAAGATATTGCCGTAAAAAACGAGAAGGATGGTAAAAATCCACTGGGTTCATCTGCAACTACTTTCAACTCAATATTTTCTCTTCCTATCATTCCATTTGCATCCTTTGGTTGAATACTGACCGTAAAATCAAATTCATCACTTAGGGTTGATTCAGGCGATTCAACTTTAATTTTGATTACCTTAAATTCTCCTGGTTCCAATGAGAATTCTAAATCATCGGTATCTGGAATTAATGGAATCCATCCTCTTAGACCTTCAGAAATATGAACTATAATTACTTCTCTGGTATTTCCGTCATTATAAATCCTCAAATCAAAATTCGCATTTTCTGGTAGTTCTATATTTTGTACATCTCCATTTATAGATTCTATCTTCAAATCATGTATAGTTTCTATCTTTAAAACCATTTCAAGAGTCTTTATATCCTCTGCATTAAATTCAGAGCGTACGTCAACGTAAACAGTACCTCCTGCTCCATCTTCTATATCTTCATCAATACTTAGTATGATTTTAACTTGAAGAGCATAAAGAACAATTTCATGAGAATCTTTTAAGCCTCCAGCTAACCATGTTTTATTAGCTTCTTCCATATCTGTGAATTCTAAAATATCGCCATTAGTTTCATAAATTTCTCCAGTGTTCAAATCTCTTAACACATACTTCATAGGTATCGGAATTGATTCTGATCCGTCATAAATTATTCCACTCTTATTAATATCTAATTCATAACTAACACCATTGAAGCTCCTAACGGTAATGACTGCGTTATCTTCTTGTGGGTTTCCATAAAATACTCCGTCATTTTGAATCCAAAATACGAATTCCACAGAACCCCCAGGTGGTTGTGTACTTTCGACTTGATTAGGGTTTTCTCCAGGGTTTTCAAAGAATGCATTCATTCTAAATATTAAATTAGAACTGGTCGTGGTTATATTAAAAGATTCTTGAATATTAATTTGATCAGCGGTATTTAAAATTTGGATAGTAGATCTGCATTGACTTTTTTCTCCCCCATCAATGGTTACTTTAGCTAAAATATTTTTACTGGTTTGAGCTGGAATGTTTATATTACTAATTTCAATACTATCAGGCGCATCTTCAAAGAACCTAACATCCCAATCTGAATTACTGCCATCACTACTGGTGCATGAATTTTTAGAAACTAAGATTTTATAATTATCAGCAACGTTTCCGGAATTAATTATTGTAAACGGGTATGATACAGTGGCTCCATCTTTTCCAGATTGAGAATTAACGGATATTTCAATGTCAATGTCATGTCTCTCAGCTACTGATATTGAAGTTGAATCCTGATCAAAGATATCACCGTTTCCTTGCATTAATGTCGCTGTATATATTACTGCATCATCAGCCAAGGCATCAATAGGAACAGAAATGTTTACGAAAACTGTAATACTTTGATCGAGTCCTAGTTCAATTGAATTCATGCTCCCTACTTCTTCATTTCCCCCATCATAAAAAGTAGAACTCCAACCCGCAGGTTCCTCAGCTGAAATTGATAGTTCGAAAAACCCAGGCCCATTACCTTTGTTTGTAATGGATATTTGAGCTGAGCCTGTTGTTCCAGGTTCAATTTCTGGTACAACTCCTACAAAATTAATTTGGCCATCTCTGAATAAACCTACAGTTACTTCTAGTGTACTAGTACAAATGATATCTCCTGCACTACCTCCTCTTTGTTCATTAACTCTGATTGTTATCGAATGAGTCGTTCCTGCGCTAGCTGAATCATCTGGAGAAATTAATACATCAAATGTCATTGGTTCTCCTAAAGACAATTCTCCATTTGGTGGCTCGATCTCTTGGACCCATGAATTTTTATTTCCTGCGGTTGTAATTACTACGTTAAAATCTGTATTACCTTCGTTGGTAATTGTAAATCTTGCAGTATCACTAGTAAAAGGAGCAACATTCACACTCACAGAATCTGAAGTAAATGCACATAGTTTGACTTCTGGGATTTCTAATGTGAGGTCTAACTCATCAGTTGTATTCTCTTCGTCTGCACCGAATCCTGCATTTGTGATGCGTGCTTCAATTCTGTAACAAGTTAGTCTTGCCCACCCACTATCACTTAGTCCAGAAATTGAGAATATTACAACTTCTTCATCACCAGAATCTAGTGTTACTTGATCAGGATCGATAATTATTTCCCAACTTACTTGCGCGCTTGCACACTCACCAGTTCCGGGATTTTCCCAATTTAAATCGATTGTTGCATTTAATTGACCCGTATTTTCTACAGTAATAGGCCAAATTACTTCATCATCATTCTCATTCCAAATTTTATCTTCAGGATGTTGGGTACTAATTTCGACTGCCCAAGTAGCACCTCCACTTCCTTCTCCTGCGGTTGTTGTAACTACAACTTCTACAGGTTCAGAGGGGGTTCCTCCTGGAAGTGCTCCAACTTCATTCGCAATTCCTCGAACGGTGGTATCGCATGATTCGTCTGGTTGCGCAGTTAGATTAACTGATAGTAAAACATCCACGGAATCACCAGAACTAATTGCCCCCTGAGGTTGTTCAACTGTTGAGGTATATCCATTACATTGCTGCTCAGAAGTTAACTGAACTGTAACATCATTTTCTCCCGTATTTCGAATGACTATAGTATATTCCGCTGTTGTACCTGGATCAGCTTCTTGAGAAGTGGGCATAGCTGTTAATGTTATTGATGCTTCGGCAGTTACGGTAGGAACTGTAGAAAGAAATACTAAAGCGATTAACACAAATGCGGTATTTTTGGCCCCTCTTGATGACTTGCCCATGTATAACGACTAAACTCATATATCAAAAACCCATTCTATGAATGTATATTTTTATCATAACTTAGAGAATTTTTCTTTATGATTCATCGCATGTTCTCTAGCTTTATCTTCAGGATAACCAGATGAAATTAATTGTTTGATATATAATTCCATCTTTTCTTTGGCTACAGTAGACATTATCACCTCATCCAAATTTGATGTAGACAATGATTCAATTGTAGTTAGATTTAGATTTGCGAGATTTTTTTGAACTGTATGTGGTTGCAAATTAGTTGAAATTGATTTTTTATTATTTTTAACAAACAAATTATTTTTTGGTATTAATACGACTATGAAAGAAATAATCGAGATTAATAATATCAAAGCAACAATTATAGTAGAACTACTATTTTTCTCTGATTCAATTAATAAATTATATTCTTCATTTGATTTTGAAATGATATTAAAACTGTTAATTGAACCTTCAAATTGATTATTATTTAGAAGTTTTAGTTCAATTTTAAATGTCCCTACATCCATCGGAGTTAATTTAATTTTAATTCTTTTACTTTCGCCGGGTTCTAGAACAACCCAATTGGAATCCTCAAAGTTTGAAAGCCAACCATCAGGGGCAATGATTTCTAATTTGTCGCTAATCTGTTCATTTCCAAGATTTGTTACTTCGAATTCAACTTCTGAAATTTTATTGTACTCACTCAAAGGAATTGAGACTTCTTGCCAAGAAAGTTTGAATTCTAAGGGAACGGATAAATTATTTGAATAGTTCACAGCGTAATTATTTTCAAAACTGAGGATTAAATTAAATGTTTCAATTTCTCCAGCAACCGCTGATAATGGGATAACTACTTCACAATCAGCAATCTCTATCATTGAAATTTGTACAGTGCCTATGTCTCTACAAGAAGTCATCCAATTATTAGTAGTCTCAAGATTAATTTCGGGAGTAAAGTTTACTTCTCCATCATTGGAAATCACCCATCTAGCTAAAAAAGGAGTCCCAACTGGGAGTTTTTCTCCTTCATCGACTTGTATAATAGTTCCGTTAGAATTTTGAAAATCTAAAAATTCTATCGTTGGAGTTGGTAGATAAAGTACCTCTAAATTACTATCCCATTCGAACATTGAACCTTCTAATGTACTGATGATTAACTTAAAATTCCCACTTTTTGCTTGGCCATTTCCTTGGACAGGAATCACAACATCTTTAAATGAATTAGGTTCAATTTCATAAAATTTGGTATAAGTAAGTACTATCCATCCTTTTGGTAAAATGGCATCTACAGTAACTGAGGTTATTGAGTTTCCATTATTAATTAACTTTACAGATAGATTTAATCTTTCGTCTGGCATTACAGTACCTAAACTCATATTAGAAACAATATTTATCAACTCGTATGTACCAACAACCAATTCTATAGTTCGATCCCAAACTTGGTTAGGATTACTTTGAGAGATAGCCTTAACGTTCAATTCAATTTTTGTTCCAGCTGAAATCAAAGAAGTCGGGGGATTGATTACTACGGGTAAAATCTTGTTCTCGGATTTGGAGAGTAAGCCTGTATCTATTTCGTTATAATTTATGTTATTTTTGAAATAAGCATTCCAATACTCGGGAGCTTCTAAGATTAGATTATATCCCTGTACCGAGTTTCCCCCATTGATAAATGTCAAATTAAATTCTGTAGGAATTAAAGGGGATACTAATATCTGATTAGACGCTGAAATGATTGCGAACGGTAGATTCTGTACGTAAAGGCTGATTGTAATACTTTTTTCGATGTCATTATCAACATCTTTACCAATTATATTAATGTCGTAGTATCCTGGTTCTGGGGGAAATTCTGAGGATGGGATAGTTAGAATGACATCAATTTCGACAGATTCCCTACCTTCTAAATTTTGATTATTTGATGAAAGACTAACTGGCCATTCTTTTGGAATTAACGTATTTCTTTGTATGGGTTGACTTGATTCTAAGGAGGTGTTAGTACTTATAAATGCGGTATTAGTTAAATTTACTACCCAAGTTGCTGATTCACTATTCGTATCATTCCATTCGTAAATAGAATTTTTTGCATTGATATTAATTCCAGGTGTTGTAACTCTAATAATATCAAAATAAATATTGTTATTTTCGTCAGTTTCTTCTAATTTTTCATCAGCGTCAACGTGAATTTTAACCTCTCTGATTCCAGCAGAATCCGCAATCCAATCCCAAGTTAAAACGGTTTTTGCACCAGTATCTAGTGATAATTCGTAAGATTCTATTAAATTATCATCAATTGATAATTCGACATTAAAACTATTAGCAGCAGTATTACCAATGTTAATAATTTCATAACTTAGTTGAACCTCATCTCCTATATTTGGTATTTCCTTGCTTAATATAAGTGATTCAGGAGTTGGTAGAATATCAGGCCTTAAGTCATTAATACCGATACCACTCGCTGCAATAGCGAACATTTGAGATCGTGGTCCACCATGTTGGACATCTGATACGGTTATTTTCCATAACCCTGTTTGAGCGTTATCGACTAAAATAACTTCTACATTGTTCGTATCATCTGCATTACCGCCAGAAATTGAACGTCCATTTTGAAAAACATTACCGAGATAGATTGTTCCATCTGGAGCTTCGACCTCTAGATTCAAATCGTTCACTAGCTGTTTCGAGGAAAACCTCGAACCCAAGTGATCCGACCATGCTAGGACTACTTTAAACGGAGAACCAGGTGATGTGACATTTAGATTATATTCTATGCTAGTTCCGCTATTTGAAAGTCTAGATCTATCATCAACCCAGATGCCTCTTCCTCCACTTGGAGCAATGGAATTTTGCAGATTAATCCTTCCCCAACCTTCATCATTATTAGGGATATTTCTGGTCCCAATATCTTGCGCACCTAATATTAGCATCGCTTTCATTAATGCTCCTTGAGGCGAAGGTCTTTGTGCAACTTCAGTCAAATACTCTCTAACCAGTGCAGCTGCTCCAGCCGTGTTTGGTGTAGCCATAGAAGTTCCGGTATACTCCATGTAATACTGATTATCCCATGTCGAGGTTCCATCATCTTGTGCTTCTTGAGATTTGCATGAACGAACGTAACCTCCTGGAGCCAAAACATCAGGTTTGATTCTATCGTCATCAGTGGGCCCTCTTGAGGATCCACTCATTATAGTGTTAGGTGCTGAACCATACCTGCTCTGATGCATCCCCACAGTAATTGGATTTTTAGCAGTACCGGGTGAATTGACGGTCCCAGAATTGGGGCCATCATTTCCTGCTGCAAATACTACTGAAAAACCTTGGTAACCGTTATAATATCTATCGTAAGTATTAGCTTTGTCATCAACATCTTCACTTTCGCTGGTGTAAGCTCCTTGTGAAGAAGTTCCAAAAGAGCCCCAAGAATTAGAATGAATTCTAGCACCCGCAGTATATGCATTTCCTAAAAGTGAAGTTATTGAAGGGGAGTAAAAATTGCCGTTATCATCATCTTCCATTGCTTGGAAATATAATTCAGCCTGTGGGGCAACACCTGCATATCCACCTCTAGTTCCGTCTCCTAAGACTGTACAAGCAACATGAGTTCCGTGACCACTCCATTTGTCACCAGTCTTTCCTCCATCATTAACAACATCGTGTTTTGATAAGATTCTGTTTCCAAAGTCCCCATGATCATGGTCAATCCCAGTGTCTGCAACCGCAATTAATTGCCCACTTCCATTAAGACCGTTTGTTGGAAAATATGATGTAACGCTCGACCATTTCATATGACTTCTAGAGTTGTCATTATAAACTGTGAATTCAGGAGAAATTCTCAGCCATGCAATACTAGGGTTTGACAATAAATTTACTAATTTTGAATTTATAATTTTGCCGTCAAATCTTCCTTCATCCCATTTAACAATTTCATCAAAGTTCAATTGTACCAATTTAGATAAATCTGATGATAGAATATCTCCATCAACTCCAAAAATTTCTATATTTTCATGGAAACCTTCGCCATTTAGGTTTCTCCACCCATCAATCCTAATGAGTATGTCATCTAATTTTTCTTCTTGATTTTGATTAATTAATTCTAAAAGTACATCACCTAAAATCAGAGCTAAAGGAATGGAATGAATACGTTCTATATCTTCAATAGATTTTAATTTATCTAAACTAGAGTGAGGACCTTGAACCACATAGCCACTGGGCCATATATATTCTCTGATGACAACACCTTCAACACTACTAATATTTTGTCTGGCGGATGTAAGTGGTACTTCACCGTTGATGATGACTAGATTTAGATCATCTCTAGTTGTCATCAAATCATCTGGGATTTTGATACTCGGTATAAATTCATCCGCATTGAAAATTCCTATTCTGGTCCAAGCTTCGCTTGGTCTTCTCTTAATATCCACCTCTTTGTAATCTACAACGTCTAGATTGTTCAGTTGATTTGGATTGATGTTTATTATTTCGAATCTGTTATTTGATTTTTCATTTTCTGTAAGATTAGAATCTACAGGTTTAATTAATGGAGACCAGCTTGTCAAAAGCAAAATCAATAATGCAATTATTACAATCTGCGAGTCCCTGTTCACGTCACTCCGTCTCTACAGCCCTATTCAACGGTTTAGTATAGATGTGAATTAAATGATTAACCATTTTCTATCAGTTTTAATCGAAAACCATTCATAGACCCAATCTCCTACTGGATGTGTCCATGTTTTACTCCTTTGATCATTCTTACCATCCTTGTAATTAATCGTAATTTTAATTTCATAATTATCCCAAACAGTTACTCCCGGGATCGTTAATTCTAGATCATCACTTGCAATGCTCATGTGAGCACCTATTTTTTCTCTATAAAACAAGCTATTGTTCAGTTCATTACCCTCAAAATCTTCGAAAGAAATTTCTACACTTACTTCGCTAATTTCTCTACTCCCCACATTATGAACCTCGGCTAAAATTACATGACCTCCTCCAGATTGCATGTAAACGACATCAACTTTTACAGCGTCCCTTGGAATTATCCAGTAATAGGTTGCAAAAACACTTGAAATCAAAAGTAAAACTACTAGAGAAGCGGCTAACAATCGTATGGGTGAAATATTCTCTGAGAAAGATTGTAATAATTCTGCAGCTTTTTTACTTTTTTCTAATTCTTCCTGACTAGCATAAACTGTATCAGAAATTTGAATTAATTTTGTATCTTGATTATCCATTTCAACACCTAAAATATTGTATAAAGTAATGTCAAAACCCCACTAGAAATTGGTTCAGGGAAAACAAAATGAGTGGTTGTTCCTCTACCATTAGTTACAGAATTTAAAATCGATAAATCATTTCCAATTCCATTAATTCCAAAAGTCGATGCGCTTGGAATGATTCCAGTTACTTGGGCATCAATTAATACACCTTTAGCATCCCATTTAATTCCACCAAAATCAGCCTCAACATTTCCGGTAGCAATTATTTTCCCTCCAGATACATCACTTATGACTCCAAAGGGATACAAGTTAGCAATGTAGTATGCATGTACAGTCGCACTTTTTAGATTCTCTCCAAGGATTTCACTACTTTTTAGATAAACACCAGGTTGAATTGGAGTGTCTGATTGCTTTAGATAAAATCTTTTAATCCCATTTGGGTAAGACTCTATCTTCATACCCCAATTTTCTGTGTGCTTAATGCTAGTAGTACTAGGCATATCTTCTGCAAGCATTAGAATATTTGAACGTGAATTAATTGCTCTTCCACTTGCGTAGATATATAAATCCATTTCATTACCATTTGATGTATAATCAAGTGTATTAACCCCTTGAAATGAGGTTTCTTTTGTAATGTCGAATTCTTTCGATGGTCCTGTCTCTAGATGTAGTTCGCCAGGTAAATCTCTCATGAAGGCTGTCGTTGGCCACCATTGATTATCTAAATAACGAGCCATAGTTATCATTATTGCATCAACTGATGTACTAGCGGAAATTGAACCACCTGGTGCAGGTACAGCCAAGTCCATAATTAGCACATCTCCGATGGTAGCCGCAAAGTTTGCTTTGGAGGGTATATCAACAATCAGTGTGGATACCCGTTGTTTCAAAACTTTATCAAGCATATTAATTTGAACATAATCTAATTCTGATCCTAAATTAAAACTCATGTCCGTATATATTCTTGGTACAATTAACGTTGAATCAGTTGACATAAACATTCCGATTTCAACATCAATAGCTCTGGTAGTATCAAACCCATCTAAATTTATGTTGAGGTTCATCCCTTCTAAACCATCAACTTTAATTGTAAAATCACTATATTTTGGTTTCCAATCTGTCATTTTTAAGTCTAAACTCCATTGTGGGATTTCTCCTTCTACAAAATAAAAATAACTCATTTCTACAATTGGAGCAACTCTAGGAATCCAAGCTTTGATATGATATGATCGTTCATCGCGAAGTGATATTCCAGACTCCTTCAATCTCTCGATATCTAGTACTTTTAATTCTTCAGAATTAATCCATCCGTCCCTCATAATTCCAGAGAAAATATCAGGTTCAATCATTCTATTTTCCATTAACTGTAAGAATCTTACATGTTCATCACTGTTGATTTTTTCATCTTTAAGTATATCAATTAAATCATTACCACTTTCTTCTGTAAAGTTTAATTTAGTTAAATTTAGGTCTAAAACTGTTCTTTCTTCAAAAATGGCAGATATCCCATGAACCCAATCAGGTTCATCTTTTACATTGTCTCCTTTCTCAAGTTCTACCAAAACATCAAATTCTTCATCAGATTGTAAATTTAATACCAAACTAGCATTAATGTCACCTGGTTTAGGGCCCAAGAAATCTCTGGTTAAATTGCCCACTAAATCATTAACTCCAGTTCCAAAACCTATCAAACCCCCAAGAAAATTAGATATCCCATTTATTCCAGATTCATCTCCAAAATTAGGTAGTATTAATGAGTCACTTGAATCGTCAGTAGGTACATCAATCTCTAAATTACCTGGTAGAGGAGATATTTGTATTGTTGCATTTAATCCAAGATGATCATTGTTATATGTTGTCTCATCTATTAGTTTAGCATTAAATGTTGTACCTTCAGGCCGAATTAATTTTATTCTAGCTAAACCATCAACTCCACTAGCACCTGGATTTTCTGGAGAGCGCCAAGACGCAGTTAAAAGATTACTAATTCTTACTGATAAACTTGATTCACCAATATCTCCATTTTGCCAGTGATAAGCATGATCGCCGTCTAAAACAAAATCGTTACTTGCATTTGAGATCTGTATTGCAATCGAACCTAATGGTTCAGCAGAATTGTAACCAACTTCATCACCTAGCAAAATTTCAAATTCTTTCGGTAACCCTTCTAATTTTAAAGCATTTTTTTGTTTACCAGATTCTGCGTGATACACTAAACTAGAAATACCAGTATTTGCTGAATAACTCATTTTCTCTGAATTTTGCATTATTGTCAAATTTCTGGGTCTCTCAGATAATAATGCTGATTGAAACGCTGAGCTATTTACAGAATTCTTCTCATGTTCTAAATATGCAAATCTAAATTTTTCGCCTTCAGTCATATCAATTTCAATTTTTCTCTCGTCACTAATCGCATCAAAAGTATAGTGTAAATTTGAGATACCAGAAAATTTTGCGCTAAGACCTACTCTTGTTAGAGGTGTGATATTTCCTAATCTTCCAGACACAAAATCTAGATCAGTATCTTTGGTAATCATGAAATGATCTTCGGAGAGTGTTGGATGAGAGCTGCTCCCGAATAAAATTTTAATTTCACCTAAATATCTCTGAAATCTGGATTCACGAACTGAATTCATCATTTCAATATTTATTTCTCCTCCTTTAGAGCTTGAGGTTTCTGTTAACGCATCTGGTAAAGAATTCAATATCGAACCTATATTTATTATTACATCTACTATTGTGATTATCGCTCCATCTAAGAGTTGACTGAATGCAGAAAGGCTAGGGTCATCAGGAACATTGATATTCTCACTTCCTCCTCCTAATTCGAAAGATCCATGTAGAATTATCACTTCAGGAATATCAGTTAGTACAAAGTCAATTTTTCTGTGGTCTGATTCATTTCCGTATCTTTGAAACCAAGAACGATAGTCAAGCTGTTCGATTTTTGTTTTCGAAGCGATTAACACTAGTGTATCTGGTCTAGTTGAGCTATGAGGATTAATGGGTAAGGTGGGATCATTGTTGTTCTGCGAGTTATCTCTGGAGAAATTTTTGATTCCTAGTATAAACGATAACCTAGATGGCCTTTGCCCAGGTAGTTCAATTTCGTTATCATATCCTAACATCCTGTAAATTCTATCAATTTCATCAGGCTCAAAACTTTGGGATGGTAATTTTCTTATCCATCCAATTGCCTCGGTAATATTTCCATATTCTTCACCATCTTGCATATTAGATCTGTCTTCAAAATAGTGAATTCTGAGATCAGTCTCTCTCTCAGACCAAAACTCTATGGTATCTAGTCCGTTTTCACCAAGATTATCATTTCTGATAATTAAGTCAACTTCTTCAGGCAGACAGTAACGAATGGGGATATTACTGCATGGAATAGATGAATTTCCAGAGGGATGAAAGGACGCTTCAATATATGCCATCTCTAAAATTTCTTCTGGTTCTTCACCACTCGGATAATGTACATAGCCAAGCCCAACTGAAATACCGCAATCTTGCTCTTCACTAGGTAAAAGTCTTTGTTCAGGGGTATACTCTGCCCTACATGTTTTTTGTCCATTGTTCACAATATTTAGTGAGTATGGAGAAGCGAGCATAGCTAAACTCAGTTCAGAAGTCCCCTCAAACACCCCAAGTAGCGATAGCAAACCACCCGCTGCTGCATCCACGGCTGAGAGAGTGGTATCTGTAATGTTTAATGTCACTCTTTCAAGACCAACATTTAGCTCGAAATTATTTGGAGCTTGAGTGAATTTCGAGTCAATAGTCCAAACGTAACTTTCACCTATCTCAGAGCCAACAGATTGATCATATGTAAAGCCCTTCAATAATGAAATTTCCAAATGTTCTAGAACATCAAGGCCTACAGAATTGCCTAAAGCTGTTACAGAATATGTAATAGTCGGTTTTATCCATAATTGTGCTGGAACTCCTGTAGAAATATCAAAAATATTTCCATCATAAGGCCAAGGATTACCAAAATTATCAATAATATCCCACGTTTCACCTTTTCCTAATTCTAAATCAGTATTGTCAGGAATGAAAGAAATCGTAAGTGTAACTTCAATGTCAGCATCGCAACTAAAATCACAAACTCCATCAAGATTAAAATCCACTCCGTCAATATCGATCTGATTATTGAATGGATTGGGGGGGAATGCAATTAATTCTCCGTAAAATGATGCATTTGAAAATAAAATATGTTCATTTAGTATTCCACCAGTATAATTGGTAACAATAACATAATTGTCAATTCCCCAAGGTGCTAGAGTTTCCCAAAGAGATGCAGGTAATCCTGCGGGTTTCTGCTGAGGATTTTTGAGCATTTGATATGGTGTTGGATGGTTAGGTGTGTTTGGTGTTGTATCGGATAAGATTAGGTTTTCAAGATTTGTAGAGTTTTCACCAAAGGGGTCGTTAATTCCACTTGCTCTCTCTCTTTGATTAATTCCATCTAGTATTGCGTTAGTAGCAATTGGTGCTGCTTCTTGCCCATCACCAACATAATTTGCAGAATTTATTTCATGAAGTTTATCCAATACGCCGAAGTCATCTGTTTTTAATGCACTAGAGTTCGCAGTAGCAACAGGAGAGAAACTGGTAAAAGCCATTAAAATAATAATTAATAATGCTATTCTACCAGACTTAATTCTTTCGAAGCGCGGTAGCCTTGCAACGAGTCGAACACCTTCCATATTTGCTGAGGTTAACATCATCTTCATTTATGATTGCCCTATATGTATGATAAATTATTGATTTTAAACATTTATTAAATATCAAAATCATCATTTTTTGATATGTCGTTTCTAGAACTTACAGGTAAATCAATGTTAAGTGTTTTCTTAGCACTTTCATTCCTATTAGTTACCTCTGGAATATCAATTTTTAGTACTGATTTTCTCTTTTTAGATCCTTGTGTATGTTTAGAAACATTAGGTTTATTGTCATTCAAATCGTTTAAAAATTCTAATTCATCATTTGAGCTATTAACCTGTGAATCAATTTCATTATTTTCAATCAATGAATCCAATATTTCTGTTCCAAGATTTTTATTATTTTTTCTTGTTTTAGGTTCATTCTTGAAGTCCACATAAGTTTTATCTATTCGAGTATTAATAGTGTTTTCAGTTCTTTTAATATCCCACTGTTCTGAGTTTTTACCCATATTTGCTATTCCAGCCAGATTTTTTTCATCATTTCCGTATAATTTTTGAGAGAGCTCTTTCTGCTTAATTTCAGCTAATTCTTCTTGAGAAAGATTTTTACCTTGTGTTTCAAGTTCTGAAATACGTTTTTGTATATTTTTCCAAATTAATACTCCACCGAGGAGTAGAACAACGATTGAGATACTACCTATGGAATAAAAAAATATTGATTGATTTTTAATCGTTTTTTCTTCTGAAATAGCCAATGTATATGTTAACTCTAACTTTCTATTTTCAGAATTTAGAACTTGTACCATTACAGTATAGGTTCCTGATTCTGCGTAAGAATGAATAATTTCAGATTCGCCAGTGGCTGAATCAAAATTCCCTTCCTTCCAATCATTTCTTTTATCACCATCGCCATTACTATCTGAACTTAAATCAAAATCCCATCTGTATAATAAATTTGTATCCTCAGAATCAAACGCCTTAATCTTAAAAGTAAGATCATTATTTTGATAAATATCCCCCTCTGGCCATTCAACAAAAATTAATTCGGGGTCAGTTGCATCAACGACAGAATAATTCAGAAATTTTTCCGCTTTATTTCCAGACATATCCATTAGGATTAGTTTAATAGTTTGTGTTCCTAAATTTGAGGTCGGTAAAATTAATGATGTTTCATCTTCAGAAATTTTTTCAGAATCCACAAACCATTGAATATTCTCAATTTCATGATTATCACTACAATCACAGTTGATAGTCCTAACAGAGTTATGTTCAACTAATGCATTTTCAGCTAAGCCAGAGAATTTGATTATTGGATCAATACTATCCTTAACGTTGATGGTAATATTTTTAACAGCTTTTTCTAAATCAGAGCGGGTAATTTCAAGTGCCACCAAATATTCACCAGGAGCATCCCATTTTACATCTGTAATTGTAGAATCAATTACACCTATGCTTTCAATGTTCCAAGAATACTTTTCAATTTGACCCCATTTATTAGGTGAAGATGAAGCATCTAATTGAAGTGTTTCTCCAAGTTCAATCTCTGATGAATTATGTGAAATTATTTCAATTATTGGGTTGAGAATTGGAGTCACGAATATTGTAATGGTACTAGCCATTTTAGAATTATCTTGATTCTGATAAATGAACCATAAAGGCTTATTCGCCAAATCAGAACTAATCACTAAATCATACTGAGTATTAGTACCTGTAATATCTAATGTATCTCCCGCCCACATTTGATCTTCATTAACTAAATCGGCTGATGAATATAATGTTAGACCAATTTTTCCAGTTCCAAATAACGGTTTAGATTTTACAGTAATAACATCACCTTCGTCGAATAATAATGCATTATCATTAATATTTCCAATTTCTAGATTTTCCTCCAGTTGAATTATTGAATTGTGGGGAGTCCAAATCCATTCCTCATCGTTAAATTCTATCGAAACTGAAACAGAGATACTGTTTCCTCCACCAGCCCCTCTGTTTTCATCAGCAACATGCCTCATATTGTCTAAAACTACCACAAAGACATCATTTGAAGGTATTGACCATGTAAAATTCATGCTCCCAGTAAGGTTTTCAATAGTTGGATTATTTTCAATTAAGTAATTCCCGCTCAACGGATTAAAATGATATTGTTGTTCGTTCAGATAAGTATAGTATACTCCATTATCCATAATCAACAGATCCATAGGATTAATAGAGTCTCCTAGTACGTTAAAATCTAATTTCTCAGATCCCGATAAACCATTTAAAAATAATGCAACACAATTACTATCTTCAATTAAAAAGCCTGCATCGATTGGGAGGTCTTGATTTATATCAAAAAAATATTCAGAACATTCTAAGTTAGACCTAGCATGTGTACTTTTTGGCGCCAGATTGGGATTTAAATCATCATAATTAAGTTCCACAATAAATAGTAAACTGATAATCATTACTATCAAGTGCCCTCTTCGCATAATACTTGGTCATAATTCAACTTCATGAAACTTATCTCACTTTGATTGCGTAATTCATCAATCTCATAAACCGATTATGATTGTATTGAATTGTCACATGAATTACGGCACGGATACACCAACTGCTCCAATAGCGAAAAAGAAACATCATCTTGTAAAATTTGGCAAGGTCGAAGGAGAGAATAGAGGTGATAACCCAATGAATCCACCTTTAGAAAAAATAGACCCGTATTATTGGATGAGAGATGATTCTAGGAGTAATGAAGAAATTTTAACCCATCTGGAATTAGAGAACGATTATACGAAGAAAAATATGAAAAATTTAACAAAAATTAATGATTCTATATATGATGAATTGTTATCACATGTGAAAGAAACAGATACTACTGATTTTGTCCCAAATGGACATTTTGTTTATTACTCTCATACATTGGAGGGTTCTCCCTATCCAATTCACTGTAGAAGAGACAGAGAAAATATTAATTCTTTAGAAGAGGTGATTTTAGACGAAAACAAATTATCAGATCAATTCGGCACTACACAAATGAATGTTGGTAATATGAGAATTAGTCCGTCTCAAAATTTATTGGGCTTTTCAGTAGATACAAGCGGAGATGAAATATACGAAATATTAATTAAAAATTTAAGTATTAATGAGATTATTTTCACAGTTTCAGACATTTCTAGCTTCGAGTGGGGTTCTGATGATAACACAATTTTTTACACAAAAATGGATTCAGCTCATAGGCCTTACCAGGTATGGAAATTAAAATTAAATGATTCTAATTACCGTAAACTAATTTATGAAGAAAATGATGAACTTTTTTGGGTAGGAATTTCTAAAACTCAGGATAATGATTTTTTATTAATTTCTTCTAGTTCTAAAGAAACAAGTGAGGTACATTATTTAGAATTAAAAAATGAATCTATTAATTTAAATCTTATTAAAAAGAGGGAGAAAGGAATATTATATTCAGTGAGCAAAAGAAGAAACACATTTTACATAGTTACAAATTTCAACGAAGCAAAAAATTTCCAAATCTTAACTTCAGACATTAAATTTCCCTCTGAATGGAATTCCCTTAAAGATAAGCTCGGAAGAGTATTATTTGAGCATAATAATTCCAGAACGATTAATTATTCTTATTCTTTCAAAAATTTTATCATAGTTTTTGGTAGAGAAAACGGATTGAAACAACTCTGGTGTCTAGTTTTCGAAGACAACCAAATTTTAAATCACCATAAATTAGAATTTCCTGAAGACTCATATGTCGTAGGTTTAGGCTCAAATTTAGAGTTTTCCTCGAAGTTCGTCAGAATTACTTACAGTTCAATGGTCACTCCTCAAACAATTTTTGATTATGATGTAGATAGTAAAGAACTAATTCAGATTAAACAGAAGGATGTTCCAAACTATGATCGTTTAAACTATTGTACCGATAGAATTTTTGCACCTTCTACGGATGGGACATTGATACCAATTTCTGTTGTTTATCGTAAAGACATGCATAAAGAGTCAATTGTTAATTCAAAATTGATGTTATATGGTTATGGTTCGTACGGGCTTTGTATTGAGCCTAGTTTTAATGCTAAAGTATTGCCAATGCTTAACAGGGGTATTGTTTACTGTATTGCCCATGTAAGAGGAGGTTCTGAAATGGGGAGGTTTTGGTATGAAGAAGAAGGGAAATATTTGACAAAAATGAATACATTTGAAGATTTTTGTAGTTGTGCGGAGCACTTAATTAGAATTGGTTGGACATCGCCAAGTAATATTGCAATTGAAGGAAGAAGTGCTGGAGGTCTCTTGATCGGAGCAGTACTAAATATGCGTCCAGATTTATTTAACGTAGCTATTGCAGGAGTTCCATTTGTAGATGTCATGACAACTATGAGCGATCCCTCGATACCATTAACAGTGGTTGAATGGGAAGAGTGGGGTAATCCTAATGAAGAGAAATTCCATGAATACATAAAGTCTTATTCACCAATCGATAATGTTACCAGCCAAAAATACCCTAATATCCTTATTACTGCGGGTTTACACGATCCTAGGGTGGCTTATTGGGAAGCAATGAAATGGTGTGCGACTTTAAGAGAAAAATCTTTACCAGACTCTGGTTTAATTCTCCTAAAAACTGATTTAGAGGCTGGACATTTTAGTGCATCTGATAGATATAAATATCTCAAAGAAAAGGCATTTGAGTATGCTTTTCTATTTCGATGTTTAGGGATATGAATTTATTTTTATTTCTTCACCTTCGATGACTATTACATCTGAGTCACAAGCAGCATGAACTCGTTCAAATGCCTCAATAGCTTCTGAAGACAAAAGCTTTGTATCTTTGATTCTAGAACTAAAATGAGTAATTATTAATTGTTTAGCACCGATTAATTTAGCATTTTTTGCTGCTTCTAAAGCTGTTGAGTGAAAATATTTTTCAGCTCTGTCTTTGTTAATCTGTAAAAAAGTAGCTTCATGAATCAAAACCGAAGTTTCGTAATTTGTGTTTGAGAACTTTCTAAATCCGGGATTCTTCCCAGCTGTATCACCACTGATTAGTACGCTTGGGTTTTTTTTACTTTCCATCATAAACTCTTTAGGTGAAAAACCGTCGATTTTTTCTCCATTCACTAATTTCTTAATTTGTTCAACAGACAGATTATTTCTTCTTGCTTTTTCAGAATCAAATTTACCTCTTCTATCAGGTTCTTTAATCCACCAACCGCAACTAGGAACTGAGTGTAATGTTGGAATATTTACAATTTTTATTCCATTAGTAAATTTTGAAAGGTCATTAACCACCTCTATTTGCCCACGGTTAGGATTAATTGAGATGGCGTTTAACTTATTGATATCATCATTTTTATCTACACCAACCAGGATCCAATTTACACGATAATTAAGCTCTTCCGTGGTACCACCTAGAGACCACCATTGCAGATATTGATTGTAAATGTCTACATTTGCCACATCTATATCCTCTACCTTGATAGCTACACTATCAGATTGTAAAATTCTTTCAACTATTATATCTAGGGTAGGTGCAATTACAGTTAATTCTTTTTCCCTGCCATCTAAAGATAGTGTTTTTAGTAAAGGCAACAAACCCCACGTATGATCTAAATGGCCATGTGTAAGCAAAATAGTATTTATTTTCCCACTTTTAATTCTATATTTTGAATTTTTATTTTTTAATATTTTATTATGTTTTACAAATCTTTCCTGAAAGCCTTCTCCGCAGTCTACAACTATAATCCCTTTATTGGTGTTAACTACAGATCCACTTACACTTCTACCATGTGCAGGCCTTGATGACGATGTACCTAGGATATGAACCTGCATTGGAGTCACCAAATTTATTGAATAGGGTTTTTTGGAATGGGTGTCTCTGGAAACCACCGCAGAATGATAATTTCATTTACTGCTCTAACCCATCTCCATGGAACAGCAACATGAATACTATCTTCAACAATGTTCGGCTTACATTCGTTTACGAACAAATGTGTACAGTTCCATTCTTTTGTTTCAATAACACAATCATGAACCTTTCCTAATAATCTCCCGTCTGGTAAATATACTTGTTTTCCTCTTACATCGGCTAGACCACCGTGTCTCATGTATTGCTGAAAATGGTATGGGAAATCAATATTGTCATCAAAATATATAATTTTGGTAATTTTTATATTATTTTCCTCGGTTAAGATTGGCTTTAAGACTTGGTCTTAATTTCTCTGCACCTTTGCCCTTATTGTGAAGTCCTCTTCCTCTTTTTCCAGCACTAGTTTTTCCTCTGAATGCTCTACCTCTGTGAGATGAACCTTCAGAAATCCAGCCTAGTTGTTTATCATTTATTACAGAAGGGTGATTTGGATCTACTAAAATTACTTCGAAGTATTTATGTTTTCCATCCTCACCAACCCAGTATGAGTTTAGTACTTCCATATTTGGATAGTGTCTTGCAACACGTTCTTCTGCAATACGTTGAGTATTTTTTCCCATCGTGATTTTCTTAATACCCATTTTACTCGGCTTTCTTTTCATGTGTATTTTTCCCTTTCTTAATCCACCACGGCGGACCCTAGTTCTGATTAGAACGATACCTTGTTTTGCTTTATACCCCATTCTTCTTGCTGCATCCAAGCGAGTTGGTCGCTCAATTTTACAATTAACTGGTTCTTTCCTCCATGCAGCCATCCTTTTTTGACGAACCTCAAAAGGTATTGAATCTTTAGGTCTTTTCCAAGTCTCTCTTGTATGTTGATATAGTCCTCTTGCCATTTGCACACCCCTCAGAAGCATCTTTGCGACCAACCACCCCTTTATGACCGTTGTCTATATCATTCCTCTTCTGAAATCATTGATTCAACATCATGTAATAAATCTTCAAGAGACGAGATACTATCATTATACTCAATTTTTTGTGCAACCTGAAGTGGTACTGGCATGGTACTTGAAATCGTATCATATTCACTGCGTATCATGGTAATTTCTGCCCTTATTCTCAACATAGCTAGAGAGACAGCGCTTTCAAATGTTTTTTTATCTAAAACCCCATTTTTGTGGTGTTTTAGTAAATTATCTAAAATTGATAAAACGTCTTCATCTGTATTTACCAAACTTCTCCCACTACTACCTTCTTTCATTGTGTAGAACAATTGAGACATCGTCGCAGCTAAACTACCAACTAATCCAATTCCGACTAACATCAAAAATGCAGCAACAACTCTTGATAATGGATCGACAGGAGAATAGTCTCCATATCCAACTGTAGTAGTTGTCACTATAGCCCACCACATTGCATCACCAAATGAATTAATCATTCTAGAACATTCATCAGCCAATGGTTCTGATGAACACATTAATTCATATTCTTGAGATTCGAAAACATAAACAAAAAAGCCACCAGCTACTATTAAGGTTAATACTATCGTTAGTAGGTGTAACATTTGTTTTTCAACGGTAACTTTCGTTTTTCTTCTTGCCATACCTATTAGTCTTAAAACACCAGAGAATGCTCTAACAAGACGAAGTAATCTAAGTCCCCCAAGAGAAGCTAATAATGGAATAGCGGTGACAAACATAGGAATCAATCCTAGAAACTCCCACCAATGTGTTTTCCACCACCACTCTTTATCTGCACACCTATCATAATCATCTTTTAGATCAGCGAGGAAAATAAGAATTAATAATAAATCAGATAGCGCTAAAAACATCCATTTTAGATCTTTATCTTGTATGATATCAAAAATATTTCTTTCACTGAAGTATTCTAAATCATAAACTATTATGGCAATATTAGCTATAGTAAGCAGAAAAATAAGGTAATCATTTGCCCACCACGGCTGTTCATCTGTGATGTATTTCTCATCATTTTCCAATTCAGCCATACATTCCGCATAAAGAACTTATTTTTGAGTGTTATTGATATCAAAGATTAATTTAAATTACAAGGATTAGGATTTCATAGTTTCATTATTACGCAGTGATATGGTCGGAGGAGAGATACCATTAAGAAGACTAATTAATCATATGAGCTCTCACCGAAATACAGTATGGTTAGCTTCAATTTGTAGTGTAGTTAACAGACTATTTGATTTAGCTCCACCTGTGTTAATTGGAGCTGCAGTTGATGTTGTAGTTAGGGGTGAAGGTTCAGTAATTTCATCGTTAGGAATCACAAATGTTCATCATCAATTATGGTTTCTTGCCGCTGTTACTTTTTTGATTTGGGGCTTTGAATCATTATTTCAGTATCTATATGGAGTTTTATGGAGAAATTTAGCTCAAACAGTTCAGCATGAACTTAGATTAGACGTTTACGGACATATTCAAAATTTAGAAATGGGTTGGTTCCTGGAACAATCCAAAGGAAATTTAATGGCGATTATGAATGACGATGTGAATCAACTTGAAAGATTTCTTGATGAGGGGGCAACAGATTTACTCCATGTTGCAACAACAGTAATCGTTATCAGTGCACTCTTTTTTGTAATAGATTGGAGAGTTGCACTTTTTTCAATAGCTCCAATACCCTTAATTTTATGGGGTTCATTTCGATTTCAATCCAGAATAGCTCCAAGATATGCAGACGTCCGTTTGAAAGCAGGAAATATTGGAACTTTATTAGAAAATAATCTGACAGGTATTACAACAATTAAGAGTTTTACAAGAGAAGAGAGAGAATTTGAAAGGTTAAGAATTACTTCTGAAGATTATTGCGAATCTAATCGAAGTGCAATAAAACTCAGTGCAAGTTTTGTACCGCTAATTAGAATGGCAATTTTAATAGGTTTCACAGCTACATTACTTCTAGGTGGTGAGTTAACTCTAAATGGAACTATAGAGGTGGGGGAGTTTAGTATTCTAGTATTTATGACACAGAGATTATTATGGCCATTAACAAGATTAGGAGCTACCTTTGATCTTTATCAGAGAGCTATGGCTTCGACAAATAGAGTACTTAATTTACTAGAAACTGAAATCTCAATGAAAGATGGAGAAAAAATTTTAACCGATGTGAGAGGAAAAGTAAGTGTGGAATCTTTAAATTTTGCTTACCCAGAAAGAGATTCTACTTTAGAAGATGTGAATCTTGAGATTCCTGATGGTTCGACTGTTGCAATTGTTGGGCCTACGGGTTCAGGAAAAACTACTCTGGTGCGATTATTATTGAGATTTTATGATCCTAAAAGTGGTTCAATTAAAGTAGATGAAGTAGATGTTCGTGAAATTAAACTATCTTCATTAAGGCAATCTATTGCATTAGTAAGTCAAAGAGTTACATTATTTCCTGAAAGTGTCAAAGAAAATATCCGTTATGGAAACCTTGATGCTACAGATGAAGAAATAAAAAATGCAGCAGAAGTCGCAGAAGCAACTGAATTTATCAACACATTACCAAATGGTTTTGATACTAAGATTGGAGAGGGAGGCTACAAACTTTCAGGTGGTCAAAGACAGAGATTATCGATTGCAAGAGCAATATTGAAAGATGCACCAATTTTGATTTTAGACGAAGCCACCTCATCTGTAGATAATGAAACAGAAGCGGCTTTACAAAGAAGCTTGGCCCAAATTAGTAAGGGAAGATCAACTTTGATTATCGCTCATAGACTTTCTACAATACGCAATGCGGATAATATATTTGTTCTCGAGGATGGTAAAGTCATAGAATCTGGAACACATGATGAATTACTTTTGAAGGATAGAACGTACAAACGACTTTGGGACGTACAAACTGGTATGCAGGATAAAAAAGAGGACTAAGATTAAAATTGATATGTGCGAGTGGAATTATGCAACAATCTGAACGATTAAGGTATTCAATAATTTTGTTGACAGTATATACATTTGTTTGGATGATTTTAGGATGGATTTTTTGGGTATTAGGAGGATGTAAAGCAGTTATGCCATTTATTTCAGATTTAGATCTCTATGAACCAGGAGATACAATTTTTACTTTAGGAGCAATTGGTAGTAGTTTACTGGCCATATGGTTTCTTTTCGAACTTCAAAATACAAGACATAAATATTTATTAAAAAATAATTTTAATAACTTCTGGGTTGCTTTTAACTATGTTTCAGTAGTGCCTGGAATCGTTGCAGCAGTTTCCTGTTTTAGAATTGGTTACACACCTTGGAATGTTGATGGCATCGCACATGGTTCTTTCGCCAGTGACATTTTTTATGGTGGGGTAATTTGGTGTATTTTAGTTACAGTATTAACTTTGAAATTATTCAAAGGTTCAGAGAGTTTTATACAATTAATTTCAATAAGAGCATTTACAGCTATAATTGCAGTAGTATCTTTATGGCAAATGATTGTGAACGTTACTAAAGTTTGGACTTCAAATTTTGATTGGGAATTCTGGAATGAGTCCGCAAATAACATGCAAGAATTTTGTACTAGTCAGATGTATCCGCTATTGGATAGGGCAGCTTTATGGGAATGGGCTTTAATTGCGAGTATTTTGGGGACAGTAATGACTTTTATTCCTGAAATAAAGTTATTAACAAGTTACGAGGAGGAATAGCATTGTTTAAGTTGATTGAAAAGAAATCAAATTTTCTTTCCGATAAAGCACTTAAGATTTTTATTTATTTAGGTGCAGTAATGATTATAGGAACTACGGTGGTAACTCAAATTCTTTTACAAACTGGTGGTGGAGTGAGAGATGAGCCTATTGACTTATCAGATCAAGTTCCGGATATGTTTGATTATTTGGCGGTATTTCCCGATGGACTACCAGGCTGGATTTCATCTGGAGGGGTTTTCCCACCAGAGAATTTAATTTTTAATGTTGGATTAAAAATGGGAGGAATTTTATACATTATAATTGGTTTAGATTTATTTTTACGTACAAATTCTAAATTAAACACTAAAAGTGTAAACGAGAAAAGATATAATTTTATATCACTGATTTGTACTTCAATGGCAGGTTTAAATATATTTTTGTTAACATTCTTTCCTATGGATAAAAGCTTAATTTTTCATTTAATTTGTGCATTTTCAATATTTATTCCAGTTGTAATTTGGACATTCACTCTTTTTTATTCAAGAAAAAATATTGATGCTGAAATAAAGTTTAGAAATTACAATCTGAATAATATTCGTAAATATATTGCCTTAATGAGTTTATTTTCATTTTTATTAATGGTTTTTGGAAATCACAGGATTGCTGGTATTTCTGCAGTTGGTTCAATAATAGGTGAATGGAGTTTGATGTTTATGTCGCAGTTTCAAGTACTAACTTTGATACCAGTTATTGAAAAAAATAAATACAATTAATTTATATTTTTCATAATTCTAGATTTACCAAACTTGCATCCGCAAATAAGTCATAGAAAGCGTCTATCGTATCAGAAATAGGTTTTGAATATCCTCCACCCATAAAAATTACAGTAGGTAATGATTGTTTTTTAATCATATCAAAAACTAGATTATTCCTTCTTCTCATTCCCTCACGAGTGATATTTAATTTACCCAAAGCATCAGATTTTAAACCATCTACGCCAGCTTGAAATAGAATCAAATCAGGGTTAAAATTAGTAGTAATTTTTATGGCTCTCTTAACTACTTCTAGGTATTCCTCGTCTTCTGCACCTGGTTCCAGTTCTAGATCAAAATCACTATTGGTTTTTCTGAATGGGAAATTTTTAGAACAGTGTACTGAGATTGTAAGTACTGATTCCAAGTCCTCGAGAATAGTGGCCGTACCATCACCCTGATGTACGTCTAAATCTAGTATAACCACTCTGTTGAAATTTATATTTTCTAAGGCCATAATCGCGCATACCGCTAAGTCATTGAAAATACAATATCCGGAACCGAATCCACGATGCGCATGATGTGTTCCTCCTGCTAAATTTGCTGCAATTCCTCCATTTTCAATTACGTGTTCTAAAGCACCAACAGCGCCTCCCATTAACATAAGTGTACGAGGAATAATTTCAGGTGTCCACGGAGTTAGTCCAATTCGTTTGATCTGTTTTTCATCCAACTCACCATTAAGAAATTTATCTACATAATATTCATCATGTGCTAACAGTAAATTTTGACGAGAGATCTTTTTTGGAGTTCTAATATCGATATTTGGTGCAAACTCTGAGTATAATAATTTATGAACTAATTTTGTGTATCTATCTCTTGGGAAGCGAGCATCAGGATGAATTCCATCTGTGTAGATGGAGTGGTACCAAATTGGTAAAGTATTCAACAATGGTGGATTTTTTACCTTTTTACTTTCATACATTATAACACCATTCAATTATTTTATTTTGGACGGAAAATTATCAAAGCAATACTTACCAACGCTGCTAAAATCAATGGACCTGTGATGAAAATTTCTTCTGTTGCTGTAAACTCCCATTTGACGGTAGACCATCCAAGTGCTAATGTCTCTAGTAAAGATGCTAACATTACAACATCATACAACTTTCTTTCATTTGAAGGATTGCTTGCGGCCAATAGCGCACCTACCCCATTTACAGCAATCAAAGCAGCACCTAAATTTCTCAGCCAAGCTATATTCTCAGTATTTGCACCTTCTAATTCAGCATACCATTCAGGAATTAGAAAGAAAATTAAACCCATACCAATACTTGACCATCCACACACTTTTAGAGTTAGTACCGCCCTATCCATGATGGTGAGACATGAGACTTTGTAATTAATTTATTCAGATTTAT
The DNA here is from genome assembly GCA_002720095.2 of Methanobacteriota archaeon. GTDB lineage: Archaea > Thermoplasmatota > Poseidoniia > Poseidoniales > Poseidoniaceae > MGIIa-I. Next base: position 101,254 of record PBGP02000009.1, read on the forward strand.
TCATTAGATTGAATTATTTCAGGTTACTTATGTCAGACGTGAAAACACGAAGTATGCAAGAGTGGTTAGACGCATACGGGGTTAGCCACCAAAATCCCTTGAATAAAAAAATTCATTGGGTTTGTGTACCATTGATATTTTGGTCAATTGTAGGATTACTATGGTCAATTCCCACACCTTGGTCAGTAAGTTATGTTTGGTTAAATTTTGCAACTCTGGCAATAATTCCTGTATTCTTTTTTTATGCTAGATTATCAATTTCATTAACAATTGGAATGATGTTATGGTGTACTTTTTGTTTTGCTGTTTGTGGTATATACAATGAATTAGTCAGTTTCTCACTTTGGCAACTATCAATAATTGTATTTGTTTTAGCTTGGATTGGACAGTTTTATGGGCACAAGATAGAAGGAATTAAACCCTCATTTTTTGAAGATTTACAATTTTTAATGATAGGCCCAGCTTGGCTAATGAGTTTCATATACAATAAATTTAGAATACGTTATTGAAATTCATCTGGGTGAATTATATGGCTGCGATGAATATATTTTTGTCAGCGTTTTTTGCGGGTTTAGTTGCTATTATAGCAACAGTTGCTATTGAGAAATATGGAGGGGTAATAGGAGGTATTTTTGGTACAGTTCCTACTACAATTGTTCCTGCTGCAGCATTTATTTGGATTGCAGATTCTAATCAGCCATCATTTGAATCTTCAATGGGAATGGTACCGGTGGGAATGTTGTTAAATTCATTTTTTTTATGGTTATGGAGAGTAATTCCACCTGTAATTCCTGAATGGAAATTTTCAATTAGACTAGCAATCATTACATCAATTAATCTTAGTTTTTGGTTTGCAGGCGCGATAATTTCTGTAATTTTATTTTCAGAATTAAGTCCAATGTTAGTGGGTGGAGTCGCTTTAGTTATTGGATTATTATTTGGACGTTTAGCAACCAAAAGACATCGTCCAGCACCACGCGGAAAAAATAAAGTTGGAATTACAATACTATTTTCTAGAGGAATTGCAGCTGCAATTGCAATCGGTGTTGCAGTTTGGCTTTCTCAACAAGGTTCTCCATTATTAGCGGGTATAGCTTCAGTCTTTCCTGCTATTTTCTTGACAACTATGGTTGCTCTTTGGATTTCTCAAGGGGAAGAAGTTCCTAGTGGTGCTGTTGGTCCAATGATGCTTGGATCAATGTCTGTAAGTTTGTATGCATTGGTTGCTGTAGTATTTATTCCCTCATTTGGAATAATTTTCGGTTCCATTTTTTCTTGGTTAATCTCATTAATTTTTATCTCTATTCCTGTTGCATTCACGCTTAGGTTAAACACAACTTGATATGTAAGTAAATTGATTACATATCATGTCTTCTGATTTTGATTGGCTTCACGATGTTAGAACAGTCCACATTATTGGTGCAGGCCTTAACCAGGATAAACCTGCACATCGGGCATTCATTGATGCTGGACACAGAGGGTTCAGAATGGTTCCTGTACATCCTAAAGCTGCAGGGAGTAGTATTCTTGGAAGACCTATTGTCCCACATCCTTGGTCTTCATCAGATCCTGAAATGTTTGTAATCTTTCTTTCACCATATTCGATATTTAATGAGATTAGAAAATGGTTATTTGAAGGTCGTAAGATTCCCTTTTTATGGCTTCAACCTGGTGCAGAGAATGATGATCTAATTGAATTTTTAAATAATGCAAAAATTAAATATTCTGTAGGTAAATGTTGGGTAATTACAATTAATGAACAAGATATTTTTGCATCTAATCCTTCTCAAATACTACCATGGTGTTTGCAAACTAAATCAGATGATGGAAGTGAATGTTCGGTGTGGAGTTATTTTTCTTCTGGTACAGACTATATTTGCAATAATCCTTTGGAATGGGTTGGAGATTTATTAGATTTAGAATTAAGTGAAGAATCAATTCCAAAATATATTCGTTCTTTAGTTAAAGAGGGCGAAACTTTAGAAGATGCGGCAAAGCGACTAAGTTAAAAACAGATTTTTCTAGGCTGTTATTATGTCAATAATAGCAGCGTATAATGAAGCCTGGGAAAACGAAAATACAGAAGCACTCGGAGAAATCATTCACGATGATTGCGTATTCAATCCGCATGTAGGTGGAATCACTATGAGTAAATCAGATATAATTGGATTTGTTAGTGGTGGAAATACTCCAAAATCAGAACAAAACAGAATTCTTTTCGAAAATGATGAAGTCGGCGTTGCGCATTCAATAGTTCACTTTGCTAATGGTTCAACATCTGAAGCAGTATTATCATTTATGAGATTCAAAGATGGAAAGATTGTATCTATGGAAACTGGTGCAACTCCATTATCTGATGATTACAAAGTTGTAGGTCAGAGTAATTGATTAAAATTTCTTAACATCATTATTACTGATTTTTCTTCATGATGAAGAACACCTACTTCTACAAAGCCATGCCTTTTATGAAATCTAATGGAATCTGGGTTCGGAGGTTTAAGACTAACTTCTGCAGCTACAGGAAGTTCCAGTTTTTGAGCATGAGCAATAACTTTTTCGTATAATAAAGAACCAATTTTTTGATTTCTGCTATTTGTTGTAACAGCCACTCTGTCAACATAAAGGAAATTTTTGTAGTTTTTATTGAACCAAGCATAATTCAAGCTTCCATATTCAGTTCTTGGAAGAAGACAGATAACAATTCCTAATAATTCATCTTCGTTGAATACGCCCAAAGATAACTCTGAATAATTTAGTAGTTTTGAGATTTCATATTCCGAAACTTTTCCTGTACCAGGTAACCCCTCTTCATTTATCTTCCAAATTGTAGCTATGTCTTGTGTTTCAAGTTCACGAATAATCAATTCAATCACCTACTTTTTTTTCAATATGGCTCTTTAATTCTACTGCAGAGGGTTTTTTTCTCGGTTCACTAAATCCGAAAGTGGCTTTTGGTTCAAAGTTTGTCATTTTACCCAAATCTGTCCCATTAATTGAGGCCTTTGCTGAAATCAAATTACTTACCTTTTCAATTGCATACCACTCTTGTCTGCCATCGTTTGTTAAACCATTTGTTTTTGTTCCAAAAAAGAGAAATGCGACTATATATTCTAAACTTGAAATGAACCATAGCGGTCTTCTAAAAGGTATTTTAAGACCTTTAGACCATTCTAGTTCACATATAATTTTATCAGATTTGATTAGTATTTGATTTGATGTTTCTTCAATTGAAAAGCTTGAAATTAAATATTCATCAAATTCATACATACTTGAAATAAAATCAATTAGTTTTTGATTTGGAGCAATTAACACTTTTTTCCCATCGGGCTTAGCCCACATAATATCTGTGAACTTTCCAAATGGAGTATATTTCCAATTTCCAATTACAATTCTATCCCCAGATTCAAAACCACTTGAGAATATTTGTCCATCAAAAATTAATAAATTATTTTTTTGATACAATTCATCTTTGAATGGAGGGAATTTTCCTATCCAAAGTGCAGTTAAAATTAGAGCAAATTGAATTATTCCCCTAAGTACATGCCATTTGTCTGCAAATGTTTCCCCACTTAATGGGATATTATTTATCCACATATTCAGATTTGCCCAATATAGAGTAATTAACATTAAAACCATTGCAGCTGAAGAAACTTTTCTTAATCTAGGAATCATTATTCCAGCACCGATTAACACTTCCAAAACACCACTAAAAATTACCCAAAAATAAGGATTTCCTAGTATTTCAGGTACTATTGGTTCGAACCAAGTAGGGTCTGTGAAATGTGAAATTCCAACCCATACAAAAGGGATGCCATAAATTATTGAGATAATATCTCGAGAATTCATTTACTCACCAAATCAATTCTCTTTCTTGCAATTTCAATATATTCTTTTGAAATGTCACAACCAATATATTTTCGATTATTTTTCAACGCCATTTTACAAGTTGTACCAGAACCACACATCGGATCAAATACCAAATCTCCTTCATTAGTCCATGATAGAATGTGATCTTCTGCTAATTTTTCAGGCATTACTGCAGGATGTTCAAACGCGATTTTATCACTTGTAGTTCCATGCATTCCAACAGCATATTCCCAAATATTTGTTTTTGTTTTTTTTGAATTTAGTTTACCAATAACTTTGTTATTTACTCCATCAGGCCCTTTGTTAGTTGGCATTTTTTCAAATCCTTGTCTAACTGTATCAATCATTATTGGATTGTATGTATTTGGTTTTCCTTTGGAAAATACATGCATGAATTCATAACAATTTGTATAAGCATTTGAACGCATAAACGGAGTGTTTTTTTTGCGATAAATCATAACATCATGAACATTAAAACCAATTTCTTGAAAGTAAATTGCTTGCTTAAAACTGGTTAGTGATTTATTTCCGTTCTTAATTCTATCACCGACAATCCAAACTACAATACCACCTTGTTTAGTAACTTTGTATAGTCCATCAGCTACACTTTTGAAATTAAAATCGTATCCTTCATAATCTCTTAATTGATCATATGGCGGAGAAGTAATCGTTAAGTCAATAGAATTTTCATCCATTGAATTCATTAATTCAACACAATTCTGACTAATTAAGTAATTGAATTCCATCTAAAAAGCCTCATATTGGCGAATTTAGAGTGATGCTGCGAATTCTACAACTTCGTTGTAGTTTGGTTCTACGCCTGGGTTCTCTGCAACCCATCGATATTGTACAACTCCATTCTTATCAATTACAATCACAACTCTATTTGCAGAAACATATCCTTCAATTCCCCCAAGTCCAACAAATGTAGCATCATATTTTGTGACAACTTCTCTATCAATATCTGAGAGTAAAGTGAATTCAAGATTGTATTTCCTTGCAAACTCTGCATTTGCCCAAGGCGAATCAACACTAATTCCAAGTACTGTAGTACTAGAATCATTAAGCTTACTTAGATTATCTTGAAATGCACACATTTCCTTATCACAAACACCAGTGAATGCACCGGGATAGAATGCTAGAATGACGTTTTTTCCATTGTAGTCTGAAAGACTTACGTCACTTTTGTCTGTAGTTTTTAATGTGAAGGCGGGTGCGGTATCTCCGATTTTGACCATGATGTGTCCGATAATCGTCAGCGTATATCTATTTCGTTTTTGAAGGACTCATTAATTTTCCAAATTACAATATAGAAAAGGTATCCAAATACAATAAAGAATACAGAGATTTCTATTGCCTCTATAGTTCCCCATTGTAGGAATTCATATGTATCAAAAGTGTCTTGAGTTTTATGTCTAATATAGTCAGTAATAAGGTAAGCAATACCTACCATTGCACCGTAAATTCCGTCTTTTAAGTTAATTTTCACATCAGATAAAAATAAATTTGAAAGAATAATTGCCTGAGGGATTATGTGACTAATTGTTAATGCAACTTTCCAATATGTTTCAATACAACAAAAGTAAATATTTGGAAAAGATACCCAAAATGAAATCATTGTAGCAACTGTTAGGTATACAGCAATTTCAAAAGTAATTAAGGCGATTTTATTTAGTTTAAAATTATCTGGTTTTTTAGCGGAAAAATAGATTAGAATTGTTGCAATTGTTGCAATTTCTATCGACCATTGAGTCAAATATCTGTAAAGATATGTTAGATCATTTAGAATAATAGGAACAACCATCATTGGAATTAATGCAATTATTGAAAATAAGCGTAATTGTTGTAATCTTTCGAAAGAAATCCAATTAACAGCTGGAGTTTCAAAATATCCCATTAACACCCCCATGTATGTTTTTTATTTGAACAATACCTTGACAATTAGATAATGTCTCCAAGTACAATATGCGAAGACTTCAATATGCAGTTTTATTATCTCTAATTGTATTATTGAGTCCATTATCTAGTGTATTTTTTGAATTAGAATCACTAGAAAAAAAGTATAAAAGATCTTTTTCAGTTGTTGCAAATGATGCGATTGAGGCCAATGATTACACTTTATTGTATGAATTAGATATGGGTACGATTGATAATTACAATAGTAATGGAATAAATTATGATATCGATAATAGCGGAAATATAGATTTTACTTTTGATAGAGTTGCATATCATCTTGAACTTCAAAGACCCGGAGAAGAAAGGATTTTCGTTTACGTATCTTTTCCTAGTTTATCACTTTCGCCTGAAGATTTCGGTGTGCCGCATATAGGTACCGGTGTAGTATTTCAACAACTAATTGAAGGTCTTCATGTTGAATCTAATCATCCAGATTTGAGTCAAATATCTGAAATTGATACTGGTGTAATTGAATTCTGGCCTAGTAATTATGAGGCTGTAAATGCTATTGGAATACCAAATGCAAGTGATACTTTGTTTGATTTTGGAGATAGAATATACAATAATGATGCAGGATATGGAAGTATGCAAATTCATGATTATGATTCCCAACAAACATTATTTTCTTACAATAGATGGGGATATGATGACATTAATGATTTAGGAATTGGAAACAATCCTGATTCATCGGGACATCCTGATTGGACATTTACATTAACTGCAGATGATTACGTTTTGAGTACATTGAGGGTATTAATCAGAGAAGGACCAACACCTCCTGATTTGGCTGTTGAATTAGATTCACCTGACTCCCATCAAATTGTACAAAGACAATTAGATAATAGAGGAACATTTCCAATTAATGGAAAAATACAATTCGAGTGTGATTTAATTGAAGCTAGATTGATTCAAATTAATACAAATGAACAAATGATAGGTCAACCTAGTGAATGGAAAACTATTGCGGATTCTTACAAACCAACAGGCTCTTCCTTTTATGGTTCGATACAAGCAGAATCTGGATGGTATAAGATGGAATTAAAATTCTCTTTTCAGGGAGTTCCAATTGCATCTGAGAATATTTCACCAATAGGTGTGGGTGAAGTTTTCATCATAGCAGGACAATCCAATTCAGCAAATCATGGAGATACATTACTTTCACCTGAAGATCCAAGAATTAGTTCATGGGGCTATGAAAATTGGAGAGTTGGTAATGATCCAATGCCTATTGCAACAGGTTCAGGAGGCTCTCCATGGCCTGCTTTTGGTGACAATATTATCGAAAGATATGATGTTCCAGTTGGTTTAATTTCAGTTGGATGGGGAGGGACTTCAGTAGCCCAATGGCTTCCCGATGCGGGTGATGATTTATTTTCCAGAATTGTATTGGCATTAGATGAAGTAGGTCCACATGGTGCTAGAGCATTACTTTGGCATCAGGGAGAAAGTGATTTAGCTGGAGGAACCAGTACTGAAGATTATACTATCAGACTTAGTGAAGTAATTACTGCTAGTAGAGTTGAAGCTGGTTGGGAATTACCTTGGATTGTAGCCAGAGCATCTTTCTTACCCAATTATGATACTTCAGATATGGAACGAATTGTTAATGCTCAACAAGCTGTAATTGACGCAGATCCATTTACATTCGAAGGTCCTTATACTGATGATTTAATTGGGGAGCAATGGAGATATGATGCTGTTCATTTCAATGAAGCAGGATTAATTGAACATGCAAACCGTTGGGATTTATCAGTAGTTCCTATGATGCCAGATTATAAAATTTATGATGCAGATCAAGATGGTATAGAAGATGAATTTGATTTATGTCCAAATACTTTGATTGATTCGAGTGTGGATGATGACGGATGTAGTGATTTTCAATTAGATGCAGATAGGGACGGAATTAGAAATGAAAATGATAATTGTTCAGGAACGCCAGTTGGAGAACCAGTATATTCAGATGGATGTAGTGATACCCAACTTGGAATTGACTTTCAGTATGAATGTCTTGGATTTACAAATGTTAGTCACGATTATGATTATTCAGCACCATCTCAAATTTCTTTCAATATTACAGCGTTTCTTCATAATTTTTGTGATACAGAGATTATGTACCCAAGCACACACATCGTGAACAATAATGCTGGGATAATTACTAGTTCAGATTCACAAAATTGGAGATATATTATGGGTGCTGTTAATTTTGAGTATTCTTACTACAATGTTACTTGGGAAATTACAAGAAATATTTCTTTAGTTCCTGATGGTACTCAAATATTCTTAGAACTACATCCTACTAGAGATAATTGTTATGAAAATTGTTCTAATAATCAAGATTATCAATATGATTTTTCAATGTTATTTGGTAATTATAACCCAGTGGTAAATGAAACAGAAATTAATGAAACTGATGATCTTTTAGAGAATAACACAGTCAATGAAAATGAAGATCCTGTAGTAGAGAATAATGATAATGAAACAGAAAACATCACTGAAGAAATTAATGAAATTCATGATAGTGATGGAGATGGAGTAGAAGATGATATGGATAGATGTAGAGGTTATGATGATTCGATAGATTCAGATTCAGATGGTATACCTGATGCTTGTGATTCATCAACTAGTTTATCTTTAGAATCTGAAGGTTCAAATATTCTTTGGATTTCAATTTTCATCCTTGGAATTATTTTAATCATCTTAGTCATCTCTTTGATATTAGGAATTTACAGAAATGAAAAACTTGATCATTAAAATATTTTCTTGAATTTATATTTTCCGTATTTTTTCAATATTTAGCGTTAATGAATTTGAAAATACTAGATAAATATATATTCGTATGAAAATAGTTAATTAATTACAGGTAAATTATTAGTATATTTAAAAAAAACAAAATTCTATAAATTAAGGTATCTATATAGTGATATGGATTTATATGATGTCTCGTTTTTTCTATCCACGATGTGGGTAGGACCTTTTTGGATTGCTATGCTGATTTTTCCAGAACACCAAATGACAAAGAAAGTGCTTAAGGGACCTTGGTTCTTCTTGGGACCATTGATTATGTGGTGGTTAGTAACACTTGCCAATCCGCAAGGTATGATCGATTTAGTTAAAGATTCAGGAAACCCAGCTAACATTTTGGATGGATTAGCGGCTATAATGGGTGAAAAACCAGGAGCTTCAGCAGCATGGGCTCACATGGTTGCAGGTGATATTTTTGTAACGAAATGGATTTGGAAAAGATGTTTGAATAATCAATCCCCAAGATGGATATCAGCAACTTCTGTATTTTTTGGGGTCATGTTAATGCCAGTCGGATTACTAATGTGCACATTACTCGTCAGAGAAAATCTGGATGAGGATGAAAAACCTGATCTTAATTCTATTGTTAGCTAAATTAGACAATTAAGTTTCAAATAACTCCGAAATTCTTTCTGATTCATCAACAACATGGGTAATCGAAACACCACTTACAGTCCAACCGAGAGCAGAATAATTTGAAGACTTAGGATATAAACTAGATAAATGTCCAGGCTTGTATCTTGGGATCTTACGTTGACCGATTTTTGAGAATAATACAGGGTTATCACCTAAGAGTTTCTCTGCACATTCTAGAACGGAATCTTCACGCATATCCCACCTGTTATGTGGAACCATTAGTCTGAATAAGCGATGGCCCTCAGGGCTTCGTTTAGAAACATGAACATCACTTTCATGTAAGATTCCGCTAATCGGCAACGATTTATCTGGAATTAGAGTCCCATAACCTAATTTAATATTTTGAACACTTTTGGCAGAGAAACCTATTACAAAAACTGATAATTCAGTAAATTCAATATTATTTTCAGGATTTTTTGCACACCAAATTATAGAACTTTCTGGAATACCATAATCCTGAGAAATTGATTCAGGCGAATCAGTATTACAATTGAGAACAATCCGTACATTTGGTAAGTTTGATAATTTATTTTCAAGGGCGAATATTAGAGTTTCCATTCCACCATCCAATGATGCTAATGAGCCTTTTTTCGGTTTAAATAATGGATATGACTTTGAAATTAGTGAATTTAATTTTGATTTTTTAAGTGGAGGATTAGGACCAAATTTGGTAATTGAAGGTATTAAAAAGTCAGCATCGACATTTTCTGATGTATCATTAACTATTCCTAATGTTAAAGCATCAGCAATTTGTTTATTTGGTAAGACCTCAGCAACTGAAAAACCGCCAGCCCTAGATTTCTTTAAAGAACTAAATAGTTTGATAGGTCCGATTTTTAGCAATGAGAATACAGACAATTTATGTTTTTTACCATTAATTATAACCCACCTTGATTTGGCTTTTGGATTGGAAGAATTGAATTTGTTTTCTAACCCTAAATCATCAATTAAACGCCAAAATGCAGGGTGATTACGTGTTGCATTTACAGCAACATCACAAATCCACTCATTTTGTTTCCAGGTTTCTATTACACCCCCAATTCGATTAGATTTTTCAACTAATATTATTTCAATGTCTGGACGTTTTTCTGCGATTCTAAATGCAGTACATAATCCAGAAAGACCAGCACCAACGATTACAACTTTATTTGATTTAGTTATATCGTGATTCACTATTAATGGTCTTCTTATTTCATCACCATGCTTAATCCAACTATTTAGGTCGACCATAGTAACATCTCATTTTAGAGTTCCAACCAATTTCTTGGTTCTTGTAAAACCTTAATCAACTTGTATTCGTCGCTGTTACTATCAACTTCGTGACAATACTCCCATCTCGCAGTTAGTGGAAGAGACATCAAAATACTTTCAATACGACCATTTGTGTTTAATCCAAATGTTGTTCCACGATCATAAACTAGATTAAATTCAACATAACGACCGCGTCTTATTTGTTGCCACTCTTTTTGTTTTGAAGTGTAGCTCATGTCTTTACGACGTTCAAGAATTGGAATATATGATACGAGAAATGATTTTGCACAATCTTTGACGAAAGAGAAACATTCTTCTTTGCTCAAATCATTAATATCATCAAAGAAAATTCCACCGACACCTCTTCTTTCTCCTCTATGTTTCACGAAAAAATAATCGTCACACCATTTTTTAAAATTTCTATAGTCAGCAATATCATGTCTATCACAGATATTTTTGTATACTTCATGAAAATGTTTAACATCATCATCAAACAAATAACTAGGCGTTAAATCTGCTCCACCACCAAACCACCAACTTCCTTTCTTTTTTCCGTCCCCTCGTTCAAAATATCTATAATTAGCGTGAACAGTTGGTGCCATTGGATTATGGGGATGTAAAACTAAACTTATTCCAGTGGCAAAGAAATCTAAATCAGTTCCTTCTAAGTTTCGTCCCCCACTCATACTACTGGCCGCTTCAGAACTTAGAGTCCCATGAACTACACTGACATTGACCCCTGCTTTTTCAAAAACTTTTCCTCCAGAAAAAACCCTACTTCTACCGCCTCCACCTTCTTGACGAGTCCATTCATCTTGTCGATATTTGACACCATCAATTTCGATGAGTTTTTCACAAATCTCATCTTGAATTTTGTGAACCATGTCAGACATCTTCTGACGCATGATTATTCACCTGCGATTTCGCGAAGTACAGTTTGTACGCATTCAATCCTTGCGCTAGGTGCAAAACCATGCCCTAAATTGAAAATATATCCAGGTTTTTTTCCAGCGGCAAGTAGTACATTTTTAGTTGCTTTTCTAGCCATTTCTGTTGAACCATGTAGTAAAGAAGGGTCTAAATTTCCCTGAAACGCAAGTTTATCACCAAATTCCTTCCTGTTTAGTTTTAAATCGTCACGCCAATCTAATGAAATTGCGTTTAAATCTAGCTCTCGAATTGCAGAATGAAGATGATTGGAACCTTTTGCATAATGAATTAAAGGAGTTCTTCCACCAACTTTCTCTCTGAAAACTTCAATAGTTTTTTTAGTTGCAGGCATGGCAAATTTTCTGTAATTCTTTGGGGACAGCAGTCCAGCCCATGTATCAAACAATTGAACAGCATCTGCACCACCACGAATAACTTGGTCTGCGAGTAAATCTCCGACAATTTCTCCCATTTTTAATAACATTTCAGAAGCATCATTAGGATTTGAAAAAATTTTAGCACGTGCATTATGAAAATCTTTGTCTCCAGTCCCACCTGAAAGTAAATACATGCAAATTGTCCACGGGCAACCTGCGAAGCCTAAACAGGCTTTGTGATCTCCGATTTCTTCTCTTACAGCTTTTAGTCCGTCTGCAGCCCACGGAGCATGTTTACTTGCATCAAAATTTTTCCAGTTATCAATATCAGATAATTTGAAATCGCTAATTTTTATCCCTCCGCCGTATTTGACATCATAACCAAGGCTTGGTAAAGGAGTTAGAATATCACTAAATATGATTGCAGCATCTATTTTTTTATATCTTTCTATTGGCTGCATGGTGATTTTTTTACATAATTCAGTATCCATACATCGTTCCCAAAAAGAATGTTTAGCTGCAATTTCACGATATTCTGGGAGATGTCGTCCTGCCTGTCTCATAAACCATACTGGAGTTCTATCGACTGGTTGAAGATTTAATGCAGAAATTATTCTATCCTTGCCGTTCATTTTAATCACATTAAATCACTCAATACTTCATCTAATGCCTCAACCATTCCAAGTATGTGTTTTTCCTGATGTACGGTAGCAATAAAACCTATTTCATAAGCAGAAGGGGCCAACATGTAGCCTTTTTCAAGTAGTCCTTTATGTATATCTGAGTATAATTCACCTGCATTTTTAGGTATTAAATCAGCTCGGGATGGAGGCACCCCAGATCCTGGAGAAAACCAGAATAAGCTACCTAATCTTACTAATCGTACAGGATGATTATGTTTTTCTAGGACAGGTTTGATAGATTCTTCAAGTAGCAGTCCTAAAGATTCTAAACGATCGTAAGCTGAATCATCTAGTAAATCTATAGTCATCATCCCTGCGGCCATTGCCAATGGATTTCCAGATAATGTTCCTGCTTGATAAACTGGACCAATTGGGGATAATTTTTCCATTATTTCACCTCTAGCACCATATGCTCCTACAGGAAGACCACCACCGATTACTTTTCCGAGTGATGTAATGTCTGGAGTAACTCCAACTAAGTCTCCATAACTTCCATCCTTAAATCTAAATCCACTAATCACCTCATCAAAAATTAGTAATGCACCATATTTATCACACAAATTTCTTAGTTTTATTAAAAAATCTTTTCTTTGGATTAATAGCCCATTATTCGCAGGCAGTGGTTCAATAACTACTGCAGCAATATCATCTCCATGTTGTTGAAATAGATATTCAACAGCCTCGTCATCATCTAGTGGTGCAACAAGAGTAGTCGCAACTGTGTTCTTAGGAATTCCAGGGCTACTCGCTATACCAAAAGTTGCCATTCCACTACCTGAATTAACCATTAGCGAGTCTACATGACCATGATAGCAGCCTTCAAATTTTATCAGGTAGTCTCTACCAGTATAGCCTCTTGCTAATCTCACTGCGCTCATTACGGCTTCTGTTCCCGAAGATACGAATCTTACTTTTTCCATGTGTGAAAAGCGTTTTTTAACCCTTTTAGCGAGTTCAATTTCACCAATGTGTGGAGCCCCAAATGAGGTTCCATTCTGCATTTTTTTATTCACCATTTCAATAATTTTTGGATGAGAATGTCCATGGATTAGCGGGCCCCAAGACTGCACAAAATCAACTAATTTATTCCCATCAACATCAATGACAATCGCACCAGATGCTTTTTCAAAATATATTGGATTCCCATGAACTGATTTAAACGCTCTGACAGGAGAATTAACTCCTCCAACTAAATGGTTCTGAGCTTCATTGTGTAAGATTTCTGATTTTGTCCTTTGCATATGTTCACCTAATTGAGCCATTTGTTGTTAATCACTTCTCGTGTGTGGTAACTTACTATGACGTCAGCGCCCGCCCTTTTGAATGCGTGTAATATCTCACAAACCATTTTTTTACGCTCTTCTACACTAGGTTTTGATGCCAAAACCATTGAATATTCTCCACTCACATTGTATACTGCAACAGGTCTCATTACAGAATTAGAAACCTCTCTTACTACGTCAAGGTATATCATTGCGGGCTTAACCATTATAATGTCGGCTCCTTCTTTTTCATCTGTAATAGCTTCTAGTATAGCTTCTGAATAATCTGAGCGTGTGTCCATTTGGTAACTACTACGATCGTTAAATGCAGGAGCAGAATCAGCAGCATCCCTAAAAGGCCCATAAAATGCTGAGGCATACTTAACTGAATATGACATGATGCCAGTATTGACATACCCTTCAGATTCTAAAGATTCCCTAATTGCATTTACTCTACCATCCATCATATCCGATGCAGATATATAATCAGCACCACATTCAGCGTGTGAGAGAGCAATTCTGCAAAGTTCTGGAATTGAAAGGTCATTAACTACTTCACTTTCATTAATTAATCCACAATGTCCATGATCTGTAGCCGTACATAAACATACATCAGTCATTACTACAATTTCATCACCAAATTTTCTTTTCAGTTGTTTGACAGCCTTCTGAAGTGGCATTGATAAATTTGATGCCTTTGATGCAATAGGATCTTTATCAGATTGCTTAAGGACGGGAAATAACATATGAGATGTAATACCCATTTCCATGTCCTTTTCTATTGTTTTAACTAAAACGTCGACAGATTGTCTATTAATTCCTGGCATTGTTAAGATTGGCTCATTAACCATATCCCCTTCTACAACGAAATGTGGTTGCACTAAAGATGATTGAATACTAGACCCATTAATCAAATTTCTTCTGGCACTGGTCCACCTGTTAATTCTCGGTCTTATTTTCAACTAATCACCTCTGTTATTTTTCCACCATTTTTTGATAAATTCTGCCGTGGGGCCTTGCAAAGTTTCAATTTTCGAATTCGCGAAAAGTTCTAGCGAACCAATCTCCTCTCGTGATGCTTTGCCCATGCAGAGTATATTTTTAGGTATGGGTAGCGAGTTTTCTATCCATGCCCTCGCAGATGACGGTGAGGATAAAAGTAAAACATCATTTTTCTGGATTTCAATCGGAGGTACCTGTTTAGATTTATTTTCGTAACCAACCCAAGTATTCACATCGAATCCCAAATTTTTTAAATTATTTGTAAATTCTAATGATGCAACATCAGAGCGTGGAATCATTAACAGTGTCTTTGGTTCAATTTTTTCAATAATATAATCTGTTAACTCAGAGGAATTTCTAGATTTAGCACAAATTGAAACAGTCACTCCTCGCATAAAACAAGCTCTGGCGGTTCCTTCACCAATTGCTAACCATTGAATTCGATTTAAATCATTATTTTCTTTAGCAACTTCGATAGCACATTTTGCAGCAAATGGAGATGTTAATACTAGAACAGGCCATTTATCTCTAGAAAGATTATAATCTAAAAAATTGGTTGGCCAATAATCTGGTTTAGAAATTAGATCTAATACTGGTTGATTGATTACGTTTATACCTCCATTTTTTAGTACCAAGGATAATCGTTCAGAGTTGAGAGTCGAAATCAATTTTGGGCCTTTAGTAATTCTAACATCCGAATCTGGTGTGATCTTAGGTAGAGTAATTTTAAGATCTTTTAAATTTCCTTCAAATACCATATTTTTAAACTTCAAACCTTGACAACTTATACTTCTCCAATTTTCAGGAGAAATACTTACAGATACTTTATTTTTTGTGACTTTGATTCCTGCAGGAAATAGACATCCTCCTCCGATAGAAGATAAAATTTCACGCTCATTGGTAACATCAGACTCAGTTTGTAAATCATTAAGAACTTCTCTCAAACATTTCAACTTTTTGTAATTTTTAGTTTTGCAATGAATAGAAATGGCCCCTTGTCCAGGAGCTGTTGGCCACTCATTTTCACTAATTCTTAAGGCATTAAGCTTTAAAACCCACGGTTTTAAAGCATCTACACTGTATAATCTTTCCAAACCTATTTCGGCAAGAATAATTGCATCAACTCTCCCTTCTTTTAATCTTTTTAGCCTTGTTTCAATTTGTCCTCTGACAGCTATTGGTATAATGTCTGGTCTCTGCTTTAGAAGAAATGATTGCCGTCTGCCTGAAGCAGTTCCAACCATCCCTCCTTTGGGAATATATTTTAGAACTTCAGAGATGTTATGGTGTTTATCGTTGTTTAGTAAATCCTCGAGGTTTTGCTGAATTAAATTGCAATTTGTAATTAGTATGTCTGCAGTTGAACCTCGTTTAAGATAGGCTAGGTTCTTAATTTCTTCACTATTTTTGATTGGAACATCCTTACTAGAATGAACCGCAATGTCAATATTTTCAGAAATAATTTCGGTGTCGATAGAATAGATAAATTGCCCCACAGATGATGATAAATCACCTCCTAATGATCTATCTCCATCGGATGAAATCCCTATTATTTTAGTCTTGTAACCATTTAATTCGAGTAAGTCACTTACTTTATTAGCTTGCCACATTGCCAGTGTAGATTTTCTAGTTCCGATTCTTATCACTGTCAAGATGTTGCCTCCGAAAGAGCCGATAGTCCGTTGATACGAATAATCGCCTCAGTCACATCAAAGGCCGCTCTCTTAAGAAGAATTGGATTAATAGGCCTGCTAGTTGAGAGAACCATTTTATCAAGTTCTTCAGCGCTAAAAGGACCTTTTTGATTACAAATCCACGTTGCTATCTCTCTGGAAAAGGCACCTAGTTCGTTAACAGAGTCCCCTACATTTTTCGATAACTCCCATTGTTTTGATAAACTTTCTAGAGTTTGATAAATATGGGCTCTGAATTTTGCCTGAACCCTATCGGTTAAAGCCATCATAAATCTAGATTGTATATCGTCAATCATAGAGTTACTCTGATTAATTATGCTAGAATAGTCCCATTCAACCCCTAAATTATGTGCGACTTTTATCCAATGTTCCATTCCAAGAAGATGTTGCGACTCATCAGTACCTGAAATATCTACAGATGGTGGCCATGAAAAATCCATTATTTTACAAGGACCCGTATATGGAACTGGATTAGATTCACAAAATGTGGGCTCAACATTACGAATTGTAGAAATTATCAATGCGGATTCTATCGGAGAAGATTTCCATTCTTCAAAAGAGATTATTGATACTTTTTTAGAAATTTCATTATTTCGAGCAGCAGCTTTTTTTGGGTTTCTAGAGATTACAGTGATGTTTTCTTGATTTAACGAGAGTAGTGTTTCAACTGCTTTAGTTCCCATTTCCCCAAATCCCAGCACAATATTATGAACTTGAGTATCATTAGACAATACTTCTTCTATGGCATTAGTTGCTAAGTTCAGCATAGATTCTGTAGTTTGAGTGAAACCAAACTCTCTCCTTAAAACTCTGTTTGCTGAGATAACATGATTAAAGAATGAGCTGTTGACATCGCTGATTAAATTGTGTTTCCTGTGCCATGCAACCGAGCCTCTAAATTGTGACATTACTTGCAATTCACCTATCATAAAAGAGTCTAATCCACTACAGACTTTAACCAATTGACGCCATACATCAATTCCAGAATGGTGATTGAAGGGAGCATGATTTAATTTACTAACACTTAGAACACTAGACTCTAGTTGGATACTGTCGATTCCGAATCCCACATAAAGTACTCTGTTACAAGTAGATAATTCAAATATATCCGTATTGATTTGTTCACGAATTTTTAGATTATTTTCTAATCTTTGTTTTTTCGATAATCCTTCAGTAGTTAATTTCTTTACAAATTCAACATTACTTGAATTTAATTTTATTGAAATCATACTAACACTATCAATCAAGGACTGTGCATTAACTGATTTACCATTAATCTCATGAACAGGAGGTTCCTTTAGAAATTTTGTTAAATCTATTTTAGGCATACCTAAATTATTCAATTCGGTTCCCTCCACACTTATCCGTAACGTTCACCCTTATGAAGGTCTTTTTTTTAGGTTCAAAAAATCTAATAAATTAGCATAAGAATTTTACTTTTTAGGATGTAATGATTTAGAATTTGAATCTAAAGTTTTGATTTTAATAATATTAAAACCCATTCTTTAGATTGGTTCTTGTGCAGAATTGGGATTGAGTCAACTAGTTAACTAAGTTCTATATTTTTACAATTTAATTTTAACCATATTGATTATAAAAGTACTGCATGGATCTAACATCACCAATCGATTTAAACTAAAAGGTTTCACCCTATGAATGATAAATTCTCAAAGTTTGGCCAAAACTATGGAAATAGAGTCTAGCACTACCAAAAGCTCCTTTCAAGAGCGAATTACTCACCTTGACACTATACGCGGTGTTGCGGTGATGGGGATTTTAATCATGAATTCCGTTGCTTTTTTCCTAGGAAGTGTGGCCTATTTTGACATATCGTTTCCAGAGAATCCAAATCGGTTTGACTGGCTGGTAGCAATTCTAGGGGAAGTATTCGCGGATCAGAAATTTATGGCGCTTTTTTCTCTGCTTTTTGGATCCAGTATACTTCTTTTCTGTGAACGGGCCGAGGCAAAAGGATACTCTTCGACTAGGCTGAGTTTATGGCGTAATTTTCTTCTCTTCCAAATTGGATGTTTTCATGCTATGTTGTGGGAGGGAGATGTCTTGATAGTGTATGCTATCTGTGCTCCTGTTTTACTAATATGCAGAAAATTTTCTCCAACAATCCTCATTTGCCTCGGATGCCTAGTTTACTTAACACAGGTGATTGTCAATTGGTATCTGCTTGCTACAGTAGGGCCCGCGGGCTTCCGAATGGTTTGGGATAATTCATATTTAGAGAATCCATCAACGGATATTGAGTTAATTGGACTTGGTATTATGTATGAAA
>PBGP02000002.1 GCA_002720095.2 Methanobacteriota archaeon
CTAATGCGTCCATACCCTGATGTATTCCCGTATACACATGGGTGTCCCACTAACCCTCTATCACGTATGCAGGCACAAGGGCCCCTCATGATATCGACAGAATTCTTTAGGATGGATGATAAATGAATTAAAAAAAGTCCCCCTCATCTACATACATGGACTCAGGCCTGGGAGACGACGACGAAGCCATTCCTTCGAAACTCGACAAGGATTTCACAGCGGAACCCCCCTCAGTAATAGGTGTCATTGCTTTTTCCTTTTTTGTAGTACCAGGAGCAATTATTTTCGGAGGGGTGGGGGTCTGGTTACTGTTCTTCTCGATAATGAATCCATATCACGAAGACGGGGGACTAGTGGGGTTTGTATGTATGGGGATTCCCCTTACATTAGTTGGATTGTTTTGCTTCTTATTATGGTGGGCCGGCGTAATCAAAGAACGCCTGCGCGTGCAGCACAGTAGGGATCGACTGGTCTACCAGGCTACGCTTTTGGGGCTCGGGTTCCCTCCGCTTAGGGGGCTCGGGCTCCTCTCCGAGAAGAGACGCCTCTCAGAAGCAGTTTACCTCGAGACCGACAAAGATGGGGACGATGCAATGATCCACGGCCGCTCGAGCGAGGGGGTGGAGTGGGAGCTTGATATCGAAACTTTAGTTACCGAATTGGCGGAATCCGAGAATCCATACAACCCACCCTACCAAAAAAAGGCGAGAGATATAGCGGAAGCAATTGGCATTGAGTTCCGAATAGAGTGACGTAATACCCTAATGCGTCCGTAGCGTCTAAAATGACCCACTGCAACCGCTTTGTATCATAAAATAAAATGCAGAGGGTTGTTCGAAACCCCTTTGCATTTTATTTTCCGATACAAAGAGGATTCAGTGGACTGATACAGACACTAGCGTTGCGACCGGCCCACTCAACACTTTTGAAAGAATGCTGGCTCAAACCTTATTCCTAAGAAGATTCTAGAATTACCATGGTCGAGATCCTTTGTCCACATTGTGGTGAGGAAATCGAATTAGATGACGGCGCAATTGGTGAATTCAGCTGCGCTTATTGTAATGAAAATTTCACCTGGGATGGATTGTTAGATGATGGCGAATCAGCATATCTTTTCGATTGGAAGAGTTTCTGGATTGGTTTTGGAATTCCTAATCTTTTCATTATTTTGGCATGGGGCTCAGGGATATTGTTTGATCCATATAGAATTCGTTCTGATTCAGGTGATGTTCTTTTTCATTCAGGTGATGCTATTGGGTTATTGCACATAGTGTCATTTTTATCTTGGATCACAATTTTGATTTATGGTATTCGTATCAAAAACAAAGCACTGTGGAAGGGATCTCTGGTAGGAATAGCTGCTGCTCCTGCTTTTTTGATTTTAGGAATTGTGTGGTACGTTGTAGCAACAGATTGGTCTATGTTCTAAATAATTACATCAGGACTGAACTTTTTAAAGAGCATATTTATTTATTTACTAATTTTGGAGGTTTTAATGGTGTTAAAAGTAAGTAATTGTCTAAAGTGTGGTAGTTCGGATTTGAAATCACCTCGGCATATTAGAACGCGAGGTGTGACATCTTCGGTAACAGCAGATTTGAATATCGTTACCTGTAATAAATGTAGATTTACCGAATTCTATGAATTATCAGATGAAGAAAGTGAACCAATCAAGAAAAAAGCAACTTTGATTTTCATTTTTGCAGCGGTAATTCCGACTTTAATTGGAATTGCAGTTCCAATTTGGTTCTTTATTCGAATTTGGGGATAAATATCTGAAAGTTCACTCCCCTTGAAAAACATAATCGAACAAAAAAGATAACACTCTCAATGGATACATAACTGAAGATAATAAAAATCACTCACGGTTAGATAATTTTGTATTTATCTGTTTTAGAATATCTCTTATTTCAATCAGTGTGACATTTGATTGCTCACCCTCAACACTATTTATTTGAGAGCTTGAAAGTAAATCCCTCTGCTTCATGACTATATCTCTGAATTGAGGTGTTGTAGATTTATTCAAGCCAATTAGTGTGAAGGGGGTTGCTCCAGCGGTTTCAATCGAGATTCTTACAATACCAAAAATATTCAGAATTGGTCCTTCATGAATAGATATATCTGTAAGTTTATCAAGTGGGATATTTTGCTGCGCTTTGAAAATCCAGCCTTTACGAATTTTTATTCCTCTGTGGGTCAATTGACATGAAGTATTTTGGAATTGTTTTAGATGAACAAACCAACCAAAAGGAATCCATAATAACATTATAATTATNCCTACCACTGTAGTCAGTAAAACAATATTTGTAAGAATCCATGAGTAAATTATTACACTACTCTTAAATTCCGCATTAGCAATAATTTCTGTGTCCAGATTATCTCGCATGATATTTCCAAATCATTATAGTACTAAAAAACAGTCTAAATNTTAATACATATTAATTTTGAAATTTAGAATGATATTTNCAAAATTAATAANATAGATCCAACTACTAATGCAGGAATTGTTGTGTGAACAGTTGCCCATAAACTTGCGGCTTTATGTCTAACAAGTAATGGAAATAATGCATCACCATCCTGACTAATCGCATTTGATACCAAAGCAGGAAAAGAAATCATTTCTTTGGTATAAGCTGTAATTGCTATAATTTGAGGACCACAACCTGGAATTAATCCGATTATGGCAGCCACGGTTACTGCAATAAATCCATCACCATATTTTGCTAAATCTGCTTCCTCNATNCCCGCAAATAACATCGTAAATTCAAAAATCAAATATGCTAGCATGACCCAGAATGTTACAAAAGCTGTTTCTCCGGCGGAGTGAATTAAAGTTTCGCGAAATGAATTTAATTTATCCCCTATAGAAGCTTCAGTATCATCTCCAATCCATGTTTTTTGTGCAATGAATAGTATAACTGATAATGATGTCCCCAGAAGACCAATCCAAGTGATGAACCCTTGCATGGAAAATGGATTATATTCTAATTCTAAAGAAAATTCAGGATCTTGTCCACTCCAGACAAGTAATAACACAGCAAAGACGAGACCAATAGCTGTAACTGCCCACCAAATGATGTAACCTTGGTGTAAAAGCAAATATCCTAGTCCCTCATTTTTTTCTCTACCCAAATCATCAATGATTTCTTCATTATTTTTTTCTAATCCTAAGGACTGAACACCAGTGTAATCATTTTGGAAAGTAGGGCCTATTTTTCCTAGAGGTTGTTTCGGTGTTATGGAAAACCAATCAATCAAATATCCCCAGAAAATTCCAACAAACAAGGATATTAAGTGTACTGCTATCACTGGAGCTAAGAAAGATGAATCAGTAATTGCAGCACCAATCAATACAAAAGCTGCATCTCCCAATGTTGAGATCAAGGTTGCTACAACAGTTCCGTATGTAACATAACCTCTAGCAAACATAGGCATCATGACTATGGCTCCGCCACAACCTGGCGTTAATCCCATCAATGCACCAATAATTGGTTGCCATTTTTTGTTTTCTCGTATCAAATCAACAAATTTTCCAGCNGTAGCATACTGAAGCCAGCTAAATAATAAGACCATTGCTGCGACAAAAACAGTAACTGCTAGGAATGCATCTCTCATGCTTACAATAACAATCTCAATGGCATCTGATAATGTGGGCACACACTATCGTGAAATTACTTGTTTAAATGATAACTGTTCAAAATTTAATTTTTTTTAATTTTTTTACAATTTTTTTAGTAATCTTTTCAAAATATTTTAGGTTTTTTCCAACAGGATCTTCTAGTTCCCAATCTTGATCAATCTTAATTGATGGGCAAGAAACGCCACACCCCATTGAAATAGTAAGGTCAAATTTTTCATTCTTGAAATCTTCTATGGATTTCGGAAACAGTTTTGATGTTTCAATATCAAGATTTTCAAGTATTTTTACAGCATTTGGATTAACATGTGATGCTGGATTTGTTCCTGCGCTAAAAGCCTCAAAACCCATTTTATTAGCAATTCCTTCTGCAATTTGTGATCGACAAGAATTTCCTACGCAGACAAATAATAACCGCATGATAATTATCCCTGAATTAATTATTCATATGTTTTGTTTAAGAACCTAAGTTCATTAATTAAATCTATTTCTTTTTTTGTTTTTAGAATTATTTTTGTTTTTAATTCTATGATTAGATTTCCTTCCTCCTTTAGTTCTTCTCTTTCTCACAGTTTGTGTTCTTTTACCAAGTCTTCGCGGTTTTCTTCCGTCTGTTTTGTTTTTAATTTTATTTTTCGGACCATCTCTTCTTCTATTGCTGCCAGTTTTTCTTCTACTACGCCCCGAACTTCTTCTGGTATTCTTTTGGTTTCTTTCTTGAAATTTTTTCCGAGGTGGCGGTCTATGATAATGATAATTCGAATCAGGCAAATCATCAAAGTTTGGAGGTGTAAATGAAACTTTAATCCCCACTTTTCTTTGAATATTAGTTAGTGTTCTTTTTTGTGGTTTTTGAACTAGTGAAATAACAACTCCTGTTGCACCCGCACGGGCAGTTCGTCCACTTCTGTGTTTATACGCTTTGGAATCTCCTGGAGGGTCATAGTGAATCACCACTTTTACTCCGTCTATGTCAATTCCTCTTGCTGCAACATCTGTGGCAATTAACGCCAAATTTTCACCATTCACAAAACTTTTCATAGAGTTATTACGTTGCCCTTGTGTTAAACCTCCATGTAAATCTGAAACTCTAATGCCAAGTTTTTCTAATTCTTCGGAGATTCTGTCAACCCCTGCCCTAGTCCGACAAAAAACAATACTTCTACCAAATTTTTTAATAATCTCACTGGTAATTTTTGACTTCGAAGAATTTTTAGTTAACCAAAAATAATGTTTCATAGAGTCCATACTTATTTCTTTAGGCCCTACTTCAATTTTTGATGGTTTATATTGATATTTTTTTATCAATTCTGCAACATCATCATCCAATGTGGCACTGAATAGGATTGTTTGCCTTTTTCTGGCACATCCATCTAAAATATCGCATACAGGATCCATAAATCCCATGTCAGCCATTCTATCAGCTTCATCGATAACCACAATATCTGTATTTTCTAGACTTAGAGCGTTCTGTTCCAAAAGATCAATTAATCTTCCAGGACATGCAACTAGAATATCTATACCTCTTTCCAATGCTCTGAATTGTTTTGTATATGATGTCCCTCCATATACGGATAAAACATCTAAATTAACTGCTTTAGCAATTGGTATTATCACGGAATAGATCTGTTCAGCTAATTCTCTGGTTGGTGTTAGAATTAGTGCAGTTGGAAGATGTGGTATTGCTTTTTTACATCTTGAAATTAGTGGTAAACTGAATGCCAGTGTTTTCCCTGAACCTGTTGGAGCTCTACAACATATATCTTTCCCAGACATTCCTACTGGAATTGCTTCTTTTTGAACTTCAAAAGGTTCAAAAATCCCCTGTTTTTTAAGAGCTCGAATAATATTACCTTGAATACCGAGTTCTGAGAATTGGGCGGTCATAGCATTTACGCTTTTTGCTATGTATTTAGTATGGCTTGAAAAATACACTAAGAAAGGTTAATTATTACCGCTAATGGTTTCTTTGGGGTTTTAATTTTCATATTTTACTGCTGTACCGTATGCAACAATCTCCATGGCTGCGGTTCTATCTTTACTTTTACTGGAACTAGACATCATTGAGGTTTCAATTCGAAGATTAATGACGTCATCAAAATTTGATGCACTTACAGATTCTCTAAGTCTTTGTACTGCTTCTCTTCTGGCCCAATCATAAGTTTCTGAATATGCATTTAGTCTTCCTCCAAACAATGAACCAATTTTTCCGAGTAACATTTGCCACCAACTAGGCCCAATTACGACAGATTCCCACATTAATGAGGATGATAGAACTTTTTTATCTCCTGTTGGTCTACTTAAATTATTAATGGGATCTCTTCCAGTTTGCTTTTCCCTTTCTAGTAATTTCGTTCTTTTTCCTTTTTGATAAATAGAACCGAAAATTGCTGAGAAGGCTAACGGTCCTACAGTCAATAATACCGGAATTCCAATGGCAAGCACAAGTCCTAGTGTGTCTCCGCCATTTAGAGCATCAGCCATCAGAATCACCTATTGTACTACTACAGCAGTGCCATAAGCAAATAATTCTGCAGCACCACCGGCTACGGATGATGTCGCGAATCTAACATTAACAACACCATTTGCTCCTCTAGCAGCTGCATCAGCTAACATTCTGTTTAGGGCTTCGTTTCTTGCTTCACTAAGTAATTCAGTATAAGCTTTTAATTCTCCACCAACAATGTTCTTGAATCCAGCAAGAATATCTTTTCCAATATGTTTGGCTCTAACTGTAGAACCTGTTGCTAGGCCCAATGAATTAACAATAGTCATTCCAGGAATTGTCTCTGTATTTGAAACTACAAGTTGTACTTGTCCTTGTGTCATAAAACCTCCTAATGTTGGAAGTTAATAATTGCTACTAATCACGATGAAATCCACTTTCGGTCAAATCATCCTCACTTTTACTTTTAATTGCAGCGATTACTATGAATCCGAATACCGTAAAATAACACACTAATGCTGATCCAATACTTATACCAGTCGAGATTCCAGTAACTAATGATGAATCAAAACCTTCTATTTCATCATAGAATTTATTCATGTTTGTCAAAGAGATATATTGTGTTATTGTTCCTGTAATCGCTATAACTCCTAACCAAATGCCTGCTGCCTTGAATCCTTTGGGGTCTCTAGAAAAAAGTAAGAAACTCGCAATAAAACCTACAAATAAACAAATTAGACTAAATTGTAGTTGTAAATTAGTCTGTTGACTTTGTTCGAAATTTTTACTTATTGAATCTAAAAATTCGTAACTCTCATTCCATTCTTGTTGTTCTCTACTGGTACCATTTTCTGGATATTCACCTAAACTTTTTTTCCCATCTGAAAAAATATCATCGTAAAACCCAGAATTTACCAGGTAATAATTAACTGATGAACCTAATGCACCAAATAAACTCCATATTATAATCACTATCGCTAGACTCCATGCCCACCATTTTGATGGCTCATTTTTTACTGTTACAGGAATTTTGGTATTCTCTAGTGAATCCATATTATCACAGTACCGGTTGTGATTTTAACCATTCTAGGTCAGAAATATAAAGTTGACGAATATCGTCTAGCCCGAGTACCAGCATTGCTAGCCTTTCTAAGCCCATACCCCATGCTAGAACAGGTGACGAGCAGCCAAGTGGTTCAGTAACTTCAGGTCTAAATATTCCAGCACCTCCTAATTCTAACCATTTCCCTCTCCATTTAACTTCTATTTCTAGACTTGGTTCCGTGTATGGGAAATATGCAGGCCTCACTCTAACTTCTGGATACCCCATTTTTTCATAAAAGGTTTTCAAGGTAGTTACAAGCATAGGAAGGTTGGCTCCTGGTTCCATGATAATTCCTTCAATTTGGTGGAATTCTGGTAGGTGTGTGCGGTCTATGCTTTCATTGCGAAATACTCTACCAACTCCAAAAACTCTGCATGGTTCGTTAGGATTATTTGAGATATATTTCACCGTATTTACCGTTGTATGAGTCCTTAGTAAACCTCTTTGGGCAATATCCTTAGAGAATTCACCGCCCCAGCCTATACTACCAGTATCCCCTCCATGCTCATGAATTGATTTCCATTGTTGTAAAATATTATCTTCAATTGGGATGTTTTTTGGATTACTGAGATAAAATGTATCTTGCATTTCTCTTGCTGGATGATCTTGAGGAATGAATAATGCATCCATATTCCAGCCAGCAGTTTGTACATAATCTCCTTCAATTTCGGTAAAACCCATTTCAAGAAAAATTAATCTGATTCTTTCTATTAATGACTGCATTGGATGAGGTTTTCCAGCTAATGGTGTTGAGGATTCTAAACTAACATCATAAGGTTTAAATTGAGCATTTTTCCATGAATTTCCCTGAAGTAATTCTGGAGTGATTTCTGCGATAAGTTCTTTTTCTACTAAACTCTCTGATGAGATATTCATCCCTACATCAGTTATTATCCATGTTCTTGTAATTTCTTCTAGAGATATAACCAAATTTTTACGTTTTTTAAAGTGATTTAACAATTCGATGTCTAAATCACTTTCCAAGATTCCGGTTTTAGATGATTGAATTTTATCCAAAAATAATTTCCTTTCATCCATTATTTCATTAATTTCTTCTTTATTTTCAGGTATAATAAACGAGCCTTTTTCAAGTACAATTCCTAGTGATTTTAATAGGCCCACTCCTATCCCAACCTCGTTTTTTTCAACTATTGATGAGGATTGTAGTGACTTCATGGACGTATCATTTGTATTTTTTACCCACTTCCATAATTTTAATTCTAAGAGTCCATTTGAAAAAGCCCTAATTCCTTCTTTTCCCAATTTCCAAAAAACTTTTTTTGTTTCAGTTTCATTCAGTAACCCTTTTTCTGAAAGTCCTTGTCCTGCTCCGACAATTATGGCTTGATCTTCGAATTTTGTTACTTTTGATAATTCATCAACAGTCCAATTTTTTGTTTTATCAGATTGGATAACTCTAAGAACTCTTTTTTCTGAGTTATTAAGTTGGACTGCCATGTTCATTCGACAATAAGCCTCCTATTGATATTTATTATGATTTTTAATTAATTATTACTGTTGAACCTATTCTTCTTCATTCCAAAGTTCTAAGTTACATTTAGGACATTTGAAATAATCGGGTCGGAAATTGCTAATTATTGTCAATTCTGAGCAGTTACCACACAAGACACTTGTTTTAATGGGATCATCGAGGGTGGTATCAATTCTGTATTTAATTCGTTTTTTTTCGAAAATTATATCCTCTTCATCTGCTAAATCACTCTTTGAAGGTTTCCAATTAGAAATATCTTCACGAGTCAATCCTTGTTCTTTAGACCCTATGCCCACTAGAATTAAAAGAATTCCAGAGAGTGATACAGTAACAGCAATTATAACTAATATTTCATTTAATCCTGAAAAAAAAATCCCAGTTCCTATAATAAAACAAACCCATCCTGATAAAATTAAATTTTTTCTTAAGTATTGCATGACAGTAACCTTAATGAGGACATGACTGTATTTAAACTAAATACTAAACTACACGTATTGTAAACTAAATTTTTGACAAGTAATCATATACTACAGTGTACAGGCAAGTTGTGTCGTTTAGAATTTGTTCGTTCTGCCAAAGCCTGAGAATATACCCTTACATGGGATTTATGACAGGGCCTCAGTATCAGTGTCAAGACTGCGGAGAAATCTCTCCATTTGTAATTGAGTTCGAGAATGAAGAAGATTACAAGCAATTTTTTGACAATGAAGAAGAATGACTTCAATTAACACTTGACTCTCCGTAAAGACGTAATATTATCACACCTAAAATTATCAGAGTTATTCCAATTATTGAAGCAAAATCTATTTTTTGTTCAAAGAAAAAAATTGAAACTAGTGTTATTGTTGCTACTCCTACTCCAGACCATATTGCATAAGCTACACCTATTGGGATTGTATCTAAAGTTAATGAAAGAAAGTAGAACGCTGCACTATATCCAACTAAAACAAATATTGAGGGTAGTAATTTAGTGAATCCTTCTGTGGATTTAAGGGATGCCGTTGCTAGAACTTCAGAAAAAATTGCTAACCCTAGATAAGCCCATTTACTCATTGTCTTCGAAACTACAGATTAAACTACATATTTAACTTGCTTCCAAAAAGTATGCCAAATTTATTATTCCCGCAAAAGAAATCCATAATAGATATGGCCAAACCAATTTAGAAGCTATTGGAACAACATGGTAAGTAAAGTATGCATAAATTACTGTAAAAATAATCATAACTAATATCATACCCAGTGATGCTAAATATTTTTCAGAATTGAATACTAACGGCCAAGTGAAAATCATAATTATCTGTACTAGAAATGAGATTATTATTAAATTTAGATATTCAAGTTCATCTCTTTTAGATAACGTATTCGTGAAACTTATTGCCAAACAAACATAGAGACACATCCAAATTGGACCAATTATCCAACTTGGTGGTTGAAAAAATGGTTCGTATTCTGAATCAAATGTCATATATGTTCTTGGTACTATTACATGATATTAAATGTTGTAATTTTGAGACAATATAGATACTCGGAGACCCCCTATTTTTTAGGATTTTCATTTTGAATAATTATTACTTTTTTATCCCTACTGATGGCACCTCCGAATAGACCCACAATTCCTCCAATTCCGACTCCAATACCAATTAAAATCAATAAAATACCACAACATAGAGATCTGAGACCCCAGTCTCCATCACTTGAACAACCTCTGTCCTCTGCCCAATTATCAATCCAGAGCCCCTCATCACATTCTACACTTTCACTACTTTGCTCAAAATCATTTAGCACTTTACTGAGTGAAAATACGCCAAGAAAAATCATTAGTATTGAGCCAAGCAATAAACCCAAACCAATTTTTGACGTTGCATTAACCATGGCATACTGTTTTTTTTTATACTAAATAAAAAGAGCAGGGCAATTACACTAAATTTTTGCAATTTTGGAGCCAATAGAGATACTCGGGGGGACCCTATTTTTTAGGAATTTTTTTAGTTAATTTTTCTAGATAATTGTATACGTTAACGACCAACTAATTGAGTGTACTTCAGTATGGTCTTCTAACACATTTTGAGTATTAGTTACAACTACTTCACACTTGGATGAACCACTTGGTAATGGGCTCGCCATTTGAGAAATAAATTCGGTACCATCATCACAAGAAATTGTAAAAATCATAGAGTCAGAACCTACAACATTTTCATTTTCTACAGTAAGATTAAGTGTAACTACTGCTGAATCAATATTCACTTTTTCTCCAGCATTAATCGTAAATGTATGTATTGTTGGTAGTTGTGTACCAATTACTTCGCTTCCGTTTTCATTTTGGATTGGAGTCCAACCTTCAGTAATGAATCCGCTTTCATTGATTGTTTTTTCACCAGTACATCCAGAAAACGTTAATGAAATTAATATTAGGAAACTAATGATTGCCTGTCTTCTCATAAGAATAACTAAAATGATGATACATTTAGTTTTAATTGCCATATAGGCCGTCCTATAACCAACCTATTACCAAGCCTATAACCAACCTATAACCGTCTTTAAACGCGAGTATACCGTATATCTGTACTATTTATTCGAGTAATGATTAATAACATGGAGAGAAGTATCTTTTAATATGGCACGAAAAGGAAAAAAGAGTAGATTTGGCCCAATATATGAAGGAAAGTGTAGAATTTGTGGTTGTGAGGGAGAAACAGAAATGCACCATATCATTAACCAATATCATGCTAAAAAAACATTGGAAGAACCTGAATTAATCACAAATCATGGTAATATTGTGGAATTGTGTAAATTTTGTCATAATCAAACTGATAGTAAAAGATACCGAGTATCTAAGATGATATCCTTTGAAAAAGGGAAATTAGAACATGAAAATAAAATACTTTCAGATAATAATATTGGTTTCGAAGAACAACTGATTCGAGCTTATTCACATATTAATGCTTTAGAACAAGAAAATGAATCCCTAAAAAAACAACTCAAAAAATTAGATTATTAAAAAAAGTTACCTTTTTGATAGCTCCATTACACTATTTACTAGAGAAAAGTTATGTTTTCTCTAGTGGGACTAAAGAAAATGGCCTTTTTCTCTAGTGGACATTTCGATTTTATTTCAAAACAATAACTATGACTAAAGAAAAGTTATGTTTTCTCTAGTTGATTTATTTTGTATATTTTCAGAAAAGACAAAGAATCACATGTATTTTTACAAACATGGCCAGAAGGAAGTCCTCTCCTCCGAAAAAAGGTGGTGGATGGGTATATATTGGCGATTCAATTAGGAAAGATGGTTCTAAGAAAAAGTATGTTGGAATGACTAGAAGAAGTCCTTCAATTAGAGAAGCAGAACATATTTCAGAAGTTAGAAAAAAGAATTCAAAAACATGGACAGGCAAAGGAAAATATTACAAAACAAAAACTGCTTTTTGGTCTAGTAATCCCGAAAAAGCAGAACGAACTCTCCATGAAAAAATGGGAATAAAACCAAAAAAGAAAACCACTCAAAAAAAGAGAACAACATCTAGTAATAGAACTACAACAAAAAAGAGAACTTCAAAAACATATTCAAAGAAGTCAACATCTCCACAAAGAAGAACTAATAGAACATACAGAAGAAGAAGATAAGTCACTATTATATTTTGTATATTTTCAGAAAAGAACATATGTGAGTCTAGAATACGACATTTGTGAAAGAAAAAGAATTGAAGATTTTGAAATTAGATGAAATGGCCAAATTAACATGGAATACTTTTTTGATATTGTTTGGAATAATCGTATTAATTTCATTCATTAACGGTTATGGCATATGGACAACAGCCGTAATGACAGTCTTATTTCTGCTTCCTATTCTTTGTATTATTTCAGGAATCTTAATTATGATATTGAAAGAATTAAATTATGCTAAAACTGATGGAGACTGGGGTATATTAGATTTAATGAAGTCGGTATATTCTCTTTACTGGAATGAGTCAAAAGATAACATTCCCATCGAAATCTAATTGAAATCAAAGTGAGTCCCTATTACCTGCTCTTTCTGCATCGCGAAACGGTCCATCGTCCGCGGGGACAATCAGTAGTTATGGTACTGCATGATTTATTTTTTCGTGGTCCTAATTTGATCTAAAGACCACACTATTTTAACCCTAAAAATGCCCTATTTTTAGGGGGGTGCCGACCCCTTTTTTCGAACAACAAAAAAGTGCGGAAAAAAAGGGGTAAGTGTGGTCCTAAAACGTTGTACTGCAAGGCTGTAATTTTGGAGCCAATAGAGAGATTCGAACTCTCGGCCTGCTGATTACAAATCAGCCGCTCTACCAGGCTAAGCTATATTGGCGCGAACTACCCTAAGTGGGGTTTGGTTTTGAATCTCTTGTTTGATTTGTATGTAGTTAGGATGAAATGAGAGTCTTTTATCGGAGAATCATGCCCGCTAAAATTTTGGATGGGAAATCATGTGCGGAAGATTTTGAAGAGCAATTAAAGTCAAGGATTTCTAACTGTACAGTGCAACCTCATTTAGGCGTTGTTATAGTTGGTGATGACCCAGCATCTCATGTGTATGTGAGAAACAAGATAAAATCTTGTGAAAGACTCGGAATTCGTTCAACACATCTTGAATATTCCTCTGAAATCACACAATCGGAATTAGAGGATGTTATTCATTCTCTTAACGAAGATACATCTTTACATGGAATTCTAATTCAGTCCCCGCTACCATCTCATTTAGATGAAGAATCTCTTACTGATTTAATTAATCCAAAGAAGGATGTTGATGGATTTCATCCTATTAATTTAGGAAGAATTGTTCAAGGCCGTCTTGATGGTTTAATGCCGTGTACTCCTGCAGGGGTGATGGAAATGCTCAGATGGGCAAATGTTGATCTGTCAGGTAAGAAGGTTGTAGTAATTGGTCGTTCATTTAATGTTGGAATGCCACAAGCATTGCTTTTATCTTCAAAGGGAGCAGACGCCACTGTTACTTTAGTACATTCTAGGACCAAAGATGTCAAATCAGAATGTCTTTCCGCAGATATAATTATTGCTGCTGTTGGTATTCCTGAAATGGTGAAACCAGATTGGGTAAAATCTGGATGTATAGTAATAGATGTTGGAATAAATAGAGTAGAAGATTCTAGTCATGTCAGAGGATGGAGATTAGCAGGAGACGTTCACCCCGATGTAGCAAAAACAGCCTCTTTGTTGTCCCCCGTTCCGGGAGGAGTAGGTCCGATGACTGTAGCAATGTTGATGTCTAATACCGTTTTGGCAGCTGAAATTCAACATCAATGATGTGGTGGAAAGATGGTTACAAATTTAGAATCTAACATCGATGAATTACTCTCAAGTCCAGGGGGGAAATTACTCAACGAACTATCTTCGTTAATGAAAAAAAGAGCTAGAATTTTTGCGATAATCTTCACATCGATTTTTGCAATAGGTTATCCTCTCGCTGCAGAATTTATTTCTTGGTTAGTAAGTGAGGAAACTGGGTTAAAACCATCTTCATACGTAGATGTAATAACCTTACATCCTGTTGAATTAGTGTTATTGAAAGTAAGAATTTCACTTTTTCTTTCAATAATGGTCACAGGAATTTTATTTGTTGTTGAAATGGCTCGTTTACTCTCAAAAAGTGAAACCTTTCATGAGAGATTAATTGAAGCAGATTTAAAATTCCCTAATCCTAATATTTTGGCGTTATTTCTGATATTTTCATCAATTTTATTGATGATTTCAGGTTCCCTATATGCAATTAAATATTTAATTCCGTTTTTATTAGATTATCTTGCAAAGGATGCGTTATCAGCTGGTCTATCAACTGAATGGACTTTAACAAATTTCTCAGGTTTTATTTCCTCTTTATTATTTGCTAGTGCATTAGGTTTCCAAGTTCCTGTTATTGTTTATCTAATATTAAAATTTGAAATTGTACAACGATCTGAATTCACTAGATATAGGAAGCATATTTGGTTTTCATCAGTAGTACTTGGTGCATTTCTATCTCCGCCAGACCCATTATCTCTTGTATTAGTTGCTGCACCAATGATTATTTTATTTGAAATATCATTATTTTTTCATAAAGTATTTCATCAATAACCTTCATTTATTGTCAGAAAAATTTCTATTTCTCGTATCTTCCATATTGGCATCATTTATGCCTTCATCAACATCAACCCAGTACATCATAATTGTTCCAATAATAATCAATAGACCTATACTGAGAATTGCAACTCTATCATCAAATAAAATTACCATTGTCCCATACATCAAAGGACCAATAAATGCTGCAACTTTGCCAAAAAAACCAAAGAAACCGAAAAATTCAGCACTTCTAGTTTCTGGCACCATCTTTCCGAATAAACTTCTAGATAAGCCTTGACACCCTCCCATTATTGAACCGAATAAAACTCCTAGAATTAAAAACTGCACGGTAACATTAATCCCTAAGGGTTGCCAAACTAAATCTCTCATCTCCTTTGCTATGAAATCTAGAGGTCCATCACCGATGTTGGTAGGATGATTGATTCCAGTGATTGTTGAATTATTTTCGTCATTTATGACACTAACACTGTAACGAGATTCTTTAATTTCTAATTTTAAAGATTCTAACATTAAAATGTTTGAGATTTCTTTTTTTATTGGATCTCCATTCAAATCTGTGGCCCATTGTAAAACTATCCCCTCATCAATCTTTTCATTAATTTTTACTGGTAAAACATCCATATGCTTTTGTGCCCACACCTGTTCATCATTTTCAGGGTCTTGAGCTAATTCACCAAGATTTGGTAAAAATGTGACATAATAAGTAGAATTTGTATCATTCCATGTATATTGCAAGTCATAATCAGAGTGTTCATCTAATTCGAGCGGAGCAAATGTCAGAGCTAGAATTGCAACTAATGTTGCTACAGATAATGATAGTTGAAGTGCTTTTTTTGTTGACCACTTTTCAGCTAGAAAAGTGAAACCTATTGCACATGGAGCAGCTACAAATTGTATTACCAGAATTGTCAAGATTAAATCTGTAGTTGTTAAACCTAGTACTGCGGGTCCAAAAACCCCAGCTAAAGCGGTAACGCTGTTAATACCATCAATATAAAAAAAATATGCCAACATAAAGAAAAATAAGGTTCTGAATTCCTTGCGATTTTTTAGTGTTAATTTCACCTCTGATAATGCGAATTTTGATGTTTCTAAAAATCCCATTTTTTCCATTTCTTTTTCAATTGTCGGTTCTTTGATATACTTGAAAGTGATTAAAGAAAATCCAAACCACCATATTCCAGAGCTAGCCATACAAAATGGAATAACCCACTCCCCGAAATTTCCAAGCACAAGGATTAAATGAAAAACTAGTAGCAAACCACCTCCAAAATAACCATATGCAAATGCTTTGTTGGAAATAGAATCCATTTCATCGTCATTTCCTAGGTGTGGTAATAGTGCGTTGTAGAAAACACCTGCACCGTTTAAACCAATATTTGCTAGAACAAACATTAACATTAACCAAGCCCATTGTAAACTAATCGGGAGTATTGGTGCTGCGGCAAGTAAGAATGTTGCACCTGCACCGAGAATTGTTAATATTTTTAACCACCACATTTTGATGGCTCTTCTATCGGCGATTACTCCGAAAGAAGGACTCAATATTGCCACAATTAGTGTTCCTGCTGCAACGGAATATGACCAAATTGCAGTTCCTGACATTTCTATACTACCTATAGTAGTGGTTAGTCCATTTGCTTCCAGAAATAAATAGGCAAACCAAGTCGGTAAAATTGCTGTTGTAACACTAGTTTCAAATGCAGATTTACCCCAATCGTAAAAAGCATATCCCTTAATTGCCTTAGATTTATTATCTAGCTGCTCTGGCATGAGGTTCATTGTTGCGTTTACTTAACAGGTTATCAATTTTGAGTATCACAAATTAATTTCAATGACATTTATTTGTGGAACCACATAGTATTGAACGGTCGGAATGAACATTAATCATGAGATTTATAAAGAAAATACCATTAGTTCTTTAACTAGAGCAATTCAGTTAACTGACGGGATTGAGTTTGATCTCAGATCAACAGTTGATGGTGAGATAATTATTCATCATGATAAGAAACTTTCAGTTAGTAAGAAATTACAGTCTGAATTACCAATTTATGTTGAAGACAACTCACTTTCTGATTTAACTAATTTAGGTTTTTCATCTTTTAGAAAGGTGGTTGAAAATTCTGTAATTTTAGAAAACATAATCGAGAAAGGGAAAATTATGAATATCGAATTAAAGTTACCACATCCTTCTAGTAAAGTAGGTTCTGGTTGGTTCAATTCTAAAAAAAATATTTCTCATGTTTCTGATTTATTACATAAATGTGGAAAAATGTTAACTGATGCAAAAATCCCAAAAGATAAGATTATTTTTTATGGCTTTTTTAAACATATGAACTATGTAGCCAAAAAAATTAATTTTGATTGGAATGTATCATCATTATTTCCAAATCAATTGAGATTTGGGTCAAGATTTTTAAACAGAATTTTTGCATCCAGAGAATTTTGTTTTAGATCTCTAAAATCTATGATTAAATTACAAAAGAATAGAAAATCTCCTATTCTCCCATGTGGATTAGAATATTTCATTTCACCATATAATAGAATCAGAATTGATAGGAGATATGGATTAGAGGGCAAACCTTTGTTAAATTTATTAGAATTAAGAAAAGGATTTCCAATTTATATTTGGCCAGGTTTAATTGAATACGAGTACAGGTTATACAACGCTGGAATAAGTATTTTAACAGATGATTTAAATCACAATCAAGTCTCACTTCCCGAAGGAATCCCGAGATGGACACGACCTTCCACTCAACCGTTGGATGAGGAATGGCAAAAGAAATTCTCTAACACAACTACTGAAAATCATAAGGATATTCTATCAGAAGCATCAAGAGAGATCTCTCCATGGAATGAATTGGGAGAAAGTGAAAGGAAAAATTTTGTGAATTCGTGGTCAAAAAAATGGAATTGGGGTAAAAACATAAAATTTTCTGAATCCCAACTGCCATGGGAATCTGTGAGAATGATAGGTCACAGAGGTTGTGGTTCCACTCCAAGACCAATTTTTAATTAATCTAGTCTGCGGAGTTTTTGTCCCTCTGCTATATATTTCGGTCTATAAATCGGAACACCTTTCCCATCTCTGAGAACCATCCTTTCATCTACAATTTGAGCACCTATCCCTGCCGTTCTAGCCCATCCAAAGAACGTCGTATAATATTCTGGTTTTGTAAAACCTATGAAGTTAAGGAGAGAACCAGATACCAAGTCAACATTAGCATTAGGATTAGTAATTTTAGGAATTTCAGACAGAATTTTTGGAACAACATCATTCAGCGTTTTAACAATCCTAATATTTTTGTCCTCGGGGCATAATTCATCAGCTAATTTTAGCTGAATCGTAGCTCTAGGATCTTCTTTTCTTAAAACAGCATGTCCAAATCCAAAAATAGGCCTCTTAGCCATTAATTCAGCTCTGACAAACTTTTCAACATCTTTTTTGTCATCAGTTCCGATACTTTTTACAAATTCAAGTGTTGCTTGATTTGCTCTTCCATGTAGTGGTCCAGATAGTGCATTCATTGCTGCAACCATACTAGAATGTAAATCTGCATGTCCTGATGCGACAGCCTTTCCAGTGAATGTGGAAAGATTTCCCCCTCCATGATCCATATGTAACACGAAAAACGTAGAAAGTATTTTTGACATTGTTTCATGATCAGCCCCAGGTAAATTTAGTAGATTGACAAAATTATCTATTAGCCCTAATTCTGGTTGTGATGCTTCAAGATTAGCCCCCCTTCCTTCTCTAATTCGCATTATTAGTGCTAACAATATTGGCATTTGCGCGACTAAATTTAGTGCATTACTTCTCCAATCATCCTCCTTGGTATACATTCCTAATGTTTGAATTCCAACAGATAACCATTGCATAGGATGTCCTTTTATTGGTAGTGTATGTAAGACATTTACTACGGCAGGATTAATACTTCCTCTTTTTGATAATTCTCTTCTAAATGCCTCTGATTGATCTAGAGTGGGTAATTCTTTGTGAAATAATAGATAAACTACATCTTCAGCTCTTAATTTTGCTAAATCTTCAATCGGATATCCACAATAATGAACTCCTTTTTCAGGGGTGACAAAACTAGTTCGGCATGTACCTACAGGAATTCCCCGAAGTCCGATGTTGAGATGTTTATTTGATAATTCTAACAGAACCCGATCACTATCTCCCATGTTTTATCCTCTCGGGTTTATCCCTGTGTAGGGTTATGTATAAGTGCTCGCACTATAATTCATTTTCCAGATGAATGTTTCTAACGCCTTGCTCAGATATTGTATCCAATTTAACCCAAAATTTGATTGTATTTTTGTCAATTAGAATCGCATCAGGATGATCGATACCCGGACAAATTTTTTTAGTTTTGTCCCATGATTTTTTGTTAACTAAATTTTCATTCCACCATGGAAAAGCATTACATTGATTGGGTTTTGATTCATATACATCGCAACCTAACTCAGAGTTAAAATAAATACATTTTAAGTCTTCATTACTTTTGAGAATATATCTACCATCATTGGATTTTTACAATCTCTATTTACCCATTCTTGTAAATTCATTTTATGAAATTCTGCTAAACGTTTGATATCTGACATGGAAAGATTAACAATTCCGTCAGGTTCATCACAACATTTTCCACAATTGGGCTGGCAACTGAAATTTATTCCTGAACTCCACCAGTTATTTTTTTTAAAGAATTTCAACAATTTCACCTACTCTTCTTCTGAGATTGTAAAATTTGTAGGTAATAAAACCGAATGACTAATTGGGTTTAATTCTCCTTCATTGAGTAAATCATCCATACTTATTTGATCAGAATCAATATTCCATTCATTTTCAGGGATATATTCATCAAGTTTTTTCAATTTTTGCAGATTGGGTAGATCAATATTTTCCTCGGGTTTAATATTTAGCTTATTATTATCAAGTGTGCTAATCAATGGTTTTAGTTCCTGCAATGAATATTCCAAATCAGAAATTTCATCTGCAAGATGAAGTAATGTTTCAGTGTCTGAATTTTCTAAGGATTTTGAAATATTTTTCATGCGAACTTCAAAACTTTCTAAAATATCATTATATTTCTCAAAAGCCAATCCAACATCAACCATTCTATTCAATCCGTGTTCACTTAATTCATTCAATTTATCGTTCGATACCTCAATACTTTCATTCAGATTTAGATTTTCTTTCCACTTTGAGATGGTTTCTGAATCTTTTTCAATTAATTTCTTAGCTTCAGAATTGGTTTCACTAATATCTGAAATATTTTCTGGGTTTATGTCAATACTAATTTCATATGGCTCAAAATCGAATTCATTATGATTAGTTGATTCCACAGCTTTTTGGGCAAGGTTTTTAGCAGCACTACTTAAATCATCTTTAAATAGCGAGTTATAGATTGTTTCAACGCTATCTAAACTCGCAATAGCCTCTTTAGGGTCTGTTGGAAGACTACCATCTTTTTGAGCAATAATTAATTTCTCGAATGATGAAAGTAAACTTGGTAAATTTTTTTTAGTGGATATTAGGATAGATAAATGTTCGTCTGAAATTACAACATTTCTTTTTACAGCCAACCTTCTTAGCATCCTAATTTTACTGCTGTTTGAATATTCTTCGATTTTAAATTTTATAGATGACTCTAAGAGTCTTTTTGTTTCACCTCCGATTGAATCATTGTCAATACTTCCATTTGATGTGATTAAAATCTGGACACCGTTGTTAACATTCCAACTTATCCAATTGCTGATTATTTGCATTCTTGATTGATTAGTCAGTAGTTCTTCGTAATTCTCTATAACGATCATTTTTAAATTAGGAATATTTTGTGGAAGTTTTGGTAGTTCTTGTGAATTGTTAGTTAATGTGCCTGAAAGAATAATTCTTACTGAATCCAACCCATAAATTGATTGAATATCATAACTTGTACCAAAGCATATATGCGTTTTACCTACTCCGTAATTCCCTACAATATGAATTGGATTTATGTGGCCCCCTGGTCTTTCGATTATTTTTTCCATAGTCTTAGTTAGTTGCCTATTTTCCTCCACAATTAACCAATTCTCTAGTGTTTTAACCGAACTCAATGATAATAGAGGAGGCCAACTTATAATTTGATTTTTGTTCTCATTTAATTCTTTATTATGTTCAATTTCTTTACTATTGACATCATCGAGAGCTAATCTCCAAATTGGAGTTTTTTTATTTTTTTTAGAGTAATAATTTTCTTCAGTTAAATTAGATGTTTTACTTAACCATGATTTAGTGGATGGCTTTCTTAATGGTAAACTTACTTTTGGTTTTTTTTTATGATTTAACTCTAGTAAACTGGGCCTAATAATCTTTTTTTTGACTTTTTCATCAACACCTGTTGGTCTTCCTAATCCTTTTTGAGCCTTAGCAATGGCTTCGTCTAGATAACTTGGAACCCGCTTCAATGTTCTCCGCCCGAATTGCTCTTGTGTTTAGAAGCATCATAATATTGACGATAGGTTTTGTTTCTATCTTTTGTCTTAGTTTCACCAGATTTTTTTAAATATTTTTCATTTTTACTGGCAATTGTAGCATCTTTAAGATTAGAATACATGTTTTTGCTTTTCGTCTTGTATTTTATATTTTGAGTGCCTAACCGTTTAACCTTAGTTGCTTTTTTAGGTCCATATTTTTGATTTTTATGTTCCAATTTAATTTCATCATTTTTAATAAAATCTTCGACTTTTTCAACAGTAAACTGATTTTGATTTTTAGCGTCTTGTTTATCCCATTCCTGAATGATTCCACTTAAATCTAATCTACTACCTTCATTGTTAACTATTACCTTCTTTTTATTCGCAGAAAATTCGTTTTCAATAATATTCGGTTTTGGTTCGACAGTTTTAATTTTTCCAAAATTTATAGAATTTAATTCTTCATCCCAAAGAATTTCTTGATGATCGGGTAGATGGAATAGATGACCTTCTAATTCTTCAGGTGCGAAAATCCAATCCTCAATGTTTCTAGAATCTAAATCGTCTAATTCCCTAATTATCAAAGATTTTGTCCTAGAGTCAAATGCATCAAGATTTGTAGGAATTAATGCAATATCATCTGAGGTTGTTGAAATATCAACCAACCTTCGCAAGAAGTCAAGAGCCCTATCTTTGCCATGGATAGCATATAAAAATTCAAAACCGTCTATGACCACTACGCTTCTGTTGTACATTTCATAAAAAACTTTTATTTTCGAATATAATAGTTCTAATTGAGGACCGATGATATTTTCTTCATCAATATTTTTCTCAGTTAACCAGAAACACATTTCTCTGGGTATATTATATTCTTGGCTAATTCTTGTTCCTGGAATTCTAGAAATAATCATCAATTGATGATCTATTTCTCTCAATTTTGAGGCAAGTCTAATTGAATTAGATGGGTTACTATCTCTAACTAAATAAGCATGACCAGGCAATAATTCTGGAGATTCGTTCCCTCTCATTTGTTTTAGTTTAGTTTCTAGGGCTCTTTCAAATTCTGGAGAATTTGTTGTGTCATAACTCTGTTCGGGTAAAATTTTTGAACTAGTCCAAGTTTTTGAGTTTATTTCCTTATTTTTCCACCAGTCAGAGTTGTTATCAGTCTCTAAGTTTAAATCCAAATTCAACAGTGAATTTGGGAATGTTTGTAATAAAAGATCTACGTCTATGTTCCTGTGTAAAGTTAGTAAACAATCTAGATCTGCAGCATCATCATCAATTTTTTCTAAAGCGTCAACAGAATGAAGTTCTTCGTTAGATGCATGCATTGCCATCAAAGGAAAACCGTTTCTGAATACTACATATCCAATTTTTGTCGGCGA
Organism: Methanobacteriota archaeon; assembly: GCA_002720095.2. Classification (GTDB taxonomy): domain Archaea; phylum Thermoplasmatota; class Poseidoniia; order Poseidoniales; family Poseidoniaceae; genus MGIIa-I. The sequence continues at coordinate 22,627 of PBGP02000002.1, forward strand.
GTTTTCAGATTTAAATTCTGTACGAATGTAGGAATCTACTTTTGAAATGATTAAGTCCTTAGCTAGTAGTGATAGAACTGAGGGCCCCCCCATTCTTTTTTCGGTAATTACACCTTTTGGAAGATCTAGCATTATATCGCCTCAACAAGCGTTGACCATGTCACTTCTTGAATTCATGGTATATTAATCTGCAAATGTAGCAATTTATGACTATATTTTTAGTGGCGAAACTTATTCACTCACATGAAATCCCGAGTTCATGGCAGAAGAAAATTTACCAAACGGTTTCCTGAAATTATCTGAAATTGAATCAGGTAAAAATATTCTCAAATCTTTAATCAAAAAATTTTTGATTCCAATTACATTTATTGTTATTGGTTTAGTTACATATTTTAGTTTCCCTATTCTTTCTATCATGTTTATTCTTCCATTTTCTTCAATATTATTTTTAGTATATTTGATTGAATATTATAAGAAAAAATTTATAATTTCTACAATTGCTATTAACTTAGGCCATCCTTGGGTAGAGGAAGAACATGAAGTCGACGTAGCAGATGTTGCGTTTAAAACCTTAGAAGGTTGGTCTATATTACCTCACAAGGGTAGAGTAAAGGATAATCTTGAATTAAATGAATTACTCATTGAAGTCGGTTCCTCTGAATCAATTTTTAAGATTCCTAAAGTAAACTATTTTGTGGACATTGTTTCGAATAAAAAAAATATCAAGTCTGAAATTATCAAGTGGTTAAATTTGGCTTTAGCCTTAAGAGATGCACAAAATGCTGTTGAAGATGATATTGAAAAGGCCAGAGATAGAGAGGACGGTGAAGAATTAGATGTTCAGAGAATTTGGCCTGAAACTAATCCAGGGGATTTGAGAGTAAAACCAGGTGCCATTTTCCGAAATTTTTCTAAATCAAAGAAATAGGGACTTTTTCTATATCTAAGCCTTATAATTTAAGAAGTGTGTTTTTCAGGGTTCATTGTGAAAAACGAAGTAAATTGGAGAAAGGAAATAGATAATTTTTCTTCAGATCAGAGATTGTTGATTGAAGGAGGTGTACTTTCAAGAAGGTTTTCTTCACTTCCTCTGACTTTATCCCATCCTGTGTTTATTGGTTCATTTTATGGATTTTTACTTTCATTAATTTTACTACTCCCTTTAGGATTACACCTAGAGTGGAATATAGAAATATGGTTTGAAACTTGGATTATTAATTCCTTATCTATCATTGTAATGTTAAGTATATTAGGAGGTATATCCTCAATAATAATTAATTTTTCAAAGAGAATGCCTGTCTCAGTTCCACGGAAATTAGTATATCTATCCCCATTCCTAGGGCTAATTATTCTAACTACTTCAATAGGTCTAAAATACACAGAATCATGGATAATAAGTTTAGGATTATTCATGATGATCTCCCCAGGTCCAACATACATTCATCTTTCATGGGCTCCAAGATGGAGATTGTTGGAATCACTTGAAGAGGGTTCCAATCCGTTTGAAGGAATTAGGAATAATACACCTCTAAATGAGGATTTAGAGATCAGTGAAATTATTGAATCATTTTCTGAAGAATAATTAGATGATTTTAAGTTTTTTACCAACTTCACCAAATGAGTTTATTACTAAATCTAAATCATTTTTAGACAATCCAGAACTAATCATACAGCGAATTCTAGCCTTATCTTTTGCAACCATGGGATAAACAATTGGTAACGCAAAAATGCCTCTTTTATACAGTTCATCTGATAACTTCTTGGCTAGTAGCGAATCTCCACAAATTACAGGAATAATTGGTGTTTCAGAAACTCCAGTGTCAAATCCTAAAGACCGCATTTCTTTCCTGAAATATTCAGTATTTTCCCATAATTTCGCATGATGTTCTGGTTCATCTCGGAGAACTTCAATTGCTGCCTTCTGTGCAGCAGCAACTCCTGGAGGTTGACTTCCAGACAATAACCATGACCTACAATGATTTACAGCGTGTTTTTTGACATGTTCCTTACCAGACAGCACACCACCTTGTACCCCGAGTGCCTTTGAAAATGAACCAACCTCAAAATCAATTTTTCCTTGAAGTTTAAAATGGTCTACAATCCCCCTTCCACCATCACCGAGTACTCCTTCCCCATGACAATCATCTACCATGACCATTGCTTCATAATCCTCGGCTAATTCTGAAATTAAATCAAGTGGTGCTATGTCACCATCCATGCTAAAAACACCATCTGTAATAATTAATTTTCTTCTCGCATTACGGTTTTCTTTGAGTATTTGTTCTAATGCATGAGTATCGTTATGTGGGTATACAGCACGACTTGCCTTTGTCAATCTCACACCATCGATGATTGAACCATGATTTAGTTCATCAGAGATTATTAAATCGTTTTTGTTTTCGACAAGTGTAGGAATTAAACCTACGTTAGCAGTATATCCTGCAGAGAAAGTTAATGCTGCTTCAACACCTTTAAATTCTGCAATCGTTGATTCTAGGTCTTCGTGAATTTCTAGATTTCCAGCTATTGCTCTGACTGAGCCAGAACCTGCTCCAAATTTTTTAGTAGCATCTATCATGGCATTTACAACTTTTTTATGGGTTGTAAGATTAAGATAATTATTTGCACACAGCATGATATTTTCTTTTCCGTCTACAACACATCTTGGCTCTGATGCAGTTTCCAAACTTTTCAATTTCCAATCTAATCCTTTTTCAACTAGACTGGTATACTTATCTATCATCCATGATTGGTCTCCTGGCATACTGTCCCCTAAAGTGCTCTCGAAAGTCATGCTCATTTTACTTTTCTAATAATCATCCTATTAATTCATGAGTGAGTTATTATTCGGTGGGAATATGCGACTAGAAGGTACAGTTTCGAGTGGACTGGGAAGAGCATCCATTTTCATGGCACAACCCCATTATCAAGACCAGTTTTGCGAGCTTTTGGGACAAATGCCTTGGCCGGGAACATTAAATTTATGCGTAAGCAAATCAGATCTAAGTAAATTTATTGCACTAAGAAAAAAAGCTGGAATTGATACACTTGGAATTTCAGAATCTATTATGATTAAGGCAGAAGACATTGATCTTTCCAAAATAAATTTTTTTAGAATTCGGGGTTTTCTCAGGGATGGGAAAAGCTTCGGAGGTGCGAACGCAATTCCGTGTAATATACGACTTAAAGACTCAGAATTTATACCTTCAGCAATTCTAATTCCAGATTTAACTCGACATGTAGATGTGATTGAAATAATATCTTCAAAGTTTTTGAGAGAATCATTGAATGTTAAAGATGGTGACAATATCTACGTTGAGTTATGAAAACTTAAATTGTCAGAATGTTTTGTTAGAATTTAATTTTTCTTTTAGGAGGTTTGCAGATTCTGTTTGCAGCCATGCATGATGATTTTTTGCATCTGCTTCTATCAATATTGAGTTTACTCTTCGGTCTGTGGTAGGCAAATTACGTTTGGGAGGTTCAGAGAATATTTTTTTGGTTTTTTGGGATAAATCTTTATGTTCTAGATGCCAAAGAATTAACCATCTAGATGGCGCTAATCCAAAGTCATATCTTTTACCTCCAGTTGTGAGTGAATTGATTACATCTTCAACAGATATTTCCTTGTTAATTACACGTACTATGCAACTTGCTATTCGCCTAACTTGATTCCATAAAAATCCTTTACTTTTTATTTCAAAACCTATCAATCTGTTGTCTTTAGAAACCCATGGAACAATTTCCTTGATTGTTCTAATTGTGCTCCTGTTGTCTTCTTGCTTGTAAAAATTAAAAAAGTCATGTGTACCTAAAAATAGTCTAATAATATCTTTAAATTTCTTTAGATCAATATCAGATTTCCATTTATCTATCATCTCTAATCTGTATCTGTAGGTTCTTATTTCTGCTAATCTAATGTTACAATCATCATTTACTTTCTCAGCATCATAGATACAAATACTCGATGGTAGTATATCATTTAGTCCTTTCAGTATTCCATGAGGCAAATCTTCTTCGATTCCATTTGGCACATCTATTAATGCATGGTTCATTCTGGCATTAACCCCTGAATCAGTTCTACTGCTGATTTTTACACCATTTGGAGACCATTTCAGTCTTTTACAAGCTTTTTCTAGTTCTCCTTGTACAGTCGTTAAATCAGGCTGAATTTGGCTACCATGAAATTCATAACCTAAGTATGAAAATGTAATAGCAACTTTCATATGGGCCACTATTAGTCATCTGACATTAGTTTTATTGCATCTTCTGGTGAGTATCCTAGACCACCAACGGACCAAATCAATGCCTGCTTTAACCATGGCTGAACCATTGGATTAGTTTTTTCAGGATCCATTACTTCAATACTATCTACAATATTTCTTGCTGCCATGTACAGAACGTCATCAACTGGAATATCTGCAAGCTCCAATCTTTTAGCATATCTTTGAAATTCTTTTACTGCCACAGGTATTCTTCTACATTCGAGTGCAAAACTTGCAAAATCTGCGATATATTCGTCATTTTCTTCATCTAGTTCCATCGCTTTTTTATAATGCATCATGATTTTACCTCCAGGGATTACATCATCTTGCTCTTCCATATTAAGCATATTTGCAAACTCCGCATATGAATGGTGTATGACAGCGTTATCACCATTAGATTTTAATTTCCCTTCAAGATTTGAGACAGCACCTTTTAGGTTACCTTCTCTAAACATTTCAATTGCTTCTTTCATTAATTCTTCACTCATTATAACCACCCGAAGTAAATCGCCCTGTACTAACATGCCTATGAATCAAACGGATAGAATTATTCAGTTTTATTAGCTTGAGCAGCCATTAAATCTTTAATTTCTTCTAGTGTAGATCCTGAATCTGCACCTTTCCATCTATCATTTACAACAACTGTAACTTCATGAGGTTTTCTTACTCCGTAAAAGCAATCTGCAGGATCAGGTTTAACAGTCCTTATAGTTCTCTGAGAGGTTAATAAAACTAGAAACATCTTGATTATCTTCTTGGGCAGGCTTGTAGCCACGGATTCGCCTTCCTTGGAGTCAAGTGATCCTCCTGCAGCTCCAACGGAGATTCCTATTGTTTCTTCACCCAATCCAAGTCCACTACCCGTCAAAGGTACCACGTTTCCGTAGCCCAGAACAGACCCTACTGGTCCTTGTTGTACGATTACATCAGTGAAGTTACTGTATAGAATTCTTCTAACGCTATTAGTTAACATAAAATCTTTCCTGAAAATTACTGCATCCGTAGTAATTGCATAGCAGAAAGATCTTTGGAAATAGTATATATTGACGAATAAGAAGGCAATCCAAAATATTCCTGCTATTTCGTACGGATATGTTCCACTTAGGAAATTAACTGGGGAATCCGCAGCAAAAGCATTGATTAACCATGCTGTAAATGGAAGCGCCGCAATGATTAGCATTGTCATTGTGAACCATTTTGTACTTGACGAAATATTAATCCATCTATTAAACCAAGCTAGAAATAGCATGATTAGAGGAAATCCAACTGCCTCACCCAGTGAACTAGAGACGAACCCCCAAAGAACATCTTGGATTAATCCAGGGTCTTCTCCAGGTGCTTCACTAGGCATGAATGTCCAGATATAGTGAACTGCACCTACTAGTAATGCCATAATATACATACCTGCGAATGCAAACAGACTTGGTCTGTGAATTTGCATTAAATCTTCCCCAGGAATTAGATTAAATTTTTTCCTCTCTCTTTCAGTTTCATCAATGTTTTCTATTTGATTTCCTTCGTTGGACATAGTCAACCCTAACCCTTCGCATACAGAGTATGTTATTGACACTTACTATCAAGATACTATTTAAAGCAACACAATTTAATGTAAAATTCCCCAACTATGTTCCGCATTTCCATGAATCCAATCCCAATGTTTAATTGTACGAATACCGATTTCATCTTGTATTGCAATTCCTGCAACTTTAAGCGGGTACTCGTTGTAACATAAATGTGAGATCATACCACCTCTTGTAGGTTGATCAAAACTCCAATATGCCCTAGATATAGCGTCTAAAGTAAGTACAATCATTGTTCTTCCATTCCACATCTCAATCTCAAACCTGGGTAAAATTTCTTTTTCATCATTTTTTTCAATTAAGTAATTACTTTTTGATTTTTTTAATTTTAATTTTTTAAATTTTTCAGTCCTTTGTCTCTCTGCATCGTGAAATAATGCAGCCTTGCTTAATGAGATTTCTAAGAAATCTTTCATCTGCCATGATTTATCTGATGATGAAAATGCAAGAGGTGAAATATGTGGAATAAACCAGTCAATGTACGAACCATCTGAAAAATGTAAAAACCCCCAATACCATGGTATTGTAGGTGCTTGAACTCTAACTTTTTGAAGGTAGGCGCTGCCCTCAATGACTTCGTTATCATATTTGCCCTCTGCCTTACATCCGTGAATTCTTATGATATCATAACCTAAATTTTTTTGATATTTTTGAAAGCTTCTTCTTGCCTTAGAAAGTGCGGCATTCCAAGGTCTCATTTCAATTTCGAATTTTTGTGGTGCTCCATTTTCAACCGCATTTTCATCAGACTCTAACCGAATCCAGAATTTTTTTTTATCATCAGTTAAACCTGTACTTAGTAACTGATCAGTCAGGGTAATCACTGCTCCACCTGAACTTGAATCTGTCTTCCAATCTTCATGTTGGGATGAAATAGAAACAATCCGTTCATTTTTGAAAACTAGTGGTTCATACATTCTTTCACCATCGTAGTACCACCCACAAGTCATTCCAGGAAGTGTAACTAAGTTTTCCTCATTTGAGTTTGGTTTGGCCGCTGCAATCCATGGTTTGTTATTAACTAAAATCGCAGGAGTTTCTTTGGTTGACCATAAAATCATCAATTGCTCACTTCTATCAGGATATTTCTTGGAAGGCCACATGACTATCCACCACCACCAATCCCAAGTAAGATTTTTGATATTGGGTAGATTTGGCATTTTCCAAAGTTCATCAAGTGGGCCTTCAAATTTTTCCATATTAATTCCCTATTTTAGTTCTTTACGTTTAAAAGTTGATTGACCAATGAAGAATACTAAACTCGTAATGGTAATTAATACTGTAACTGAGATCATAAGAGTAATGATAGGAGTGGTTCCAATACTTGGTACACCGTAAAAGGATTCTAGAGCTTCGTGCCCGTTCAAATCGTAGAAACCTCCCTTTTCAATGAGATATTCTGAATCACCCCATGTGAACGTTGAAACGGAATCTATGATTTGCATTCCCCAGAAAACGATAGACATTCTTGTGATAAAAAAGGATCCAGTTCCGATTAATGTTAACATCGCCATCATGAATTCCCAGACACCGAAGAAAATTGAAGCTAATAAACCGTACTTTGTGACGATTCCAAAGGTTGAGAAAATTGTCCCATAAGCCATAACCATGAGGCATGTTGCAAATAGTATAGATGCCCAGACCTGTATGTCTTTGAATCTAAATATTGATTCTGAAGGACCAATAAATCCTGTTATTAGGTTAATTATGAGAATTAATATTGCTAAATAAATCCAGGTTAGTATAAAATATCCACCTAATCGATAAGCATAAAACTCACCTCTGGCAATTGGTTTCCCAACTAAATAATGTAGCGTTTCAGATTCCATTTCATCTCTAATTAATCCTGTTGCAAGGAAAAGTGGTAAAAAAATCCCCATTAAAAAAGCAAAGCCTATTTTTCCGAACCCGAGAATAAATGCTCTGTGGACTGTTTCATGATAATATTTATTGTCATCAGGGTCCTCGTCAACATAATTATCAGGAATAACAGAAATTCCATTACTCGTAGAGATGAATACAGAGCAGTTTATTCCATCATAGTTTGAGTCTTTCCCTCCTTGACCTAGCAGTTGATTTTGCAGTACCCAATCAATTCTTTCACAATCACCATCATCATCGACAATGATTTGACAGATTCCATCTGTGAGTATTCCAAAGATTTCTCTCTGACAATCCTCTCCGTCCATAGTATATGAAAAGTCATCTTCATCAATCCAATTTGATGCAGGTAATGCTGGAACGTTGGGGTAATCATTCGGATCCTCAGGATTAGTTCCATACTGCAATTCTTGGGCTATTGAATATCCATCTCCGTCATAATCGTATGAATCACCGTCTTGGTCGACTGAATCAATAATCATAGTTTGACCTTTAACATAGAATAGAAGAACTAAAGTCACAAGTAAAATACCTATAGTTCCAATAGCCCATGTAGATTTTCTGGTTTGGTATTGTCTCAAAGTAAATTCAGTTATTGCCCACGATTTGACGTCAATTCTTGACCAAACACTCCTCGAAAGAGGTCTAGAATCTTTGTTCATTATCGTACCTCCTTTAGGTACTCTAAAATTGATTCTAAATTGTCGTCAGGGTTTTCAATAGCGGTTACTCTGATGCCAGAATTATTCAATATTAGAGGCATATCTTTGTGTACATTACCTAGATCATGAGTTTCAATTAAAAGTTCATTTTCAGCAGGAAAATGAACACCGTATACAGATTCATGATTTAGGAACTTACTGGCAAGCTCTCTCGGTTTGTCAGTTGTCAATGATATTCTGTGAGGATGTTTATCGAGTAAATCTCTAATGGCGTGCAAGTTTCCTAAGGCTAGAAGTCTTCCATTGTGTAAAATTACTATTTGCTCGGTAATTCTTTCAATTTCACTTAAAATATGGCTACTAACAACTATTGTTTTGCCCATACTTCCCAATTCTCGTATTACATTCATTATTGTAGTTCTTGCTAAGGGGTCACATCCCTGTAATGGTTCATCTAGAATTATTAAATCAGGGTCGTTAACTAGTGCTTGAGCTATTTTTGCTCTTTGTCTCATACCTTTACTAAACTTACCTAATTCCTTGTGCATTACATCATCCAAACCGACAAAATTTAGCACATGAGTCGCTCTTTCTTCTGCTGTATCTCTGGGATGTCCATACAGTCGTGCCATAATCGTAACGAATTCAAATGCAGTCATCCAGTCGTATAGCTTTTCATGTTCAGGGACATAACCTATTCGACTAAATGGTGCTTTATTTTTCCAAGGATTTATTCCGAATAGTCTGACTGTTCCTTGTGATGGTTTTAATTTTCCAACAATTAATTTGAACAGTGTAGATTTTCCAGCTCCATTCATTCCTAATAATCCTGTTACACCTCCATTAATAGCAATACTAACATCGTTTAATCCAACAATATTCCCATACCATTTTGATACATGATCTAACATCAAAGCAGGAATGATGTCAGAGTCTACAGGATCGTTGGAGTTTTGTTTAGAATTCATTCTCTCGTAACCTCCATTGATGAGACTCTTGCTGAAAGTATATACAGTGACAGAGCATTCATTGCAATAATAGATACTAGACTCCAGCTATATGGGTGATCGTATGTCGAAGTAATACCCATCATTTTTTGACCTAAATGTGCAACACAGTCATATGGAGAAAGAAGATACACTACACTGTCATTGTAAAGTTGAGAGATCAAAAATGCTATGAATTTGGTCCCTAGTATGATTCCTAATAATGCAATAGCTGGAAAGAATTTTCCTCTGCTGACACTAGATAGTGCCAATCCGATAGAAGAATAAGTTATTACGAGGAAAAATCCCGCAATACTGGCCGAAATAAACAAAGGAAGCGTGTCTATAACATAGGCCCATCCTTCACCAGACAATACTAGATCTCCAATGTAATACACCCCTAATGTTCCTACGATCAAGACAGACAACAAAATTGCAACCGAAATAAATTTCATCACAGTATAATCTGTCCTGTTGACAGGTCTTGAAAAATAGATAGCACTAGTTCCATTTTTCCTATCTTCACTAATCATTCCTCCAACAAGTAATGCCGCAGCTATGGGGAAACAGAACACATTTCGTGGAAAAAATCCAAGGACATGTGCATATAAATTTTCTCTTGAAGGAGAAAATAATCGAGAAAGTTCTTCTACTCCTGTTGCATTTCCTAAAAATGATAAAAATAAATCATTCATTGAGCCCAAAAATAAGACTAACAAAGAGATTCTAACAGGCCAACCCCATGGTCTGTGACCCTTGGAAAACATTCCATATATGTGGTGTCTTAATATTGACCAATTTCTAATCCATCTGGAATTTAATTGACCGTTCCATGGTCTATATATTTGCTCGAAAATTGTTCCCATCTCGGCATTTGATTTGGATGCAACTGCTGCAGTTGCTTGTTCGTCACCATCTCCTGAACCATAAGCAACTTCCATTCTACTGAACCCTGTGACGTTAGCCCCCTCTTCACCAAGAAATTCGGAGTCGAGTGATTTCCCATCTGTCATTATTTCACACCCTTCAGTTCAGGTGGGGCATCAACGTTTTTTAGGTTGGGATTACTATCTAACAATTCATCAGAACTTTTAATCCCGTAGCCTAATTTTTCCATAATTCTAATGAATAAATCTTCCAAACTTGCTTCATGATCTTGCATACGTCTAATTTGACAATTTGATTTTGATGCAGCAGAAATAATTTGATCATATGTAGAATCATCGATGTGTACAACCCTCAATACTCTACCTGTTCTTCTAACCTTATAACCCCCATCAACAAGCATTTCTTCTAATCTTGAGGCACCACCCCAAGCATGAACTTCTATTTCTCTCTCGATGGCCTTCAAATCCTCAATTCTTCCCTGTGCGATTAATTTTCCTTTGTGCAGCATTACTATTCTTTCACATACCTGTTCAACATCATTCATTAAATGACTAGCCATAATCAAGCTTCTGCCTCCTTGTCTGACAATTTGAGATAGTGTATTTAGCATGAAATCTCTATGCTCGGTATCAAGGCCGTTAGTAGGTTCATCAGCAATTAATAATTCTGGGTCATGTATCAAACCACAAGCTAATTTCGCTGATTGTTTCATTCCTGTAGAATAAGTCTCAATGTTCCTATATCTTTGGTCTTTAAGACCAACATACTCCAGAACTTCATGTGCTCTTTGCATTGCAATTGAAGGATTCATTCCGAGAAGTTCCCCACTGTAGGCAACTTGGTGAATGGCCTCTAAATCAGGGTTAAGACAGTCGTATTCAGGCATATAACCAATTTTTGATCTAATTTTTGGTCCGTCTACCTTGATGTTATAATCTAATACTTTTCCTTCGCCTGAGGTTGTGCTAATTAATCCAAGTAATGTCTTGAAAAGTGTAGATTTACCAGCTCCATTTGGCCCTAGGAGTCCTGTAGCACCTTGTTTAATTTTAAGATTTATTGAGTCTAATGCGATATGTTTTCCATAAGATTTTACAAGTTCAATGGTTTCAACGACATTCTTGATTCCCATCACAAGCCCTCGGCTGTTTGNGTACAAAAAGTTCAAACCTATCAACTATTGTAGTGTTTTAGCCATCAATTCCGTTCTTTACCTTCACAGCTACACCTTTTTTCAGTTCCATTGCTTCGNTGTATGTACATGTTGATATACCATGTGCCAGTAAATTATTTNCTTTATCTAAAACAAGACAAGAATCTCCTGGCCTTAATTCTATACTGGCAGAGATTATGAAACCATGCATGACATTCCTACCTTTTTTCACAAAAGGAACAGCTCCATCATCAACGATTATAAATGAAATGTTACAAAGTTTTTTCTTGGAAAATTCTAGTAGTTNCGTAGCTCCATCAATAGTAAGTGATAAACCTCCGTCTTCAAGTCTAGGAGATAGGATATGAGTNCCATTTTGACCAAATACATTCCTTATTCTTCCAGTTCCACCTTTAACAAACGTTGCATTAGATAACCATTTTTCAGCTTCCTGAAAGTTTAATTTAGTAAACAATGCTGTTTTTGCAACAACAGAATTTCTATCAAAATATTCTTCTAATTCAGAAATATTTACCAATTTGGTATGTTCTTTGATAATCTTCGAGTGTCTAATTTTTTCGATTGCAGATTTTTTATCCCAATCTCCACAAATTGTTGTAACAGAATTACAGTTGATTAATAGGTCATTTTTTTCATAATCCCAAATTTCTTTAGGTCCATTAATTTGCGAAAATGGGTTGAGATCTTCCAAAGAATAGGGGATGATACCAACAGGAGTTTGCAATAAAACTTGTATTCTTTCGAATCTAGAGTATAATTCATAAATTAATTCTTTACATNTCAATCTCCANGGGCCANTAACTCCATGAATTATAATTAAATTCCATTTGTTTTCTTCAACTTTATTTCCATGAACATCTTTACTTGGTAACCTAACATGATTGGATATTTCTTTCATTGCTGCAATTACATACGGGTGAGTTCTAATTTTTTTAGACCANAAAATACCCTTATTTTTTTGTATTTTTGTTGATTTCTCTACCCATTTCATAAAATCAAGATTATTTGATTGCTCTAGTAAGTAATTCACAGCTTCTTCAATTGCTGGGTGTTCAGCTGATTTTCTCTCAACATATTCCCATATTCTTCCCTTTCTAACTGCTTCTCGAACTCTTGCCATCTCTCTAAGTGAAATTTCCAAGTTAAATTTGGCAATTATTTTTGTTCTTTCATTTTTAGGTAATGACTTTACTTCTTGTGGCTTTAATCCGAAGAAAGTCTTTGAAGCTGCAGGCCATTCGACAATATTGGCTAGTTTTTCCGTACCCCAAGGCATGATTAAACGATCATCTTTAGCGAAAAGTGCATAAGCTGCTGAGTCGAAGAAATCCACTCCCATGGCGACTGAAATCCCAAATAAATGAGGATGTCCACAACCAAAAAGATGTACAGGCCTTGATGCTGGAATTATATGTCTACATGAACTGACAATTTGAATTAATTCAAGATATTTTTGTTTCTCCATTAATGGTACAATTCCACCAATTGGATGAATAGTAAAATTAAATCCGCTCATTTTTTGTGCAGAAAGAAATCTTAAATCAGGAAATGTACCTCCTTGAATGGGGCCGTTAATCATCATATCTTGAGCGGCTTTTATTGAAACCTCAGATCTTGAAACAGTTTCCTCGACAATTTCTTTGGATTCGTTATAACTCAAATTGGGTTTTCCAAAAACATCCAGCATTGTGCATACATCTACCCCGATTTCTTTTTGAAACTCAATAATCTCCTCAGGACCTACTTCCACATCACCATAAACATAACTCTGAAATGTTCCAGAATCAGTCATAATCATTCCTGGGAAATTCAGTAGTGTATGGATTCCGTTTCTTTTTGCTTCATCACGTAAATTCTCTGATTTATTGATTATGTAAGAATTTGTTATTAAACACTCCACTCCAAAATCTTCCCACATCTCTCTAGGCTCGATAGTCCTGATATTGGGATTAATAACTGGCAACAGTGCAGGAGTAGAGATAATTCCATGCTTAGTATGGAATTTACCTATTCTAGCGGCACCATCTCTAGCTATGATTTCAAATTTACCGATGTCATTTTCACGACAAGGTTCTGGAGAAGCATTCTGCATTAATATACCTAGACNAAACCTCTACTTCAAGTAATCTTAAACAGCGGTACAGTCTGGGCTAACAGAAATTCTTTTGATAAATCATCAAAACTATCCAGCAATTCTTTGTCGAAAAATACAGAATTAATTTCTTCGTCATTTTCTAAATCATATTTAATGCCGATTAGAGTCCCAGGAGCAGCGCCACATGCAATACATGCGCCGTTTAAGGTGAGAATAAAGTCTAACTTTTGTTCTTGATTAATCTCCACGTTGTTGATAATCATTCCTCCTCCATGTTCTTCAAGCGCAGCTCTTACTGGACCTAGCCTCTCTAATAATGCTGGCATTAAATCCTCAATATTTCTTTCACCGTCTACAATTTTAATAAGAGACAGCATTCTTAACCTAATCCTTTCTTTCATTGGAGTTTTGGAATTGATTCTTCTTTCGGATTCTTCACTAATTGACTTGGCCGATTCAGAGCGATATAAGTCCACTAAGTCATCATCGCCCATGACACTAGGAAATCATCATCATTTTTGAGATTGTTTCCCACGTGTGTGTGTGACATAATATGTGATTTTTTAGGAACTCCTAAACATTTAAGGCAAAAAACATCGTTTCATAAAGGAGTGAAGATACGACAGTTTATCCGAGCCCAACCCGACAGTGGATAGCGACAGAGGAAACGACTCAGGAAGTGAACATATGGGTAAAAAAAATCCAGTACTTTTGGAAATCAATGACTTACATGTCTCGGTTGAAGGTAACTCCATAATTCAGGGTCTAAGTTTGGAAATTAAACTAGGCGAGATTCACGCAATAATGGGAAGGAATGGATCAGGTAAATCAACCCTGGCAAATGTGCTCATGGGTCATCCAGCATATGAAGTCACAAATGGAGAAGTGTATTTCTTGGGCAAGGAATTAGAAGATTTATCCGTAGATGAAAGAGCGAAAGCAGGAATGTTCTTGTCTTTCCAATACCCAATGGCTATTCCTGGTGTGCAAGTGGGAAATTTCTTAAAAAAATCAGTCTTTGCAGTCAGAAATTCCAAAATATCCGCTAAAGAATTTAGATTAGAACTAAAAGATAAAATGAACAAATTACAAATTGAAAAATCTTTCCTGTCAAGATATGTAAACGAAGGTTTTTCAGGTGGAGAGAAAAAGCGAATGGAGATTTTGCAACTTATGTTACTTAATCCCCAATTGGCTATTTTAGATGAAACGGACTCAGGGTTAGATATTGATGCATTGAGATTAGTTTCACAAGGAATCAACTCTGTAGCTCAGGATGCTGGGTGTCTAGTTATCACGCACTATCAAAGATTGCTCGATTTGGTTAAACCCCATTTCGTCCACATTATGATCGATGGAAAAATTGTGAAGTCCGGTGGTCCAGAATTAGCATTGAAAGTTGAAGAAAATGGTTATGATTGGTTGGAGGCTTAGAAATGGAAAGTGAATTAAGACCTGATGAAATAGTGTCGGACTACAAATATGGATTTAACGACTCTGAGACAGCAGTAACAAAGTTCGATAAAGGATTGAGTGAAAAAGTAGTTAGGGACATTAGTAAGTTAAAANATGAACCTGAATGGATGACAGATATCCGTGTTAAGGCATATCATCATTTTCTAGATAGACCGATGCCTGAATGGGGTAACATCGAAATGCTGAATAGTATTGATTTTGAGGCTATTATTTATTTCCTAAAATCTAGTGGAAAAACTGAAAAAGATTGGGATGAAGTACCTGAAGAAATCAAAAATACATTCGATAGGTTGGGAATTCCTGAAGCTGAACAAAAATGGTTAGGCGGTGTCACAGCCCAATATGAATCTGAAGCTGTGTACCATTCAATTAGGGAGGACTTAGAATCTCAGGGAGTTTTATTTTTAGACATGGATAGCGGATTAAGAGAATATGAAGATATCGTAAAGAAATATTTCTGTTCGGTAATTCCTTATGCTGACAATAAATTCTCTGCACTCAACACTGCCGTATGGTCGGGTGGTTCATTCATTTACGTCCCCAAAGGCGTTCATGTAGAAATGCCAGTCCAAGCCTATTTTAGAATAAATGCAAAGAATATGGGTCAATTCGAGAGAACATTAATCATTGCAGACGAAGGTTCGTCTATTAATTATGTTGAGGGTTGTACGGCACCCGCATATTCCACAGAGTCNTTACATTCTGCAGTAGTAGAATTAGTNGCTCACAAAAATGCGAAAATTCGTTANACTACTGTGCAAAATTGGTCCAACAACGTCTATAATTTAGTAACCAAAAGNGGATTAGCGCATGAAAACGCCACTATTGAATGGATTGACGGAAATATTGGTTCAAAACTAACAATGAAATACCCTGCGGTTGTACTCAAGGGTGAAGGTTCGCACGCTGAGATTATTTCAGTCGCATACGCCAGTGAAGGAATGCATCAAGACGCAGGATCAAAAATTCATCATCTTGCGAATAACACTACCAGTAATATTTTATCTAAATCAATTTCTAAAAATGGAGGTAGATCTTCGTATAGAGGTTTAGTAAAGGTCTCAAAAACAGCAGATAACTGTAAATCTAACATCATATGTGATGCACTACTTTTGGATGAAGAGAGTCAGTCAGATACTTACCCTACCATGGAAGTTCTAAATTCTAGCTTTGATATTCAGCATGAAGCTAGTGTTGCAAAAGTATCTGAAGAACAACTGTTTTACCTGATGAGTAGGGGTCACAATGAGCAAGAAGCTATGTCAATGGTTGTTAATGGATTCTTTGAACCATTTACACGAGAATTACCAATGGAATATGCGGTTGAATTGAATAAATTACTAGAAATTGAGATGGAAGGATCGATAGGCTGAGGTGAAACAATGGGACTTGTTAATCAATACCTCAAGCAGCCAAAGCCACTCAAATCGAACCATCTTTGGAGATATACATCTTGGTCAAGAATGCATCCTTTAGGAGAATACTCCCAAATTCCCGAGGATGTGTCACTGCCTACAATTAAACTAACATATCTGGACGGAACAATCCCTGAAGGATTTACAATTGAACAACGTGAACATGAGTCGGAAATCAGTGAATTAGAACCTGACGTCTCAGCTTCATTTATTAGGGCGATTTGTGCTGGAAAATTTCTGAACCTAGAGATTCCTAAAGGAGCTGTTTTCGATAAACCAATATTGATTGATATTCATGTCACAGACAAAATTTCTGCATTGAACTTGAAAATTGATAATTTCTCGATGAACAAGTTAGAACTGATTACTAAAATTAGTGGTGATGCGGAGTGGTTTGGGTTATTAAGAGAAGGTGAGCTAGGAAAAAACTCTAAACTCAAAGAATTGTTTGTTAACAAATTAGATTCAAACTGTAAATTTTTAAGATCCGAAAATTTCCATTTATTTAATGATGCTAAATATGAATCAGCGACAATGTCACTAGGTGGATTTAGGTGCAAATCAGATATAAGGGCAGTAATTAAAGGTCAAGGAGTTGACTATAATCAGAAAGTTGCTATTCACGGAAGAGATAAGAGAAATGACGATATTCACCTAAGGATATTTCATGAAGCTAAAAATAGTAATAGTCGTGTTATTGCACATACGATATGTGATGATTCAAGTAGGAACACCATTACAGGAAAATTAATTATTAACAAAGAAGCACAGAATACAGATGCTGGACAAAAATTTCTGAATCTACTTCTATCAGAAGATTCTAAAGTTAACTCAATCCCAGAGTTAGAAGTATTAGCGAATGAAGTTTCTGCGGCACATGGTGCTTCAAGTGCACCAATTAATAAAGAACAATTATTTTACATGAGAAGCAGAGGTTTAAGTCTTGATGAAGCAAAAGCGATGATTATAGACGGTTTTTTGATGTCAACATTTCAAAACTTTTCAAGTAACAAACTTGTAGAATATTGTAAATCTGAACTCGAAGCACATTTGAACTGAGATGGTAACATGAAACTTAACTCTGACCTAGAAGAAATAAGATCCCAATTTCCGATTTTAGAAAGAGTTTTGCCCAATGGTAAAAAATTAATCTATCTGGATAATGCAGCAACATCCCAAAAACCTGAATGTGTAATAAATGCAATGAGTGATTTTTATTCCAGATATAATTCTAATGTACACAGAGCTGTTCATTCGTTATCTGGCGAAGCTACTGAAGCATTTGAGTTGGCTCGGGAAAATGTAGCCAAATGGTTTGGTTTACCAGACGAAGGTAAAGTGATTTTCACTAGTGGTACGACTCATGCGCTAAATTTATGCGCTTTTGGATGGGCTAGAGTTAATTTGAAACCTGGAGACGCTATTGTTCTGACTGAGATGGAACATCATTCAAATATCGTTCCATGGCAAATGATAGCCGAAGAAAAAAATTTAGAATTAAGATGGGTTGATGTTAATCAAGAAACATTTGAATTGGATTTCGAAGATTATAAATCTAAAATTATTGGTGCAAAACTGGCATGTATAATTCATACTTCTAACGTACTTGGCACCAGAAATCCTGTAGAAATAATGGTTGAAATGGCACATAATGCAGGTGCAAAGATAATATTAGATTGTGCGCAAGCCGCAGCTCATGAAAGATTAGATATGGATTCAATAAATGCTGATTTCTTAGCAGTTACGAGTCACAAGATGTGCGGACCCACGGGGGTCGGTGCTTTACTAATTTCATCCGATGTTTTTGAAGAAATGGAGCCAGTTGAAGGAGGAGGTGATATGATTTTAGAGGTTTTCAAAGAATACTCAACTTATCAAGAAAACGAACATAAATTTGAAGCGGGGACTCCTAGAATTGCAGAAGCTATAGGTTGGTCAGCAGCTATAAAATGGATGGAAACCCTAGACATCGAAGAAATGCATCGTCATACCTTAAAATTAGCAAAAAATGCTTCAGATGGATTAAAGCGAATACCTGGAATTACCGTATATGGAGATCACTCAAAAGAAGATGTAAGTGGAGTAGTTTCATTCTTACACGAAACTCTACATGCTGAAGATATAGCCCGTTTATTAGACTCTATGGGAATTGCAGTACGCACTGGTCATCATTGTGCTCAACCTTTAATGCGAAGATTGGGTGTGAAAGCTACAAACCGAGCGTCATTTTACTTTTACAACACTCTTAAAGAATCTGAAGCATTTGTTAACGCAATTAAAATGATAGTTGAAAAATTTGCATAGGTGAAAGAATGACTAAATGGCCACCAAGAATTCAAGAAATAATCAATGATTTCTCAGAAGCATTAGATCAAATGGAAAGGTATGAAATGTTGTTCGAGTATGCTAGTGAAATTGATGAATTGAAAACTTCAGAATGGTCGAATAAAACACGAGTTGTTGGTTGTCAATCAGAAGCTCATATTTTAGTACAGTTCAAGAATAATGGTTTCCACTTAAAGGGTGGCTCTGATTCACAAATAATTCAGGGATTAATGGCCATTACTGCAATTGCTTTAGAAGGCATGACTCCCGAGGAGGTTACAGGTTTCTCACCTAATTTTGTATCGGAGATGATGGTTCTTCAAACCTTAACTCCAAATCGAGCTAACGGTTTTTTAAATATGTTCATGAGGATCCAAGATGATGCGAGGGAAATGCTAGGGTGATTTGAATGGTTAATGAAGAAGAAATTAGAGATGCATTACAAACGGTTGAAGATCCTGAAATGGGAATTTCAATTCAAGAATTGGGATTAGTATATGGAGTTAGATTTGAAGATAAAGACCAGGGGTTATTTTGTGAGATTGATTTAACTTTAACCTCTCCAGGATGTCCTGTTGCCCCTGAGATTATGGCTGCGGCACATAGAGCAATTCTATCCGTAGAGGGAGTTTCAGATGCTCATGTTAATTTAGTATGGACCCCTCGGTGGGATCCGAAGATTCATGCTTCTGAGGACGCAAAAATGGACATGGGTATTTGGTAAAAATTAATTTAACCAATCGTTTACTAAATTAGGTAAAATTTTACCTGCTTTACCCAAGTGAATTTCATCAAATTCAGAGGCATTAGCTGGTGAATCAAAGTTAACTAAAATTGTTTTCGCACCACAAGAATTTGCTATATTGACCAAACCAGCAGCAGGATATACATGCCCAGAACTTCCAATTACAATGAAATAATCACAGTTTTCAACTGCTTCATAAATTTCTTCTAGGTGCATTGGCATTTCTCCAAACCATACTATATCTGGTCTCAAACGATTGGGTTCTACGCAACAATTACACAAAAGAAAATCATCACCTAAATCGTCTTTTTTCATTCTTTCTTCATGTTTTTGACTTATCTCACATCGTAAGGTACGTAATCTTCCATGCATGTGAAATACATTCGTACTTCCTCCTCTTTCATGTAAATCATCTACATTTTGGGTTATTAAAGTAAATTCTTTCACATCATCTTCAAGTTTGGATAGTGCAATATGAGCTAGATTAGGTTCAACCTCCAATAATTGTCTTCTTCTAGTTTGATAAAAATTCCAAACTAATTCAGGGTTTTTTTGCCAAGCAGTAGGAGTTGCTACATCTTCTATGCGATGATTTTCCCATAATCCGCCATTATCTCTAAAAGTACCAACTCCTGATTCTGCAGAAATTCCAGCCCCACTTAAAACTACAACTGAAGATACGGGCATACTAGCCATATGATTTGGAGAAATCATTTTTCAATTAATCTTTCCATTCTTCCCACTGTTTTGTTCTCTTATTTTTAATAAACCATCTTCCACTATTTTTTGGCCATTGTATATATTCATAACCATCATTTTCATTAATTTCACCACTTATAGAATCTGGGGGATTATTTTTATTGTACACATTATCATCTAAGTTACTAATTTTTTCATTCTTCGTATCTTTCATAGCAATATTTTTAGATAAATTTGATTTTCTTTGTTTAATTTTAGTTGTTCCCATTAAACCAAAATATGATTCATCATTTGCAATTCTTTCTAATTCTGAAGAATCCATTGTTAATAAATCAGAAATTAATAGGTTTATTTTCTCAAGTGTTGCTTTTTTAATTTCATTATTTGTATATTTAGCAGTAATTTCTGATTTGTATGATTTTAATTCCTCTTCAAAAATTTCTTCTTCATCATGATATGCTCTTAAGACTGATTGCAAATATGTTAATTCTTGAGTTTCTTCTCTTGTAAGTTTTGATTTTTTACGTAAAACTTGCAAACCTCTTAGTGTATCTGGAAGAAATGCTGCTAAAAGATTAGATTGTAAAAATCCAATAAGTGCGATAACTACAGCACCTATCCCTACAGTTGTAACCACAGTTTCTTGATCACCAGAAAGAAGTTGTTGCATATAATTTTCAGATTCTTCATTTGAATCTGAATTAATAATCGTACATCCCTCCACATTTACTTCTTCACCTTGAGGTGTATCATTACATAAGTCAAATTTATCAACGACTCCATCCCCATCAGAATCAGTATCAATACAACCTAATTCATTTACTAATTCGACTTCTTCGGGTGGAGTTTCTGGACATAAATCTAAATCATCACTAATTCCATCTCCATCTTCATCATTAACAACAGGTTCTTCTTCATCAGGGCTATCATATATGTCTGCAATTCCATCTCCATCTTCATCAGGGCATCCAAAGAAACCATCTGCTGTTGAAGTTCCAAATTCAGTAGGACAATGATCAGCAAGTACAGTATCCTCTATGAATTGCCCTGGCCATACAAATAATCTAGTAGAATTCCAGGAAGAATTACCCCAATTGTCTCCATAGCCATCACCATCTGAATCATCCCATTGGGTGATGTTATTGACAAACAAGTCTGGATTATTTCCATTTTGATTATCACCATATCCATCTCCATCAGTATCATTCCATTGAGTTTCATCGAATGGTAATTCATCACGATTATCTCCATATGTATCATTATCAGAATCAATCCATTCATTAGGGTCTGTAGGGAATCTATCTTCATTATTCCCAAATCCATCATTATCAGAATCTATTATTTCACTGGCATCTAATGGAAAGTCGTCTTCAATGTCTGCTAATCCATCCCCATCTGTATCAATACATCCCACAAGATTCATATTCGAAGTTCCCCAAGTGTCTGGGCAATCATCTTCTAAATTATCATCATAACCATCCAAATCTGAATCACGATTACGGGTGAAATCTGATGGGAAATCATCTTCGCTGTCTGCCCAACCATCTCCATCACTATCAGGGCAGCCTGTTAAATTCATATTTGATGTTCCAAATTCTTCGGGACAATCATCATCTATTACGTCATCATAACCATCCAAATCAGAATCTCCACCTCTAATTGGGTCATAAGGGAAATCATCATCCATGTCTGCTAATCCATCTCCATCAGCATCAGGACAGCCCAAGTTAGTTATTGTTGAATTACCCCATACTTCTGGACATGCATCATGATTATAACCAAACAGATTATCCCCATATCCATCACCATCAGTATCATTCCATTGAGTAGGTTCATATGGAAAATAATCAGGATTATTCCCACTAATGTTATCCCCATATACATCACCATCAAAATCACTCCATTGGGTTTCGTCTTCGGGAAACATATCAGAATTATCTCCCACTCCATCACTATCAGAATCTGTAGCTTCGAATGGATCTAGAGGAAAAGCATCACCAGAATCACTGACACCATCTCCATCACTATCTATACAACCAATTAAATCAAAAGTAGAGTTTCCAAAGATATATGGACAATCATCATTATTATCTGGAATGCCATCTCCATCAGAATCATATGCATCATAAGTAAATGAAAATGGCATACTAATGTTAGTTCCATTTTCAAGCCAAATTTTGATATTACTTACTACGGCTCCAGATTGAGGTCCTGGAGGAGAAACAAAGGTGATTGTAGTATCATCTACAACAGTGCCCGTAATATTACCATAATTGCCGAATTCTATTGTCAAATCACCTAGTGTATTTTCTGGTAAACTTATCATTTTTGCATACTTAAGGTCATAATATGTTCCTTCATGATATGAAATATGAACATCATCTTTTGAATCTGTAGCTAATGATGTGTAGGAAGCTCCAGCCGGTGTATCATCTAGAGTTGAGTTTGACCAAGCATTACCATCAAAATATGCATATTTTAAGTCTTGCTCTGTATTATCTTCATAAGAAATATGTATGTTATTCAAAGAATCAACTTTGAGTGATGAATGCCTACCTACCGATCCCTGACTATCAACTATAGATGTAATCCAACTAATGCCATCATAATAAGCATGTTTTAAATCGTCAGTACCTCCATAAGTGGAGTAAGAAACATGTACTCCATCATTAGAATCAATGTCTAGAGAAGTATAGGATCCACACGGGCAATCTGGACCAGAGTCAATATTATGATTTGACCAAGATATGCCATCAAAATATGAATGTCGAAGTACTTCTGGTGTTCCATAACCTTGATGTGAAATATGAATATTATCATTTGAATCAATTGCTATAGCGGTAAAACCACCCACGGCGAACGGATCTACGTCCGTTTTTGTCCAAGACACCCCATCATAGAATGCATGCTTGAGAGTATTAGTAGCATTTTGTTGTTGATATGAGATATGAATATTATCATTTGAATCAATTGCAATTGAATTATAATATCCTGCATCAGGACCTGAATCAACAACTGTTGGCTGACTCCATGTGCCGATAAAATCATCATAATAAATATACATGAGATTCTTATTTGTATTTTGAAAATACGAGATATGAATGTTATCATTTGAATCTACAGCAATTGAATTATGTGTGCCACTACCTAGTGTAGTAAATGTCCATGAATTGCCATTATAATTTGCATATTCCAATCCACTTGTTCCTTGATCCTCAAATGAGATGTGAACATTATCATTTGAATCTAATGCAATTGAACTATACTTTCCTCTATTATTATTTGTACCACCTGGAACGATAAAAGTCTCCCAGGGATTAATGAGTTCTAATTGAAATAAGGATTTGGCATATCTTATACCATAACTCTCATCTACATATGAAGCATATAAATTGCCATAAGAATCTAGTGCTAAACTTGAGTGGCCATCATCATCTCTATCTGTAATTAAATCAATACTACTTCCATCATCAATTGTAGAATTTATCCAGTAATTTCCGTCATTTGTCACGTATTTTAATTCACCTAATTGTAAATTATGATAGGAAATATGTACTTGCCCATTGAAATCTAATAATATTGAAGTATCGGCGTATGAATAAGGCATAGAATCAGTAGGTGTATCCATACTTTCTATTACCGTTTTAGTCCAAGAATTGCCATCATATGTGGCATATTTCAAAGAACCAAAATCAATATTGTAATTAGTATAAGAAACATGTAAATTATCATTCGAATCAATATCGAGTGAATTGTGACAACCGAATTGTGATTGCATTGGATCAATACCAAAACCAAAAGAATCTATTGTAGAGTTAACCCAAGCCCAACCATTTTTAGATGCATGTTTAAGCTCTTGATCATTATACTCATGATAAATAATGTGAGGGATATCATTTGAATCGATATCTAAAGAGATACTAGTTCTACATTCAACAGTTCCCGTATTTACTACCATTGAAGATGTCCAAGTAGGATTTGGGAAGAGAGAGGTGTCATATGTTCCATAGTATAAATCATCACAAGAATTTTTACAATACGCTATATGTACTACATCATTAGAATCAATTGCTAAAGAGGGATACTTTGCATCACATTCTAGTATAGTAGTAGTCCAGGATATTCCGTCATATTTTGCATATTTCAGATTATTACAATTTCCACTTTCAGTGTAAGCAATATGAATATTATCATTTGAATCTATTTTTAATGAAGAATATAATCCTACATTTCCTACGTCATCAACATTTGTGAATGACCAAGACTGACCATCATATTTTGCATGACCTAGATCGTTATAAATTGTTGAATAATATGAGATATGAATATTATCATTTGAATCTATAGCCATTGATGATTGATCCTCTCCAGAACCTGATGGAAAAGTCGGGAGTATCCATCCCATAGTTTCTAATTTAGCATATTTAAGATCACCATTAGTTTGATCGTGATATGAAATATGGATATTTTCATCACTATCAAAGACTAATGATGAATACCATCCAACATTACCAACATTATCAATTGTTGAAGTTGTCCAATTAAAACCATCACTAGTGGCATATTTTAGATCTTGATTCGTGACGTCAAGATATGATATATGTACAAAATCGTTAGAATCTACATTTATTGATGTCATTCTACCAACATCGCCAACACTATCGATGATTTCAGGTATACTCCAAGAATTTCCATTATTTTTCATATATTTCAAGTTACCATTTGCTATGTCGTAGTATGATATGTGTACTCCATTATTTGAATCAGTAGCAATCGAGGTCCAGTGACCTACCAGATAACTATCTATTGTAGATGTTGTCCAACTAAAACCATTAAAATGAGCGTATTTTAGTATGTCTGTAGCATCACCTTGGTAATATGAAATATGTATATTGTCATTTGAATCTACCGCTATTGAAGTATGTTTTCCTGAATCTAATGAGTTATCTACAACAGTGGTTACCCATGATTGACACGCCCCCGACGATTGAATACAATTTGCATATTTCAATTGTCCATTACCCACATCCCAGTAAGAAATATGTATCTTATTATTAGAATCTACGGCTATAGAAGTATATTGTCCTACTCCTGCTCCTATTGATCCGCCCATTTCAACGGTTGAAGTTCCAAAAGAGTTTCCGTTATTTGAATTTGCGTACTTAAGAGATCCATCGTCATAATTATAATATGAAATGTGAATGTTGTCATTTGAATCAATGGCAATTGAAGAATATTGACCTACACTACCGCTGCTATCAATTATCGAATTAGTCCAAGAAATACCATCAAATGTAGTGTAAAGCAAATCTGCATTAATAAAATCAAAATGAGAAATATGCAAATTTCCTTGAGAATCAATCGCCATAGATGAATGTGTGCCTACATCATGTGATTGTGACCAGCCACCATCAATTGTATGTAATTCCGTACTAAAATTACCCTGATACCAAGGATTTATTTTTTGAGTTTCAAAAAATGACGAAAAACCATCACCATTTATCGTAAGATGTGTGCCTCCATGATGCGAACCATTAGTGGGTGACAAAGTCCAATTTGATGAATTAAATGAGAAATTCTTTGGTGAATTCTCAAAAGAAAGTTCTTGTGAATTTAAAGAGATTGCTGAATAACTTGAGCCGATTAATAATAAAATAATCA
Organism: Methanobacteriota archaeon; assembly: GCA_002720095.2. Lineage (GTDB taxonomy): Archaea > Thermoplasmatota > Poseidoniia > Poseidoniales > Poseidoniaceae > MGIIa-I. Next base: position 48,479 of record PBGP02000002.1, read on the forward strand.
AAATTGACAGTTTATCTTTCACAAATCTTCTATTTTAGGTATGCATATAATATTTTCTTAAGGAATTAAATTTCAATTAATTCACTTTCGTGTAATAATAGTTAACAAATCACCATCTTTTAATCGGTGTTCTAAACCAACTCTCTGCCAATCAAATTTAGCACTTGGACCTTTAACTCTAGAATACCTAAACTTTCTTACAAAGTCCCTGTGTAATGTATTACAAATATCTTCTACAGTACTCGTATCTTTAACAATTAATGGTTCTACCAAATCAGCTTCTTGGCCTTGAGGTTTTAGGTATATGCTCATAAATCCTAAATTGTCATAAATGAAATCTTTTAATTCATCAATACCATCACCATTGAATGCTGAAATTCTCATTACTGGCCAGCCATCTGGGAGTGCTTTTTCAGCTGAAACTAATTCTTCTTCATTCGCTAAATCAATTTTATTTATTGCAATAACTGCTCTATTGTATATTCTATTTTCAGCTAATGTATCAACAATCATTTCTGCATTAACATTAACACGTAAAGTGACTAATGCTGAAACGATACCAAAGGAACGTATAATGTCTGCAATTTCATTTTCACTCAAAATAGTCTGCTCAACAGTAGATCTAACATCAATACCACCTCTCAATGTTCGTGTGATAAATACTTGAGGCTTTTTCTGGTTTAACCTGATTGCAGACATATCTAGTTCTTTATGTAAGACATTAAAATGGGCTTGCTGGAATGGATCTACAACGAATAATACCATGTCCGAATTTCTAATTACTCCAAGAATTTCTTTACCACGACCTTTACCTTCAGAGGCTCCTTTAATTAATCCTGGTAAATCCAAAATTTGTATTTTCGCACCTCTATGTGTCATTAGTCCTGGGATGCAAGTAAGAGTTGTGAAAGCATATGATCCAGTTTCAGACTCAACATCAGTTATTTTCGATATCAGTGTAGATTTTCCTACAGAGGGGAATCCAACAAGTGCAACTGTAGCGTCACCAGATTTTTTAACCTCAAATCCCTTTTTTGGTCCACTAGATTTTGCATGTTGCAGAACTTTTTCTCTTTGTAATTTTAATTTTGCAATTTTAGCTTTTAATTTTCCAATATGGTGTTCAGTAGCTTTATTTTTTTGAGTCTTATCAATCTCAGCCTGAATCTCTTTAATTTGGTCTTCTATTGTGGCCAATTGATTCCCCTCAAACTATTCTGTCCGTATTTGGTTATCAAGTATAATGTTCAGAAAATAGAATAGCGTAATCTTCTAGCATTGAATGAGCGGGCCTAAATTGAGCATAGATATGACTGTACATTTAGTAGATATAACTACTTTTGAAAAAATCGGTAATTTGGGTTGGAATGAAGTCTATGACCATGCACAGAATGGGACACTGAGAGAGTTTAGGCCGCCACCGGATTCGAAATTAATCAGAAGTCATGATATTGACTCTGAGGTAGAATTACTAGATTGGATGGATTCGGTTGAATTAGAAGACAATGGATTTAATTTTTTGACAACAATTAGAAATGCGATTACTGAGAGGATAATAAATTTTGAAGTAGGTTGTGATGGTATTCATCATTTGGTAGAAGTTTGCAGCATTGGGTATTGGGAAGTTTGGGAGTCAAGATCATACTTATATTTTGAAAAATTACTAGGTATTAAAGTTGAAAATATTGAGGAGCTTTATGCTGAAGAAATTTGGTTAAGTTTAACAGACAAAATGTCTGAAATAGCAGCAGATAAATTTTCTGAGCTTGTAATAATGGATTGGATGAGAAGAAGGGAAGAATTAGGGGAGACATTAGATGAAAAACAAGATCCGAGAATAATACCAACTATGGCTAGCCACAAGAAATTAACAAATTCATTTCATTATCTTCTCAACACTTGCAGAGAGAACCCATCACTAGAAATTATTGTGGGTAGAGATCATTTGGAAAAATCTAAATGGGGTCATGGAAATTGGAATATTGGAGAGATTATTCTTCAAAATTTGAAAAAATAGATTATAATTATCGTGAACTTCAAAAGAAGTACTTTTGTCGGGCCTGTATGACTGATGAAGAAAACGCCAATCAAGAAGATTTAGAACTTGATGAAACATCAGAAGTTATTGAAGCCAAGGAAACACCAGAGCAATCTGATTCTGAAGAGATCGAAGAAGAACATGAAGAAAAAGAATTAACTCTGGAACAAAAATTTGAACAACTCGAAGAAAAATTAACAAAATCTGAATCAGAAATAGGTTACAGGGATGCAGAAATAATTAACATTCGTAAAAAAATGAATGCGGAAAAATCATCTTTAATCCGTTACTCAGGATTTAATTTATCTAGAAGAATATTAGGTGTACTAGATGATGTTGATAGAGCTTTAACCATGATTGATGATGAAAATAAATCTCCTGAGGCTGAAGGATTGCGTTTAATTAGAACTAAATTATGGCAACAATTGAGTTTGGATGGTGTATCTCATATTGATGCAATTAATTCTGATTTCGATCCTAATCTACACGAAGCAATTACTACTGTACCTCCAACCGAAGAATTCCCTTCAGGAAGAATCGTTCAAGTATTAGAAGAAGGTTATATGTACAAAGATAAATTATTAAAAGCATCAAAAGTAGTAGTTTCTAGTTAACTAACCTACATGCTCGACTGGCGGACCAATGAATGGTAAACGAGTTAAACGATCTTCTTCTACTAACCAATCCACGACCGACTCATGAATTGATAGACTTAGGATTTCCTTTACAGAATCTATCTCATTGACAGTTGAAAGCATTTTACAAGTCTCCCTGACTCTCCAGCCTTCTAAAGAATCTCTATTTTGGAATTCAAATAATTCAACAATCCAATTTTTCATTTCATACAATTTTTTTGTTTCTATGTCGCTTGTAATTAAAACACCTGATTCACCATGATATTGGTTAGCGTGCCTAACCCAATTTGGAGGGTCATTAATATCTGGAATCGCAACAATTTCTACTTCCCAATCTGGATGACACTTTTTTTTCCAGATTTCTATCATTTCTTTCCTTTCCTTCCAATCCCACGGATTCTCAGGTGAAGTGACTCTATTAGATGAACCGATTGCAATTCTTAGAGTACTGGTATGTTTTTTACTGTATGCCCATTCTATTAATGCAATATGTCCTCTATGAAATGGTTGAAATCTACCCAGTACTACAGTACTTGGTGTAGGTTTCATTTTTGGAGGAAGAGGTTCTAACTTTAACTCTTCATTTGGAATTTGATTCATAAAAAGTAACTCTCCACATCTAAATCTGATAGTTTAATTCCAAAATCTGAAAAACAAGATATCATTCTTTTGCAACCTTCAATCATTTCTTCTTTTTCTGTAATACCCATAGAACCAATCCTAAACATTTTTCCTTTCAAATGATCTTGACCTCCAATTACGTAGGTATTATATTTTACAGCTAACTCATTTCTCCATTTATCGTCTATTCCATCTGGATACAATATTGCAGTTGCAGTATTCGACCGTTGAGATGAATCTGCAAGTAACGTGAAGCCTAAATCTGAAAATAAATTCTGAACTCCTTTAGATAATTTTTCACATCTTGACCATCTATTTTCTAAACCTTCTTCATTCAATTCACGTAAAGCTTGAATCCACCCTATTGTTAGATTAATCGCAGGGGTCCAAGAAGTTTGGTCATCAGCTGCTCTTTTTAATGCAGGAATTAAGTCTAAATAATACCTGGAGGATAATTCATTATTTTCATTTTTTTCCATTACATTCTTGATGAATGAATTATTTATTGCGATTGCGGATACACCACTAGGTCCTGCGGTACATTTTTGTGCTCCGACAACTATAGCTTCAGCATTCCACTTTAAGGGATGAACAGGTAATCCTCCAACGCTTGTAATTCCATCGATGATTAATGCAACTTTATATTTTTCAGCTATTTTAGACAATTTATCAGCGTCCTGAGTAATTCCAGTTGAAGTCTCATTATGACAAAATGCAATTCCGGAGTAATTGCCTTTAGATAATTCATTTTCTAATTTTGTTAAATCAAATGATTTCCCCCATCCAAAATCAATATGTTTTACGTTAGAAAATTCTCTAGTCATGTCCGCAACTCTTTCTCCAAACTTTCCATTAGTCGGCACTAAAACAATATCTTTTTTTGAAAATCTATTGGATATTATCATTTCCATAGCAGCAGTTCCACTCCCGCTTACAACAATTGTTGAATAACCATCATCTCCTTCGAATGATTTTACACCAATATCATAACTTGTAGGTGAGAGATTAAAGGCTATTCTTAATAAACCATTTAACTCAGCCATTATCGCTTTATATTCAGATCCTCTTGCAGTTATTACTGGGTGAGACATTGATTCTAGTGTTTTACTAGACATTCTCACTGGTCCTGGAACTAAGAAACAATCTTTTTCATACTTTTTTGATATTCCATCCGAAAAATTAGGTTTTTCACCAGACAACCTCTCCTCCATGAACCTACAGTTTACAGAAGGTTATTCAATAAACCGTAAGAAGCACTCATATGTAATTACTTGAAGGCTCTAACAGTGGTAATTAAAATTGGGTTGGCAATGATTCAAGGAGCGCGTTTTGAACATGAAGATTGTTTAAAATATGCTGCAATGGAATTAGGTCTTGATATAGAGGTTATTTATCTTAATACCGCAATGGATTTATTGGGTTCAAAGCTTGATGCTTTAGTTTTACCTGGAGGTGAGTCTACTACTATGAGAAAAGTTTCAGATAAAAATGGATTATTTCCTGCAATCTATGACTATTTAGAAGAGAAACCTTCAATTCCTGTTTTAGCAACATGTGCAGGTGCAATATTATTAGTTGATCCTGGTCCACGAAGAAAACCATTTCTAGATGCCAGTATTGATAGAAATTACTACGGAAGTCAAAAAGAATCATTCCAAGCCAATTTAAGGATTGAAAATATTATTATTCCATCTTCAGTAAATAATGAGAATTTTAATCCTTTACATTTGGGTAATAATGAAAAATCCCTGCCTGTCGAATTTGACAAAAATAAATTAGAAAGTACTTTTTTCCCAGGAATTTTTATTAGAGCTCCCCGGTTCAATCAAATTAGCTCTGCCGTAGAAAGAGTTGTATTTCATGGAGATGAAGTTGTGGGAATACTCCAAAATTCTAAGTTAGCGCTAACTTTTCATCCAGAGTTATCGACTGATTTTTCATTTCATAGGTGGTTATTAAGTCAAGTATCAAAATAATGGTGGAATTATGTCAATTAAGTTACCTGTTGTTGAAAGTACGATATTACCTCCTGAAGAGGGAGAAACACAGGGTTGTATACAATGTCAAGCAGGATCTAAATTGGTGTTATTTGTAACTGGAAAATGTCATTGGATGTGTGATTATTGTCCGCTTTCAGACAATCGTAGAGAAATTGATATAATGTATGCAAATGAAAGACCGTGCCTTGACTTTTCGGATGTAATTGAGGAAGCTAAAGCAATGAATGCTTCAGGCACAGGTATCACAGGGGGTGATCCAATGATGGCAAGAAATAGATCTATTGAAGCCATTAAAACTCTAAAAAATGAATTTGGAGAAGAGCATCATATTCATCTTTACACTAGTATACCATTTAATCCAGATTTTGCGACAAACCTTAAGATGGCAGGTCTTGATGAAATAAGATTTCATTTGCTAAAGTTTGAATTAGAAAAATATATTCCTACAATCGAGGCATGTGCAAATGCAGGAATTTTGACAGGTGTAGAGCTACCAGCAGAACCAGATAAAGGAAAAATTCTGGAAGAGTTGTTAGACGAATTAAACGAAACACCTATTAAATTTGTCAATTTAAACGAGTTAGAAATTACTGTTGGAAATTACGAGAATATGGAATTAAGAGGCTTTAACATCAGCAATGAAATTACTGCAGGTGCAGAAGGAAGCGCTGAGTTAGCCACTAAATTAAAGGAAAAAATAAATTATGGAAACTATAACTATCACCTCAAATTCTGCACATCTAGGTATAAAGATGCAGGTCAATTAAGAGCTCGTTTCTCAAGAAGGGCTAAAGCAAATCTTCAACCATGGGAGGAAATCTCGGACGACGATACTATTGTATTGGGCGCAATTTATTCTGAAGAAGATAGCTACCGTAAAATTATTTCTGATTTAATCAATTGGTATAGGATTGATGCTCGTTGGATAAACTGGAATAAGGATTATCAACGGATCGAATTACCTATTTCAATAGTCGAAGAAATTTGTGATGAAATTGAAGTTCCTTGTGCTCAAATAGAGATTCATCCTACTCATGAGAGATTAGAAGTAGGATTGGTTTGGTTGAATGATTTTAGGATTCAATTGCCGTAGAACCATTAATCTCATTATGGCAAACTCAATCGGAGTGCTGAATTAAAGTGTTAGATAGCATTCAAAAACGCACTGGAATGGATTTAAGAGTCTTTTTTCAAGTTCGAACTTGGCAAGCTTTTTTAATATCCATTGTCTTATTTTCAGTTATTGCTTATTCAGGATTAACTGTTTTTGGAATCACCACCTCAAAATTCGGAGTATCAGAAGATGCCCAAAAAGCACCTAATTTTGAAATGATTTCATTGAATAGAACTGGAATTGAATCAAACTATACTAATGAAACAGGATGGTTTGAATTAGAACAACATTTGGGTAAAGTGATAATTTTAGATTTTATGGCTCATGATTGCCTAGCATGTCATGGAGTTCAAGCTCATCTTGAGGAAAATATGCAATACTGGGCGGATTTGGATACAGAATATGAATTGTTAATTGTGGCTGTTGGAGCATGGTACAACGAGCCTTTTGATTATCTAAATGAGACTTCGGGTGGTTATCATGTTCCATATTATTTTACCGGTAAAGGTAGTGTCGAGTCAGTAATAGTAAATGAGACATCTAATGAAAGAGGTGACCTAAGAGAATATTATAATGCTTGGACAATTCCAGTAGTATATGTTGTTGATCATGAAGGATACTTAATTGCAAAAAACACGGGTACTGGTTTAGAATGGGACGAATTTGATTCGGCTGTAGAGTTGGCATTAAACGGAGATGCAGAGGAATTAAGATTCGGTTTATCAAAAGTTGACACAACCTCAATGTTGGCGATTTTTTCATTAGGATTATTTCTTTCAATTCTAGTCTATTTTTCACCATGTGCATTTCCAGTTCTGCCTAGCTTTATTACGTATTATCTTTCATTAGGGTCAAGAGAAGAAGAGTTAATTGAACAAGGTAAGTTAACTAGGAAAATGCCTAGAGCATGGTTTATTGGTTTACTTTCGGGTTTAGGTATGTGGACTTTCTTCTTATTAATTGGTGGAATTGCAATCATAATGGGGGAAGCATTTGAAAAGTCAGGAATAATTACACAAATTGCATTTGCAATTGCTTTACTATTGGTGGTTCTAGGTTTTTTTATGCTAACTGGTGGAACTGCACATTTGATGGGATGGGTGCAAAAATTAATTGATAGATGGAGCACTACAGAAAATGATGAAACTTTTACTCCAAGAAGGAATATGTATCTGTATGGAATTGGGTATGCTGCTGCATCAATAGATTGTACTGCCGCTGCAGTGCTACCTTTCATAATTTATTTATCCACACAGGGCGGTAACTCAGTCACATTTGGTTTAATGGGTTTGATGTTAGGGCTGTTATTATTGATGATTTTCGTGACGGTAATTATCAGCTTAGGCCGTCAAGTAATGATTGACTTTTTGAGAAGATCAACAGGAATGATTAAGATGGTTGGATCTTGGATGATGATGTTCGCTGGAATTGGTTTACTTATGTTAATGTCAAACCCAGAACTGTTAGGTTAACTCTCTAATTTTTCTATGAATTCATCAAAATTATCTTTTCTGTCCATAATACATTTCTTTAGAACAATTATTGACATTACTGCAATTATTATTCCAGTTATAAAGTCGAAAAAATAATGCTGCTTTGTTGTCATAGTACTGACTGCAATTGAAATTGACAAACACCAAATACACATTGGTATCAGATAACGAGATAAAAGGTCAATTTGTTTTATTTTTTCAGGTAATCTAAGAATTCCTTCTCCTTTTTTAATCCATCTAATTAAAATCCATGAAATAAATATAGAGTGTGAAACATGTAAAGATGGCCATGAATTATAAGGAGGGTCAGCGGAGTATAGAATTTCATACAATCTTAATACGAGTCCTTTGCCCAAATCTAAGCCATCTCTGGTATCAATTTTTATAGGCATTAAAACAAAAATAATGAAACAAAATGTGCTCAGTGTTATTAGTACCTGATAAGTGAATATACATTCCATTAAACCTTTCTTATTAAGAGGTACTGAAACAGCCATCGCTATGAATAGCAGGTAATATGCCCCATAAATGAATATTGAGTTTTTGATAAATGGAATATTTTCGTCGATAATAGAACTAGAGTCAAATATGGAATAATCTCTCCACTCTGCAAAATGAATCGTTAATGCGTAGACTAATGAGATATAAATTGTAGAAATAATAAATGCTGCAATCGGTAAGTAAATTTTTGATTTTGATTGAACCTTCCAAACGGGCTTCCATAATCTCCAAGGGGTAAATAAGAACTTCTCGACAATCTTTTTAGAGATTTTATCACCCCTCAAGAGCGTCAATAATCTGGTGCGCTCTATCAATTAATTCGATTGGGTTGGAAGCCAAAATGTAAAGGGTCGGCACCCACCCAAAATCTCCTTCATCTATAACTATCTGAGCATCTTTAGATTTTTCATCAGGAATACTCTTTGGGGCCATTGCAATATTTAAATTCAGATTCTTTGCAGCTTTTCTAATTTTTTTTATGGAATTTTTTGGTAAAGATAGATTAATTATTGCATTAGCTTTTGAGCCAAATTTTTTAATTTTTAGCAGTAACTCTGCTAAATGTTTACTAGCTCCAAATTCAGGGGATGAAAGATACTTTATTTTTTCATCAATAATCCATAATCTTCCTGGAAATGCCGCTACATCATTAATATCCTCAGCATCATTTGTGGATGCTGCAACATTCATTCCTACGGCAGGTTGCCAATTCTTGATTTTTTGAATGATAAACCTTTGAGTAATCCACTCCAGTCTTCTGATTAAACTAGCTCTTGTTTGTCCTTTATCTAAATCAGTTCCAGTTAAAATTTTATCAAACCTGATATTCCTTCCGTCATCAAACAAAAACTCAATAACATATCTTTGCTGTTTTAATTTTGCCTCAGGCCCTAAATTAGATAATAATTGTGTCATTTCACTAGCCCAACTGTCAATAACAGATTCATCAGCACTTCCTTTAAGAGGTGGCAAAGGTCTTCCTCTTTGTCTACTAATTGTACTCTGGGTCATGCCAATCATTTTTGAGATACTTTGCTGACTCCAGCCTTGAGCTTGTAATGATCTCGCAACCTGCATTTGTAGCCTATCAATCCATTTTGTGCCATCTTCACCTAGCATTGAGCTACTGTAGAAGTGGTAGTTATTCAATGTGACGCAATTTATATGCAATCCGCATACAGTTTATTTAAGGTCAACAACCACCGGCTCGATATCTTGTTTTGAAGGATCTATTTGAGCCCAAGATAATATGAATAGTTCATCGCCAACTTGAGCGTGTCTTGCTGCGGGTCCGTTCAGTGCAAAGATTCCACTACCAGCTTCACCTTTGATTACATATGTCTCAATTCGGGACCCGTTGTTAAGATTAACCACTAGTACTTTTTCATTCTCAGTTAATACAGCACTTTTCATTATATTTTCATCAATTGTAATGCTTCCTACATAAAATAATTCGGTTTGAGTAACTTTTGCATACGCAATTTTTGATTTTAGTTTGGTGATTAACATCTTATACAACACCCCTAAAAGTAGGTTATATAAATTGAAATCGGTTTAGGTATTATTGAATACCTCCCGCGCTTAGAGTGTAACATGGATGTGGATGATGGCGAATTATCGAGAACTTCTTGCTATAATGAACATGTACTAGCTGGAGCAAATATGGTTGATTTTCATGGTTATGAATTACCGATGTGGTACTCCAGTATTATGGAAGAACATCTGGCAACGAGATCTAAAGTTGGATTATTTGATGTATCTCATATGGGTTTTTTTTGTTTTCATGGGGATAACGTGAGAGAATGGTTTGAATCAATAGCTACTCAAAAAGTAACATCCATAGTTGTTGGAAAATGCGGATACACTCATTTTTTAGACTTCGATGGAAATATTATTGATGACATGATTTTCGCCGTAACTAATGATGAAGAAATGTCCATGTTTAGGAAGAATTGGAACAACACAGGTAGCCCTGTAATTTTAGGAGTACCTAATGCAAGTATGATTGATGTTATGATGGATTGGTATACAAGTTTGCTACCATCAGATGGATCGATAACTATTGAAAACCTCTCTGATGAATATAGTATTCTTGCATTGCAAGGTCCAAATTCAAAAGATGTATTAATCTCAGTTCTCGGTGTTGAAAATAATGTTAATCGTTTTAGTTGTCAAGCAATTAAGGAAAATGAATTAGGAATTTCTGGATGGATTCAAGGGACTGGATATACTGGTGAATTAGGATTTGAAATTTTCATTCCAAATTCTCAAGCACCCGTGATATGGTCAGAAATTCTCAAGGATAAATCTGATTCAGGAGTTACACCCGTAGGTTTAGGAGCTAGAGATACATTGAGACTAGAAATGGGTTATTTGTTGTCAGGTCAAGATTTTTACTGGCCAGGTCTAGGAGACTCAGATTCCAATACAAATTTAATTAGAAACAGTCTTGAAACTCAAATTCCTTTTGGGTTAGAACTTGAGCATGACTTTTTGGGTAAAGAAAATATGATTGGAAAACAAAGTAACGAACATTTATTTGGTTTGGAATACCTAGAGCGAGGGCCAGCACCAAGACCGGGACATTCTGTTTATTCAGACTCAAGTATTAACTCTGAAAGTTTAGGAATAATTACCTCTGGAGCACCAAGTCCAAGTTTGGGGAATAAAGGTATAGCTTTAGCATACCTAAATCAAGTTAAAATTGGTGATATTGTGTACGTTGCTGCGAGTAAAAGAAAACTAATTAAAGCAAAAATTGTTGTACCTCCATTTATCTAGAAATACAAATATTCATACTTCGTTTTGAAATGGGTAGTACATGGACCAACTGCCTAACTTAGGTCGGGAAAATGAAATGCTGTCTCTGATGGGGATGAACTCGATTGAAGATTTATTTTCTGATATACCAGAAAATGTTCGTTACGAAGGTAAATTACCATTAAGAGCCCCCCAATCTGAAGAAGAAATATTGTATGATGCAGAGAATTTATTGAACTCAAACATCACATCAAAAGATAAAATCAGCTTCCTAGGTGCGGGATTATACCGTAATTATGTACCTTCCTTAGTCGGACAACTCATTGGTCGCGGTGAATTTCTAACATCCTACACTCCGTATCAACCAGAGGTTAGTCAAGGTATGTTACAGGCAATGTGGGAATTCCAAACAATGGTTAGTGAGCTAACAGGATTACCCATATCCAATGTTAGCGTTTATGATATTTCTACCGCAGCTGCAGAAGCCATAACATGTTCCGTCAGAGTGCATAATAAGAAGGCTACTCAAAAAGATACAGTTTATGTTTCAGAATTAATTCCACCAGATAGACTTTCTGTAATAGAAAACTACACAATGGGTGGAGGAATTTGCATAAAAAAGCTGAAACATTCTGAGAATGGGTTAATTGACATTGAAGGAATTAAAAATGCATCGGGTTCATGTGCAGTTTATCTTGAACAACCTAATCCATTAGGAATACTTGATGAAGGAATCACCGAAATTAAACAAATTATTGGACAGAATACTGCTTTGATAATTGGTGTGAACCCTACTTCGTTAGGAGTTTTAGAGGCACCAGGAAATTATGGTGCGGACATTGTTGTAGGTGAAGGTCAACCTTTAGGAGTTGGAATGACAGCTGGCGGCCCAATTTACGGTATTTTTGCCTGTTCGAAAGCATACCTCAGACAAATGCCTGGTCGGATAGTAGGAAAAAGTAATGACGACAAAGGAAGAGTCGCATTCTGTTTGACTCTTTCAACACGAGAACAACACATTAGAAGACACAGAGCCACATCTAATCTGTGTACAAATGAAACTTTAATTGCTTTGATGGGTGCAATGCACATGTCTCTTTTAGGCCCTAAAGGAATTGAAAAACTTGGGCTAAGAAACTTTGCAGCAAGACAATTATTGCAACAAGAACTTTCTGAAGTAGAAGGATTAGAAATGCCATATGCTATGAATAATCATTATAATGAGTTTGTAATTAAATTACCTCATGATTCTAAAACTGTGTTAGACTGGTTGGATGAACAGGGTGTAATTGGCGGATTAGCCTTGTCCGAATGGTATGAAAACTCAGAAAATGAAATCTTAGTTTGTGCTACAGACCAAACAACTAGTAGAGAAATCGAAATATTTAGAAATAAGCTTGAAGAGTTTCTGGAGGTGAATTCAAATGAGTAACATCTTCGAATTCGAAGGAGTCGATGGAATGGGATATTCCCAACCTGATTTATTAGTGGAAGAATCAGATCTAAAATTACCAGTTGGTTTACTAAGAAAAAAATTACCAAGGTTACCTCTACTATCTGAACCAGAAGTCGTACGTCATTATACCTGGTTATCAACAAGAAATTTTGGAATTGATACAGGTTTTTATCCTCTAGGATCTTGCACAATGAAGCATAACCCTAGGGTAAACGAAGTAATCGCTGCGATGCCAGGAATTACTGAATTACACCCACTACAAAAAGAATCTCATCTTCAAGGCTTGTTATCCATAATGTTCGAGATGCAGGAAATGCTAGCTATTTGCGCAGGAATGGATTCAGTAACGCTACAACCTGTAGCAGGAGCGCAAGGAGAGTTCACTGCAATCAGATGTATTCAGGAATATCATAAATCAATTGGAGAAGGTCACAGGAACAAAGTAATTGTACCCGATTCTGCTCATGGAACCAATCCTGCAAGTGCGGCAATGTGTGGGTATGAAATTATTGAAATACCATCTGGAGAAGATGGACTGTTGGATTTAGACGCTCTAAAATCTGTAGTGGGTAACGATACTGCAGCAATGATGATTACCAATCCTAACACTCTAGGGATATTTGAACATGAAATTTCAAAGGCAGCGGATATAGTGCATTCTGCAGGAGGACAAATGTATTATGATGGTGCTAACTTTAATGCAATACTTGGTAAAACAACACCTGGGTTGATGGGTTTTGACGCAGTACACTACAACCTTCACAAAACATTTAGTCAACCTCACGGAGGTGGAGGGCCAGGCTCAGGTCCAATTGGTGTTAAATCACATCTTGCAGAGTTCCTTCCTTCGCCTATGATTTCTAGAAGAAAGAAAAACAAAGATGATGGTAATGGAGTTGATGGAGATTGGTGGTATGTAAAGGTGCAACCAGAAAATTCAATTGGAAAAGTGCAACAGTGGATGGGTAATTCTGGAGCAATTGTAAGATGTTGGGCTTTTTATCGTAGGTATGGGTTCCAGTTAGAAAAAATGAGTGAGCATGCAGTTTTAAACGCAAATTATTTGAGACATATTCTAATGAATCCAAACGAAGAAATTGCATCTAAAATACCAGTAATGCCAGTCGATGGTTCAAATGTCAAATTTTGTAAGCACGAGTTTACTATCAGTGCGTTACCACTTAAGGAAAAATCAGGAATAACAGCGATGGATCTTGCTAAAGGGCTATTGGATAAGGGTTACATGGCACCTACTGTTTATTTCCCTTTAGTGGTGCCTGAATGTATGATGATCGAACCAACAGAGACAGAATCTAAGAAAACGCTTGATACATTTGCTTCTAAGTTTCATGAAGTACTAACCGAGGATTCTGAAACATTACACAATGCACCAGTGACAACCCATGTAGGTAGAGTGGATGAAGTATTAGCGGCAAGAAATTTAATATTGAAATATGAATTTGAAGATATGGATTAATAAATAATTTTTTTGATAATTCGATTTTTTACCTCTATTTCTTTTTCTGATAACTGTAGACAATTAACTAATTGTTCCGAGATATTTAACTCTGAATCGTGATAAATGGTAGCCCATGGTTCATTTTTATCTAAAAAATCACCTAATTTTACATGTAATTCTACACCTACATTATGATTGATTTCTTCCTCCATAAACCTTCTGCCACCACCATTTTCCAAAATAAATTGAGCAACAACCATTGCATCTATTGATGAAATAAATCCAGAATTTTTCGAGTAAATTTTTGATTTAAACTTACAATTTTCAATTAGTAAGTTAGGTTCTAAACATATTTTTTTTGCTAATTCTTTATCTACACCTTGGCAGATTATCATTTCTTTGAATTTTTCAAGAGCCTTTCCATTATTTAATACATTTTTAATAGCTTTTCTTGCATCATCATGATTATTTTTAATGCCAGAGAGGAGTAGTAATTCTGCACCTTGATTTATTATTAGACTAATGCAATCTTGTGGTCCTTGACCTTTAAGAATCCTGATTGATTCTATTATTTCTAAAGCGTTTCCAGACATGTAACCCAGCGGATTATTCATTTCTGTCAGTAAAGCACTGGTTTTAATCCCCATCAAATTACCAGTTTCTACCATGCACTTTGCTAGTATTTCAGCGGATTCAATGTCTTTCATAAATGCAGCAGAACCAACTTTAATGTCGAGTACTAAACTAGAAATCCCCTCTGCAGCTTTTTTAGAGATTATTGATGCCGTAATCAATGGAATTGATGCCACTGTAGATGTTAAATCTCTTGATGAATAAAGAATTCTGTCAGCTGGAATCATTTCTTCGGTCTGAGTTGTAATTACACAACCTACATTGTCTATAATTTTTTTAATTTGTATTGGACTTAATCTTGTATTAAATCCTTTAATCGATTCTAGTTTATCTATTGTTCCTCCAGTATGTTCTAGTCCTCTACCTGCAATCATTGGTACTTTTAGACCGCATGCTGCTAATGCTGGTGTTAGTGGAATACTAATTTTGTCTCCTACCCCCCCTGTAGAATGTTTGTCCACAAATTTTTCATTATTTTCCCACTTGAATATAAATCCCGAATCTTTCATAATTTCGGTCAATGATATTGTTTCATTTGTACTCATTCCATTGAGATATATTGCCATTAGCAATGCACCAATCTGTTCTTGTTGAATTGTCCCTTCACAAATTTCTGTGACTACATATTTTAGTTCAGAATTTGTTAGAATTTTAGCATCTCTTTTTTTGGCTATCAAATCTTGAATTCTCAACTTAAAACCTCATGAATCTGCTAAACCTATTTCAACTAACCTTTGATGAAGATATTCTCCAGCAGATATACTTTGAAACTTTTGAATTCCGCCAGTCATTTCAATAAATTTAGGTAATGGAGTAAGGTCAATTTCATTGCGTGGATGTACAAACATTGGCATAGAAAACCTTCTTAAATTTGAATTATTAGGATTTACTACACGATGAGTAGTAGATTTAAACATGCCGTTTGTTAGATTTTGAATCATGTCTCCAGAGTCAACTATAATAAATTCTGGACCAGTTTCTACCTTAAACCAGCTTCCATCGTGATCCATCACTTCTAATCCTGATTCGGTAGATGCGCAGAGTAGTGTGATGAGATTAATATCTTCATGTTGGGCCGATCTAACACTGTTAGGATCTCTTTCTTCAGGTAATGGTGGATAGTGAATAACTCTTAGAATTGTATTTCCATTCAAAGTCATCGAACTTAACCAATCCGTTGGCATTCCAAGGTAAATTGAACATGCGTCTAATAATTTTTTACTGCAATTTTCTAACTTAGAATAAAGACTGCTTAATTTATTTTCAAATTCTGGAATTTCATCTGGCCATACATTTTCTAAGATTACATCACTATCAACATTGTTAGGGTCATAACTCCTCCCGATTTGGTAGAATTCTTTTAAATCTGGTGCTGGATTATCTTTAGAGTGTTCTTTTCCGAATTTAGTGTATCCTCTTTGACAATGAATTTCTGTTTTTTCGTATTTGGATTTTATATCATAATCTAGGTTAAAAAATGCTTCTGAATTATTGTAGCATTTTGAAAGTAATTCTGTATCTATGCCGTGGCCTTTTAAGGCAAAAAACCCAATATCTTCGAGAGCCTTCCCCATTTGATTTACAAATTCGTCCTTGTTCTCCTCAAAATCATTCAAATCTAACTCAACTAATTCTCTTGCCATTATCTCGTGGTTTTCTATTTAATAGAATAACTTGTCGTAAGAAATAGGTCAACTATTTTCATTATGCCATTCTTTAAGCTGTTCCATCGTCCAACCATCAGCAATGTATGACTCAATTAGTTCCTTAGTCCATCCCGGTAAATCTACTGATTCCCCATTTTCATCATACTCAATAGAATTGGATCCATCAAGAATGGGTGCCGAGAACACTGCTTGTCTTTGTTCATCATCTGAAGTAGTCATTCCAGTGACGGCATCTAAGATTGGTGATGCATACTCTATGCTTTCGTTTTTATCAACATAGGGAATTTCCAGTTCTTTTGCTGCGTTATCAACAGCATCGTTTGTTAGATCTGCAAAAATTTCATCAGTGGGGCTATTTCTATTTATGACGAATATAATTATAGATAATACGAAGGCTACAGAAGCTATACCCATAAAGAAGAGTAAAATTAGTGATAGTTTGTCATCAGCTGCTGCTCCATTACCCAGTCTATTTTCTTCATCCTCCTCCTCATTTAGCTTCTCCTGTGATGGAGAACAACCTGTACTTCCAACTATACTTCCAGGAATTGTACCTGGACATTTGTCGTTTGGGTCTATGATTCCATCATTGTCAATGTCACTGCATCCATTTTTATCCACGGAAAGGCCCGCTGGTGTATTCAGACATGAATCTGAAATATCAATTACTCCGTCACTATCTAAATCATCTTCAGCTATTATTTCACAACCCGTAGAATCAACAATTGTATTAGGCATCGTATCTGCACAAAGATCCAGTATTTGCCCTGAATTATCATAATCAAAAATACCATCACTGTCTGAATCAAGAGGGCATCCATTCACATTTAATAAATCCCAGAATTCTTCAGAGGTATTCGGGCAATCGTCATTAATATCTGCGACTCCATCACCATCTGTATCAGTTGTAGTATCAACATCAATATCAGTGAGTTCACTTCCACAATTAGTTTCAATTCCATCATCAACGTTATTATTGTTAGCATCAGCACTTTTCATGGCATTCCTAGCACTTATACCTTCTTTTTGAGCAAAAGCAAGTTCAAGAATATCAAGGATGCAGTCACCATCTGTATCACTTGACAAGGGATTACCTGCATTTTCATACTCTTCTAGATTATTTAACCCGTCGCCATCAGGGTCATAAGAGTGTTCGCTAATTGCTGTTCCTGGAATAATTGATGTTGTCCTATTGAGTCCAAAAGCTACTTCCCAATAATCAGGTAATCCATCACCATCAGTATCAGTCCATAAATCAAGACGATTCCAGTCTTGCTCCCAACTAGATAGGTAATAATTGGCTAGGTCAATATTTTTAAAAATTAACCCATATTCTCTGTTTTGCAGTAATGAATTTGATCCCCAGTTCATTGATCCTATTAGTAACGTTTCTTTGTCAACAATCATTCCTTTATTGTGAAGCTTGAGAATGCCGTCTCCAGCAGACATCATTACGGCTGCAGTATCTAATCCATAGGTTTGATTCCAAACCTCATTAAATAAGTTTGTAGCCTGCTGAACTTCAGGTGATTCGTCAGAATAATACTCGTTAATAATTAATCTGATGGCTACTCCTCTTTCTGCTGCTTTTTCCAATTCACTAACTATGATACTGTCTCCCCAAGGATTAGATTCTTCTGACCACCCATACCACCAATCTAAATCTAAATATTGAAGTGATAAATAAATAGAAGATTCTGCATCTCTAATTTCTGAGATAATTGAGTCAGCACAATCATCTGGACAGGTAACTAATTTAGTTTCAATATCTCCTGTAAATTCTGGAATGTCATACAAGGGAGGGTCTACAGGAAGATTAATTGTTGGTAATCCAGACCATGATTCAGGTTTATCGAAATTTTCTTCATTTGGATCATACATTTCAACATGAGGCAAATTTAGATTTTCATCCCATGCCATTCTTTTGAGAAGTTTATCGGCTATATCAGATGAATTGACAAAAATTCCCCACTCCCTGTTTGCATCTTGACCGAATAAGACAACTTCACCATTCGTTTCGTATTGTTGTCTATTAGGAAAACTGCTGTCCTTGAAGTTTCCACTTCCAATCCAAACTTCTTGATTGTCTTTTACTATTGCTTTTGCATGATTGTAGGCATATGCGTCAATTTCTCCACCAAACCAAATTATATTAGCACCAGCATTATCTAATTCATAAAGGATACCTCGGGTGGTTGACAAATCATAGTTTGAATAAGGATTTTTTTCAATTACCACGGTGGTATCTACTCCTCTGTTAATAGCATCTATCAATGATTTGGCTAGTTGAAGGCTCGTAAATTCATACATGTGTACATGAAGACTAAATTCGGCATCGTTTAACCAATTAATCATTTGATAAAGACTGTCATTTGGACCCAGCATAGGAGTTATTTTAGCATTATTTAACATCTGAAATTCATTACCACAAAATTCGCTTCTTCCAGACTTACTCCAATGCGTCTGCCAATCTGAACTGGTATTTGTATCTGGTAAATATTCACAACCATTACCCCTCACAAAAATTATTCTACCTTCATTGGAAATTGAATTCGGTAGGTTAATTGCAGTACCATCCCAGCCGTAAAATGGTGGGCTACTGTCTGGTAAAGCAACAGAATCTATGTAAGTAGAATTTGGATTTTCTAGTGATAGAAGAGAATCATAATGGATGCACGTTTTTTCCCACCAATCCAAATCGAGTAAACTTGAGTCAATTATATCTAAGATGGAATAATCGATTTCGACACCTCCTTCAGACAATAAATAATCTTGTGGGTTTCCATTCCAAACCTTTCCTGTCTGAATAATTATTGACTCCTTGGAATCTAATGAAATATCCCTGAAAATTAATTCGTCAATATTTTCTTCGGAGTCAAAGAAATTTAATCCGTTATAACTTAATTTCCATCCATGCAATGTTCTAGATAAATTATCCATATTAGTTATTTTAACGAAACTCAAGCAATTTTGATTAGAATTTGTATTTTTATTTGCTAGAACCTTAGTGATTAAAAATCCAGCATTATCGTCATAGTTGGGGGGTGGTTCAATGTTTGGAGCACCAGGAGTTGGCATAAATGGTATCCACGAATCATTAGAAGTCCCGTTTTCATCAGGTATTAATCCTAGACCGATAGTTGAAGAGTTCCAATGAACTGCTTGAACAACTTTTTCTTCAGGAGTAATTAACCATAAGACTTCGTAGTAATTTTGTATTAAGAAATCAGTGTGATTTCCAATGATTAAGTACTCTCCAGGGTCTAACAAACCTGTGGAAGAATTACCCCCTTCTACAACATAATTACTAAGTACAATACTGTTCCAACTACCGTTTCTAATTTTCCAACCTTCAATGTTGATTGGAGAGTTTCCACTGTTAAAAATTTCAATCCATTCTCCGTTAGGATATGATTTATTGTTGTTTGATTCAGGAAATGCCATTACCTCACTAATTATCAAATCAGAAGTACCATTAATAGAATCAACTAAGTTTTGAGGATTTTGCCATCCAGGGGTCATATATGGGGGTCTTACCCAAATAGTTTCAGAAGAACCATTTTGTTGTTCCACCAAACTAATTCCTGATGGAGCATTAGTCCACTCAGCGGTATGAGCAAGCGAGCCATCAGATCTTTTTAGACTAATTTTATCTCCACTATTTCTTAAACTAAAACTAGTAGATCCGTTTAAGCTTAGTACTAGGAATTCATTTGATTCTAGAGTCCAATCACCCTCATTTCGTTCATCAAAATTAATAACAAAGTTTAGTAAATTATTAGAATTATCACCACTTTCAAGGAACATACCCCATCCAGACAGGTTTACTGAGTTAGATCCATTGTTGTAAAGTTCTATCCATTCACCGTTTGGCCAAGCTCTAGAGTCATCACCCATTGGGTTGGGCAAGACTTCGTTCACACAAATATCTGTACAAGGTACTGAGTCGGGAATGGTAGAATTTCCATTAGTTTCGCCTGGAGTTAATTGATTTGTTTCTACCCAATCAGCAGATGAATCCGTAGAATTTTCAATTAATGATACACCTTCTGAGACTGAATAACTCCAAGTAACTACATGTACAGAGTTACCATTTTGGTCAACGAGTGATGCAGAACGTGTGGTTGTTGCTCCGTTATTTGAGAGGCAAAAACCGCATCCAGATCCGTCACCATTTCTGGCAACTACTAAATATCCTCCTGCAGGAATTAGCATGTCTGTTGCACCTTGCGGTTCAACGATTCTAGATGTGTCGAGCTCCATTTCTCTATTCATGTTATCTTTTAGAGACCATCCCGTTAAATCTACGGTGTTCTGGCCATTATTGAATAGTTCTACCCATTCTCCTGCTACCCAATTAGATGAACCAACTGCCCCCGTTTCACTACTTCCTTGGGCATTGACTAATAATTCGTTAATACATATCTCGGAGGAACAAGATGTCGAGCGGCTATCAACATAATTACTTTCGTTCTTAGTATATTCATCTAAAATTTGTATTGAAATTAAATTTCCTAACATTAACAAACAAATTACTATTGGTATAATCATTAAATTATATTTTTTTATCATTTTTTCACCTTATTTCTAATTAAATAAATCCGAATGGATCGCCATATTTTTGCATGAATGTATAAATCATAATCGGAACAATAATTATCCCCATTCCGTGACTTCTTCTAATACCTATTCTAGGTGGCATTAAACCCATGACAGTACCCACAATGAGTACTCCTATACCAATCCATCCCGTAGAAAACCACACCAGTAATGTTACAAAAATTATGACCGACATTAGCATTGTTTGTAGAGGTATCATTTCATGTAATTTTAGCACACCCTTTCCTACTTGAAACATAATCGGAATGGCTAGTAGTCCAGAAACGATTGTGACAGTTAGTAGTCTCAAGAAATCTGCAGTGGGTTCTAACTCGTACCATGTGTCGATAGGATACATCATCTTTAGTGCTAATGTCGCACCACTTCTTGATCTTCCTATCACGTACAAGAATCCTAGAACACTTACTGTAACAGCAGTGTTTACCGCTGATAAGATTGAGATAATCTCCATATCCCTTTCTTTGTAAACTTCATCCAATGGAATTTCCTCTGAATCAGCTGCAGCTAGCGCTCTTTCCATAAGATCATCATCACTAATTTCTGGCATTGTCATATTTTCAAAATCTAAGCCCCATCCTTCTTCACCTCTAGCCCAAGCAGCTAAATTTCTTCCACTCATTACCATTACAGTTGCTTGTGCAGCAGTCATACCAGGTAACACAGCCATAACTGTACCAGCTACGCTGGATAGAAAACAAGGAACCATTAATGGCCCAGCAGGAGGCATTTCCCAGTCTTCTTTCTGGGGGGGTAATTCTTGCGTTGTTGAGTAAATGTCTATTAAATTAGCTATACCAAAAAGTCCAGCTAATGATGGTAATAATAAACTGGCATTTGGCATGCCGACTGGGCTGTATGCTGGTAATTTAAAAACAGCAAACCCATAAAATCCACAGAGTACGAAATATGCTGTTGCTACAATAAAACCAGTTACTCTTGAATCATCTCCCAACTTGCCTTTTGTAATACTTTGCATCCATGATGGCCATGGCAATCTGGTCGTTTCTGTTATCAACAAAAGGAAAGAGATAGTCAAAAGTATCCAAGGAAGTGAACTCCTCATGTCGTCGTATAAATTCAGTTCTGGACCGAAGAAAATCCTGATGAAAATTAATAATGGTAATGTAAGAAATAGCCCTAACTGACTCCCTCTAGCAGAATAAGCTACTCCCTTAGTTGCTTCACCTGCTAGTAGCATCCTGTGCCCAGGAAGTAAGGATAAAGCTTGATCAGCATCTGGAGCACCTATCAATGCAGATGGAATATAATTTAAGAAAGTGTGAACTGTACCGCAAGCGACAATAATCGACGCCACTGCAAACAATGGAATCCCAAGCGCTAGAAATGAGGGGGTTAGTGAGAGTAAAATTAATGCTACATTATTGACATGAAATCCGGGAATTAAGCCGGTCATAGAACCCAAACCTATTCCAAAGAACATAGATCCTAACATCCATGCCAAAGATAACCAGTAATCCACTTCAAACACCTATTCTTCTTCTAAAACTTTATTTGTTTCAATATAATTAGTATCTTTATTGTTGTTTAATCTAACATAAACTAAAAATCCTAAACTTAGAATTGCGAACAAAACGGTCCACATTATTATTGTAAAATAATCTATTTCCTCTGAAGTATTCAACTCACTGGGAACATTATTAATTTCAGAAGTGTTATCATTTGTAATATTTTCTTGTTGTATGTCGGAGTTACTAATCTCAGAGATAATGTTTGTAAATGTACTATCACTCAAAGGATTTGTGCCCTCTGAAACCTCCTGCCCGTCATCAATTCCGTCTCCATCAGTGTCACTCATCGATGAATTTGTTCCCAATGTTAGTTCATCTTCAAAACTCAGAAGATCTCCATCAATATCTGGTGACGTGCTATCTAAACACATCTGAATTGAACCAGATTCTGCAGTATTCTTCTGGTATAGTCTTCCAATAAAGGTATAGGTATTAGATGACCTATTTTCACCCTCATCAAGAATTTCTGAGACATCATAATTCGGATCTAAAGCTACACAGAGTTTTTTATTCGAACCAGGTTGTTCTATAAATGCTCCGTCTTCAGTGATGTTTAAATATCCAGAAATATACACTCTAGAACCTCCTAGAGCATCCCAAAACCACGATGTTGGTCCATCAAACCAACTTAATTCAGATGGAAGAGGTATTGCATAAGTTGGAATTCCGTTTACAGTCCAAAAATCCAGAGGTTCCAAAGTATCTACTTCTAAGACCATTGAAGTTGATGAAACATCCCATACTACCTTTCCTTTAACCCGAACTCTTAACCCTTCTTCTAGAAATTTTTCTCTCGATCCACTAAGATGAATATTTAATTCTGTATTTCTCGTGTTCCATGTGGGTCCGTCTCCTATCGAACCTTCATCATAAGTCGGACTAATAGTTGTAGTTAGCCAACCCTCAACCGTGATAGTTTCATTATTACCGATCCAGAGGTGTGGGTTATTTACAATTTCAGTTAATGTTTTCGAAGTGATTAAAGTAACAGAACCTGCATCGACTCCCATCATCAGACAATTGTATGATTTATCTTCTGGCCACATGAATCGTCCAATCCATGAATCTGTCTTATTAAGTATGGAAGAAGCATTATTTTCTAGTTGGAAACTGCTAGGTGATGCACAAATTTTATCATCTTCATTAGGTCCTAAAATCCACCATTCTCCATCAGAGTTTACGGTCATTTTTCCGTATACAGAAACTATACTGTATACTTCATACTGCCAACTGGATGGGTCATTCCAATCTAGAGTTCCGATAACACTTTGGTATGAGTTATCTACTTCTATTTCTGTACCTTGTGCATATAATACCCATCTCAAATCACGTTCGCTGTAAACTATCGTCCCTGTAACATTAACTTTGGAGCTAGATTCTATCCATGCATCCGTTGAACCAAAAACAATCACTTTTAAAAAATAATTACTACCACTATATTCGGGGTGGTCTCTTAAGTCAAAAGTTCCAGTTCTTGAATCTGGATTAATTGTTTTTGAAATGTGGCCACTAATTGTTATCAACTGCCCAGAATAGTTTTCAGGGTTCATAGATAGAGTAGTCAAATACGAACCAACATTTGTTGACTCTATGACATCTTCTGCTTTCCATGTAACAGATCCACTCCCTGTTGACATGATATACATGTATCCGCTAAATTCCATTACATCTCCAGCAGCCTCAATAGTCGATCCAACTGGTGGAAGTGGTTGATGTTTCATCCATCTAACTTCAACAACACCAGTATCGTCTTGAATAATAATGTCCATTCTTTGATCACCAGAATTCCAGGGATCTTCAATCCAAGATACAATTTTACCGCGAACCTTAACAACTGAATTCACATGCTCATGTAACTCTTCGATTTCTACAACATCAGGTTCCCTAACCACAGCATACCAATTCATTGTTGCGACTAACAAAACACAGAAAAAGAACATTGACCATAGTTTGGACATGTTACACCCCAAAGGTTCTAGTATGTTATGCATTACTGATGATTAGAAACTAAAATTTTTTCGAAACAGTGTATGCTGAGATTATTTTCATGCGTAAAAAACATATTGTGAATACTTGACGGTGTACATAGAGGGCCCGTAGCTTAGTCCGGTTAGAGCGCTTGGCTCATAACCAAGTGGCCGCTGGTTCGAATCCGGCCGGGCCCACTTTTAAATCAAATTTTAAATTTTTAAAGAGGTTAAATCCATCAATGATGCTGCAATGGGGAATACATGAGCGGAATGATTATCGCATCTTTTTTACTCTTTATGGGTCTTTTTGCTGGAGTCGGCATGGCGTCTATTTTGGTTAAAAAGGATACAACCGATGATTACTTAGTCGCGGGAAGAGGCATGCATCCTGCACTTGCAGCACTTTCTGCAGTTAGCACATGGAATTCCGGGTACATGTTTATTGGATTTATCGGATTTACTTACCTAACTGGATACAACGTAATATGGTTAGCATTATTTTCAACAATTGGGCAAGTTCTCGCATGGGCTTGGTTGTACAAATTTATTCAGGAAGAAGGGCAAGAAAGAGGGGTTAGATCACTTTCATCTCTTGTATCTGAAAAAGCTGGTGCTCCTGAGGCCAAATTAGCCGCTATCCTTTCGGTTTTATTCTTGAGTATATATGCGGCTGCTCAACTTACTTCAGGGGGTAAAGCACTGTTAGTGATGATGGGCTGGCCTGAAATGACTGGTATTTTGATAGGATTTGTTTTAGTAGTTGCATATTGTTATGCAGGAGGAATAAGAGCATCAATCTGGACTGATGCAGTTCAATCGTGTGTTATGATTGTTGGTTCAATAATCTTATGTGTAATTGCATTAAGTGAAGTCGGTGGTTTGTCAGGACTTAATTCAGGGCTTGAAACTCAGAGTTCAGCTCTAACAAGTTTGTGGCCCCAAGATCTTAGATTTGGTTTTTCAATGTGGGTCTTTGCTTTTTTCCTAGGAGGATTGGGTGTTGCTGGTCAACCACAAGTAGTTTCTAGAGTAATGACATTAGGTTCAGATAATGACAGAAAACAAGCGATGATTTGGTTTTTCGTTTGGCAAACACCTTTTATTATTATAATGTTCATTATTGGTTTAGTAAGCAGAGTTTTGTTTAATTCAATAAGTGATTTTGATCCAGAATTGGGTCTCCCTCAACTTGCAATGGATACTATGCCCGCTATTGGAGTTGGTATGATATTAGCTTCAATTTTTGCTGCGACTATGTCCACTGCGGATAGTCAGGTTTTGGCTTGTACTGCGGCTATCACAGATGATATCAAACCAGAGTGGAGAGATGACCACAAGACTACCAAAAAAGTCACAATTGTTGTAGCAATATTTGCGACATTAATTTCGATAGGTGGATTATATATCCCTGGAGGAGACTCAGTATTTCTGTTAGTGGTACTCGCCGTTTACGGACTCGGTGCTATTTTTATTCCACTCTTAACCATAAGGTGGATGGGATATAAACCTGATTCAACTCATTCATTGATTATGATGAGTTCAGCCTTTGTAGGTGTTATACTGTGGACATTACTAGATTTTGGTGGGGCTAACGGTATTTTCCCCTCTGTCCCAGGAATGGGTTGTGCATTCTTTGCTCACTATTTGATGTGTCAGTTTAGGGATGAGTCAGATTCTTCATTTTTTGCAAATATTAATATTCCAAAACCTATGTTTGATCAGGGAGTATTTACAATTGTAGTTTTGATTTTACTTTCCGAAGTGGGCTACATGTTAGTATCTCCAAGTGGTGATAATATGGAAGATACTCCCCGAAATTATCTCATAACAATTAGTGAAGATTTGATTCCATTTTATTCAGATTCAGAATATGTGGCAGATGGAGAAACATTACAAATACCAATTAATACAGAATCTATTCAATCTTGGCCTAACGGAACAAATGTCGTTGGAATTCGGGTGCTCTTGACTTTCGGCGAGGATGAGACAAGTAGTGGAATAGGTTGCGCATTAGATGGTGAACCTGCAACAGATATTGTATCAGGAACAATTAGCCATAGTTTACCAGATTATCCAGATTGGAATTCTAGTGGTTCAAATTTTGATGGAAATGAAGGAGAAGATTTCGTCAGCCTCCCTGGTGGCGGAGACACACCTTCATTCATTTTTGGCGACCTTGGATTCTATGCTTGGTCTCTTGCAAACACAAATCTTAGCATCGGAAATTACTCAAAATCTGAAATTGAAACAGTAATTAATCTTGGTGATTCAGGACTGGGAGATTATCTTCTTGAAATTAATGTTGATGCTCAAGAGGGAGGAAGTTTTCAGTGTCAGCATACAGATGAGGGAGAACAGATAGATTTTGAGATAACTTTAATCACGTGGGATTATGAAATTATGGCATGTGATGGATGTTTAGTGGGTTTCAGCAAGGAAACTGTAATTGATTAACTGAGATTATATTCTTAACTAAATATCTCTGAGTAAACTATCTATTGAAATAACTTTAGTTTTAATATTTGACTTAATAAGGGCTAGTTTTCAAGTAAGGGTTAAGTGTATGTTGGTACTCGGAATATACAGTGAATACAATGCGTGTCGTTAGGTTACCTCTATTTTTACTAAGTATCTATGCAATTAGCGTGCTATCTATGGCAGCCCCAGCAGCCGCACAGTCTCCAAATCCCGATATTGATATTCAATGTTCTCCTTCGAACATTCCAATCGATGTATATCCTGGATCAACTAGAGTCGGAATAACATATTGTACTGCAACAAATCCAACTGGATATTCTGAGACCGTAAGAATAACAATTACTAGCGGAGGACTTGCATTTGCAGGCCCAGGTTCAGTTACAGTTGGAGCAACCTCTTCTATAACCTTTGAAGTTACAGTAAGAGGAGATCTAAGGATGCCAGAGACTACTCGTGTAGTATCTATTGCTGGAACTGTCGAAACATTCAACGGTGCACCTAATCCTAACCCAGTACAAAAAACTGCTAATGTAATGGTCGTAGTTAAGCAATTCAGTAGGTTACAAGTTGAAGCATCGGAACCATTCAAACAATTAAGGCCTAAGGTTGACTATTACTTTGAATTCAAAGTATACAATCAAGGTAATGCATTAGACAAATTCAATATTGAAGTTGCTAACAGAGATGAACTTGAAGAAGCAGGTTTCCAGATATCTTTGCCATTGATTTCTACTGAAATTGATGCACAAGCACCAGCACAGAAAGTTAACGTTTTAACTAGAACTCCAAAGATTCAAGGATGGACAGATAATTATTACCAATTGCAGTTTAAAGCAACAAGTGATTTCTCGGTAAGAACTGAAGGAATCCCGAATTATCAAACACAGATGGTTACGGTTTACGTTAGAGGTGTCTATCTTCCTGGTTTTGAAATAATCCCTACACTGTCAATGTTTGCTTTAGCTGCAGCAGTAGCTTATCGCAGATCTGATGATGATGTTGAGCAAATTGAAAAACTTGCAGATGTGGACAATTGAAATAATTTCTGCACTATCGACAATTCATTTGATAAACCTTTACCCACAGTGCATTATACAGAGGGATTGAATGAGTGGCTTGTTGGATAAAGCGAAGGCTAAAGAAGATGAAATAATTAATAATTCTGACAAAGAGAATAATTCTGTTGAGGGAGTTAAAAAAGAACATAAGAAAAATAAAAGTGTAAATAATAACGTTGAATCAAAATTATTGATGAAAAATCCAATCTTTATCTCTGGAATTATTGGTTTATTAGTAAGTATGGTTGGTTTGTATTATCTTAAATATATTCCTGGTATTGCGGTTCTAGGAATCTTTCTTTGTTCATACATTGCTGCAGGATATTCATTCACAGGTGGATTTAAAATTGATTCAGAATCAAAAAAGAAATGGATTTCTTTAGGAGTAATATGGTTATTGTTCGGAGCGTTACCGTATTTGGGAGGTGCTAGTACAGGAGGTAATATTTCTCTACTATTAGATTCAGAAAATCCGTTTGACGAGTCAACAAATACTATCAATATGGTTTATTACTCTTCGGGAGGATTATTTGGTAGCGGTATCGGTGAGGATGTTATTTCAGTCACAGTAAAACAAGATGGAGAAAGCCTTTGGACAGGTGAAGTCAATGGTAAGCCATCCGTTACCAATGTGAATAATGGTAAAATATCATTAGACATTGATGATTTTTACAATCAAAATGCATTATACGTCAGTGATATACAAGAAGTATCTCATCCCGAGCTGGGACTGTTAGATGCACCAGTTATGTCTTCGATGGAATATACAGTAATAATTGAATCAGCGAGTGGTATATTAAGTAACGAAATGAAAATTACTGATTCAATTATTACCAGAACTATTACTGATATTGATGGAGAATTATCTTTGTTTGTGGATTCAAATGACCTAAATGGGGATGGTGACACCGAAGATAGCGGAGAAAAAAGTGAAGGAGTTATCTTGAGTGGTTGGTTTGGGCATATGGCTGATTCTTTTGATGGTGCTTTACGTCCAGGTGCAGTTCAAAGTGAATACACAATTACAACATCTATCAGTTTTGATGGGAGCGTTGTGTTTGATTATCCACTAATCACAGTTAGTGGAACTACCGCATTATGGGATGATTCAGTTTACGGAGACGGAGCAGGTAAAGTAGGGGAGACCTCTTCAGATTTTGAATATCAGGGAGATCAAATTACATCATCTGGAATTAGTTACATCAGTAAAGACAAGATTTATGATGGTGATGGATGTTATACTCTAACCATTACTATTTCTAATTCTGAAGCCTATTCATCACCCGATTATTTTCCAAATGTTATAGAAGAAGTGAACTATGATTGGAAAGGTGGAGAGACTGACGAAGAGACTTTAGAAAAAGTAAACACTTGCTGATGATGTTCACAAATTTTAATCTGGTTAAATTATATCATAAATTAAGTAATTCGTCATCAATCCTCTAAAGGATCAGTTTTTTCGTCTTCAGTATAACCCGTACTTTTACTAGTTTTATTGAGATAAGTTATTAATCCTATAATTCCAATGAATAGAACAACTATGACTATTATCGAACTGATTGCATTCTCAGATGAATCAGTCAAAGACTCCCATACAATCATTTCACTAGTAACAGTTCCATTGCCAAGTAATTCAGAATTTTCAAAACCTGATGGTTTAAGGGTTTTACATGTAAGAGATTCATTGCCTTGATTACTATTTCTCCAGTCAACCAAAGCAATACCCGTTTCACCAGCCGCAATTAGCACCGTTTGACCAAACGGAGTTATATCAGCATCACTTCCATCAGACAATTTACATTCAATAGGTACTAATGCAGAATTTGAACCAGTATTTTCTAGTGTCAATGTAACTTCAATTGGTTCATCAACAATAGATAAATTTTTATTCAATTCCATAGAAATAATGTTTACTTGGGGTAAATCTAGACTAATTTCAATTGAGCTTTCAAAACCTATCGAAACGTTTTGAACACTATAATTTCCCCATGGAGAGTTCCACCATGCAGCCTCAATAAATGCATTTTCTAAGTAAATTTCACCTTTCGAATTTACAATTTCAACCATTCTATAATTTGAATCACACATTATATCATACTCTCCCTCAGAATTAGTGGTATCCATAATAGGTTTACTTGTTCCATACCAAGAAATATCTCTAATAATGAAATTAATTTCAGCAGGGGGAAAAGTTATTTTTTGGCACGAAAGGGTTTTAATCCATCTATCAGCATCTCCAGTTGATTCAGCATCAGTCCAGTTTATCTCCATACCCCACGGTCCTTCGATATATTCATCTGTTTCGGTTCCATCTAATCCACCTCCCTGAAGATTGAACTCAGATTCTTCTGTAAGCATAATAGGTGAACTTAAGTTGTAAAAACTATTCACAGAGTTAAAAATACCCGAACCGCTAATATTAGCACCAACAATTTCTGAATCTTGTAAATTTATTACTCCTTCGTTAATTAGATTCCAATTTCTAGAATTATAAGGTCTTAGACCTTCTTGATCAAAATACCATGGGCTTTCATCAATTACTTCAGAATCATCAACAGATAGAATAATCGAGTTAATAATTGATCCGTATATGTTATTACCTAACATATGGATTAAGAGTGGGTCATCATTGTACGAAAAAGGTACTGTGATAGTAAATTTACTTTCATTTGTAATATTTTCCCAATTTTCATTCCAAAAAATACTCGGTCCGTACTCGTAATCTGAATCTAAATTAATCGTAATTTCTACAATTTTTGTTCCTGATGTTACAATGTTTGGAATTAATATACTCGAGTTTACTCCATATGGTAATAATGTAGTGCCAAAGTTTGTTCCTTGAATTTTACCTGACACATTCAAAATACCTCCTTCTTTAATTTTAATTTCTACTCCATCATTAACGATCACTTCGTCAGTAATGATTACTAATTCTCCATCATTAATGATTATGTCAGAATTAATTTCTCCTCCATTAATGTATGATGTAGTTGTTTCTTCACCATTGGAAATAGGAGTAAATATCAGTAAGTTTAGCAATAATAGGACAATGATAAAACTTCTTGGTTTTCTTCGCATTGAACAACCGACAATTAACTATGTTTTAAGTTGTTAGTAATCTACATCCTTCCATCCCATTTTATATCCGAACATGTTGAAAGCTCTATGCAAGAATGGAGTGGTTAGTAACAATAAAAACCCCGCAAGAACTACTCTAGGAGCACCATAAGGGGAGTAAAATAAATCCACATTTCCCCATTTGATGATTGAATTTCCCATAAATAATCCTCCAAAAACAAACAATGCGATGGCGAATGGTAAAGTGTCAAGCAAAGGAGCTCTACTAGTTTCTTTTCCTTCCCTAATCAGTCCTTTTCTTCTTTTGAAAAATGAACCCGTTGCATCTCCGAAAAGACAAACCATCCCGAGCAAAGTACCAATGAAGAATGATGTAGTCCATTCATTACCAATCCAAAACCATGCATCTTCACTAACTCCAGCTAGGATATCTATGAATGGAACTTTATAATTCCCATTACTCAGTGCATGAATTATCATTGCCAGAAAACCGCTTGATATAGAACCACCTATGAAACCATTCCATGTCTTGCCGTCCCCTAAGATTCTCTTTCCGTCCCATGCTTTTTTACCCATATCAATAGGCCAAGGGCCGTATCCATACTTGGGAGGCAGCCTGCCCCAAATCATGGCAAATGTATTTGCTAAGTATCCAGGCATGTAAATCCACAAAACAACAATTACAATTGTTGAGAATCCTATCATTCCATCTAAGGTAAGAGCATAACTGATATCCTCTCTCGTGGGCACTAATGTGTCCAACATGGGCTGGGTCAAATTAAACGGGCACTTAAATAATACAGTGTGCGACATAACACTTATTGTAATTCTAGATGCGATTTAATTATGGAGTATGTTTGATTAGATTGAATTATGGGCAAAAATATATTGGTAATAGGTGGTGGGGGCAGAGAGCACTCTATCTCGTTAGGTCTCAAAAAAAGTGCTAAGGTAAATGAGATCCATATAGCACCTGGTAATGCTGGGACGTTGAACGTAGGGAAAAACCATGAAATTGACATTTTAGATAACGAACAGGTAATAAATCTGGTTAATGAATTTAGCATAGATTTAGTAATAATTGGCCCTGAAGCTCCGTTAGTAAATGGATTATCAGATAGATTAAGCCTGGAGAAAGTACTTTGTTTTGGCCCTTTTTCAAGTGGTGCTAAATTAGAGGGTTCTAAGCAGTATGCCAAGGAGATAATGAAAAAATTAAATATTCCCACCGCAAATTCAACAGTAATCACAAATTCATCCGATATAGAGAAAATTTTGGATGAATATGGGCCAAATTGGGTCATAAAAAGAGATGTACTAGCTGGTGGGAAGGGAGTTACAGTCACGAGTGAAAGACATCTTGCAGTGAATTCGATACTAGAAGGACTTAATCTAGATGGTTTTGTTCTAGTCGAAGAATTTCTTGAGGGTGAAGAAGCAAGCATGTTAGTAATCATGGATGAATCTGGCTATGTTTGTTTACCTGCAAGTCAAGACCACAAAAGACTTACGGATGGTGATAAAGGACCCAATACAGGGGGAATGGGCGCGTATGCACCTGCACCAATAATATCTAAATCTGTAACAAATAAGATTCTTGAAAGAATAGTTCAGCCCATGCATATGTGGTTATCTTCATGTGAAGATAAATACAGAGGGTGTTTGTATGTCGGTTTAATGATTGACAAATCTGGTGATCCTTCTGTCGTTGAATATAATGTTCGTTTTGGAGATCCAGAGACTCAAGTGACAATACCATTAATTTCCTCTGATTTATACGATTTATTTTCTTATACTGCTGAAGGTAGAATTAAAGATTTAGATGTGACTTTTTATGAAAAGCATGCTTTAACAGTGGTATTGGCATCAGAAGGTTATCCAAAAAAACCAGTAATTAACAGAAGGATTTCAGGTCTTAAAGATGACTCAGAAAATATTGTAGTTCACCATGCAGGAACTAAGATTGATGATAACGGAAATTTGGTCTCAAACGGGGGAAGAGTATTATCTGTTACAGGTATTTCTGATTCACTTTCAGAATCTGCGAGGATATCTTATGAGTTAATCAATAATATCACTCTTGAAGGTTCACATTTTAGAAAAGACATAGGTTTCAGAACACTTTGAAAACTTCACTTACAAGGGTCACGGTTAAAACTAGAAGGCGGGTCGCTTGGGCGCCATAGCCTTAGGCTATGCGTGAGGGAATTAAAATGGAAAACGAAAATGAAGAGACAATCGCCGTCTCATTTGGCCGATTTGGTGACGTTGGAAGGCTTCTAATTGCACCTTTTGCTATATTAATTGCACTTTTCGGTGGAATGTTATTCGGCGTAAATATCGACTTGAATGATTTCGTGGTTCCTCTCGTAGTACTTGGTTGTGCTTCAATGATGGCCACGGCTCCAATTTTTGGAGAAAAATTCATCGGAGACAAATTATCTTCTAATCTAATAGTTGGTTTATATCTTATCTTAGCAATTGTTGTTAGTTCAATTGTAGCGAACATCTTTGGTGGAGTTGTTGGATTTTTGTTTACATTGACATCAATCATTGGATATATTTTTGTTAGGTTAAACAAAAACGAGGAGTTTGTTATCTTGACATTCTTCTCAATTGGTTTTTATGCATCATTGGGTGTTGCTGGAGCCGTAGAATCAATGCTTCCTGAAATTGATTACACTGCTACATACACTAATGAATTAAATGAACTAAGGGGAGTCACAGCAGAAATGTTCTTTACTTTTTTATTCATAATGACATCGTTAGGAATCATTTTTGCTATTTTGCAAAGGAATATTTTACAATCTCCTGGTTCAGGTTCTTGGTTTAAGTATCTTCCAAACGTTGAAGAGGGATATAAGCCTGTAGGGCCGTTATTGGTCGCATTATCTATGTGGTCATTTGCGCATATTTTGACATTAATTCATTTCGCCTTATTAGGTGGAATTTCGGACGAAGTAGTTCAGGATCTGGGAATGACTGGAGAACAGATTAGAATGTCTGGTCAATATCTTTCGGTTTGGTGGGCGTTATTTACAGGAATAATCGCAATAATCACAGCATTCTTTTATTCAGAGAGATGGTTTACTAGATCGATGTTGATTAGTGCGACTTGGATACTATATTCATTTGGAAGGTTCCAAGAACAAGGGTATTTTGAACAGTTCATTAGTCCGAACGAAGATGGGGCAAGATGGATAGATTTACTCAGCGAAGGCATTGGAATGTGGTTATGGCTTGGGATCACTTTCTTTACATTTGTACTCGTATTTTACTTCTCAACTCATGAGAAATACGGCAACAAAATGAACAGGACCATAGGTGATATTGGTAATGCTAGGGCATTTTGGAATGAAAATTGGGCTTCGGTTTTAATTGCTGGAGCTTTCGCGTTTGGTCTGACAATCAGAGTTGTTTGGAATGTACTTCCAGCAATGAATGCAATAGGTACAGGAGGATGGGATTTAACTGGTGGATCGGACCCATGGTACATGAAAAGGGCGATTGACTACATTATTGCAGAAAGAGCACATTTCATATTCGATGCAGATAGAGCGTATCCTATTGGTGACATAAACCCGAGACCTCCTTTATTTACGTGGAGTCTTGCTTTAGGAGGATTGATTCTAGCCCCAATCTTAGGAATTTCAGCTGAAAACGCCGTATGGTGGAGTATTGGTGCATTGCCTGCAATTTATGGAGCATTGATAATTTTCCCAGTAGCAGGCATGGCTAGAGAAGTATTCGGTAAAGGTGCAGGAGTTTTAGCTGCTTGGTTAATAGCGTTCATGCCAGGACATGTTAGTCACACAACATTTGCTTTAGCTGATCACGATGCATTCGTATTACTATTTGCTACAGTAGGTTTTTATTACTATATTATGTCTATGAAAAATATTAACGAAGATAAAATTTTAATTAAATCAGGCTGGAATCCTACTAATCTGCTACTAGGATTCTCTAAGGTCTGGGAAAATCAAAGATTGGCAACTTCTTACTCAATCCTATCTGGTGTTTCTTTTGCTATTGTCGCGTTAGCTTGGAAAGGTTTCATTTACGCTCCATCTATTATTTTTGTATTTTTCATGATACAGATTCTGTTTAACTTGTTTAGACGTAGAGATAGTATGGCAATTACAGTGTTAACTGTCACTATGTTACTGGCACTGTGGTTAACCTCGCTTCCGTTTTACATGCATCCAGAATTAGGATTGTTACTAAATGGAGAATTTCAGGCTATGTTTTATATCTCAGGATTAATATTGGTATCTGGGTACATTGTTTGCTCTGCTAGGGATAAACCATGGCTATTGGTAATTGGAACAGGCACTGTTCTAGTAGTCATACCACTATTTTTGGTATGGTTACAGTGGTTACTAGGATATTCTGACGCAGGTTCAACTCTGTTTACTGGTGGAGGTTATTTCTCAAAAAATAAAATTTTTGGTACCATTGCTGAAGCACAAGCTCCATCCAGAGGATTGCTATTTGGAAGTTTTGGAGCTATAATTTTTGTTTCTGCTTTGGCACGAGGATTCGGACTATCATGGTCTGGGCTGCGACATAGAAAAGTTCCTGAATTATTACTCGCAGTTTGGGTTTTATTGGCTTCATACATGGCATGGTCTGCAGGTAGATTCGTATACAATGCTACACCAGTAATGGCCATAGTTTCAGCCGGAGCTTTTTCGTGGTTGTGGGCTAATTCAGGTTGGGACGGGTTAGTGAAACAGTGGAGAAGAATGGGAATTAACACGCCGGGTGCTAGATTTACCTCTGGAAGGAAAGTATTGTTCAAAAGCCCAGGATTTATTGCGATTTTCATGATTTTCATAATGGTGTTTTCTCAACATGCAACATATGGTCTCGATGCGGCTATTCCTAGAGGTAGCGATAAAGCTAGTGATGTTGACGAAGAATTGTACAATTTAATGCCTGACTTTTTGAGGTGGAGTAATATTATTGATGGGACTGCTTACGAAGATGTTCAGGGTTATTGGTTCCTAAATTCATTTGGCCCAGGTTTTAATGATTATTATTGGAATGCAGCCTATGATTGGCTTTCAGAACAGGATAAAATCCATACGGGAGTTAATGACGAAGTATCATGTAATGAACTTGAAGGTAATTGGAATTCAGAAACTAAGACATGTGGGATGAAATTTTCAGATAAACCTGCGTTTGTATCTTGGTGGGATTATGGATTTCAAGCAATGTCACAAGGTGATCATCCAACAGTTGCGGATAATTTCCAGACTGGAATTCCAACAGCTGGTAACATGCTTCTAGCTCGTAATCAAGACGATGTAGTTGCAATGTTCATCACTAGATTAGGAATAGGTGATGTAGTTTGGAGTGGAGGCAATCACTATTCAAATTCCTTCAAATCAATAATTGAAAGTAATCTTGAAACACCTCAATATGAAGAATTCTATTTAGTGACGAGGGGATTAACTCAAGAAATAGCCAAAGAAAGAATGTTTGAGGTTTACGAATGGACCGAGGCCACGACTAATCAAGGGGTATTGGCTTTATCTAGAGGATATGTTGTTGAAGATGGAGTAAAAACCGATAATTACGTTTATAGAATTTATGAAGGAGAAAAGCAACTCGGAAATGATTATCTGACTGAGGCAGAAGCAAAATCAGCCTTCGAAGATCGAGTAGCCAACAGAGATGTAATTACAGAATATTTCGACGAGGACTCTGGACAGACATTTGGAGCAAGTCATTATGTGGTTGGGGATTATTGGTATACATCTGACATCATCGAGAAGTTCGATGATGCTGGAACATCAATCCACAGACAGAATTCTCAAATTGCATTAGCAACGCAAGTTTTGACAGGCTCTCTAGATTCTGAACAAATTAATGATTTGTACAACGAAATAATTCAATTAGATATCTATGAAGTTCCAGACAGTGAAGGAGCTCCCGGTCAGACAATTACGAGAAATCATGAGATATCTTATTTTGCAATAGATACTCGACTTTATCCTCTTGGAGGAGGGGCGTACTTAGATACATCTTTCAATAGGAAAAACCCTACAGGGATATTTTATGCTCCAACAATCCTTTCTGGACAAGATCCAGCGCATTTTATGAATACCATTTACGAAACGCAAAGAGGTACTGAGAGTATAATTGAGCGAACAGCTGAGGATTTTAATGAACAATATAAAATGGATGTTTTGAGAAGTCAAAGCGGTGGAGATGTTGAAATAATAGAGTTGGTAGATGTAAGATACGACCATTCAGAATCATTTTTTGATACTATGCTAGCGAGAACATATGTAGGCTATGGAGCTTCAGATTTAGGTCTCACTGACTACACTGGAACAGTATCGGCCACCCCTAAAACAATGTTATCTTCCGCATCTTCAGGAACTCCTGGCTCTGCTTTAGAATCTGCATGGCCTCTTCCTGGAGCAATGATGAATCACTTTGTAATCGCAAATTGGTATGACGAAAGAGGAGATTTCGAGAATTTTGGACTAGGAGAAGCTAATTTTGGCGTTAAGGTGATGAAATATTATGCAGGAGCAGAATTATGTGGTTCAGTAACTGTCCCAGAATTAGATACACCTATTGCAGGGGCCACATTACTTATCGAAAGAGACGGATTCAGTGGTGAAGGTACTGAAGATCTTGATAACAGGACTTATTGGATTCCTATTGGAACAACTACTACTGATTCTGGTGGAAATTATTGTTTTACAGCACCGGCTGGTAGAATTAGAGTTACAGCTTTAACAGGAGAATTTGATAGTTCTGCAGATTTAATCACAATACAATCTGGTGAACTTGATGTATATTCAATGAATTTAGATATCATTGGACAGAATACAGGTGAACGAGTTGTCAATCCAATTACGGGGTTACTATCAGAAGTATCAGGAATGATGTGGTTAGGTGAAAATGAGATAAATATTACTTCTGAGCAGGCTGAAAGAAAACCAAATGCCGAGGTTTCCAAGTTAGACATTGAATTAGAAACATCATCTGCTTCAGGTGTCGTAAATTGGGAAGGTGAAGGACAATTCTCTGGATTACCCCTAGTTGAAACTGAATTCGTACTGCAGAATGTTTGGAATGAAGAAATATCTTATAATGTTAGCACGATAAACAAAACAGTTTCTGGGGAGGATTTAGTAATTGAGGGGGAAGGTATTGCTGTTTACACAGAAACTGATGGTGTTGTACAATCGCTAAATAATGAGAACCTCAGAGTTTCAAACTTTATTGGGAATTACTCGAGATATTTGTCTACTGGTCAATCATACACAGGTAATGGAACATGGAGTGGTAAGGGAATTCTTGAAGCTTCATGGTTAGAAGATACAAATATAAGCGAATGTATCAATTCGACAGTTCCGAATGGTTCAGAAGTATGTCTGGGTGTTGATGGTAAATATTTGATAAATGGAACATTAGTTGCAAGTGGAAGATTTACTGCAGATGAATTGACTGAACTAACAACATTTTTGGATAATGCAACATTTGAAGCGTCAGGAAAATTCGTAGGAACGGGAGTCTTTGAAGGTACAGCTCAGTATTCTGGTGTTGGAGATTACAGTGGAGATATGGTTGTTCCTGGCACATTTTATGCCAACGATATTGCCCCTGGTGAGTATAAAATGTATGCAATATTTAACAACGGAAGAACATCAGACGTTATTGAAGAAATTACTGTAGGTTTAGAACACACAGGAGATCTTGAATTATCTCTAACTGGTTTACAAGTATCTGGTTTAATTTTCGATGAATCAGGAGATGCAGTAAATGCTACTGTCGAAATTATCGATTTGGACCTAGATACACAAACATGTACTGAAGTTAACCTCAATAATGACGGAATTTGGGTAGACAGTACTCAATCTTTATTCAGTCCTGCTATTAATTGTCTAAAATTTAGTTCAGGAGAAGAAGGTAATGTCAGTATAGGGCCTCTATCACCAGGTAATTACTCACTTCGAGTAGATTTAGATGGTGATTTGCAGTATGAATTAAACTCCACTCTAAATGAGCAAAATAATCAACTGACATTTATTGGTGAAATATTGGAACATGGAGATGTAGAATTTTCTATTAGTCCAGTGGTTATTAACGAATCCAATATTAATCAACCAGATATAATTGATGTTAGTAACACTTTAGTCACATTTACTTCAGTAGATGATGGCACAGTTGTAAATATTTCATCAGATGAAAATGGTGTTGTAAATGCAGAACTGCCACTTGGTGATTGGATAATGAAAAGTAAAAGCGGTAATGATTTACTACTTTGGCAGGAATTCAATCTAAATAGTGAAAATTTAAATCTTGAGGATATTAAATTCTCCCGTTCTATTCTGGTGCAAGGTTCGTTAGAAACCCAAGTTCGTGATGACAATAATCAACTAGTACTTCAGCCTTTAAATGGTATTTCAGTTAAATTTAGAAGTGGAAGTATACAGGTGATTGTGGAATCAGACAATAATGGTGAGTTCGATTTAGAATTACCTTCTGGAATGGAGTTTGACGTAACTACTGAAACTCCAGACGGTATGGTTTCTGCAACTAACGTGAACATTTCAAAAGATATGGATAATGTTAATCTCATAATTTTCGCAAAGCAAAGTGTGAGCTGGTATCATTCGGGTAAAGTACTCTTAAATCCGAATAATGTGACTTATGATAACTCAATCCCTGATTTCGAAAATTTTGAGGTTTATGCGACATATCTTGATAGTGGAGGAGATGAATTTTTAGATTCATTCATTGGAGTCACTTGGGTATCCGAGGTAGATGACTCTGGAAGATTTGAGTTCTTACTCCCTCTAGGGAATTATTCATTGATGGCAAGTGAGGAAATTTTACAGGTCTCTGAGACCATTTATACCTCAAACAGCACTGTGGGTGACTCATTGGATTGGAATTTAGAAGCTAATCCTTTACCTGTAAATGTTGAAATTAGGACATTTATTGATGACAATGGAGACCAATCATTTGATAATGGTACTCCTGTGAATATTGACTTTAGAATAGTCCCAACAGATTCGAGCCAAGATCAAATAAACATTACTTCAGAATTATTCGATGAAGATGGTATACTAAACGTTGACCTTCCGTTTGGCGAATATTTCATAGAAATGGATACACAAAATATCGATAACGGAAGTGAATTTGATACATTATTTGTCTCAACACCCGCTCCAATTAAGATAGGTATATCTGGTATTGATGAGCCTATTGATTTAGGTTTAGTTCCTACTTGGAAGCTTGATGTAGAGCTTGTAGATCAAAAATTTGAACCACTGGATAATGTATCCGTAATATTTGAAAGTTTAGACGAAAATTCAATATCAACTGATGTGATACTTTATGCAGATGAAAATGGTACAATTTTGGAATACGTTCGTTCTGGGAATTACTCGGTT
This sequence comes from Methanobacteriota archaeon, assembly GCA_002720095.2. GTDB lineage: Archaea > Thermoplasmatota > Poseidoniia > Poseidoniales > Poseidoniaceae > MGIIa-I. The sequence goes on from PBGP02000002.1 coordinate 89,011, forward strand.
ACAACAAGATTAATTGATGTTGAAGGAACATCACAAATCTTTAACGCTAAGATAAGTATTGACGAGAATCCTGATAATAGAACTTTTGTATGGAGAACTTTAGAGGTAGCTAATTTAAATTTGACGTTGATAGATACTAATTTAGCTGAAAATAATTCTTTACCACCTTTAAGTCTCATAGCGGTATCTAATGATGGTCTTCATGAAGTAAATTTACCATTCAACAATGAATCTGGTTTTGTCAGCGCACAGTTATATCCTGGTAATTGGAATCTAGAATTAAACCACACTGATTCGAAAGATGGTCTGAGATGGGTTTTAGAAAATTTTGAGTTGGGAGAGCTTTCAGCGAATGAGACAATAGTTACTAATGTCGAGTTAAACCGATTTGTAGAGGTCAGTGGTACTGTATTCTGGGATTTCAATGAAGATGGTGAATATCAATCAAATGAAGCTCTAGGGAATTCAGAAGTTAGGATCGAATCTGATGGCTTCGAGACACTGAATATGACGACTGATGAGGAGAATGGAAATTGGAACTTTTATGTACCAGCATCAAAAGATTATTCAATTAATGTTACAAGAACAGGTTTCAATTACAATAATTCATTATTTGTAAAGGTGCTGAACACTTCTATAAACAGTAATTCTGAAGATTATTCAACGGATATTTCTTTGGATGCAGATAACGTAACAGTATCAGGAAGAATTGACCTTCAGTATGGTTTTGAAAGTATCTCTAATCAAATCTACAGTGATTTAATGATTGAATTAATTCCAGCAGCAGATGAAGGGTACGAGAGAGATAGTGTAGAAATAATATTTGAAGAAAATGATGAGGGAGAACTTATTTGGAGTGCAGTTGTAGAACCTGGAAAATGGATTTTACATGCTGAAGCGACAAATTTCCACATGGTTGTTTATGATTCATTTGAGGCAGAAATCATTGATGGCGCGGAATATAATACTACTCTGAAAGCAGGAGGTTACGTCCCAATAAGTACTAGATGGACTGACTTTTCTGGAGATGAAAGGAATATTACTACCTTACAATCTACAAATTCAACTATCACAGATATAGTTTATCTGACTATGTCATTTAATGATGCAAAATGGAATATTTCTCTTGCTGAAGAAATTGAAACATACTTAGTTCCGGCAGGTACATTACAAATTTCAGGGGAATTTACAGTCCTGGAAATGGGAATGGAGATGGAATATACAGGTGATGTAATTACAGGAGCATCATCTCCTGGTTTAGCTGATGACGGGACACTTTCGACCGTTACTTCTGCTGAAGCAGTCATAGAGTTTAATAGAATTTTAGTACATAAAATCGATTATTCAGTGAATCAAATAATATCCAATGACGAAGAACATGAATTCAATGATGGAGATATGATTAATGCGAAAATAAAAGATATTAACGGTGATGGTATTACTGATACTTACCATGATATTTTAATTAAGTTAAATTTAGAATACGCAGGTAATTTAGCTAAAGAGAACTATACGTTTACAGCATCAGTTGCGGGTGCAGATAGTGAGTTCTGGCAAATTGACTTCGAAATCAGTGAAGATGAGTTTGATACCTCGAAAAACATGACATTTGGAATTTCAGAATCACTGAACAGTAGTGAAATCATTATGAAAATCAAATTACCCGATGGTGAAAATTCTATTTCATATGATACTGGACACAATGTTAGAGTTATCGCTACATCTGAGACAGGTGAATCAAGTAACTATGACTTAAAGGTTCATATACCTCAAGAATATTCAATTGAAGCATCAGCTCCATATCAAGTAGGTATCACATCTGGAGGAGGTTCCAGTTCTTTTGATGTTTCAGTAAAGAATCTTGGAAATGGAGATGATAACATCCAGTTTGATATAGATAAATCTGATCTACCTAGTGATTGGACAGTTTCTCAGCCTCAGCCAAGAATAATTCCTCCTAATGGCACCTCTGAAGTAGGAATTTCAGTCATTATGCCTGAAAATACTTTTGAAGGACAATATGTTTTACACGTTAACGTAACGAGTGAATCAGGAGAAACAGAGGTTATTGATGTAATAGTGTTAGTATCTAAAGCGAAGTTAAGAATGGATACTCCAAGTATGGGCGCTGGTGGCGGGGTTGTACGTCAGCCTGTTGACTTTTCGATTGTAGTACACAATGATGGGTTAATCACCGCTGAAGGAGTAACTATTGAAGGTTATTTAGTAGAACTAAATATCAGTGCAGTTTCAATGCCTGTCAATATTTTACCAGGTCAAAATGAAACAGTTACTGTTCTATTTGATACTAATGAAATTGTAGCTGGTGATTATAAGTTTGAGTTTACTCTAGATGCAGGAACTACTCCATTAGATAATGAATCAAATTTAGAAGTTGAGCTAACAAAGGTTAAATTCTCAGTTCAAGATTCTGCAGGAAGTGGGAATATTGTACCTATCATTATTATCTGTATTTTTGCAATCGGAATTTATTCATTTGTTAGAAGCAGAAGAACAGGTACAGGCCCAGGATTCTAATTTAAGATATTAGAGGTATATTGGTGAGTAGAGAATTGGAACATTTAGAATTGATTCCTGAGTCAAATGAACCTAGGATTTTAACTGCAGTTGATCCACAAACATTGCACGATGATGATGATGAATTTCGTACGACATCTACTGGATGGCCGACTGATAGATTAGCGTTAATACATGTCAGCAATAGAAGAATTAGACCCTCAGGTTTTCTACTATTTTTGACGATGTTAATTGTAACTTGGATATTATTACAACCAATTTATTCTATTTTAGATGAAGTACAATCTCCAAATTCTGATTGGGCTTATCAATATGTCGGAATACGACAAGCACAACAACTTGGATTATATGGTGGTGGAATAAATGTATGTGTCGTAGATACTGGAGTTGATTTAGTTCACCCTGATTTGGAACACCTCTCAAAAACAATACTCTACAAGGACTTCGTTTCTGATAGTATTGAACCTGTAGACTATGCAGAAGATGGTCATGGAACGTTAATAGTTGGATTGCTTGCAGCAAACGGTAGTCTGGTAGGTTCTGCACCTGGAGTCAAACTAATGGTTGCTAGTGCATTGGGTGAAGATGAAATGGGTAGTGATGAAGCAGTTGCTAATGCAGTAGATTGGTGCAAGTCTAACAGAGCAGATATAATTAGTCTTTCTTTAGGAGGTAGTCAAGATATCGAAGATCCTTTGGATAATTTGGCTGTTAAATCTGTTCAAGATGCTATAAATTTAGGAATCTATGTTGTAGCAGCTGCTGGAAACGATGGTGGAATTAATGATGATGGACGTGTTTCAGTGCCTGCGAACGTACCAGGTGTAATTTCAGTAGGTGCTCTTAATCCTGATGGTTCTTTGTGGGAAAAAAGTAGTAGGGGTGATAATCTGGCAGGTAACGGAGAAAACCCCCGAGAATCTCCCAATAAAAAACCAGAAATTACTGCTCCAGGAGTAAATGTAGTATCTACTTGGATTGATGGAAAATTCTCATCGAGTACTGGTACTAGTGATTCTACTGTATTCGTGACTGGAGCTCTCGCTTTGGCATTAGAATCTAACTCCCAATTAAAGCCAACTTGGGACAACACGGATAGGAGTAATTGTATTCAGGTTGTAAAAAAAGCGCTTATGGATAGTGCAAATCCGTTTGAAGCTCAGGCAATACCTCATGATGACAGATATGGTTATGGAGCCTTAAACACAATAGGATTGATTGAACTTTTGGGGAATGTTGAGGATTGTTAACATCCTAATTATTCATATTCTTAGGGATGGATTTTAGATAGATAACTTCTCGCTTACGGCGTTAGGCATGTCGTATTCCTCAGCATCGCGCAGTTTTTTCCTAGTTTTTCTGATGTTAATGAGTTCGATGGCTATGGCAATTTCATTCGTTCCAGTGGTTTCAGCAGTGAATGAAACTAATGGAAGTGATGGAAATAATGTGATTAACGGCATTGAAACTTGGAGAAATTCGCATACTTTAGTTGGGAATGTAACAGTACCTCCCGGTGCCAAGTTGATCATAAATGCTGGTGCTTCAATATCTATAGCTGCAGGTTCAGCGTTGATAGTAGACGGTGCAATATGTATCGGCGACAACAAATGTGGTGCTACAACAGGGGGGACAGTACAATTCAATTGGCAAGCTGCTCCTGACGAGACTGCTAGTACCTGGTGTAAGGATATTGGTTTTAGTGGAGATGCATCTTGTGGTGAAGGAATAGTTCTTAATTCTGGAATTGACGAATCGATTTCCTCAATTAAAAAGCTTACAATAAATGGAGCATATGGATATCCTCTGTTGGTAGGCCAAGATGTAAAAGAATATGCCGCTCTAATTTTCGATGGAGTAAGTATCGATGTAGAAGAAATTATATTTTCTAACATTAATACGTCAAGTATACTTGTTACAAATCAGGCAGCACCAGTACTCAAGGGGGGAACATTTACTGTAGGAAATGATAATGAAGGTTTTAGAGGACCTGCTATTTCTGCATATACTTCAGGTAAAAATCCTCAAGAGAGATTCAAAATAATGCCAATTTATGATTATAATCAAAACCCACCCTCAGTAATTTCTAACCCGGAATTTATTGGTACTTCGAATGGTTGTCAACAAAATTCAGGTAAATTAACTACAATTTGGATTTCCGATAGTCATGTAGAGTTCGACGGAGTTAAATTAATTCAAAATGATGAGGGTTCTAATGCAGATTTAGGGATTTTTTTGAGAAGATCTGCTGGAGAAATATATAACTCAGATTTTACAACTGAATGTAACGGGATAAATATTAATTCGAGAAGAGTGATTGAATCTGGTGCTTCTGAAATACATTTTCCAATATTTGTAAATAATTCAATTTCAGTCTCTAATAACGCTGCATCAGTTGGAATTTATCAAAATGGATTTGTTTACTTAGATAACTTAGATATTAGTGGCCCACAACAAGGTTCAGGAGTCTCAGTCTCCTCATCAGAGGTTTCAATCATCAATTCACACATCCATAATGTTACTGGTTACAATGGTCTTTATCTATATGGTGAGTCTGATATTAGTATTAATAATACAAAGATAGAAAATATTTCTAGAGAGAGTGTATTATTGGGTGAATATCATTGGGATGATTCCAATTGGAACACTGGTTCTTCTCAGCCTTATGCAGCTAGGTTAAAATTAACTAATAGTCAAATTTTTAATGGAGGAGGTACATGTGATTCTAAGACTGTATATGGAGAGACAGGTAATACTGAAGGTACTTTCGAATGTCCTGCTGTTCATATTTACATGGGTTCTGCAACTTTGTGGAATAATACAATTGAGGAAACTGTTGGTGATGGAATTAGAGTTACTGGTGGTATAGTAGATGTTAGAAATAACACCGTAAGTGCAGGAGAATATCCCGCAAGAGTATCCAGTTATAATACAAAATACCCCTTAGGAGCTTCTGGAAAAGAATTTAGTGGAAAATATGGGTCAATAGCATATTTTTCTAATAATACATGGAATGTAGATTCTCAAACTTATAATATCACTGAAAGTAGAGTGGCGGTTCAATCCGAAATCATACCTGTACCATCAGCGCCTGGAGTTTATTCAATAGGTATGAGATGGAGGGGTTCAGCAGTTAAATGTGAAAATAATATGTACACTGATTGTTTGCAAATTCCTCCTATGTACAGCAATCTTTTTTCAGAATATGTGTATCCTAAAGAAATGCCAATGTCGATAGAATTGAATAAAAACGCTACTGAATTTGCGTTTGCAGATTTAGACATCGGTCTAGAGAATATTCATATTGGTAGATTAAATAGTGGTGCTGGAAAACATCAAAATATAGTTCAACAGGGTGAATTAGTGAGATATAGGGTCTTAGCAAATGGTGAGATGGTAAAAAATGCTGATGTGACAATCAAAGACAGCCATGGAAATGAATTGTATAATCTAACTACTGATAAATTTGGTATGACTCCGCAGATAGTTTTGGCAAGTGATTTCCACCTTGATTTTACTGGCTTTGGTACCAACCCAGATGGTTTAGTTACAGATCCTGCTGAGAATTCGTGTAATGATGGGATAGATAACGATGGGGATTTAGTTTATGATTTAGATGATGATGATTGCAATAATGGTGGTAGAGAGTTATCTAGATATTTTATTGATGCTTGGAAATTTGACAAAGGCGTGAAATCAGAAATTATCACTTTAACATCACAAGTTGATGGTGTATTGGAACTAGATAATCTTAAACCATCAGTGGAAATTGGTGTTCAATATCCTGAAAACACCGCATTCAAAAGATGGATAAATATCTCGGGTTCATCTCATGATGGTTCTGAAGATAGATCACCAGGTACCTACAGTTCAGATTGGGAAGCTTTCCTCGGACATATGGGTACAGTCGATCGAATTGAGGTACGTTTACCTGGTGGTTCATGGGAAGACGGAGTATTAGCTACGGATACAAGCGGATTTACTGAAGACACTGTTACTAAGGAAAACTGGCCTTGGAAGAGTTGGTCATTTAGTTTAGACATGAGTGACCAGTCAGAGGGAGATTATCCTTTTGAATTCAGGGCATTTGATGGAGTTGAATATGGAGATGTGATATCAAGGAGTTTTCAACTGAATACTTTACCTCCAAATGTGGTGTTGACATACCCACAAGATAATTCTGAACATAGTGGTGGTTCAGTTTTATTCAGAGGTATAGCGACTGATTCATACTCAGGGGTTAATTCCCCAGATTTACATAAGATACATTTCAAATTTACTAAAGATGATGGTTCTACCCTTCCCACCGAAGAATTTACTCCGTTAAACTGGAATAACTGGGAGTATGAATGGGATTTTTCAGCATATAGTTCTGGTACATACGATGTATTGATTTGGGCGAGCGATTCTAAGTTTTGCAGAAATAGCATAGATGAGTGCAATCCTGTTGAATTAAAACTAGTAATTGACAATGATAACAAAATTCCAATAATTGAGATATATGGACCATCTGGTGAAATCCAAGGTAGTAAATTAACTCGAATTTTTGGATATGCCGCTGATTTCGACGGTGATATAAGTAGAATTGAAGTCAATATTACAGATTCAACAGGGGGATGGACAAATTTACCTAACATTTACAATTTAAATGGAAATGAATGGGAGACATACTGGGATACATCTGAATTAGATCATTTAAGTGAATATACTATTACTGTTGTTGCGCATGATGCAGATAATTACAGCCAACCAAAGCAAATGACTGTTTTAATTCTTAACCCAGAAGATAAAATAAATCCACCTATTTTCAATCAAACGTCATGGGACACATTTTTGAATGGGGGTTCTACTGTCAAGATTTTTTGCGATAAAGATTCTAAATCTATTGAAAAATGTGGGGCAGGTCTTGAGATTGATTTGTCTAAATTCTTTGAATCACCTTCTCAAGACGGTCTTACCTTAAGTATCGCTGGTAATAAAGAAGACTTTAATGAACATGATCAATTCATGTTCAGTGTTCTAGAAATTAATCCACAAACGGGAGTACTAACATACAATCCAGCACAATCTGCTATAGGTACATACTACTCTGAAGAATCACAATGGAGTTTCCTTGGTGTCAAAATTAAAGCTACCGATTCATATGACCAGTCTGTAGAATCCACTGAATTTAATATAGTTGTTATTCCAGTTGAGTTTACTTTTGAACAGTTTAATGAAGGAGAGGTAAATACAGATTCTCCTGCCGTATTTATTGGAACAGGTAGACCTGGTCAATTTGTTAAAGGATATTTGACATCAGGTAAAATTTCTGTTGGAGATACGGTTGTAGATGAGCAGGGTAATTGGAGATTAGAAATCCCTAGATCTTTTTTCCCTGAAGATGGAGGTTTAATAGAATTGGAATTTGAGTATGCTAGTGAATCATACGCTCTAGCAAACGGTATATCTGTGGAAAGCCCTTCAAGTGGGTTTTCACCGTTGATCATAGGAATAATTACAATTTCAGTTATCGTAGTAATACTCGGAATTTTGGCTTTCTTATTTATTGAAATAGAAAAAGAAGATGAATTGAGTCAAGAAAATGATATTGTCGAAGAAAATCCATATGCTTGGGCTAATCAACAACAACAACAACAACAACAACAACAACAACAACACAATCACCATAACGAAGCGGTTCAAAATCAATTAAACACGTCAAATTATCAAAATGTTACAAATCCAAATTTTGAAGCATACATACAACAATTAATATCACAAGGTTATGATGAATATACAGCGAGGAACTATGCTGAACAGTATAAAGATAGGTTTTGATGTAGTCATTAACCATTATATATCACTGTATTCATAATTAAAATACAAAGAGGAACGATAAAATGAGTAGTCCGAAGCCAGGAGTCCAAGAGAGAATACTGTTGCATTTAAGAGACTATGTCGCATTTTCAGAATCTGTTGAAGTTCCATTTGCATTATCACAGATGGGCATCGCAAACGCTGTAGCAATAGCCAGAAGTAATGTTCCAAGGGCAATTTCAGGTTTGAAGGAACAAGGTTTGCTTATTGAAAAGCAAGCTCATGTTCACGGAGTAATGAGAAAGAGAAAGTCATATTTTTTGACCACAATTGGTTCTGAGGTTGCGGAAGAAACTTGGAATCGATTAAGTCAACATAACTTTGAAATTTTATTACCTGACGAAAGACGTGTAAAAACTGAACTTGGAACCTGTAATGAGAAATTACCTTTTCCCATTAGACCTGTTGATATTTTAAGATATTTGAGGGATGATGGAGTCTTGGATATTTCAAAATTATCTCCAGAGCTAATTGAGCGTGATTTGACCAAAAGAGTTGAAAAACAATTATCTTCATCTTTGGGAGATTTACCAAGGTTGAGACACTTTTTCGGAAGAGATACTGAGATTGATGGAATTTCTGAGATATTAGATTCAGGTTCTAATGCTATATTGATACCTGGAATAGCAGGAATTGGAAAAACCAGTCTAGCAGCAAAATTGTTAGAGAAATACACATTTAGGAGGAATTTGATTTACCATAGATGTCAATTAGGAGCAGGAGGTCGTCCATTCTTAGAGGATTTAGGTGGTTGGTTAAGTTCCGTAGGAGTTGAGGAATTAAATGATTATCTCGAAGCAAGTCCAGTGCCTAGAATTGATGAAACTGTAGAACTTTTAGTTAGCAGTTTAAAAAATGTTTCAGCTCTTATCGTAATTGATGATTATCACAAAAATGATGAAGATATATTTTATAAAATAATTTACAATTTCGTATTGAGGATTAACGAAATGAATAATGAGTTGGGATTGGTGATATTTTCTAGATCTTACCGACCTGTCTTACCTTTAAGAAATGAAAAAGGTCAAAATGTCAGTAAAATTTTACCATTGGATGGACTAGATCCTGATGCATCTAAAAATATTCTGGATTCTTTTAAGAGTATATCAGATGATGAGTATAAAAGAATATACGGAATCTCCAAAGGACACCCCTTAGTACTTGAATTAATTAACAGGGGGGCTTCTACAATTGAGCATAACTTAACACTAGAAAACTATGTGTCTATGGAAATATTTGATAAATTATCCGCCGAAGAAAAAAGATTGTTACAATCATTATCAATATTTAGAGAACCAGTTCCGCTTGAAGCATTAACTAATTTAGATTTAGATTTAAATACCCTGGATAACTTAGTTGAACAGGGGTTAGCTAGAAGAGTAGATTCTGAAAATTACGATGTGCACGATCTTATCAGAGAATTTACATTTAACGGAATTGATGAGCAAGTAGCAATCCCTTTACATACATCAGCTGCAAAATGGTACAAGAAAAAATTAAATTCCCAGCAGGATCTTATCGAGTATTTACATCACAAAATAAGTTATGCGGATTCAGAGATTGCTGCTGAAGAAGTTGCAATAAATGGAGATGAGTTAATCAATAATGGACAATTAGAGCTATTAGGTTTAATCAACAGATTAATTGACTCGAAAGGAAATCCAAAAATCTGGGGTAAATTATGGTATCTCAGAGGAAAAATACTATTTCTATCTGGAGATTTTGGTGGTTCAGAAGCATCTTTTACCGTGGGGATGAATCTTGCTAACCAAGCTAAAGACATTAATCTGGAGAGTATTTTGCTGTCTAACTTGGCAGAATTAGCTTGGAAGAGGGGAGATAGTTCTACAGCTTTAGACCTTCACAGACAAGCTTTAAAACGTTTTATAGCAACTAAAGATTCCATTGGAGCGTGCAATACTTACACAAAAATGAGTTATATTTTCAGATCACAAGGGAAAAAACAGTTGGCTATGGATGCACATTCTGAGGTCGAGCATATTCTTTCAACAGAAGTAAACCCTGAATTAATTTATTCAAGAATTAATTTAGCAAGGTCTTATTTAGAGATGGGCGAATTAGAATTGGGTCGTAAACATGCATTAACTGCTTTTGATAGTACCCAGAATGAAGATGAAATTACACATTCAAGAGCTAGAGCTGTATTAGGCAGATATTATGCATTAATTGGTGATACAGATTTGGCATTAAATCATTACTTAGAAACACTACAATCCTTGAGTAACAGAGATGATGTTGAAATCCGCGTAGAATTAATCATTCTAATGGGTGAAGTTCTGGAAGATTCTGGGAAAAGAGATGAAGCTGTAGAACGTTATCTAGAAGGATTGGCATTGGCAGAATCTAGTAATCAACCGCTTTTAGTCGGTGAATTATTATCAAGACTAGGTAGTACAGGATTGGAAAAACAACGAAGAATGGAGTATTTACAAAGAGCTCTAAATGTATTTAGGGAGGTTGGGGCTACTAGGAAGATGCAAGAAGTGCAAATGATGTTCCATAAAGCAATTACTGGAAATTAATTAATTGAATATTAATTTAGTTATTAGGGTTATTAGAGATTTCAATAATCCCGTTTGAGAGGTGAACCCAAACTGAAGACTCACCTTTGATATTTAATTCACCATTATGACTTGAGGGTGAAGCAGAACTTATTTTATAAACAAAATTTTCTTTAAAATTAGGGTGTATGATCGTAAGAGATTCTTCATCTAACATCATTATAACGTCTGTGGATGTTTGTTCAACATTTAATAACTCAATATTCTCGGTGTAAGTTGCATTTGGATTCATCCTCGCTACTGATTCAGCTCTTTCAATTGCATTCCCAACTCTCTCAATATTTTCCGTCAAGGCTACCTCTGACCATCTTTCTCTGGTAGAATTTTCAATATCCCAGGCCCAAAAAGAATATAATGAGAGTAGAAGTAAACCTAGGAGAAAAGTAAAAACATAACCTAACTCAGTTGCTGCAGCATTTTCATCATTTCTAAAAACATCTGTATTTTTCATTTTTATCCACCTTCCTCTTGTGCTTCATAAGAAATTGCAGTAAATGTTAAGGAAAAATCAATTTGATTATTGGGGCTATGATAAGTTGCTTCACCATCTCCTCCTTTAATCCAACCTGTGTAGTCCGAAAGCAAATTATATTGGTTTGGAAATGAAATCCAATCCTCAGAGTATTCTAAATCCTCAGATAACCAGTTTATAATGCTGTCACCGTATAATCCGTTCCATCCCATTCTGACCTCCATGCTTTTTTCATTTGTGCATAAAATATTATCAATTACTTTGAGTTCTATTTTTAACTTAGAAGACCCACTAATTACACTTTGAGGGGTTGGTGTTGTTATCGGGAGATGAATTCCAAGTAAATTTTGATTTCCTTTTGCATCCAATGCTGAATGAATTAATGATGATTTTCCTTCTGGATGATTTGTTGTAACGAAACCACCTTTATTCACTACTTCTAGATTAGAAATACTACTTGAAAATATATACTTCATCGCAGGTACCTGAATTATCCATGCATTAGCAAGATTAGAAAATAATGTATCTTTGGATTTCCCAATTAACTGTAAATTTGCTCCAGAATGATGAATTCCATTCTCCCAAGCTTCTCGAATGCCAGCTAACGTAAGCTCACTTACATCATACCACGGTAGATTAACGCCAATCCATCCAGATGCAAAAATCTCAAGTGGAAGGCATCTCTTTGAACCTTTATCAATCAACTCTGTCATTCCATCAGAACCTATTATTTGCATAACCCTAATTGATTGACCATTATCTACTGACAAGTTAAGTTTTCCTTCACCTGTAGATGATGAGAGGTAGAGTGAATTGTCCGTCAGACTATCTAGTTCTCCAGTTGCATTAAAAATTCCTGAGAAATTTACTGAAGCCTTAGAACCAGCTAATGTAGCATAAATGTATGCTTGATTATCATCCACATAATTCCCCGTCCAAATTGTAGAAAATAATTGTCCAGAAAGCGATCCAGTATCACTTGGTACTAGATATGATATTCCAGAAGTTAGAAACCCTTCGTTATTAAAATCATTTTTGGAAAATCTAATTTCCACGTCTGATTTACTAGTAATCTTTGTAACTCCATTTGTCCCTGCTAATGGCCAATCTAATTTCATCATTCCATTACCTGGGATTGAAAATTTAGAACCTTGAATATCTATTTGATTTGGAATGAGTTCATAATTCGATATAACAAGAGTTCCTTCTAACTTGGGTATTAAAAATTCACTGCCTAATAGTAATCCTTCATACGTAGGCCAATTCGTAGTACCATTTTTAGAATCTTTATTTAAATCAAGTAATAATTTAGCGCTATTTGTTGATTCAACAGTAATCATGGTTGGTGAATCTAAGTCAATATTTTTCGACCAAATTGAACCATCTCCAACTTTTTCAATATATTCTGATAATTCTGGGTTTTGACCCAGTTTCCAAGTGATGATAGTATCTTTTTCTGAAATTAAATTAATAGTATTTTCACCTGTTGGCAAAGGAATTTTCCAAATAGTTCCTGAACCTCTGTGATCTTCATTGTTAGCTTTAATGAATGAAATGCCGCTATTTCCATTGATTAGCAAGATTGACAATTCTACATCACTGGTTATTTCTGATTGATCTCCGAGATCAGAGCGTGTAATGTCAATTTCTATGATTTCATTGTTTGTTAATTTATATTTTATGATTTCTTCGTTATGAACTAATACAAACGATGATCCCGTGAACTCGGTGGAAAGTTTATTTTTTTGAGAAATTATCAATTTTCCTTCTATGTCGGGTATTGCATAAATCCATTTAGATTCAGGTTGAACATGTAAATCATCCATACAGTAAGATGTTATTTCTGAGTTAGGATATTTAATGTCAAATTGATTGTTGAAGTTTCCAGGATTTCTTAAACTTAGTCCGGATTGGTCTTTCCATGAAGATGAAAACCAAATACCTGAATTTTCTAAATCCCAGTCTAATTTTCCTAACAGAGGATCAATTTTCATCTCTGATGAACTACCAGGTAAACCTCTTTGTGCCAGTTTAACCTGGTATTCCGCTAAATCTTCGAATTGAGCGTCAGCATCACTTAATTTTATTGCTCCTTCAAGTTCATTAATTACGGGTACAATTGATACAAGCATTATACTAATGATGCTCATCACTCCAGCGAACATAAGTACGGTTGCAATTGCTGAATTAGCAGCGCTAGTATCTTTGATAATCGTATAATTACGTCTCAAATTACCACCACTCTGTGTAATACAATTTCGGTAAGAACAGATTTATCGAGAGGATGAATACCAAATCCATCAATTCCAGAAACACTTTTCCAAGGGCCAAATCCTTCGAAATCATCTAGGGTTCCAGAAGCTAAATTCAAATTATAACTTTCCATCCAGTGAGAAAAATATCTCTCTGTCATAGAATCATCAATTTCATTATTCATAATCATACGAATATTTCTGATATCACCTTCAAATAATGTTAAAGGACCTTTAGAAATCATCTGTAAGCTGAAACTATCTGGGCTAGGTTGAAGTAGTCCCATGTCTATATCAATCAGTACATAACTTAATTGTTGATTACTATCTGGTAAAGATGAATGTCGAATTGAAGGATATCTATCTACCTTGTAGGCCTCACCATGTAATCTTTCTAGTCTTGCACCGTTTAGTAAATCCACCTTAAATTTTCCATTTGACAATGTTGTATCAATTTCTATACCAGAGAGTTCAATTCTTACAAATTTGTGGATGACTTCAGAATCTGCATTAAGTATTTCAATGATGAGTAACCTGTCAATGTTCTTTTCAAAATTAATATTTACAACATCTTCTTGAAAATTTATTTCATAATTTGAAATTTCTCCACCATTATTTACAATTGCATGAGACGGGGTTTTATTAATGGACTTTATATTAAAAGAATTAAAAGAGTCAAGATTTATTTCAACTACATCTGTACCACTTACATCAGCTGAGATAATCCATACTTCTGCACTGTCTAGTTCTTTAATAGATGTCGAGCTTAGTTCGAATGTTTGAATTGAACCAGTATCCTGAGGAGATGCTCCAACCAACCTAATTCTTTCATCAACTTGATCTGCGATGACTTTAGTTTGTGACCAATGTTTGTTATCATCGAAATCACTAATGTAAGGTTGCAGAATAATCATTGTCGAGGAAAGAACAATGACAATCATTGCCAATAACATGACCATTCCGATTACATCACTCAAAGCAGAATCATCATTTTTCAAGTTTCTTTTCATTACCTTACACCTAACCAACTTATACTTTTACAGACATATTTTCTTTTTCACTCTGTCCAATAAAATGGCTAAATTCGGGTCCGTCTTGTAGCGAAATAGCGATGTCACCGGTGAAAATGTCGTCTATGTGGTATAAAACAGTACTCTCTGCAAGATGTGGTTGATTATTCTTTTCTGACAGGTGTGTAAGCACAATACTCTTAGTGTTTTTATCAATCACTTCTGATAGCAGAATTCCAGTTTGTTCATTTGATAAATGTCCACCCCTGCCCATTATTCTGTTTTTTAGTCTGTCAGGGTATGGACCAGACAATAGACGTCTCAAGTCATAATTTGCTTCAATTGATATGTGGGAGCATCCTTTCATGTGTTTGATTATTTCGTCAGTATGACTTCCAAGATCTGTTATAACGCAAGTTTTTTCGCCATTATCGTCTACAATGGAAAATCCTACGTTTTCAGATCCAGAGTGTGGAACGGGAAATGGTAAAAATGTAGCTTTTGAGATTAGTTCTATTCTATCTAAATTTTCAAAAATATGTAGATTTTCATAGTTTAACATACCTAATTTTTCAGCAGTAAAATAGTTTGACCTCACAGGTATGTTCCATTTTTTTGCTGCATATTGTATACCACCTCCGTGATCGCCATGATGATGAGTAACCAAAATTGAACTAATGTCAGTTGGTTTTAATTCCATTCTACCTAATCTTTTTTCAAGTTGTTTTCCTGAAAATCCATTGTCTATCAGAACATGTTCATCATCACTTGAAATAAGGGTTGAATTCCCTCGACTTCCTGTACCTAGGTGTGTGATTGATAGAGGCACTATAAACCCTGAGCGCGATAGGACTTTCAACTAATCGACAATGTGAGTGTAAATAGGTTCTTTTTACGTGTAAATTTCTATTAACCGAGTAATTTTTGTATGAACATTGTTCCATCAGTATCATAAGGTATTTCAGTTGGTCAAGTATTGACGGATACCCGCCGAGTGATAGAATGCGCCGTAAACAAACAACATTAATAGTCACTTCAGTAATGATATTTTTACTATTAACAATGTCCCAATTACCAGCAATACAATCTGTTGAAAATGTTCACCCCGAGGATGCTAATCAAGGACCACCCCCAGTTACAGATACAGACAGAGATGGAATTCCAGACGTTTGGGAGCAACAATTCAGTCAGTCTTTAGAAATTATAGCTCTAGATGGTCGAACAAAATTCATTCAAGGAATGGATTACACAAATGGATCAGATGGAGAATATGACCCTGAAGAAATATCGGTATTGGATTTAGATATGGACAATGATGGCTTGCAGAATGTTGAAGAATATTGTTGGCCTTATCTTGTTGTAGATTGTTTCACGAATAGAACAGGTTTAACAGGAGAAGATCCTGAGGTTTCAGAAAATGGATTTAGGCTATATCTTGATCCGACTAATTCAGATACTGATGGAGATGGAATGCCAGACGGTTATGAAGTAATCATGTGCATGGAAAATTCAGGTATTATTTCAGAAGGGCGTTGGAGTTGTCCTTTATTCGACCCATTAAACGGTTCTGATGGAGCTGAAGATTATGATGAAGATGGATTTGATATCGATAGAGACGGTACTGTTGAGTCGAATGAATATTACAACAACTCCGCCGAATATAGTTATGGAATTCCGTTTGAATGGATAACAGAAATTGATGGGTTATGGTATGGCCAGATGGAATCAGACATTGATCAAAGATTTGATTCACGATGGAGGGGTACCGATCCTTTGAATCCAGATGGTGATTTTTTTAGATGGTCTGAAATTGGAGAATTAGAATATTCACCAGGTGGAGATGAAATTCCAGATGGTTGGGAGGTTTATTTTGGACTGGACCCACATAATAAAATTGATAACTTACAGGATTCAGATTCCGATGGCTGGGATTTGACAAATAACGGAGAAGTTACCAGAGATTTAACTTCTGACATAGTTAATTCATGTTTTTCCGAAGGAAAGATAGAATGTGGTGGTGAAGCTTTTAGTAATCTGGAAGAATATCTTGTTTCAAAGGACAATGGAGATTCTATCAGAGGAGGATTGAAAACAGTTATTGATGGTTCTTTAAAAGATACTCTGTCCTTATATGATAAGACTACAGAAGTAAAAATTTCAAGTCACGATGTTCGCAAACTAGATGTTTTTGAAGATGATGAGAATTCTCTAGTGTATATCGGTACCAAAGTAGGGCTTTCTGTACTAAATATGTATGATATGTCTGTAGAAAATTCACTTCTTCCAAATGGAGTTGAAATGAACGATATGCTGGTTATTCAAAATGAATTTGGACGTGGTGGGGTAGTTTTGGCAACCACCGATGGAGTCTACAGTTTCGGTTTAGACAGGGGTGGCACTCTGAATGGAAATGTTGATTTCATTGAAACTGGTAACATGCATATATTATCTAATTTAGTTAATACAGGAAGCACTACTCGATTAATTTCACTAGGAGATTTAGGATATATATTTGAACTTAAAAACTCGGGTGAATTCAAGGATGGAACTTTAGATGAAATAGATAACCAAATATTTGAAGAATTAACGACATTCTCAGCAAAATTTACAGCAGGAGTACATGTCAATATTGACGGGCAGCCTACACTTTTTTTGGGAACGGATAAGGGGTTGATGAAAACAGAAACTTCGGATGCAAAAGACATTTTAAATTTTCAATGGGTCTTTAATAAAGACAATACTAATTCATTGAGAAATCTAACATATGAACACGAATTGAATCTATTTGAAGTTAGGACTATAGTTCCAGAGTTTAATCCGAACGGTGATGCTTCTCATTTATGGATTGGAACAGGTTCAGGCATCCATTTACTAGACTTAAATAGCAATCAATTATTTCACAGTGGGAATCTTGAACACACTACAAATGAAGATATGAATGATGTGTATTCGATGCTTCCTCTAGACAACTATGTACTGGTTGGTTCCAAAGGAGGTACTTGGAAATTATTAGGCGGAGTGGAAGCACAGTTCAATCAAGGAGTACAAGAACCTATTACTGGTAGAGTCGTTTCAGTTTCAAAGATCACATTAAACGGAACAGGTTATCTGCTGGGTGCTGTAGATCCTGGAAGATTTGCCAATATTGCATTAATTGATCCAGGTAATAATGACTCAGACTTTGATGGTATTCCTGATGGTTGGGAGTATGCCTATGCTCTCGACCCTACCGATCCAACAGATGCACTGCTGGATCCAGATGCAGATGGTTTGAATTTAGATCTAGAACAGAATTCCTTTTTTGAACAAGACTGGAATAATTTAGATGAATTTAGGTATCAGCCAACTACAGAATCAGGCTACCCTGGAACTGACCCTAGAGATCCAGATACAGACAAAGATGGATTAAATGATGGGATGGAATTTTTCGGTTTTTATTACGGATTGACTGAATTCGGTTGTCACTACATAATAGAACAAGAGTATGTTTGTGAAGAAAATAATGCTGCTGAAACATATCTACTATCGGGCGGAACAGATTCACCATTAGATGCCACAAATAATGACACTGATGGTGATGGGATGCCAGATGGATGGGAAATTCAAAACAGAAGGTGGGTCGGAACCTCTTTTACCGGAGGTAATAACTGGACCTTAGATCCGTTACGACCAGATGATGCATTATGGGATGCAGATGGTGACGGTTTGAGTAATATCTGCGAGTTTGCATGGGGGCAAATATATCTCGAAGCATTATCAGGTAATTTATTAGAAAGTCATGGGGAATCAATAGAATCAGTAGAAAATAATTGGAATACAATGGATCCTAATAATGTAGACAGTGATGGTGATACTTTACCAGATGGTTGGGAAGCTTTAGAAAATAATCCTCTAGATCCTGACGGAAATTCATGCTTCTGGTCCAGCGAGGTTAAAGGAATTAACCCTCTAAATGGTAGTGACGCTATAAGCAACCCAGATGGTGATGGATACGACATTAACCACAATGGTATTTTAGAATTTGAAGAACAATTCAATAATTATTTAGAGTATCATATCAGAAATAAATCTTTTATCGAAGACTTTGATTCAGATACGTCTTCATTACCTTTCGGGATTTATACTAGGCTTTGGGAAAATACTGATTTAAATGCTAATTCAAAGTTTACATTTGGAGACTTAGCAAGTGACTTAATTTTAGAGTCTCAGAACAAATTAGATAGAGGTTCAGCTAACCCTATTTCTCCAGATACAGATAATGATGGAATGCCAGATGGATGGGAAATATGGCACGCCAGATGGGATTTAGTGGCCAACAAGTGGACATTGAATCCTCTTACGGAGAGAGATAAATTCGAAGATGCGGATTCAGACGGATATTCCAATTGGGAAGAATATAATTCAATAGATCCCGAATATAATGAGATTGGACAACAATTTTCGCCAAAATATTACATAAAACAGTCTAATACTTTAAGTGGATTTGACACACAAATATGGGGGAGAATTACAACAAATCTAAGCTTTGGATCTTTCATTGATTCAGATTTGATTGATTCTAGTGGAATGGGTTGTGATCCAAATAATCCAGATACAGATGGTGATGGAATGTTAGATGGATTGGAAATGCTTCTAACAGATTGGGATTCAACAGACGGTAAATGGACATTAAATCCGTTAGTTTTTGGAGATGGAGATTATGATAGTGACAATGATGGTCTAACTGATAGGCAAGAATTGTCACTAGTTGATGATTTACCAGATAATGGGATAGCACATCCTCCAGATGCGCCAGTATTCTATCTTGATGCAGAAGAACAAATGTCTGGGACGGAATTTTCTCGGGTGGGTAACATACTGAACAATACCGAGAACAGAGCGACTTTAGTAAAATTAGATCTTGTTGACTGGCAATCAGGTGAACCTCCTACACTAATAATAGAAACATTAAGATCTATTACTGATCCAACTCATAATGACACTGATAGAGATGAAATGCTTGATGGTTACGAATATTGGTTTACGGAATGGGATTTAGACGAAAATAGATGGTCTATGAATCCATTAATCAGTAATGATATATATTTAGATCTTGATGATGATTCTTATGATTGTGATGGTGATGGTGAAATTGCAGTTTATGAAGTATATTCAAATTTAAGAGAGTGGCAAGCTCGAACCTATGGGAAAGAGGCTGAGAGGTATAATATTCCCTTAGAATTAGGATTTTATGATTATGCTACCGATGCCGTAAAAGCACTATCTGAAGAGGAAGGATTGGACGAAATTTCAGCAAATGAGAGATTGTATAATTTATTCTCCGATAAACTACATGAAGGGATTCCATTAACAGAGAATCGACTTGATAAAATTAATGAAGTTAACGAGAATAATTTCAATAACAGCCTAATTGGAATTTCAGACCCAACGCATCCAGATTCTGATAGTGACGGAATGCCAGATGGATGGGAATTCTGTTACTCTTCATTCATTTCTGAACCAATTCAGGTATCCAGAGATAGTAGTATATTTTCTGTTGAAGGTAGATGGGGATTAAACCCATTGAATCCATTAGATGGAGATTATGATATTGATGCTGATGGATGGTATGATAGATCAGTCGTTGACACACCAGCAGATCAGGGATCATGGAATAATCACTTATTTTCAATTTCTGGAGGTCAGTATGGTTTAGATAATATCGCTATTCCGTTTACTAATTACATGGAATTTGATAATGGAACTTATCCCAATCTAAATGACAGTGATGATGATAGCCAAATTATGATTCGTGAAGGAACAAACGAATTCACTCTAAATTACTACCAAGATTTTAGTCTATCCGACGGGAGAGAGATTTTAAAATATGGTACTAATCCTTTGGATAATGACACTGACTGGGATATGCTTCCAGATTGGTATGAGTATAGAATGGCTTGGAACGAGACTTTAGATAATTTCTCTAGTCAGAGGTATATTTCAGTTGAATGGATAGAGACTGGCGCTGAAGATAGTATTCAGAAAAAACCTCTAAAAATTGATGGCGAAAATATAATGAGGCCAGACTTATCACTAACGTGGTTTACTTTAGATCCAAGAGATCCTTCTGACGCATTACTAGATCCAGATAATGATGGAGATTGGGATTGTAGTGGTGTAGTTTGTGAATACACCGAATATTCAAATTTCCAAGAATTTTATGCAATTACGGATGACACTTACAGGTCTGCAACCCTTGTTAGATCTCTAGATTTACAGTGGGATGGTGAACAAATCACAGAGTGGTGGCAATTTAGAAAATGGTTACTCCATCTTGGGGAAGATGACGAAATGGAAAAAAATTACCTCAAGATCTACAAAAGAGATAGTCAGGATATGATGTACGCTAAAATTATTCAAGATAATGACGACGATTTTTTCGTAATGAACCCTGTTGACGATATTTCGATATGTAGAGGAGATTGGACAGACAGTTATGGATTGGTTTCTAGTTCAAGTATTATCCCAGATATTGGTAGAAATCAATATCCTTTTGGATGGTGGGTTCTAGATTTGGATGGAGATTTTACTGCTGAAGGTACTGATCCTACAAATTGGGATACAGATGGAGATTGGATGGTAGATTGGTATGAGGTACATAACGACGAAACAGACGGCGAGAGAGGGGACATATCTGCAATTAGATATGATGATCGCACATTATGAATGTGAAATTTATGGATGTAATAAATGAAAACGAGAAGATGTTATTTCTGCATCAAAACATAGTAAATCTAGTTAATCAACTGCAAATTCCACTGGTAGAAGTTAGTTTGGTAGTTGCTAAGTATACCGAGAAACTGACTAATAGATTAAATGAAGTTGCAATTGAGCATGACGAAAAATTATTAGAAATTTATTCTAAACCTTGGCCTTTAGAAATTAATAATTCCCAGAGTTCTGAAATTAAATTCGAATTAGATAAACTAATGGGAATTCTAGATAATGACCGCATAGATATTTTAGACACACTAATAAGAACATCAATTAACCTAGAAGAAATTACTCTATCTGATTCTTTATTAGTGCTAAGGGCTTGGGAAAAGTTAGTCAGGACTCAACTCGGGAACTCTAAATCACCTGGAGAGTTGTTTTCTACAGTTGAAATTCCAGAAGATTTTTAGGTGATGAAGTTGTATAATAAAACAAAATACAGTATTTTGATGATTTTGATTTTATCATCTGCCAGTTTATCAGGATGTTTTTCTAGCGAAGAAATTTTAGAGGAAAGATACGGGGTGCCAGGTGGTTTAGTTTTAGCTTGTCTAGATTCTAGTCAATACAAGAAATTAGTTGTAGAAGTAGATTATGAAGAGAATCAAAAGCCAACTCAAGAAACTTTGGATTTGATGATTGAAAGACTAGAGAGTGCATGCGAGAAAGAAAGTGTAAGTTATGAACTCTATCTTACTGATTTTAATCATGATGGAAGTTGGAGTGACGAAGAAATAAGGTTTAAAGGCCGTGAAACTAGGCAGAAGAATGCTATGGATGGAGATGAATTAAGATTTCACTTGATGTTTCCAAGTGGTTATCATTCTAATGAAAATGTTCTGGGTGTTGCTGTTGATGCGACAACTGTAATGGTTTTCAATGATAGAATTAAAGAGTCAGAGAACCTAATACGTAGACCTAGTTGGCAAGATATTGAAACTTCAGTAACTATTCACGAGTTAGGACATCTTTTAGGCTTAGTAAACTTAGTTTATACTTCTGATGTAGATCACGAAGACCCTGACCATCCAGGTCATAGTTCTAATGAGGAATCAGTAATGTATTGGGCTATAGAATCTAGTGATATAAGTAACATCATTTTTGGAACATTGCCTAACGATTTTGATATTGATGACAAAAATGATTTACAAAAATTAAAAGACAGAATCTTAAAGGCCGATAATCAATTATGGTACCCTGATAACTATCATCAATAGGAGTTGTTAATCTTTTCTAAGACATATTTTTGAGCTTCGTTCCATGCATCAAATATTGACCATAGATACAAACCTATCCATAAAATTCCAGTTAAGGCTAAGGGTAATTGTAGTAATGTAAAGTCAATACCTTTTTGATGTGACCTATTGAAATGTTGTCCAAGAAATAGAAATGGAATTAATGATATTAAAACAGCGATTATCGGCTGTAATGATCCCCAAAAACCAACACCAGAGGTAATTTGTGCGAAAATTAATTTCAATATATTACGATCATTATGGTCTTCCTCACTGCGAGGAACTTGTACAATTATTTCTGATTCTTGCATCATCCCAGAACGATGTAAAATGATTAACATTGTCAAGTTTTGGCTTAATTTTTATTATAGAGTCTATTCGGCAACATTATTCACCTCAAGCGTACAGTATAATATCAATGAGACCTGCTAATGTACTTCTAACAGGTTTCGAGCCTTTCGACAACTCGAATTATAATATATCGGAAGAAGTTACTAAATTAATTACTGATTTTGATTTTAAAGAATTTTTTTTGACTTCTAAAATACTAACAGTCGATAACAATGGTGCGCTATTTGTGAGTAAATTAATTAAAAAAGAACGTTTTGACTGTATTATTCATTTAGGATATAGCAGTAAAGCAACTAAAATTAATTTAGAATCAAGAGCTAAAAATTTGATATCAATGCGAATTAAAGATAATTCTGGTCGAAAGATTTTAAATTCAAAAGTAATTTTAAATTCAAAGCCCGAGTATTTTTCAACAATAAATCTCCCACAATTATTGGATGCAAAAAGTTTGGAATGTGTAATTTCTAATGATGCAGGTGAATTTATTTGTAATGAGGCGTATTACTATACTCTAAATACGATTTATACAAATAAAATTTTGGACAGATTTGGTAGGTTACTTCCTTGTATCTTTATTCATCTTCCCTCCCAAAAATTCATTCCAATTGAGAATCAAATTAAAACAATTTTAGAATTAGTAAAAGCAGTGGTGAACAGGAAAATACTCACTGTTGTGGCAGCATTAATAAGAAATGAAAATAACAAAGTCCTAATTGCTAAAAGAAATCAATTTCAACCACACCCAGGGAAATGGGAATTCCCTGGTGGAAAATTAAATGTTAACGAATCCTATGAGGAAGGATTAAAAAGAGAAATTTTTGAGGAATTGAATTTAGAAATTGATATTACAACAGTGTGTGGAGATATAACTCATCTTTACGAAGACTACTTTATAAAATTAAAATTAATGAATGCAAAAATAAATAATTACAGTAATATTAAATTAAATGTCCATGATGAGATAGAATGGGTTCATGAACACCAATTAAGTGAGTATGATTGGTTAGAGGCAAACCTTAAGTTGATTGACATTATTCAAAACCAATCTTGAGGTGATCCATCCATACCCATTTTTAATTCGTCGTTAATCTCTCTTGGAACATCTTCTCTACCTTTATGCCAAGTCATATCTTCAATCCACGCTTTAAGATTACCTGATTCAACTTCAATCTCAAATGTTCCACCTAATGGACTTTCATTATCCAAAACGAAAGAAACTTTTCCAGCTAATGCTGCTTGTCGAGAGATTTTAAATGTAGTATGATTTAATGTTAAGTTATGACTCATACAATCTAGGGCAGTATCAGCAATGCGTGTATCGTGTATACGTTGAAAGAAATAATCATAATCAACATCTTTGATTATTATATCTTCTTTTTCTTGTTGGTTCGGAAAATTTTTTTGGATATCGATATGTTGAATATTTTCATTTGGAAATAACTCTTGAATAGCTAAAATAATATGACTTACAGAATCGGATGTTGAAATTTTAGCCCTTAAGTTCATTATGGTCTTATTCATTAACCCTAGCAAAAAGAAATAATATAATGTAATTGCGTATAAATGTTTAATTTCACCGCTATTTTTACATTCTAAAATCAATCAGTACATTTTAGCAGGCATAGAAATGAATAGTTTACCATTGGTTGTTACCGTTATTCCAACTTATCACGAGTGCGATTATATTGAAAAATGCCTTGACAGTCTTTGTAAACAAACCTATCCTCCAAAGTTGCATCAGATAATTGTGGTTGATGGTAATTCTAGCGATGGAACTCAAGAAATTGTATCGGAATATATTAAAAAATTAGATTTGAATCATCCTAAAATAATGTTACTAAGTAATCCACATAGGTATGTATCACAAGCTAGGAATATTGCATTTGAAAATTTACCTAAAAATACAGAATACATTTTTGAGACTATTGGTCATGCAACATATCCTGAAGATCATTTGGAGGTAAGGATTAAAGAATTTTTAAAACTACAGGAAATAAGAGAAGGTAAAATAGCAGCGATTGGAACAATTTTAAAGCCTCCAGAAGATAAAATGAGCTTAACGTCATCAGTAATAGAATCCACATTGAGCAATCCTTTAGGAAGTGGTAGAGGAGCATATGCACAATTTAGTGGGCTGAAACGCACAAGAATCCCGCCATTAGCAATCTACAGTGTAGAAGCTTTATCCACAATTGATGGATATGATGGTTCGTTAATTACTGCACAGGATTCAGATTTAAACATGAGATTGATTAAGAAAGGATGGGAAATCTGGCGAAGTGATATATCTTGTATTTATGTAACCAAGAGACAAAATATAACTCAATGGTTAAGATTCGGTCATAGAAATGGATTTTGGAGGGTCAAATTAGTTAAAAAACATCCTACTAGGATGCCATTAGGTGAGATTGCTCCATGGTTTGGGTTCTTACTAACGTCATTTTTGTTTATTTTCAAGTTTAATTTTTGGTGGGTGCCACCAGCAATGTATTTACTTGTAATAATTTTTGCTGGTTTTATTGAATTTGGAAAATCTAAGAAACCGATTATGTTAATTGGGGTACCAATTTTACTGATTATGCTACATACAACATTCAGTATTGGTTTACTACATGGTTTCTTAAGTGAAGGAAGAGCTCCCAGAGATAGAGTTTATGATTAAATCTTACTAACCAAACCTGCAGTAATTAAGAATAATAATAATCCAAATATCATTCCAAAAGCAACTGCATTGGATAACAATGACAATACAAATTTTGATTCACGTGTTTTGGTTTTGTTAAATGGGAAGATTTGATAGAGACTTTCTTTTCCTCCTTTAAGACCGAAAAAAATTCGAAAAAGCGACGCTCTTCTTACAATTTCAAAGCAAATTATTACACCAACCATTACAAATACTGATCCTAATACAAGACCTGAATAGTATCCAATTCCTAATAAAGCGAAAATTGCAATAGGTAAGAATGTTAGGTGCATATGTACAATATAAGTTGGATAAACCGCCTCGTTAAGGTATTTTAACCATTTACTCGGTCGATTTAATAATTTTGAAGACCAACTAAAGATGAATATGCACCAAAACCAGGTATGAAAGGATTGAATAAATGTCGCTAAAAAAATATCAAATGAGAATGCTGGAAAGCCTTTTTGAACCCAACCACCTTCCATTACAGAAGGTATCTTAGATGTACTTTTAAGAATGTACCAAATTATTGAGAGCATCGGGGTAACAATTGTCAAGGGAATTCTTAACTTCTCCAACATTGGAAAATAAATATTTTTTGTACTAATCATCAGGTAACCGAATAGGAAATACAAAAAATATCTTGGAAATTCCCACCACATACCCACCTCACCGAATTTCCACGGCTTGAATATGATTCCATTAAAGCTCAGAATTAAAGCAGGAAAAATTAACATTCCAATTCCACGGCGAATATTCATAATTTTTTCTACAGATTTAATTAGTGTTCCATTAGGGTTTTGTTGAATGTATGAAAAAAAAGGTGTTAATACTATAGAATATATCAATAAATTGTAAATAAACCACAAATGTCCATATGGCATTTCATCAATACCTGGAAAAATAGTGAATAGTTTTTGTGTGGTAACTATTGGACTAAAAATACCTAGCCATAGAATATATGTTCCAAACATTAGAGGTAATCCTAGGCGAATAGCCCTTTCTTTGATATATCTCTTCCAGGTTTTTCTCCTGAATGCGAATGCAGTTCCCATACCTGAAATAATGAATAATGCTGCTAATCTCCATTGATGCATAACATCAAGTAGAAAAATTAATGATAAATTTATAATTCCTATTCCAGAGTTGTCCTTAAAAAGTTGATCTAGAGAAAACATGGCATAATGAAACCAAATTAAAAGTGCAAATAGGATTACTCTTAGCCAATCTATATCAAATCTACGAGCATATTTAATTTCATCCATCTCAAGCGAGTTAATTTGCATTGGACTTTGAAATTTTATCTAAACCACATCTTTGAATCTAACAACTAGTAACCTGTATTTACCACAGGAGTCGTGTCGGTTTCTGAGCAGAGTACAACGAGTAAATTACTTACCATAGTTGCTTTTTTATCCTCATCGAGTTCAATAATATCTTTAGAATTTAATTGCTCTAATGCTAATTCAACCATTCCCACAGCACCATCAACAATTTCTCTTCGTGCTGCAACTACAGCGCTTGCTTGTTGTCTTCGAAGCATTGCTTGGGCAATTTCTTGAGAATAGGCCAAATGACTAATTCTAGCTTCTAAGACTTCAATCCCTGCTCTTTCAAGTCTCTCCTCCACAGAAGCTTGTAATTCATTTGCAACAACTTCTTGGTGACTTGATAGTGCTATTCCTCCTTTGTCTTTTTCTTCAATAATGTCGTATGGATATTTTGTTGCCATAGCTCTAAGAGCAGCTTCGCTTTGAATTTGGACGTACTCTTCATAGTGATCTACTTCAAACAAAGCTTCAGCAACATCGAAAACCTTCCAGACTACAATTGCTCCAATTAAAATTGGATTAGCATTTACATCATTTACTTTGATTTGTGACGACTCAAAATTTCTTATTCTCAAAGAAATTTTTCTTTTTTCATACAAAGGGTTGACGAAAAACCTAAAACCTTCGGTTTTAACAGTTCCAGAATACTTTCCAAAAAATAATATTGCAGCACCATTATTTGGATGAATCATAATGTACGAATTACAGTAAATTATCCAAATTGGTCCCAAGATTGAAATGTTTATTATCCATCCAAATTCAGGATAAATAATAAAAATTGTTAAAATGATAACACCTAAAAGACTATGAAAAAACAGTCCAACGAATCCATTCAGAGTATTTTTTTCTATATCTTTGATGATTGAAACAGGAGATTGTTCGTTTGATGTTGGTTTTTTTGACGTGTTCTTGCCATCCATGTTAAATACTATTTAATACTAGGTAAATAGACTTACGTTTTTTAAATTATTTTTCTGTTAATTAGTGACAATTTTTCAGGGTGCGATAATTTTGGAAAAAATATAGGGAAAGATTCAATCGTGTGATAGTTCTAGAAGATTTATGCAGGGCACCAAAAATAGATTTATTGGAACTATTTTTCTCATTGCACCCGCTGTGGCAATGTTTGTATTGTTTCATCCTGCTGTTGGATTTGTACCAGCCGAGTTAATTTCAAACGGAGATCCAATGGCTCCATGGGCCGCGGCAATTGTAGGATTAGTTCCGGGATATTTACTTTTCAAGAGGGTAGTTACGGTTAGAGGACATGAATGGCACCGACTTCAGGCAATCAAAAAATTATCAAAACATTATAAAAATGAGAGTTTGAAAGCTTGGAACGAAGATAGTCATTTGGTTTTAACAACAGACAAAGGGTCTGTTCAAGTAGGAAATCTAACTCAGAATGCTCTTCAGAAAATGCAAGGTAAAATTGGTGATTTAATGATGGATAATACAGAAGCAGGAGTAGAGATTGATTCTAAAAGTGATGTCAAATTTCTAGCCGATCTAAATCATGTTAATCTAGCATCTTCAAGAATTGGGGGTGCTAACACATTGGATGAAACCGTCAAAAAAACAACGCGTTCCGATATAGAAAAAAGTAGTGTAATGGACAATTTATTAGATTGGATTGCTTTGAAATTATCCAATCGAAAAAGTAAGTCTATTTCAGAAAAACAAAATTTATCACCTAATGATACTATAATTACAGAGAATGTTTTATCCTTAGGAGCATCTAATTATGAACAATCTGTATCAAATAGTTGGCATTGCAGAAGCTGCGGTGAGACGAATTCCATTAATTCGGCTTATTGTGAATTATGTGGTTCTTCGAGATAATGATAATTTTTAGCGAATTATTCATATCACTCGGATAGTCCGCTATATCGAGGCTTATGGCTGATAAGCGAGATTACTATGAGGTACTTGGTGTATCTAGAGATGCAACAGAAAAGGAATTAAAAAAATCTTTTAGATCTCTGGCGAGAAAATATCATCCAGATAAAAATTCTAGCTCAGATGCTGAAAAAAAGTTTAAGGAGATACAAGAAGCCTTTGCAGTACTTTCAGACAGTGAAAAAAGAGCACAATATGATCGTTTCGGTCATTCAGGACCTAGCATGGGTGGAGGATTTTCAGGGTTCGACATAAGATATGAGGACCTCTTTGGTTCAGGTCTTGAAGATTTATTTTCTAACTTTTTTGGCGGTGGAGGACGTCAAACTAGGTCTAGGCAAGCTAGAGGTAAAAGCATATTAGTTAGAAAAAAAATCCCCTTTCAAATGGCCTTTGATGGTGGTTCAGAAGAAGTTTCAATTGATACTTTTTTATCCTGTGATGTGTGTTCAGGAACAGGCGCTAAAAGTCGTGATGAAATACAAATTTGCTCAACATGCAGAGGACAAGGTCATGTAACCCAAACTAGACAAGTTGGACCATTCTTACAGCAGACAAATGTCACTTGCCCAGATTGTAAGGGTAGGGGAAAAATTATTCTCAACCCTTGTAATATTTGTAACGGAGATGGAAGAAACAAGAAAAAACAAACAATTAGATTTAATGTCCCAGCGGGAGTTGATTCTGGCATGAGATTGAGAATGAGAGGAAAAGGACATGTACCACAACAGGGCGGAATTGCAGGGGATTTAGAAATCGAATTGATTTTAGAGGAACATCCGTGGTTTGAAAGAGATGGCTCAGAATTATTAATGTCTCTTCCAGTAGGGTTTCCAGATTTGTTACTTGGGAAAAAAATGGAGATTCCACATCCAGATGGTAAACCTCTGGTTATCAAAATACCTCCTAACTCACTCTCAGGGCATACACTGAACATTTCAGGGAGAGGACTTCCAAACGGAAGAGGTAGAAGAGGAGATGTGATAATATTGCTGAAATTATTTATTCCTAAAAAACCAAGTAAGTCTGTAAAATCAAAAATTGAATCCTTAAGAAATGATTTGACAGTTCCAGATAATGATTTACAATCAACGATTATTGATGAAGCTAATGATAGAAGATCATAATTTCATATACTGAAGTGGGAAATAAGCGCCGTATGCAGGACTCGAACCTGCGACCTGCGGATTAACAGTCCGCCGCTCCACCAACTAAGCTAATACGGCAAGCAATCCGCCCACATGACTATGATATTTCATGCCTTCGTTTAATCTAAACTAATTCAGCTTCAATTATTTCAGCTTCCAATATCTCGTTAACTGATGTGTTTGCAGAATTATTATGTATTTTATTTCTTAAAATATTTTTAATTAAAGTTTGACTCCTGTCATTAATTAAAATTATTGAAAAAATTACCAACAATGAAATAATTATTGGTATCCACCAGTTTTCTTGAATCCAGATAATCATTCCTTCAAAACCACTTAATTTTTCCTCTTCAATTTCGTAATTTGGGTGCACATATTGTGTTCTTTGCATTGTAACTTCTGCAACTCCATTCTCTAATACTTCCCATCCTCTAGATTCATTGATTCCTAAATTTATTTGCACGGGATTAAATCTAAGTCTTACTTCTACATTATATTCGGCACGCGGCCCTAAGTCTCCTCCTGTAAAGCAACTGCCAATTGAAGTACCTTGGACATCTACTGCCCACCAAGAACCCACGTCAGTTCCACCTTCAATTTCTATCTCTTGTTCATCGATGTTTGTTTCTTCATAATTTCCGTCTCCATCTGAATCTAAAGCAAGTCTAAGAATACTTGATGTAGGACAAAAAATAGATGGTGTGATTGGATTGTATTCTAAATCTGCATAAATTAGTGTAGTTCCTTTAGGTACAAAAAATTCTTTCCTATGCGAAGACGCAGGAGGTAAGGCCGTATCACTGGTGAATACCGCAAAATCACCTTTCCAAGATTTAATGAGTCCAGATGTGGAAAACGTTTCTGAGGATTCAACCATCGTGAATTTGAAAATTTCCCAAGCATCAAAAACATCAACATTATCATTATCCACCACTCCATCTCCGTTGATATCTCTTAATCTTTCTAACGTTATTGCTAGACCAACAGCGTTATCGGCATTTACAAGACCGTACCCCTGCACATAATCTAAAGAATGATTATTAAGTCCTAAACTGTAGTTATCAGCAAGATTTTCTCCTTCAATAATATAGTCTGAGGTTAATTTCAATATCACTTCAATTTCATGAATTTTTCTTCCAGCTTCCTGTGGAGGAGAAATACCGCTTGGATCATGCAATATTGGGTTATTTGTCGAATCAAGATCTTCGTCATAATCACTCATTTTTAGTGAGGGTGCAGCTTGCCACAGTAATGCTGCTAAACCTGCAACATGCGGAGTAGCCATACTTGTTCCACTTATAGCCAAATAGTAGTAATCTAATTCTCCTGAACCTAAATCTCCAGCACCACTGCCAGCACCGATCATAGTTGCCCGAGCAGCAGTTGACCATATATCTACACCAGGTGCTGATACATCAGGCCATGTATCCTTGTTTGAAATGTCTCCTCTACTAGAAAAATCAGCCATACCTACACCATTTCTGTTAGTAGCAGCAACACCGATAGCAACAGGTACTTTTGCAAAAATATTAGATTGATCCTCATCTCCGTCACCACCATCATTACCATTTGCGAATATAACAGCTACATTATTCTCAATACTAATTTTCTCGATAATTTGTACAGTTAAATCATTTGCATCTATGGAATCAAATGGAAACCCTGGGCCCCATGAATTCGTCACAACCCTGATATTCCAAGCTTGTTGAGTTACAGACCCTGGTTTTGAGAGCTGGTATACATATTCTAAAGCAGAATATTCATCCAAAGTAAATGCTAATTCACCCATAGAGAGTCCAACTAACCATGAATTAGGCGCTATTCCTCGTTTATTTCCTGCTGACGCATCACCGTTACCTGCTACAGTTCCTGCACAATGAGTTCCATGTCCACTTGATGTGTCTGTATCTGATGCAGGTACCCATAAAAAATCAGGAGTACTTGAACCAGAGCCTTGATTCAGTTTTGCGTTGTAAATCACCTTATCATTTGGCTCTGGCTTTACAGGATTGTTCGGTGATTGTGGAGTGTAATCCAAATCGGGGTGAGAAGCATCAATCCCACTGTCAACAACAACAACTGTAATTCCATCACCTCTAATTTGTGTTGATGTGGAAAAGCCGTTTACGTCCATTAATTGCCTATTCCATGTATCAATTGCTTTTATTGTATGAACAGTTTGGTCCATGTAATATTTTATTGGAGAGTTCCATTCAACCCACTTTATTTCTTTTATTCCCGCTAAAATACTAATGTTTTTAGCAGGCCCTGAAGCGAAAATAGAAGGTATTACTGTAGTTTTGTATATTGGATTAAAACCATTCTCGATTAAAATGCTTTCTTCGGTTTTTCCATTTTCTCCAGAATCAAATTGTACAATTATTTGTACTATGTCGTTATTTGTCCCCATAGATATTCTTTTCCAGAGTGCGCTATCGATTACATTATCTAAATTATGATTAAGAAAATTATTGTTTTTGATATGTTCTTCAGAAAATTTTTGATTTTGATTATTTGTTGAAATAGTTGAAATTGGCATAAATAGAATTATTGCAACTGTTAGCACAACGCATCCTTTCCAATTCATATGTTATCCCGTGATACTAAATACGTTTGAATGCCACGCATAAATGTATGCAAAACAATTAATTTTAACTATTCCCACTCAATGGTACCAGGTGGTTTATGTGTAATGTCATAAACAACTCTATTGACAGATTCTTTCAAAGAATTGGTAATTCTTGTGGAGATTCTTTGTAGTACTTCATATGGAATTTCAGAAAACTTTGCACTCATGCCATCCAAGCTTTGTACGGCTCTAACAACCACAGTTTCACCATATGCTCTGACATCACCGTGTACGCCAACTGATTTTACAGGTAATAACGCAGCAAAATATTGCCATGGAATTTGCATTTTTCCTTTTTCCGCAGCAATTTCAAATTCTTCTTCCACAATTGAACATGCTTCTCTGACAGAATATACTCTTTCTTTGGTGACAGCACCGAGACATCGAATTGCCAGACCAGGTCCTGGAAATGGCTGACGCTCAGCAACTTTAATGTCGAGTTTTCTAGCCAATTCACGAACTTCATCTTTGTATAGATCTCTTAGTGGTTCGACTACTAACAAATCTATTTCTTCAGGTAAACCTCCAACATTATGGTGACTTTTTATCGTGTCCCTAACACCTCCTCCTGATTCAATCCAATCTGGAGCAATTGTACCCTGAACAAGATATTTTGCATTCACTTTATCTTGTTCTTCCTCAAAAATTCTGATAAATAATTCACCAATTATCTTTCTTTTAATCTCTGGTTCGGTAACACCCTTAAGTGCCTCCAAATACCTTTCTTCTGCAAATATCGTTGTAAGATTTAAACCGAGTGACGAAAGCATATCTTCAATATCTTTAGTTTCATTTTTTCTCATTAAACCAGTATCTACGTAAACACAGTGTAATTTATCACCAACAGCTTGATTAGCAATTACAGCCGCAACTGTTGAATCTACACCCCCACTACATGCTATAATAGCAATATCGTCTATTTCATTTTTCATTTTTTGAGCGGCTTCTTCAATGAATAACGCCGAATCAAACATCATGCATCCCTACCATTTACCTCTGCATCCATGTTCTTTACTCTTTCAATTTGATCAAGTTTGTTTTGTTTGAGGGCATTCGCGAATTTTTCATTTCCAAGTGCTAGTATCTGGGTTGCTAGGTATCCTGCATTATCTCCGCGGTCTACACCCACAGTTGCAGCTGGAACACCAGGCGGTAATTGTGCAATAGAAAGAAGACTGTCAAATGGTACTTTCCCTCCACAGGGTACACCAATCACTGGTTTAGTTGTAAGTGCAGCAACGGCTCCAGGTAAGGCTGCGGCTAAGCCCGCCATAGCGATAAAAACAGTACAACCCTCTACTTCAGCATCTCGTACAATTTGTTCAACGAAGGCAGGTGACCTGTGCGCACTGGCAACACGTAATTGATAAGATACTTCGAACTGATCGAGTATCTTAGTACATTTTTCGGCTACAGGCATATCAGATTTAGAACCAAGAAGTATTGTTACGTCCATATTTAGTGCGAGTATCATTAGGTTGAAATAAATTTCATTACTTTTTAATGTAATATTTTTCTAAATATTCGATTCCACGAAGGGAATTTACGTCGAACTCTGATAAATTATATCCCAAGAATTGGGTTAATGATGGAATTGCTAAACCTCTGATTTCTTTCTCAACAAATGGATCTTGTCGTATTCCTCCTTTCTGCCACCATTCGAGTGAAAAATAATACGAATTATCATCTTTAAATGATGAGAGTTCCATTGTAGATTCTTTGTTTTTCTTGTATGCTATTACTGTGTTCAGTGGTTTGAGAGATTCTGATGCCCATTTCCAACCAGATTCAGATAATTTATCCATTGGTAAGTTTTTACTCGGATCGTAATGAACTATCCAAATAGCAGATGGAGAACTGAAATAAAATGAGCCAAATGCTAACCATTCTATCCATAATATGACATTTGGAATTATCATTAAATTCCAAAACATTGTATTGGCAGGTTTAAATACAATTCCAATACATAACAGTCCTATTGAAATAAATAACCATATCATTCTTGTATTTATTACTAGTCCGTACATAACCAAGTGTGGTCTTGGATTATCATGATAATTTGATATGTATATTATGCTAAGTCCTAATACTAATGGACCCGTAAACAATAATATCGCACCTATGAATTCTGAAAAGTTTGTTCTGTGGTCCAGCAGAGTAAATAAGATTCCAATACCTAGAATTAGAAGACTCCAACAAGTGGGGTAGAGTAGTTTTTTTAGTAAAGGTTCCAGTCTTTTACGATGCCAGAACTTTAAATCATGGGGATGAAATTCATATTTTTCGAGATGATAGGTAGATTTTTTTTCGATTGATTCAAGATTTATTTCAGAATCATTCAACTACAACACCTCTTCAATGATGGTTGCTAACACTATTGATATAAAACCGTAGACTCAAGAAAGTTATTATGCCGTCTTCATTCATAACGATTTATGAATAATGTAAGTGAAGATGGTCAGTGGATGTATGATGGTAGTAAATGGGTACCCTCCAATACGAATGGACCTGCTACCCCGAAAAAAAATGCACCTGAAATTTCAGTAAATAATTCTGGGAAAAAATCAGAGCGAATTAGTGAGGTTGGTTGGTGGATATCACAAGGAGTTACGCAATTTTTTATATTAATTGGATTTATTATGATGGTAATGTCTGCTGGGTATTCTCATTCTGCTTCTTATACAGAGGGTCCGGTAGTTCCAGATCAAAATGATTATGACACTGATAAAAACGGTCTTGAACCTGGAGAAATTGAAAACTTTACAAAAGATTTTGAAATTTATCAAGATTTACAAGAAAAACATTTGAAAGACAGGAATCAAGATACAGGAAATGCAGTCTATTGGGCATCTATTGGTCCTGGTTTTATTATCCTTGGCCTGTTGGTGTTTTGTTTGAACGATAACTCCAAAGAGATGTCTAATAGCTTGAGAATTACAATGATGATTGGTACTCTCTATTTACTTTCAAATATGCTTTTCGATGGTGGAGCAATCAATTTTATTGCAGGCATAGGAACAGAATAATTTACAAATTATATTGATGTAAATTTATTGACCGCAGATTGTAAATTAAATCATCCGCATTTTCATGTCTAGGTTTAGGTTTCGGAGGAAATGGTGGCGCACCTCCAAGGATTTGTGCACACCAATAAATAGTTCGCGATTTAAATGAATCAAGCCACCTATTGATTAATCTCTTATTTTTTTTCAGGCTATGAAATGAAATTAAAGATTGATGAATTTCTAAAGCCCATGGATGTCCACTCGGAACAAAAGATTCACTTTTTTGACATCTTTTTTGAGCTTTGTCAAGAAGTTTTTCAATGATTCCTACCCATCTTTTATCATCGAAATGTTTTAGTTTATTTGTTATTATCTGTTCTACAGAATAAACAAATCTTGCTGCAGCCTCACTGATCCATATATCTCCGTAATTGACGGCCCATCCCCATCCATTCTTTTTTGAGGCAGCTTGTTCAAATATTTCTACTGCTTCAATCCATTTTCCATCTAACATTATTTTGATCCCTTCAATCCACATGAATCTTGCAGTTTCAAGTAAACGTTTTTGATAACAACCCTCAAGATTCTTTTCGGCTATTAACCGTACTTCAGAGTCGCCGAATGTTAGAGCATAGCCTAAATACAACTCACATTCAAAAAGAGTGTTTTCCAGTAGTTTGTGAATGTTCATATGAAAACCACCAAGTTGAGACCACCAAATCCCTTTATCTAGTCTAGGATGATTTTCTAATAATTTTCTAAGTTTATCTAACTCTTTTATCATTATCTTACACGTTTCCAGATTATCTACATTTCCGCATTCCCATTCATTCCAGATTTCCTTAAGATTGTGAGTTATTCCTTCAGCATAATTACGCGCTTTAACCTGTTCAAGTGTAAATTGATCAATATTAAATTCCTTCGTTGGTTCGTTCCCTACCACATTGAATGAAACTTCAAGTCTAATTATTCCTATAGAATTGTTATTCCATTCTTTTGTGCTAACTGCGACAAATTCGACTCTGTATTCTTTTTCTCTGTAAGGGTCAAAATTGATTACCCCTGTCAATGATCCATCATCGAAGAAATTTACACCTGGTGGAAGTCTGACTAGGGTTGGACATTGATTAAATCCTTCATTAGTAGGGATTTCTTCATTTGAAGAAAAATTTACGATTTCACCCACACTAATTTTTCCAAGATCTACAGAAAATTGAGTTAATTTTAGTCCATTACGTGCAACACAACTATAATGTTCACTATACAGCTCAGCATAAGTCCAATTTTCAGGACACTCATTACAACATTGACATTTCCCTTTTCTAAAACTAGCGATATCTTTTGATGATTTTTCATTAGAGCAATTTAATTCATTTTCGTTCGAAGCAGACTTTTTTATTAAATGAGAATTATCAAATGATTTAAGAGTATCAATATTTCGTACAATTCTTAAATCTCTATATGTAGCCTTTTTACAGAAGCGTTGGTTGTCTTCTGGAACATAAATTAGAGTATGATCTTCTTCAAGCATTACTTGATATGGAGCATATTTTTCAGACGGCCAGTTCTCTTCACGGTAGTTCAATTCAATAATTTTCCCTAGTTTCCAACCCTTAGTTCCTAGATTGCACATCACATTTGTACCTACAGGAAATCTAAACCTCGCCATATAACTCCCTTTTTGTATAAACGTATATGATTTTGTATTATCTTAACTTGGTATTAAATATTATGAACAACATTTCTTATTCCTCTTCTTCAAAGATTATAGAGTTAGGAGTTTTAATTGCCACTGGTTTTCCTTTGGCCATACCAGAAATATTAATCTGTAAATCATTACATATGCCTGAAACCTCTACCTTGATTGTAATTTTATTGCCTACTTTAATTGTATCTAGAAAAATTTCATTATTTCGAAATAGTAAATTTGGTTGTAGTGAGAGAATACCCCAATCAGAATCATGTGATGATTCAAATTTTAATGCAGCAATTTCCCAGTCTCTAACATGTGTTTCAATTATAATCAGTAGTGGTAAACCATTATTATTTGCAATTTTTTTATCTAATTTCCACGTATTGACAGTTATTGATTCAGAAACATAACTTAAATCTGGAATACCCCAGTTTTTTAATAAAATATCCCAATCTAAATTTGTAATTGAGTTGATAAATAGTTTCAGGTCTTCTTTAGCTTCAATAATTTCAGATTTAGACGTAAGTTTCCTCAATCTTCCTAATCTGTTTTCGTCATGAAGTAATAACTTCATTTTTGCTCTATCTCTTTTGAGATTAAATAGTACCCAAATCATGGGTAGTGTCATACATATTCCAATAAACCATACTAATATCCTGTCCCAAAATAACAATTCTTCACTAACTTCATATGTTAAGTTAAAATCTGTTTGGTTCTTAATCCATTTTACTTTTAGTTCGTAATTAACATTTGATTTATTCAAATCTCCATATTCCCAATCCCTTACATTTCCTGCATTAGTACTAATCAATCTTATGTAATGTGTACCTGATGGAATTTCAGCTTGTAATGTGTTCCAATTTGAAGTGTCTGGTACAATATATGTCAAATTAGAATTCCCATTGTTATCATAAAAATGCAGTTCAAGTACGATTGAGTATGGTTCACATTTTATATTTATCTCGATAAAGAAAGTATCATACTCACTACCATCAATTTTTATTTCCCATACATCGGCTTCGTCAAATATACTCAATGGCATGGTTCCTGAGTATGTTAGTCCAGTATTTCCGATAAATTCGGGACACTTTTCTTCACATTGCAAATGAGATAAATTACCTGGAGCATCTTGATAGCCATGCATAAAAGGGTCACTCAAATTTTGCAATTTATTCTTAATGTTCCATTTGATGAACCAAGATTGAGTTTCAAGGTTTACTTCTATGTATTCAATATTTTTTGGAGCATAATATTCATAATTTATTTTGTATAGTTCTTCAACTTTAGTAGAGTTCTTTTCAAAACAGATACTTTTTGTTAAATCATTATAATGACAAATTGAAATAACTTTATGAGGTGTATTTGCAATTAATTGTAACTCCCAAAATTGGCCCTCACTAATTGAATGATTAATCATAATCGTCCTTGTAATTCCTAAGCTAGAATTTGCAGTAGATCCATCATTACTGAATTCAAAATAGCTTTTTCTTTCGTTAAAACTCTGTCCATTTAATTCTACTGGGTGACTTTTAATTACTAAAGAGTAATTTCCAGATGTAGAAAGTGTACTGACTTTAATCCATAATTCGGAGTTGGTCTCGTCTATTGGAGGATATTTTTTACAAATTAAATTGGTAGCTGGTGTATCAGAAATTAGGTTTCCTTCTATGTCTAAGGAACTTAATGAAGGATTGATTGAGTTTCTCTTGTAAGATTGGATTAGTAATGGTACTGATGAATTATTTATACACACCTCATACACTACAATATTTTCAGTTGAATTAGTATGAAACCAGAACACATCTCTATCATCAGAACTATTGAAGCTTGCTCTAATTTCATTGAAATTAGAATATGATGAGTTTAAACTACATCTATTACTTGAATTACATGGTTCTATTACTAATTTTTCGATATTATGTAATTCTGTAGGGCTTGGAATATCTCCAATGTAATCCTCGGATTCTTCAATGATTTTATTGCTTGAACTTACAGAGTTTAAAGGACAAATTAATGCGAAAATTATAATTATAAAAATGCATAAATTTCTCCTGTACACAGTTGGCGGAAAGCTTTCACTTTTTCAAATGATTCAAAGTAATGATTCAGATGGGCTAGCATGGGCGGAGATAAAATTGGACTTGATGTCTTTGCGCGACAAAGGCATGCTAGAGTCTTCAAATTAGGTGACAGAAAAGAACCAGTTTCAAAAACTCCTGCCTTGATTTTATTCGATGAGGAAATAGAATTAAGCATAGATATGGCACCTTTTATGTGTTCTAGAATTGGAGATTTATTACCAGCATCATTTCGAATATCTGGTCGTGCACCTTTAGTCCCTCCATTTGACATAGTTTCACCTAATTGGGAATTTCATCAAGGTCATGTTTACCCACCATCAATGAGTGAGACTGAAGGTAAAACAAATGGTTCAATAACACCAGTACTCTCTTTATCACTACAGAGAATGATGCATGATTCCGCAATAGTAGATATTCCTGCTCCATCGCTGATAATTATTAACGATGCTATTCAATTGTCCAATCAAACTAAAGAATTCGTTGAAGCAATGTTGGTAGTTCGTGAAAATTTCCCTTCTTCTTTAATTTGGTGCCCTGGATTATCTGGTCCAGATAATGTGGCATTATTATCGTGGCTCGGTGTTGATTTACATGATTTATCTCGGACTAAGCAGGCACAAGCAGCAGGGGTCTTATTAACATCAAGTGGTCCCAGAAGGGTAAATGAGAGTTTGGAAGGAGAGTTAAATTTAGATCTACAAATTAATCAATGGAAAACAGAATTGGCCAATGTAAGATATTCAATTAGAAATTTAAGTTTAAGAGAACTAGTTGAAAAAAGAATATTGAATAGTCCTAAATTTGTTGAAATTTTAAGACACCATGATTTACTAGTTAACAAGAAAAAAAGTAAATCTTTAACACGCCATGTTTCCAGAGAACATCAAATTCAATGTAACTCTCCTTCTATTAGATCCGATCCTATCATCTTTGAGTGGCGTAAAAGAATTACATCCGAATACACCCCTCATTATTCCAGAGATAAATTAATGATACTTTTACCATGTTCAGCAAAAAAACCATATCGACTTTCTAAATCACATAAAAAATTTAGATATTTAATTGGGAATATTGCAGTTACAGAACTAAGTGTAACTTCTCCTTTAGGTATTGTTCCGAGAGAATTAGAAGAGCTTTGGCCAGCATCAAACTATGATATTCCAGTAACTGGACATTGGGATCAAGAAGAGATTTCAATGATTAATTCAATACTAACTGGAATATTAAATAGATCAAATTTCGACCTAATTATTAATAATTCAGGTTTCAATTTTGGAAGTGAGCTTTGCGGTGTTAAAATAATCGAATCTACTAATGATACATTGGAAGATGAAATCAAAGAAGCTAAGCAGAGGTTAGGGATTAAAGACCAAAGCCCTAAAATTAGTAGATTGATAGAATACGAAATGATTTCTAATTGGTTATATGGATGCACTAACTGGTTTAAAAATACTAGCTTGGTTGGTAAAGCACCACATTGGAAAATTGAAAAAAATAGGAAACCTTTCGCAAGATGGAATCACTTAAATTCGAGTTTTTCATTTTCAAAGGCTGCATTACCTACATTAGCAGAAAATAAGACATTACCATCTGCTATCATTGAAACTAAAGAAAATTGGAGTGGTGACGTTTTCGCTCCAATGGTGGTTTCTTTTGATGAATCAATACGATTGGGAGATGTAGTCCTATTGTTCTCTGTTGAAAATAAATTAATTGGTTCTTGTGTGGCTCAAGCGCCTGCTTGGGAGTGGAATCACGGATGTGGAAGATTAGCAAAAGTTAGACATAGACTCTGAAAAAATAATATTAAATTAGTGGAACCGTTCATAAAGGGGGAGTTTCTCGCCGAGTTGCTAGGGGTTTTACATGGCACGTATTCACAACGGAAAGAAAGGAAAAAGTGGTTCTACAAAACCGCACAATGCGGATATTCCTGAGTGGTCGTTAAAAGATCCTGAAAAGGTCAAAACGTTAATTTTAGAATTGTCTGAAAAAGGCTACAGCACTGCAGTAATAGGAACGATTTTGAGGGACCAACATGCAGTACCAGATGTAAGAAAAGTATGTGGAAAGAGAATAAACCAAATTCTACAGGAGAATAATAAGGCTGCTGAAATTCCAGAAGATTTAATGAATTTACTACAAAGAGCACTTGCTTTAGTAGATCATTTAGAGTCTAATAGGAAGGACTTGCATAACTCAAGACAGCTACAATTGACAGAATCTAAAATTAGAAGAATCGCTAGATATTACATTTCTGAGGGAAAATTATCATCTGATTGGAAGTATGATAGAAAGCAAGTACGTTTGATGGTAGCTTAATTAGTTATATTCAATAACCTAATTCACGGTATCAATATTATGGAACCCTTCATTTTGTTTCCCTTCTTGTCTGATATCAAATCTGATATAGATATGCTGCATTCCTCATTAAAATCAGCTGAATTAATTTTATTAATTGCTGAACCTAAATTAGATCAAGTGATTTCACTATCTTTACTTGAGTCTTCATTCATAGATAATGGTATTAGTTACAAACGTATAATTGTAAACGACGTTCAGGAATTCTCAGGTCATAAAGATGTTTTATCAATTTATTTTTCAAAACCATTAGAAATAAAAAATTCTGTAATTTTTATCGAACCAAGACAGATAACTGTTAACATGGGTCAAAATAATTCACCAAGAAATGGAATTATAGACATGGTGATCTTCTCAGGGTGCCTAGCTTTACAAATTGGTGGTGAAAGAATTAATAAACTAATTCCGTTGATTATTTCTGGTAATTGGTTGAGTTCTAATCTTGATTACACATATGACCCTGTATTCACAATTTTAAGAGATACATTGGAGAAAATGGGTATTATTTCAGTAGTTTCAATTGTAGAAGTTAATGATTTGGATTTTTTAGATTTACCTGGAATTGATATTATTAAGTTGAACGAGTTGAAGAAAAGATGGAATATGATTGATTTATCAGAGCAATCAGAAAAATTATCTGAAATAGTCTTATCTTTACTAAAATCATCTTTGGGAGTTGCGAGATTGGAGGAATTAATTTGGCATAGGATTCTCCAAAAAGAGTGGGATTCTGATTTAGCAAGTCAATGCAGTCGAATTCAAAGAGAATTGAGAAGTTCAGATAATAAAGTTAGATTTGCAGGTGAATTAGTAGATAAAATTATTAAAACTGGTACGTTAATTTAATCAACTATCTTTAAAACTTTCTTACACCCTTCGCATTTGATTCTTATTGGTCTTTCATTTGAACTAATCTTCAATTCAGTCGTGCAATTAGGACAATTAA
The DNA here is from genome assembly GCA_002720095.2 of Methanobacteriota archaeon. Classification (GTDB taxonomy): domain Archaea; phylum Thermoplasmatota; class Poseidoniia; order Poseidoniales; family Poseidoniaceae; genus MGIIa-I. The sequence goes on from PBGP02000002.1 coordinate 131,839, forward strand.
ATGATGTTATATTTTCATCGTCAAGATTAGAATAAAGATTATTTTTACTGCCAGTCATTAGAGCAGTTAAAATCCATAATCCAGAACTTAGGAATGATGAACCAAATACAACAATGAATTCCAGTGAAAGAAAATAAAGTAGGAATCCAACAGAGAACAGAATAATCACTTCACTGACTAAAATAATTTTATTTTTACCTCTGGAAATTACTCCAGAAATTATCAGGCCTATCAATGCAATTCCCAGAGAAATAATAAAGATTGCAATAGGTGATTCTACAGGGTTACCTCCTTGTTGGACCCATAAAAGAGGGGAGTCAGACTGAGTAAATGATGTAGTTGCAACAATTTTCTCTGTAAAAATTAACCTTGTTTGTGTCACATCAATTCCAGTAGCATCACTCAAAAATACACCATTGATAGCGTCAGTCTTTAATTCAAACTTTAAATTTACAGTAGTCCAAATCCTGTCATTATCATCAAAATAAGGTTTGATGAAGTTATCTATCATTAGATGTTCATTGGCTGCAGTACTGGTTTCCCTGGTTTTAAATACAACATTTACAGGAGTGTTACTAACTGTATCGTCCCCATTTAGTAAAATATCTATGCCGACATAATCAAAATCTGCCCTTTCAAGCCCTAGTAACCTTCTTGAGTCAATTCCTAAACCTTGAGCGAGGAAATTACTCAGTTCATTTTGTCTAATTTGTTGTTCAAAGTTACTAATCTCAGCATTATCAACAATTCTATTCTGATAGTAATCTGAGTTTGCAGGATTTAGGTTGTTAAGCCATGAAGTTGAATTTAGACTTGGATTTCCCATATTATCTAGGCCCCATCTTATCCAAAAAGCTACATTCTCTTTTAGTTCTAATGTAATTGTTTTTTCTATATCATTAGACATCTCAACTTCAACAAGTACATCTAAATCTGTCCCTCCAGTTCTAATGGGCTCGGATAGAGGGTAGAAGTAATTGTTACCTTGAGTGTCACCAAATTCAATATCGAATTCTGTAGTCGCTGAAATTTCAGTTCCGTTTTGAAAATTAATTCTTATTTCGAACGAATATGTTCCATCATCGACACCATTCTCAGCATTCCATGTCCAAGTAAGTATATTTCCTTCTGTTGACACAGGCAATTGCTGAATTAAGTTTCCCCCCGCATTAAATTCGAAATTAGACTCAGCAATTAATTGGGCACCATATCCAGAATCGAATTTAACAGGAATATGTACTGATCGACCCTCAATCAGCGGCTCATTGATGTCAACGCTAAACAATGGTGCTTCAACACTAATATAACCACGATAAGAATCTGTACCCCATAAGAAATCAATAGATGGATTTGCACCTGTAGGTAGTAATAATTCTTGAACTGTAAATATCACCAAAATAGTATCTCCAGCTGTCAAGGTCCCTCCAGAAACATCAATATTAACTTCTAATGTGCCTGAATCACCTGGAAGAAATGTTTGTGGCAAAGATGTTGAACCAATATTAGATTCACTACCAAGTCTGAGTTCGATTGAGGCATTAATTGTAACCCCTGCCCCATCATTAATTTTGTAGGGAAGAGAAAAAATTGCAGTGTGACTTGGAAATTCTCCTGCAAAACCAGTTTGACCAGACCATCTTGCAACTTCTTGGGTTTGGGTAATTGCAGAGGTAACTTCCGCACTTTGTTGAACATCGAGTGTTGATTCAAAAGGGGAAAGTTGGCCATTATTTGATGTACCACTAAATAACAAATCATATTTTATTGCATCACAGCAAACAACTTCTCCTGAATTAATGCCTAGGTGATTAGAAGGAACCAGAATTGAGGATATCATCAAAATAAGTAGTATGGTAGAGAAACGTTTCATATATTCACCTGATTGTGTAGTGGTAGTCTACTAAGGATATCAAATAAACCCCTATTTTTATGCTAATTTCTGTTGTTTAAGACTAAAGAGCTCTTTCCAGTAATTCTCCAAGTTCTTTTTCAAACATATTCATAACTAGTTCTGCAAATTCTTGTTGCATTTCCTCAGGGAGTAAATTCATACCTAATTTTAATGCAGAACGGCTGGCTTTAACTTCAGCAAAAGCAGATCTAGCCTTGGCCTCAAAATAGTTTTGAATAGTCTCCTTTAGTTCTTCTTTTAGTTCTGGGGTGTCATCAATTTTCTGTTTAATGTAACCTTTAATCTCATCTTTAACCAAATCTCTAGCAGCTTCCATAATTAAATCTTCTGGACGGAGTAATTCCTCAATTCTTTCTTGAATCGATCCACTTAACAGTCTCTCAATAGCCATGGTTAAGCCAAACAGTAACAGGGTTTCAACCTTACTAATGTTTTTTTTTACTTTAACAAGGTTCATAACACTATTCTTATTAGGAGTGGCAAGGCGATTTAAATGAAAGTATCAGAACTTGTTCTAACGGATGAACACGACACAATCTCTCCAGACACATCTCTGGTTGAGGCTACAAAGAAATTATTATCTCTTCCAAGAGGTGTTTTAATCATATTAGATAGTGATAATTCACCAAAGGGAGTTCTAGCAGACGCTCAGATTCTAAGAGCGGTATCTGAAGGTTTAGATTGTCACAGCGAAACCTGTGCTAACCATATGAATACTGATATAATGTCAGTAGGACTAAATACAGAAGTTTCAGAAATTGTATCTGAAATGAACGCAAGAAAACCTCATGCTGTTGTAGCAATTGATGACGATGGTTGTTTTGCAGGGTATTTCAGCCCAAACGATTACAGAGAAGCTTTGTCTAGCTAATCATGAAGAAAAATTAATTTATTTTTATCTTCTAATTTTGCATAACCAATACGTTCAAGTTGAACAACACTTCCTATTTCTATCTTAATAGATGATTCTAGCCTACCATGTATTAATTTTAAATTATTGTTAATGACGGTTTCTAATAATGCTTCTGCAGAATTTTCTCTTTCCACCCAATGAATTATGGGTAATTTCTCAGATGGATTAAAACTTATTATTGAGGCTTGACAGTTATCTATTTCAATATCAGCAAAGTCTTTTAATCTAATTTTATTTGAATTAATATAGGCAAGTTCTAAATCTTCTTTTTCAATATATATTGTTATTTCTCCTTTTTTAAAATCCCATTTCCTGGAACCCATTGAATCGTTCTCAGGATGAATTCGTGTTTTAAATTCCTGAGGAATATTCAAAATCTTTTCAGTAAGAGTTAATTTAATAGGATTTTTAACAAAGAATAACCTCTTAGAAGTATTGTCGATAATTTTTACATTATGTGCATGAATTGTTTCCATTGATGCGGAAATATCTTTCTGAGTTAATGCTAATTCAATCCAAAAATTTTGTAGTGCTTTAGGAGAGAAACCTCTCCTGCGCATACTCGCTAATGTTGGTAACCGAGAGTCGTCCCAACCACTAAATACTCCTTCATCTATACTTTTACGCATTCCAGATGTGGAAAAACCACCAAACTCGTGAATTTTAACTCTTCCCCAGTAAAGTGTTTCTGGATATTCCCATCCAAAGTGTTCGTATAACAGCGTCTGTTTTCTCGTTGAGTCCATCAAATCTTTTCCCCTAATGATGTGAGTTACTCCTTGTAGATGATCTTCAATGCCACTTTGGAAGTCTAATAGTGGCCAAACTTGATACTTCGAATTTATTTCCTCTCTTGGATGAGGATTTTTTTGGGTATCCTGAATTCTTAATGCGGGCCAATCTCTTAATGCAGGGTTCGGTAATTTCATATCAGTTTTTACTCTTAAGACAGCTTCCCCTGGGGAAAATTCTCCATTTAACATTTTTTTCCATAATTTAAGATTATCTTCTGGAGTTCTATTTCTATCGGGAGAATTAGTTTTTTCTTTTCTGAAAACTCTAAACTCTTCTGCACTGAGTGTGCAGACATAAGCACCTCCCTGTGATATCAATTCTTCTGCATACCTGTAATAAGTCTCGATTCTATCCGATGCAATAACAACTTTATCAGCCTTTTTACCCGTCAACCATTCCACTTCTTGTTGAATCAAATCATATGCTTCTTTGAGAGGAGGCTTTCTCACTGTATCTGTATCGTCAAATCTTAAAATCCATTTTCCGTTATATTTTTTTGCATATTCACTATTTATCACAATTCCTCTGGAATGTCCAAAAGACAGTGGACCATTTGGATTAGGCGCAAACCTAAAAATTGGATTTTTTTCTGGATTAACCTTTAACTCAGGTAGACCTTTTCTTTTTTCTTTAATCTTTTTCTCCAAGAGATCTGGCGCCTTATTTTCAAGAATTTCCTTAAGTTTTGACAAACCTTCGTTGCTTGCGATATTGTTAGCAGTTTGCACATCTTCTTGTATGATATTTCTAATTTCTTTGGCATACTTCCTTAATTCTGGATATGAACCCATGATTTTTCCCATCACCGAAGAAAGTTGACCTTTACCATCATATTGTAGTGAATTTTGGATAGCAAAGTAAAAAATTTTTTCTTGCATTTCGGAATCAGGTGTCCAAGACATTGGGGATACCACCAAGTCTTTATTTTTGAAATGAATACCTATATTTTTTAATAATCATCCAAACTCGATTGTCTGCTATTTATTTTTTTAATTTTTTTATATTTTCTTTTAGGTGGGTTTCTACCTTTAACTTTATTCCAATATTTCTGAATTGACGACCATTCCCATCTTAAATGTTCATTTGGGAAATCACCTTCGCATAACTTACTTAATGCTGATTTACTTTTATCGTCAGATGGATATCCAGAACCTATTTCAAATCCTAATTGACTTTCGAGATTTTCAATCAATTGGTCGCGAGTTACCTTAGCAATTATACTCGCTGCACCAACAACTTTGAATAATTCATCTGCTGAGTGTTTACTAATAATATTCCACTCGTATGGATTCCAATTCTCGATTAACTTAGTTACTCTATTACCAAATCTTTCTTCATTAACATCACATGCATCTAAAATTATTTTACCACCTCCTAATTTATTAATATTTAGTTTATTTATTGATTTGGCAAATAATTCTGTTTCTAAAGTATTAAGATTAGTAGTTTCCATGGCAAAATCTATTTCTATAGGTTCACAAACAATAATTTCTATTTTCCAATTCCTTTCAATGCGCATTTTTTCTAGATTTTCATATGCAATTTTTCTTTTTTTAGATGATAATTTTTTAGAATCATTAATCTGAAAATCTTTCAGAATCTTCAAATCTTCCGAAGGAATTGCTACAGCTACTACAACTAATGGGCCTAACATAGGCCCTCTTCCAGATTCATCGACTCCTATTTGGTACATGTCACTCATTCAAAATCATATTCTTCTTCGTTTTTGTCAGTTAAATTATCACTATTTTTGATAGGTGTCACATTTAATTTTTTACTTATGTCTTTGATTTGCTCGATATTAATATCTGGTATAGAATAATCTTTAATTTCATCATTATTATTTATAAAAAAATCTTTTTCAAATTGGTTTTTACTTATTTTAGGTGAATTAATATTCACTTCTTTTTCTTTTTTTTCATAGAATTTATGAATCCAATCATCATTTGTCTCAATATTTTTTGAATTTAATTTAGTCTGCTTTCTGTGTTTAATAGCTTTAGTAATCATCAGGAGCGAAATGAAAATAGCTATTATGGGAAATCCATATGTATTAAAAATATTCATAAATTGATGCGATTTAATTGTATTTCCAGTGTCATTATTAGTTTTTTCAATATTCAGAGCTAAGCTAAAATTATTTACTTTCCACACATTTTCAAAGAAATTTGGTATCGAGTTCACTTCAACAGAAATCCAAAAACTTTCATTTTCAAAATATGATTTTGGGATTTCCATCCATCCTGTGATATTTACTGTTTGATTTGGCAAAATGTTTTCTAATGTATAACCTCTGACTCTCGTTGCGTTGATATCATATATGGCGTTTACAGGGGTAATTAAACTGTGGTTTCCTTCGTGACTTACACTAATTCCTACAGAAAATCCTTCTGGAATATTTCCATTATTCTTGACTTCGATACTAATGAAAAATTTATCATTCTCTATCCAATGGTTCGGATTATCACTGGAAGTTAAATTATGGTATTCGTTAATTTCAAATTCTATGAATACTTCATCCACGATTGACGAGTTATCTCTTTGATGAATGCAGACAATCATCTCTTTACTTCCAGCATTAATTTTTGAAATCGTTGAATTGATTTCTATTTCAAAATCTATATTTTCTTCAGGTTTCAGAGTTAAAGTTTGGTTATTATTAAGCAGAATTGTGTGTTTTACTGCGTTTGCCTCAAAAAAAATATATTCATTTGTTGAGTTACAGAAAATTTGACCCAGATGATCTAAGTAATTACCAAAATTTGTCAGCTTTAATCCTAATTTGCAATTTTGATTTTCCAATAATTCGATACACTTTTCGTTAATTATCTCCATTTGAATATCTTTAGTAATAACTATAGATGAATTAAAAAAAATTAATTTTTCAATTAATCCTGTGTAGCTTTTAATTTTCACAACCAAAGTTAAGTTTCCTTGATTTTCATATGGTGAGTTAATCGAAATTTTTACAATTTTAGTTTCATTTGGTTGAATTGATATTTCACCTGAAAATCCTGAAATTGTTGCGTTCCACCCGTCAAATGAAAATCTGGTTTTTTCCGAATTTTCGATTATTCCTCCTTGACTATTTATTGGATAAATCTCCGGTGATATGGTTGTCAGAACATTTCCAGTATTTCGTATTTTTACTTCATGGATTGAATTACCAAGCGGGGCAATTTCATTTCTTTCTATTTTTTCATCAATTGTTAATGAATATTTTGGCCTAATCATTACAGAGTAATTCCAAGGAGAATTATCCCCCTCTTCGTTGGTTAATTGCAGTTTAAATTGGTAGTTAACATTAGAAAGGGGTTTTCCATTTTCTGTTTCAGGTACGAATACTTGAACTGTAATGTTTACATTTTCACCACCTTCTAATTCAAAACTCTGATTTTGAGATAATTCTTGATTCTTTACTAAAAAAACACAATCATCAATACCCCAAGACGTTTCACCGATTATTTCCATATTCAATGATTGCAAATCTTGTGAGGTACTGTTCAATCCTACAGTGAACTGGAACCATTGATTACTATCAACAAGAAATGTAATTTCTCCAGCATTTTCCCAATCTATTTCCAGGTCATCTGATGTATTTTGAGCATGGAGTGATACAGGAAACAAAGAAATTATGAAGATACAAATTATGGTTGAGTAAAACCGGCTCACATGCCTGCTAAACAATTTACACTAAACTGTTTTTCATTAATTGTTAGTGAATGGGGTCCTGTACGATATCGATTAATTTATCTATATACAATTCTGCTCCATGGATTGGTANATTTAATTCGAATCGATTAGAGACATTAGGATCTATTTCACCCATTTCTCCAACTTTTTCACCGGCTGCAAATATTTCTGCACCTCTCCCANACAACCATGGGCCATGATTTTCTATTGTTTCTTTGAGTTCGTAGCTAATATTAAATTTATCAAGTGCCATATCTCGCATTATTGCTTGTAGAATCCCTCTGGCCTCTGAAAAACCTCCGGAGGGAGAAGCTATTAACCAAGATACATGGGTAATATTTTTATTATCTCTAACAACATCCCCTAATTCGTAAACTTTTTGAGGTAATTCATTGTGTTTATTTGCACTTAATAATCTCATAAGTCCTGGCAAAATATTCGTTCTCAATAGAGTGTGATCTACGGTAATAGGATTTTCTAGAGTTGTTGCAATATTTAGATTATTCCAGCGAACATTAGTGAATTGATCGTTGATATTAGACAGGGTTAAACTGGTAATTTGCTGTAGTCCTAAACCTTGTAGACATGTGTTCATTCTACGTTTAAAATTAGACGATTTTAAACCTTTACCAGAAAGAGGTGTTTTTGGAACATCATTACCTAAATCCTCATAGCCATGACCAATCGCTATTTCCTCCACCAAATCTATTGGGTGAAGAATGTCAAATCGCCATCGTGGCATTTCTATCTTAAGCACTGTATCATTTTTTAGAACATCTCCCATTCTTGTAGCGAATTTTTTAGAACTTTCCGAGGACTTAAATTTTCCAACGTAATTACCACCCATTCTATTTATTGCTATGTCAAGTTCTTTTTCATTAAAACTTTTACCAAGCATTGATTCCAATAACCTTTCAGTTAACTGATGAATTACTGGTTTTCCGTTGGGGGTAGTAATTATATTATTATCGCAATCATTAATTTCTACGCTTTCGATTTTACCTCCTCGAGAAAATAATTCAAGGCAAACCAGTAGAAGACTACATTCACAAGCTCTTCTATCCCAACCAGTGACATCAATAAAGAAGTCTTTTGTTTTTGTATTTACAGTAGTATGTTCTCCGTTAATAATCGGGGGAAAAGAGAGGACTGAGTTTTTTGAATCAATAATAAGTGGGAATTTTTCATATTTTTCAAGAAGGTGAGCATAGTCTATGCCTTTTGGATGTTTAGTTAAAATTTCTCCAATTTTCATTTCATTTTTCATAGCTAAAGGAGTGAATTTAAAATCTTTATCAACTGTGATGACTTTAAAATCAGGGTTTAATTTTGATAGGTCATGAACACCTATTGATGCTTTAGAACGTCTTTTTCCTAGGGAAAAATGTAATTTTTCCTGATGGTCCATTATAGTTTGAATAAATTGATTTCTTTCATCTTCGTTATCTCCTATAATTACGTCCTTTACAACTGCTGCGTATATAACGGGCCGTATACTCTTAAGTGATGAGTCGACATTAAGCTTTATTCCACTTGGTACAATGTCTAATTCTGGATTAGATTTCTGTTTATGAAGAAAAGATCTTGTTGCATAACATAGGGTTCCTGGTGAAAGTAAATCAGTTCGATCTGGAAAAATTTCAATTTCTATTTCGTCATCATTATTACTTTCCACGGAGCATCCAATATTTCCAAAGTCATCTAAAATTGACTTTGAATATTCAATTCCAAATCTCGATTGAATTTTTTCGAGGTCTGAATGTTTAAATTTTATTGTTGGCATATTTATTCCTCATTGACTAAACCACATTGGTAATGCTCTTTCAAACCCTGCCAATCTTATTCCACTCATAGTTGAAGATTCATAAGAATTTGCTCTAAGGTGTTTTCGTTCAACTTTTTCAATACTGTCGATTCCAAGTTCTTCGAGCCATCCTCTCAATTCTCTATTCATCAGATTTAAATCTTCGATTGTATTATTCTCCATAGTTGAGATAATTGCATCTATCCCACAACCTTTGGCGATAATTATGTCCTTCGCACTAGCTTGCCATGGGACTTGAAGAAAGGTTGGACAAGCACTTCTATCAATTTTAGATTCGATGATTGACCTACCAATTTTAGGTAAGCTTGATGCAGCATGAAGTCCACTAAAGTCTTCCAGATTAACAATGACACCTTGAACAAAGTGGTTTTTACCTAGGTAATGTAAATTATTAACCCTATTTAGTCCATCTTTAATCAGAATAGGAATTAATCTTTTACTTAATGCTCTTAAAGAGATAAGTAAACCGTCTAAAGATTCTGAGTTCATATTAGGTAATGAGGATAAATCTATTACAATTCCAGCGCAATTAAAAATATGATTGTGGATTAGATTGATATTATCTGAGTTTATTAGTAGTAAATCTTTTTCACTAGGTTTAGAACTAACAATACTTGTTAAAGATTTAATAGATTTATTTGATTTAATTATAAATGGTTGTTCTAATCCGATTGTCTCTACTGTATCATCCATTCCTTCAATATTTTCTCCACCGATGATTAGTAATGTATCTAGTTCTTGTCCTTCGACAAGTTTTCTAGAGTTAATATCTGGTACTATCGTTATATCATCCCAATTTCCTGTATATTTTTTAACCGGTTTAGTTGATGATTTGTCTACAGATTTATCAGAAATAATGCAAATAATATCTTTAGATATATTTAACAAATCATCATCTAAATTTTTATTAAATTCATCAATCTCATGCTCAGATAGTGCGGTAATCTGTGCTCCTTCTCCTGGTTTGGGGCATCTTCCACTAACCAGAATTCTGCCTCCAGTCATACGTGTTCCAACAGAATTACCAACATCTCCAGTAACAAGAATTGTCCCTCCTTTCATTCCTGCACCTAAATGAGGACCAGCGTTTCCTCTAATAATTAATAACCCACCTTCCATGGATGACCCTGCAAATTTATCACATCCGTCTCTGGCAATGATTTTTCCTGCAACCATCCCGTGTCCGAGATTTTCACCGACCTTTCTTTCAACAATGTGCGTTCCCCCATTATTCCATGCAGCATGAAAATCCTTCGCGGAACCTTCTAGTGAGAATGCCCCTCCTTGACATAAAATTGCATTCATGGAACCCAGTTCGCCTAGGATTCTTATTCTTCCATTTTTAGGTAATCCTGGAGCTAAACCCATTTCCCCCTTTTTTGGAATTGGCTCACCTTCTCTGGACCATCCGATCTTTATTGGCTTGTTTAATTCTATACCTTGTTTGAGCATTTTCCCAAGATCCCGATTTAATTTTAGGCTTCGAATTAGCTCCCCTCGCATGTTGCTCGAAACGATACAAAAAATTATTGCACTTAAACCGACAGGTAATTTTTCAGTAAAATTAGCCAGTTTAATTATAATTTTCTAAGCGCATATTTATTGATGTCCTCCTATGAGGGTACTCTGAAACACATGGTAACAAGGGTCGCGATTAATGGATTTGGAACAATAGGAAAAAGGGTGGCTGATGCAGTAGATGCACAGAATGATATGAAGATTGTGGGTGTTACTAAAACAAGGCCGTCATTTGGTTGTGATTTAGCCGTAAGTAAGGGATTTCCGTTGTATTGTACCTATGATGATCAANATAAAATTGACGCTTTTTCTGAATCAGGTTATGACTGTAAGGGTGGTCTCAGTGAATTATTATCTAATTGTGATATAATCATAGACTGCTCTCCAGGAAAGGTGGGTGCTGAGAACTTTACGAAATATAAAAAAGCAGGGGTGAAATCTATTTTTCAAGGCGGAGAAAAACATAGCTTGACTGGTAAATCCTATACATCGAGCGCAAATCATTTAGAAAACTTCGGTGAAGAATCTACCCGTGTAGTATCATGTAACACAACAGGTTTATCCCGAACATTAGTACCCTTGAATGACTTACTGGGCTCAAAGGGTAATATTTCTGTTAATTCAGTAATGATTAGAAGAGCAGCAGACCCTGGAGATTCTTCAAAAGGTCCGATTAATGCTATTAAACCTGTTTTGAAAGTACCTAGTCATCACGGACCNGATTTAATGACAGTAAATCAAGATATTAAAATTACTAGTTTGGCAGTTGCAGTTCCTACAACAATAATGCATCTACATGCAATAACTGTTGAATTACCAGCCAAGCACGGACTTACTACAGATAAAGTTTTGAATTTATGGAGGGATACACCACGTGTAATCGTGATGAATGGAAATAAAACTAATATAACATCTACTGCCGAAGTAATGGAGTTAGCTAGAGATATTGGGAGGAAATGGGGGGATTTACACGAGATTTTTGTTTGGGAGGACGGGGTAAGTCTTATTGATGATACTTTATACTATTTTCAGGCAATTCATCAGGAGAGTGATGTAATTCCGGAAAATATCGATGCAATAAGGGCACTAATGGGAATCGAACGTGATTGGAAAATTTCTGTTGAAAAAACCGATTCCGCAATTTCAGCTTATTATGGTATAATTTGAATGAACAAATCGAAATAGCATCTATATCTACGGCCTACANGGAGTGTTGATTGGAATGAATGGAAAATTGATTAGTTCTCTTCTGGTCACATTATTTTTTTTATCTTTAGTTCCACACAACAATTTTGANATTGAATTTGTTAATAATGATAATGGATGGGCTTCATCAGCATCAAAAAATTGGAAGCACTCATCACCATTAATTACTAAAGAAACTACTTTTTCAGTTAGTAAAAACATTATTCCATCACCATATGGAGATTTTGATCCTTTGTCAGAACCTTCNCCGGTACCTTTTTTTGAATTTCCATATGACACNAAGCTTGCGATAGTTCAATTAAGCTCAAATAATGGATCGCATATTGTCGNCCTCAGCGAAGAATTTAAATTTAAACCTCTCAANAGAATATCAACAAATACATGGATAGTCAAAATGGAAGGAACACCAGAACTTATCAAAGGTATGAAAAGTCACTCAAAAGTCCGCTGGTTAGAAAATTTTTCACCAGGATGGAAATTACACCCACAATTGAATAACTGGTTTCAAGATGACATGATCCCNGTACTGGNAGTTTTATCCATGGATTTAAAANCNGAGGAAAAGGAGGAGTTATTTCTAGAACTAGTTAATGAGAAATACGAAGTAATTTCTTGTGGATATACCGATTGTATAATTAACTTAGATACAAGTAGAGAATTNGAGATTGAAAGGCTTTTGGCGGATGACAGAATTATCTGGATTGAACCGAGTTATAGCTCGATATTAACTAATGCTCAGGCAGCTGATCAATCGGGTGTAACATCTACAATTGATAATTGGAATTCTGGTTTAGATGGTTCTGGTGAAGTAGTCTCAGTGGTTGATACCGGATTAGATATTGATCACAGCGACTATGCTAGTCAGGTTATCGCAGTCCAGAACAGCTTTGGGTTAGATAATGACGGTTCTGATTCTATATCTGGGCATGGCACTCATGTTGTAGGAACAATTCTAGGAGATGGTAGTGGCGAAGCTGAAGCCAAAGGAATAGCTCCTGAGGCAACGTTGCAGATGTACCAACTTGAACATAATCAGCAAGGTGTAATAGCTAGAATTGGTTCAATATATGATGTAATGGATGATGCGTACAACAAACAGGCAAGATTTCAATCGACAAGTTGGGTATCTGAGAACGCTGGAGGAAAATACAATGGAGACAGTCAAAGCGCTGATAGGTTCTTATGGGATAATAGAGATTTTACAGCAATTTATTCAGCAGGCAATAANGGATCAAATGGAATGAATACTGTTGCAGCCCCATCAACTTCCAAGAATGCAATTTCAGTAGGAGCATCTACAGACTCATCTGAACCGACTGTAGCATTATTTTCAGGTCAAGGTCCAACGGATGATGGAAGAATAAAACCCGATCTTGTCGCTCCAGGAGAAAATATTTGCTCATCTAGAGCAGAAGAAGCATCTAACTCTATGGGAACAGATTGTTCCACAGCTTTTCATTCAGATGGGTCTACATCCCTGCACACCTCTTTNTCTGGNGCTAGTCAAGCAACACCTGTCGTGACAGGTGCAGCAGTATTGACAAGACAATACCTTAGAGAGGAATTAGGGCTATCTTCACCAAGTAGTGATTTAATCAAAGCAATTCTAGTTCATGGTGCAGAAGATCTGGGTGTCCGAAATGTACCTAATGAACTAGAAGGATGGGGTAAATTAAACCTAGAGAACTCATTATATCCAATGTATTCGGGTACAGAGTTAAGCACGTGGTATGATCAATCACAGACATTAGAACCTGGAAGAATGTTTGTTTATGCTTATGATTTAGATATTTCTAAAGGACTAGAAGTAACATTGGCTTGGAATGATGAAGATATTTCNGCTAGTTCATTTCAAAATTCTTCTAAATTATTAAATAATTTAGATCTTATAGTTATCGCACCTAATGGTACGACATACTTNGGAAATGATTTCTTAAATGGAATCTCTGTAACAACAAATATTTCAGATGATGTAAATAATGTAGAAAGAATTAGAATACTCCCTTCGACACCTACTAACGGGGTTTGGCAAATTCAAGTTCATCATCGTGGTGGAACTTCACAACCGTTCTCTCTAGTTGTCACTGGTTTTGGTGAAGAGGACTCNTCTAGTGATTTATCCACAATTCCAGACAGCTTGTGGATTAGTGAATCAACTCCTATGGTTAATTCAGTTGTTTTAGTTCGTGGTAGCTGGGCAAATCAAGCGAATCTAGGAACATCTTCCTATGATGTCAGTATCACAGATTTAACCACAGGTGATGTAATAATTTCAGAAACTAGACCTCCATTGTCTAGTGGACAATTAGATAGTATTCAATTTCCTCATAAATTTACTACAACGGGAGTTCATGAATTACAATTGATTGTCGATTTAAATAATGAAATTAACGAACTCAACGAGAATAATAATGTTTTCAACTTGAGTTTCATTGTTGCAGCAGAAGGTATNCTGCTGGAAATGATTTCTAATGAAGGAAACGTTGATAACTCCAGAGAATATTTTCTAAATCCATTAAATCAAACTAGTATAGATCTGAATTTTAGACTAAATCATAAAGGAACTGATGAACAAACAGTTCAGTTCAGCGTTTTATCCATTCGTGCTGTTGATACAGTAAATCCAGATTATACAACAGCAACCTCGGATGACTGGGATTATGGAATAAATTTGAGTGATACAATTATCACAATGCCTCCAGATGGTGAAAATGGTGCTACAATAGAATTTAAGTTAACTTTAGAAAATCTAGATGCAGATTTATCAGGTGCTTCTAAGTTTTATGCATCTGCAGAAACTATTGTAATTGAGGTGGTGTCATCATATGTTAATAATCCTCTTGTTACTGATTCTTTAAAGTTTAATGTGATAATTAATCCAATTGCCGATGTAGAGGTGGTTTTAGCAGGAACTGGTTTAGAAACTGGCGTTCCTGGAGAGTGGGTTAAATTTTCTCACGGGATAAAGAATATTGGAAATTCCCCAGCTGTTTTCCAAATGAATTGTACATCAGAATCAAATTGGGAAATAAGAGTAGGTAGGGATTCATTATCAAATGTATATCAATTGGAACAAATGAGTCAAGGTCAACAATTAATTACGGATGTGATGATAAGAGTTCCCAAAGTAATCAGTGGTTCACCATATTTAGGCGAAATAGAACAATTGAATTGTTTTGTAACTGATCTTGATGGTACGATTGAAGGAAAGACGATAATTATGAATGTAAGTGTTGGCGCACTTGAATCATATGTGACAATCTTGAAAGATTCTGATGGTAATCAAATTTTACCTTCTTTTTCAAACCCGAGTATAATTGTCAAACCATCTGAAATGCTTAATCTATATTTAGAAATAGAGAATATAGGAAATGTTCAATTGGATTTAGAACTTANAGTTGATGGAACAGAACCAGATTGGAGTACTAGAGCATATTTTTNTGATAATGGAATTTTGATTAGTGAAGGTTTTTCAGTAGATGTAGCATCAACAATGACTGTTATCGTAGAAATTATTGTACCTAATAATGCTGAAATTGGGGATTATAATGATATAGAGATTAAAGTACAAACATCACCCTTTTCATACACTNTAAATACTACGAGATTAATTTTAGATGAGCTGCCAAATTTAGAAATAGTAGATTTTACAGAAGANTGCGTGGGAGTTTCTGGAAAGGATACAGTTTGCACAATAACTATTCAAAATTCTGGAAATGTAGATTTAATACTTGAATGGCCAACTTCATCTAGTTTCAAAGATGCTGACACTAAAATAATAACTCCNGAAGGTTGGTCTGCATTTTTGAGTAATACGCCTAATGTGGTAAGACCTTCAGAAAAAAAGATCATTAATATCTATTTACAGACTGAGCCAGAAGTTGCAGTTAATTCCGAAGAAAAAATAATAATTATGGCTATTTCTGAATTACCTAGTGGAAATCTATATTATACGAACTTAGAAATTAATGCTACTGTTAAAGCATCATCGATAATTTCTATTGAATTGGTAAATTCAGAAGGGAATTCTCTACCGAGCGCAAACTTATTAGAAATATCTCCAGGCTCTGAAATAGATTTATTCATTAAAGCAAGCAATAAAGGTAACTATGATGCTAAATTAGAAATTGACTTTTCACCTAAAGATTCTGCATTTGTAATTGAATGTCTTGATAGCANCAGAATCATACTTGCAGACTCTTATGAGACATTTAATTGTAAAATTAAAGCACCCACTGATGGAGGTTCTGTAGTTGAATTTAATCTGATTTCAGAATTAACCACTACAGCTGAGGATTCTATAACAGACATTAATAGTTTCCAATTAAGGGTTACTTCACCTGAAGNTGAGCAAAAGAATCAACCTTTTTTAGGATTGTCAAAAAATTATCAAATAGGANTTATAATATCTATAATTATTTTGTTAGTAGTNATATTTTTCAAATCAAAAAAATTTGATGANAATAGTAATCGAATAGATGATGTNTCAATAGTAAATAGTTCAGAACAAAGACTTGAAATTATGATGAAAGCAGAGGAATTTGATAGTGGTCTAATTTCTGGAGGAGTGGATAAGAGTGAAATTGAAGCAGCATTAAACCAAAGTAAGCCAAAACTTCCTTCTTTAAATAATGTTCAACGGAGTCAATCGCAATTAATATCCCAAACTCCAAACTCTCCTCAATTACCTTCTACAATAGTAGCCCCTCCTCCAATCCCTCCGGAAGGAATTCCACCAGGTTGGACTATGGAACAGTGGATTCATTATGGACATAATTGGTTGAAAGAGAATCCTAAAAGGTGATTGAATGGTGTCAAAGAAATCATCACCATTGATTTCTCTTTCGTCCTTTCAACATAAGGGTAGAAGTTTTTTAGTAATTTTACTATACTCATTATGTATTTTGAGTTTACTATCTCTTTTAGAATGGAATCCAATTTTCAATCATAATTCAGATCTTACGGAAAATTTACCTACTATTGAAGAAGAGAGGGAGTGGAAGAAAATAATAGACGTTCCTTGGGTAAATATTCCAGATATTAAATATGAGAATATCACTTTTTTAAGTTCACCGTTTGTAGTTAACCAATGTGAAAAAGAATATCGAAGTACTGCAATACTTGATGAGCCTGAAAATATCGAAATCAATGCAATTTCCTCAGGGGGGAAAAATATAACCATCTTCTATGGAAACCCGGATGATATTATCTTATCTTATCCTTGGAATGAAAAATCTTTAATGTGTGAAGGTGAAATATTAAATGCAAGTGTTGTTTTATTTAATGAGGGAGACTCATATCACGTATATTCAATGGGAATCATAGGGAAAGATGCGCGCTTTGTAATGCCTTTTGACTGGGTTTCATGGGTTTTTATTGGAGGCATATCTGGTTATTTATTATTGAAGTTGACGCCAACGCCTACAAGTGCTAAAAATTCAAAATTAAGAAATCAGAATTTTGAAAATCCAACACTTTCCAAAGATGGATGGGTTATGTATGACTCTTGGGACTTTGTACAATCAAATCCTGGACTTGATAAATATGAAGAGGGGGAAGTTATTCCAGAACATCCTACAAAATTGCACTCGTTAATGGGAGGGGTAATATCTCCATGGATTTTCTCTTTTGGTTACACCTTTTTATGTTTGGATTTATTACTTTTTGATATATTCTCTATGGATGGTTTGGGATTAGAACAATTCATGAACAATAGGATGGATGACCTTGAATGGATTTCATGTTTTTTAGCTTTATTTACTGTAACTTTTGGACCTTGGGTATTGATTGGTAAATTAGTACACTTAAGAGAATCAATCATGTCAACATTTGGTGCCTTTATCAAGAAAAAGAGTTTACAGACATTAATTAATGATGTTCCAACTTCAACAATTAGAGCTGCTCCGGTTGGAAGAATAGAAGTAGCGGGGGTTGCTTTAAGCACTAGTAAGGGTGATTTTAAACATTACATAGCAGGTAGAACAGATGAGAGTATAGGGGGGATAAAAAATCCTGATAATTGGCCAATATTCAGAACTCTAGCAAAAACAAGGAAAGATTCTTGGGACCCCAATCACGAATTTGAATTTATCCTAAATGATGGGACAAAAGGAATTAAGGTAAGAATGCCTAGAAAGAATTTTGATTTTGGCGAACCTACTAGTGTATATTCTAATGGATTTTATCGAAAAATAGATTGGAGTATAGACGAAGGAGATCCAGTATTTGTAATTGGTGAATTAATTATTGATAAAAATAATGAAGTTTATATCGGAGTTGATAAGAAACAAGATCTTAAGTCCGTTGTATTTAAAGGGACAGAATGGACTGTTTTAGGTAAATANCGGTCTTATTTTGAATACATTGTTGCTGATTTAATAGTATTCTTAGTTTTTATTCATATTGGATTGATGGTTGGAGGAATAATATGAATAAAAGTCTGGATAGGCCTAATGTTCCTGAATTATTAAAGCAAAACTTGGTTTTGATTGAAAAACCGGAAGGAATTAAAATGATTTATACCAGAAATAAACTNTTCAGGAAATTATTTTTCTTACTCTCCTTATTCATTTTATTATTTGCTTTTTTTGTATCTCTGTCTTCCCCAGAGAATGCAATAGGGATAATATTACTTGGTATTTTTATGATATTTTGTTTTTCAATACCNGCGAACTCATATATTTTCAAATGCTCAATAGTTTTTACTGATAGATATATATTATTTCAGAATTTGACTCTGTATCCTAGGAAAACAATAATTAGAAGATTTAATAGTCATTATTTAGAGGTTAGGGATTGGTTAAAAATTGTAAGAAATCAAAATGGTGAACATCGATTTCCAATGGTTTATTTGAAATCTAGATACTCAATGGTAGAGATACATCACTCCGATATGAGTTTTGCTAAAGAGCATATGATTTTGATTAATGAATGTATTAATTACACAAGATAATTAGAAATTAATTTTGGGTTAGGGTGAAAAGTAACCTCCTTCTCCGGTGTCTCATGAGTAGTATTGTTTTATTTGGGCCACCCGGTGCAGGCAAGGGAACTCAAGCAGCAGCAATTATGGAAAAAACTGGTTTACCTCAGGTTTCAACAGGAGATATGCTAAGGGCTGCTTTGGCTAATGGCACAGAACTAGGATTAGAGGCAAAAGGATATATGGAGGCCGGAAAACTGGTTCCAGATGANTTGATAATCTCATTAATAANTGAGAGATTAAAAGAGGATGATGCTAAGAATGGAGTTCTTTTTGATGGTTTCCCGAGAACAATTTCACAAGCAGAATCATTAGCTAGAATCACTGAACTTTCTATGGTGATATCAATTCAAGTTCCAGATGATAAAATCATCGAAAGAATTGTTGGAAGAAGAATGGACCCCCAGACAGGTGAAATATATCATGTAAAGTTTAGGCCTGCACCAGATGAACTGAAATCTCGTTTAGTACAAAGGAAAGATGATACAGAATCAACAGTGAGGTCGAGATTGGAGGCCTACCACCAACAAACCGCTTCTTTGTCAGATTTTTACTCTCAACTAGGAATTTTGAAAATTGTCAATGGAGACAGAGATATTGATTCAGTGACTAATTCAATAATCAATTTGTTGGTGTAAAGATGGTAAGACGAATTAAAAAATACAATCGTAAAAAAAAAGCTTTTGAGGCTCAAGCATATCTTGAATCCTTTTTAGAAAAGCCTCGTCTTAATGAGATGATTAGAGTAAATGCATCAAAACAGATATGGAAAATATCTACACGTCATAATATCGGTTTGCCAAACAATATTAAGAACAGATTTTGTAGAAAATGTAAAATTATGCTGTTTCCAAGTGTGAATTCAAGAATTCGAATAAGGAAGAAAATAAGATGTTTAACATGCTATGCGTGCGGCAATACCAAAAGAATGAATTTGGGTGTAAGAAATGAGTAAAAAAAATTTAAAAGTAGAAATTCAAGATTTGAAAGTTACTATTAGAATTGGTCACAATAGTACTGTTGATAAGATTGTTTCGGAAATTAAAGATCAAATGAACAATAAAAAATTAGTTAAATTAAAGGCTAATAAAGGGGTACTCGATTCTGAATCTAGAAAATCTTACTGGTTTGAACTTGCTAAATTATCTAATTCTGAGGTTGTGACCCAAATCGGGAATATTGCGATACTAATTAAAAAATAATTTTTTTACCCATAGTAGATATTTTCTAAGCAATGCTCAAAAACAACATGTATTTACGGTGATTATGCGAGATAAACTGTACTACGGTAAGAGACACCCATCACAAATTATAGGATTACTTTTACTGGTTTTTGTTGGTTCAATGATTTTGATTAACACAACGCATGCTGCAGGTGGTTCATCAGACGTCCATGTTGAATTAAATATCAAAGATGGTTTTGAAAATCAAGCCGTATATGTTGGATTGATAATTTTACTATTTGTTTATGCATTGATAATTACTGAAGTAGTTCACCGTACTTTGGCCGCAGCCTTAGGTGGTTTAATTGCCGTTGTAGCTCTAAACTATTACACAGTTGAACCAGCACTAAGCCTAAAAGCTGTTACTACAATGATAGATTGGGAAACCATAGGTCTTTTGCTAGGGATGATGGTAATGGTAGGTGTTATTTCGCATACTGGAGTTTTTGAATGGTTTGCTGTTCAAGCCTACAAACAAAGCGGAGGGCAAATTTGGTCATTAGTGCTAATATTATGTACTGTAACTGCTGTACTTTCAGCGTTTCTCGATAATGTTACAACAATGTTGTTACTTACACCAGTTACGATTCAGATCGCCAAGGTATTAGATTTGAATCCAATTCCAATTTTAATTTCTGAAGTGATATTTTCAAACATAGGTGGGGCTGCAACAATGATTGGTGACCCTCCTAATATTATGATTGGTTCTGCAATGTCACCCTCAGCAATTTCCAGTAACAAAAATCCAGATATTGCTGGTTTAGCAGACCAAGGAGTTACATTCAACGATTTCATTATTGAGATGGCTCCAGGTATTTTCATGACGGTAGTACCATCTTTAATGCTCATTCGTTGGCTATACAAGGACGAATTCAGCGGCGGAAAAAACACAGATATTTCACAATTAGAAAAAACTTATGCAATCAAAGACGTTAATGGATTAAAAATTAGTGGTACTATACTTACCCTTGTGATTTTAGGATTCTTTTTACATCCAGTTATACATTTACCCGTATCTTGGGTGGCATTAGGCGGTGCAGTAATAATGCTACTAGTAACATCGAGACACGATTTAGAGAAATCCTTGGAGGAAGTTGAATGGACAACTCTCCTCTTCTTCGCTGGATTATTTGTGTTAGTGCATTCCTTACAATATATGGGTGTAATAGATTACATAGGAAACTATGTTATAAAATCAATTGAATTTTTCAGCGTAGAATATCGTATGGCTGCCGCAGTATTAATACTCCTATGGGTTTCTGCAATAGTTTCTGCTTTTATAGATAATATACCGTACACTGCTACTATGATTCCAATAGTTTTTACAATTTCTTTGGACTTAAATCTAGATTTAGGACCATTAATTTGGGCATTGGCTTTTGGTGCTTGTTTAGGAGGTAATGGTACTCTAATTGGGGCATCAGCAAATGTAGTCACAGCTGGAATTGCAGAAGAAGCAGGATACCCTATATCATTCAATGAATTTTTTAAGGCAGGATTCCCTGTAATGATACTAACTACTTTCATTGTATCGTTTTATATGATATTAGTATATGTTGTCGGGGGTGAAGATGGAGCTCTGATGTGGAAAGGTATACTTTTAGTAATTACTTCAATTGGAATTGCTATTCAATACTCAAGAGGAAGAAGTAAAGGTAAATCTCCAGCAGAAGCATTAGTTGATGATGATTCAAAAGAGATATTGTCTACTGTAAAATTAACAATCAACAAAATACTTCCCGATCAGGAAGAATAATTCCTAAAATCTGCAGAATCCTAACATTTGTGCGTAGTATCTAAGTGCTAAAAGAGTTAGCAATGAATGATAAGATGCAAGAATGTACAGTTTGTGGTTTGGCGTTTTTATCTGGAGATTTTTGCCCAGGCTGTGGAAGTAACATTCATCAAAAAATCATCTCAGAAGAAAATGAAGAACAGCTAAAAGACGATCCAATCCCAGGTATGAAAGAGTTTTTGGAAACAAGTGTCGGAGTAATTCCTGATTCAAAACCCGAAGAGAATGAAATTGAAAAACCATCCTCAACATTACCATTTGGAATGGGAGGAGATTCTGTGAGTATGAAATCTACACTACCTTTCGGTGTTGGTAGCCATTCTATGTTTTTTAAATCGAGCAATATTGAAATATCACTTGAAGAAGGAACTCAAGATTTACCTAAAGAGGAATCAAGTATTGAATTGAAGCACTCCGTTTTGGAATTAGAATCAAGTATTGAAGATGAAATGGAAAGTGAAGTAAAAAAACCTGAGTACAAGTCTTCAGATGAAGAACCTCAACAACTTAGCAATTATTCAATTCAGAATCAAGAGACAGAACCAGATAGTGCCTTTACAGACGAATTAGAATCCAATAAAATCGATTCAGATATAATCATTCATGATTTTTCAGAAGAAGAATTAACGACTGAAATTCATGTAGACTTAGATAATTTAGTAGATTATAATTCTACAGATAGCCTATTTAACCCGATGCAAATGGAAGCGGCAGCTGAACCTGAACTTCATCCATTGAAAGCTCTTGCAGTTGATGGTCTATCAGATCACGATTTAATTTCTGCAGTCAATGAAGGCTTTTTAGCCATGGGTTCAGAGAATTGGGAACTGGCATCATATAAATTTCATCAAGTTGCAAGAACTGGTCAAGGCGGTGCTGCAGCATTGAATAATTATGGTTTAGCTTTGTTGCAAAAAGCTATTCAGGTATTTGAATCTGGTGATGGTACCGAAAAAGCATTGGTGGATAGTCAATTCGAGGCTGCAATATTTGCATTGAGACAAGCAGCACAAATTGAAGGTCAGAGGTCGGAAATTTTATACAACTTAGCAGTAGCTTTGCATAGAACTGCATTCTATGAAAAGTCACTAATCGTATTTGACGCTCTAATAGAAAGAGATGGCCATTCTGCGTACGTATTGAATGGAAAAGCAGTTTTATTAGAATCTAAAGGAGATTTTGAGGGGGCAAAAAAACTACTTACTCAAGCAATCGATGATTCTCCAGACGATGAAATTATAAAGTCAAATCTCAGTAGACTAGTCCTAATGTGATTCAATTCAAAAAACGTTGTACTGGGGCCTAAAATAGTATTTCAAAACCCGAATCATTCATATAGGGATGGTCGGTGGCAACGATGCTTGACAAGTAATAGTGCACCCTTACATGTATAACATGTAGGGGGAAGCGACCGAAAGAGTCCATTCGGAAGGGAATGGGTTCTTGCTTGAGGTCGATTATTGGCATGTCTGGACACCGATGGGTATGCACGGCGTATTGTCGTGTATTATTTGTGATGCTACACCCCATCTAGAGAATGGCTCGGCTCGAGTGCCGATGAAGGTCGTGACAAGCTGCGATAAGCTGCGGGTAGGTGCATGAATACCTTTGATCCGCAGATCACCTAATGGGACCTCCCGAACCTAGAGTTCATTCGCAATAGCGAAAGGGAACCCCCCGAATTGAAGCATCTTAGTAGGGGGAGGAAAAGAAATCAATGAGATTCCGTAAGTAGTGGCGAACGAAAACGGAATAGGACAAGCCGAATCCCAACTGGAAACTGAGGGAGATGTGGTTACGTCTTCGCCTAAGTCTACGAAGAGGAAGTCGCCTGGAACGGCGCATCCATAGAGGGTGAAAGTCCCGTACTCGTAGTAGATATGGACATGTGACGTAAAAAGAGTAGCGTGCGTCGGATATCGCGCGTGAATATGGGAGGCAGATACTTCCAATCCTAAATACAACTCGAGACCGATAGTTTACAAGTAGCGTGAGTGAAAGCTGAAAAGTATCCTTGACGGGATGTGAAAAGAACCTGAAACTAGATGGGTACAGGCTGATGAGGCGTTAAAGCGATAATGTAATTTATTACTAGCAGCGTTTCATCGTGCGTTTCGAAAAATGCCCCTGGGAGTCTTGATCAACGGCGAGGTTAAGCGGTAGAACCGCGAAGCCGAAGGGAAACCGACAAGTCCGCAGCCTTCGGGTGAGGGACGAGGTGTGCTC